>NZ_KB902852.1:0-588803 GCF_000379565.1 Cupriavidus sp. UYPR2.512 | reverse complement strand
CATAATCCGATCGAGCACCGCGTGTTTCCACACATTACGCGAGCCTGTGCTGGCGTAGTCTTCAGCAGCGTTAGTCTGGTTCGTGAACTGATCGAAAAAGCCTGCACAAAAACCGGACTGAAAGTTACTGCTGACATTCTTGACGGAGTCTATGAAGCCGGACGGACAGTCACTCGTTGCGTCCGTGCTTCACTGAACATCGAGTACGACTCAACCTTGCCTGCGTGGAACTACAGCATCCGCTCACGGAACGCCGCATAGCGGGAAGTTATTTCGAGCACGTTCCTAAGCACGGCCAGCGCCACCAGGATCAGCATCACCGCACCCAGCGTCTGCGGGGCGATCTGCTCGCCGCCCAGCCACGCACCCATCGCCAGCGCCACCGGCGGGTTCACATAGACATAGCTGGCCGACAACGTCTGGCTGACCGTGGACACCAGGTACATATAGGCAGAGAACGCCACCAGCGACCCCGCCACCACCAGATAGACCCAGGCCCAGCCGGCCTGCGCGCTGACCGATGCCGGCCACGGCTCCTGCCGCAGCGCCGACAGCACCATCAGCACCGCGCCGCCGATCAGCATCTCAGCGGCAAATGCCGCGGCGCCCTGGGGCAGCTCCAGCCGGCGCGCCAGCTGCGAGCCGAACGACCAGCTCGCCACTGCCAGCATCAGCGCCACCACGCCCCCGGTACTGACACGGAATTCCGCCCCCGCGGTCAGCACCAGGATGCCCAGGCTGCCGATCGCGATCGCCACGTACTCATACCATTTCGGCCCGTTGCCGAAGCAGGCACTCCAGATCAGCGCGAAGATCGGCATCGACCCGATCATCACCGTGGTGGCACCGGAAGAAATCGTCTGCTCGGCAATCGCCGTCAAACCCATGCCGCCCACCAGGAGGAACAGCGCCGGCACCGCGCAGTTGCGCAACAGCCGCCACGACGGCATCGGCGTGCCCCGCCATGCCAGCCAGGCGGCCAGCAGCAAGCCCGCGCACAGGAAGCGCGTGCCCATCATGAACAGCGGCGGAAAGCTCTCCAGCGTAAAGCGGATCGCCAGGTAGGTCGTGCCCCAGACCACATAGGTGATCAGCAGGCACAGCAGGACAAGCGGGGGCATGGTCGGGAAAGCGTATTGCGAAGGCATCCACGATAGCCCCCCGCCTCGTCCCGGCCAAACGAAAAGGTCTGGCAAGCCTTGCGAAAGTTATTCACAAAGCACGCAAAAAGCCATGGGCAAAACAAAACCGGCCGCGTCTGCCCGGGCGGGCGCACGTATGGCCGGTTCTACCACGCAGCCCGCAACGGGCGGCAACCACTATGCTGCAAACAGCACTTCAGCCGTTGGCGTAGACCACCTTGGCCTTGCGGGCCTGGCTCTGCAGGCCCTCGATCGCGCGCTGGACGAAGGCGATGGCGCGCTTCACGTCGTGGGCGAAGCCCAGGCTTTGCGTACCGAGTTCACGGTCGATCAGTTCGCGTTCGAGTTGGTCAGTCAGCTTGATATCGGATTGGGTGTTCATGGCGTCCTTCCTTTCGGGATTACCCTTATGGGGTTTTCCCTGATTGTAGCAAAGGAATTGTCGCAATGCAGCATTAGGTGAAAGTACGTATGTGGGAAAGCAACGGCATGTCCGCAAACGCAACCATAAAGTGGCAGTAAGGGCACGTTATGCTTGTTGGCAAGTTTGGACACGTCATTGCGCAATCGAAGCTAAATTTGATTTCGCTGGTCGTGTGCAGGCAGGACTACCTGACAGTCAGGACGGCAGAAAAGCCAGGGGCAACGCGTCTTGCGTCAGGGCCGCGAAAGCGGGCTTGGCACCCGCACATCGGAGATCTGGCGTCCGCAATATAGCGGTGTGGTGTCCCACGGATCCCTAATCGGCCGCAACCTGATGCATCCCGACACCTTGATCCTTTGGCGTCAGCACCATCACGATCTTTGTGACGATTTGCTCTTGCGGCGTCCCTGGCCCATAGATGCCGCGGACGCCTGCCAGCTCCAGGGCGCGCCGGTGCGCCGCTGGAATAATCCCGCCGACAAATACCGGCACGGCATCCCCGCGCTGCCGAAGGGCCTCGAACAACTCAGACACATAGGCAAGGTGCGCTCCGCCAAGCGTCGAGATGCCGATGGCGTCGAAGTCGTCATCGCGAGCTTGCGCCGCAACGGCCCCGGCCGACTGGAACAACGGCGTCAGCCTGACCTGGAAGCCGGCATCGCTCAACGCGGCGGCGACCGCCTTCGCGCCGCGATCGTGCCCGTCCTGCCCAAGCTTCGCCACCAGGATGCGCGGTGCGCGCCCGAGCGTCGTACGCAGCCACCTGACACGGTCGCAAGCCGCCGCCCAGTTCGCATTCCCGGCGCGGGCAGCGCCGTAGTGCGCCTTGTCATAGGCCAGTTGCGCAGCGTAGCGCGGCCAGACCTCAAGCAAGGCACGCGTGCATTCGCCAACCGTCGCCCGGCAGCGCATGGCGTCGATGGCGCAGGCCAGCAAGTTCCTGTCACCGCCGCGCGCGGCTTGTGCCAGTGCACCCAGGGCCTGCCTGACTGCAGGCTCGTCCCGCTTTGCACGCAACGTCGCCAACCGATTCGCCTGCTCGGCGCGGACGCGGCTGCCATCGACTTCCAGGCACACTGGCGGCGCTTCGTCGTCGTCCTGGAAACGATTGACGCCGACCACGACCTCGTCTCCGGCATCGATCCGCGCCTGCATCCGCAGGGCATTCCGGTGAATGCGCTGCTGGACCCAGCCGGATTCCAGTGCCGCGAGCACGCCCCCTTGCGCATCGATCTCGCCGAGGATAGACCAAACGGCGTCGACCATGCCCCCCGTCAACGATTCGACCAGATAGGAGCCTGCCCAAGGATCCGCCACGTCACACAGGTCAAACTCATGCTGGAGGATCAATTGCGTGTCGCGCGCGATCCGCGCCGCCTGCGCGCCCGGCAGCGCCAAGGCCTCGTCGAACCCGTTGGTATGCAGCGATTGCGTGCCGCCGAAAATCGCCGCCATGCCTTCGATCGTGGTACGGGCAATATTGTTGTGGGGCGACTGTGCCGCCAGTGTCCACCCGGAGGTCTGGCAGTGCATCCGCATCGCCGTGGCACGGGCAGTCGTGCCGCCCCTTTCGCGGACGATGTCGTGCCACAGCAGCCGGGCAGCGCGCAGCTTGGCGATCTCCATGTAGAACTGCTTGCCGACGCCGAAGAAAAAACTGAGGCCGCCACAGAAGGCGTCGACATCGAGGCCCCGGGCGCGCAGCGCATCGACATAGGTCCGCGCGTTAGCCAGCGTCAGCGCGAGTTCCAGCGGCGGGTCTGCCCCGGCTTCCTGGAAGTGGTAGCCCGATACCGACATGCCGTGGAACTTCGGGGCGTGCGTGGACAGCCATTCGACCACGTCCGTGGCGATCCGCAACGACGGCTCAGGGGCATGGATCCACGTATTGCGGACCATGAACTCCTTCAGGATGTCGTTCTGGATGGTGCCGCGCAGCCGGTCGTACGGCACGCCGGCTTCCTCCGCCGCGACCAGGAAGGCCGCCAGGACGGGCAGCACCGCCCCGCTCATCGTCATCGACACCGAAACCTGCTCTAGTGGTATGCCGTCGAACAAGCGACGCATATCGTCAGCCGAGTCGATGGCCACGCCAGCCATGCCGACGTCGGCCGCCACCTCGGGCTCGTCAGAATCATAGCCGCGATGAGTTGGCAGGTCGAACGCAACGGACAGGCCCTGTGCCCCTTGCATCAGGGATTGCCGATACGCCAGGTTCGACGTTGCGGCGTCGCCATACCCTGCATACTGCCGTATCGTCCACGGGCGTTGCCGGTACATGCCCGGGTAAGGCCCGCGCACAAAGGGTGCCTCGCCAGGCATGCCGCCGAGATGACTCAGACCGGCAAGGTCGTCCGGGCCATACACGGGTTTCAGGCCCGCCCCGACGCGCTGCTCGTCCCATTCCGGATTCATCGTTGCCTCGCGCGCTTGCGGGTCACGACATCCGCGATCTTCTCGCCGTCGGCAGCGCGCCGGATTTCACACCAGTGCGCCAGCCCCGTCTCGTCTTCGCGCAGGGCCGAGAAGGACAGTTCCAGGACCTCGCCAACATTGATGTTACCGTGGAAAAACAGGTCACGCTCAAACACGGTCGGGGGATCCGCATGGCCGCGCCATTGCCATTCGGCCCGATCAACCATCGCCTGGAAGCTGGCGAAATACAGGAGGTCGGCACCATTGAAGTCGTTGTATGGGCACGGCAGGTAGCTGACAGCGTGACACGCGCGATCCTGCTCTTGCCGCAGGCCGAGGTGGATGCCCCACTCACCGCCACGGAAGTGCCTGGCAGCCTGCGACAGGCTCGTGGCCTCCCCCGATGGCCCGACATCGGTCCAGTTCGCGGCCACCGTCGGCATCGCGCGCACGACGGAGCGATTGTCCCGCTCGCGCGCCCGTCGGATAAAGGTGGAGAGCATCGTCACGGTGGCGCGACGTGCTCCATCCGGTGATGCCACCACATGCCTGCTGAGGCGCTTTACGCCGCCTGCAGGCACCATGTGAGAGTCCAGCGTGAATTCGCCATGCTCCCGGATCCTGTCTAACGCCGCATCGCGTACGCGCACGGCGGTGAAGGCCGCATAGACAGGATTGCCCTCGCGGTCACGGAAGTCCGGCACGGCCAGGCCGGCACCCGCAGCCAGCTGGCGCCAGTGCAGGTCACCGCAGGTCTTCAGCAGCCAGCTTTCCGACAGGCCGGTGTAGGCCAGTTGCGGCATGCCGGCGATATGGTGCGAGCGAACGGCTTTCATCTCATGCGGCCAGTGCGGTGTCGCACCCGTACGCTGCAATCAGGCTGGCCAGGTACTCCGCGTCGCGCGCGACGCCCGAGAAGCGTCCTGACCCCCACGTGTGCAGCCACGGCAGGCCCAGGAAGTACAGGCCGGCTTGAGCGGTCACGCCGCGCTCGTGGCCCGGATAGCCGCGGCCGTTGAAGACCGGGACCTCCAGCCAGTTGAAGTCGGGCCGAAACCCGATGCACCAGATGATGGTGCTGACGCCGGTTGCCTGTGGATCGAGTGCGGTGCGTTCCGCCTCCGGCACCCATACCGGCTCATAGACACTGCCCGGCGGCGCCTCGATGCCCCGTTCGGCGATGAACTTGTCGATACTCGCGTTGATGCGGTTGTAAGTCGCGTCGGCATCGTCAAGGCTCTGGCGCAGGTCCGGCGCAAAATGCAACTGCCCGTCGCGGTAGTCTTCCAGCACGCCGTACAGCTCCATGCCTTCGGTGGCAAACCTGCGCAGGTCGATATCGCGCCCGCCATCGCGGCCGGTCACATAGTGGTTGGTGTTGTCGCGCACGCCCTCGCGCAGAGGATGCTCGGTGACGGGCAAGTCGTAGTACTTCATGTCGGCAAGCCAGTCGACCACATCGCGGCCGCGATAAAAGCGCGCGCAGCGCGGCGCTTCCCCAACCGCGAGAACCACCTTGCGCCCGGCCAGATGCAGGTCTTCGGCGATCTGCGCACCCGACTGTCCGGATCCCACCACCAGCACAGCGCCTTCCGGCAGGTCCTGCGGGCACCGGTAATCCGCGGATTGGATCTGGCGGATCGAAGCCGGCAGTCGCTCGGCCATGCGCGGCACGATCGGCGTGTGGTAGCCACCGGAAGCAACGACCACCTGGTCGGCGCTGAATGCGCCCCGGCTCGTCGCGACCAGATAACCGCCCTGCGGCCTCGGCTTGACGCTCAGTACGGCGGTATATTCGAGCACCGGCGCTGCCACGGCCGCGATAAAGCCATCCAGGTAGGCAATGATCTCGTCCTTCTTCATGAATCCGTGCGGATCGTCGCCGCGGTACGGATACCCTGGCAGCGCGCATTGCCAGTTCGGCGTGACCAGGCAGAATGCGTCCCAGCGCTGTGTGCGCCAGGTATGGGTAAGCGTATGCTTCTCCAGGATCAGGTGTTCGATCCCGGCCTGCTTCAGGTAGTAGCTGACGGACAGGCCGGCCTGGCCGCCGCCCACCACGATCACCGGGACGTGACGGGGCTCGGCGTTGACGGGCGTATCGATGCTGTTGCTAGTCATGGCATGGTTTCCTTGATGCGAATGTCGTTCGGTCACGGCGTCGGCCGTGATTACTTGCTAGCGGCCGAAGCCGATCACATGCACGGTAGCGCCAGGCCACTCGTGGAATCTTGCTGCGTCTTCCTCGATCACCTGCAGCTGATCCATGGCAGATGAGCAGGCATAGCCGTACTTCATACGTACGCGCTCAGAAGCCTGGCCCAACGCAAGGCGAGCGAGGTGGACGAACTCCGCTAACGAATAGGTGCGGCCGGCGTCGAGATGCTCGGTCACGACCGATGACGGCGAATAGCAGAGCGCTTCGCTCTGGTCTGGCCAGCGAATGCGAAAAGGCGTGACGGGCATGGCTTAATCTCCTTGCATGGCAAGTGAACCTGCGCAAGCATCGGCCCGCGCTGGCAGGATGAAGGTTGCGTCGCCGAAGTCCCATAGCAACGCCGACTCCCCACGGTGGGCAATCGACACGCGCGAGGTATTGTCGAACCTGCCGATGGACGCGCACGTGATGTCCCGCGCCTGGAAGCGTGCGATGACTTCCTGCACATCGCGCTCATCCACGGCGAGCAGGAACCCATAGCTGGGGAAGGCGCTCAGCCAACGGAGCAGAGGCACATCCGGCGGCGTCGGCACGGCGTCGAGGTCGATGCGCCCACCGATGCGGGAGCACTCCATCAGCATCAACGCCGTGCCCGCAACCCCGGCCATGCTGATGTCCTTGGCGGCCGCGCACAAACCGGCTTCGGCGAGCGCGGGAAGGATCTCCAGGTCGGCGCGCAGGCGTTCGCCTGGCGCACTGGTGGACGCATTCCAGTAGGGATAGGGCTCTTCAAAGGCGCCACGCAGGTCCACGGCCATCAACAGGTGCTGGCCTGGGCGCGCCGCGAAGCTTGACAGCAGCCGGCGTGCGCGGCCAAGGATGGCCACTGCCAGCTGCTCGCCATCACTTCTGGCATTGCTGTGGCCGCCGACGACCGGCACGCCATAGGCGGCCGATGCGGCAGCCATGCCTCGGATCACTTCCGCGGCACCGTCTATGCCGTCGCTCCAGATGGCATCGACCACCGCCAGCGGCCGGCCGCCCATCGCATAGATATCGCTGACATTCACCATTACCGCGCTGTACCCGGCAAACCACGGCATGGCGCGCAGGAACTCGCCGACCATGCCTTCGATCGCGAACAGCAGATGTCCGGCACCGTCCGCAAGCGCGGCACAGTCATCGCCCAGCACGATGCCGCGGTCTTCGGCACTTTGCCCGGCCGGCAGCGCATGCTTCAATACCGACAGCATGCCCGCAATATCGGTCTTGTGGCCGAAGCCGCGGCCAGCCCTCAGCGCCGTTGCCAGTTCCGCCGCGTTCATGGCGCACTCCTCTCCTCAATTACCAGTCCGGCCAAAGGCGTGTGGCAAGGCGGATAGTGGTTCAGGTCAGCCACCATCAGGTGATGGGGCCGGCCCAGCAGCACTTCCTCCTGCAACGTGGTCCAGTGCAGGCGCCGAAACAGCGGCACGTTCTGGCTCTGCACATGCGCCAGGAAGCGCCGGCAGCCGATCGCGTGGGCACTGCTGACTGCCAGGCGGATCAGGGTCGCGCCGATGCGCCCCTGCCGGCGGTACGGTGCGGCGACCGCCAGCCGCGAGCCGTACCAGACGCCCGATTCGCTTTCGTGGATACGTACGGTGCCGACCACCTCGCCTTGCCCAGGCAACTGGTCCGGATCGGTCTTGAGCGCGACCAGCAACTGCGCCACATCGTCGATGACATCACGGTCGTCATCGGCAAAAAGCTGCTGCTCTTCGCAGAACACCGCGCGGCGCAACGCGTGAGCCTGTTCCGTCTCCTGGCGCGTATCGGCCCAGCGGATCCGGTACACAGGGATCTCCGGGATCGCCGGAACTTCGACACAAAGATCGCGGCTCATGACGGCACCCCTTCATACGCGGACAGCGACGAGCACGCCCCGCACTTGCCGCAGCCGGCCTTGATGTCGGCCGACCGCATGCCTGCCGCCGATACCATCTGGCCCAGCGGCGCCAGGATGTCGCGCATGAACGCCGGCGTAGGCGCGGGGTGGTCTTCCAGCGGGGTACCGGAGATCGGCACGAACGGCACCACGAAGGGATAGACGCCCATGTCCACGAGCCGGCGCGACATGGCGAGAATGGCGTCGGCCGTGTCGCCCAGCCCGGCGAGGATATAGGTGCTGACCTGTCCGCGTCCGAACACGCCCACGGCAGCCTCGAACGCGTCCATGTAGCGCGACAGCGGCACCGATGCCTTGCCGGGCATGATGCGTTCGCGCACGGCAGGTGTGACCACTTCGAGATGCATGCCGAGGCTGTCGATACCCGCGGCGCGCATTCGCGCGAACCAGCGGTCGTCATCGGGCGGCTCGCACTGGGCCTGGATCGGAAGGTCGACCGCGGCGCGGATCGCGAACGCACTGTCGCAGAGGATGCCGGCCCCGCGGTCAGGTGTCGGCGGCGTGCCGGTAGTGAGCACCATGTGTTTGACGCCGTCGAGCAGCACCGCGGCGCGCGCGACTTCGGCAAGCTGCTCCGGCGTCTTCCTGGCAATGGTGCGGCCAGCCGCCAGTGACTGCCCGATCGCGCAGAACTTGCAGGTCTTGCGCCGGCTCTCGTAGCGGATGCAGGTCTGCAAGACCGTCGTGGCCAGCACGTCGGCGCCATGCAGCGTCGCGATCTGCGCATAGGGAATGCCGTCCAGCGTCTGCAAGCCATAGAAGCGCGGCGCTTTCGGGAAGCTGATGTCGGCGATCGGAATGGCGCCCCGCTTCAGCGCGCTGCGGCCGCTGCCATCTGGCGCCGAGGCGACGAACGGCGAGTGCCAGGCCGTGCTGGTATGCACCGGCACCATGATGGTCACGCCATCGATGGTCACCGCCTTGTGGTCGGACGGCCCGGCGCCGCCGCGCCGGCTTGCAGCGCCGGCCTGCGGGTCCTCAAGTCGCAGTCCGACCGACTGCAGTTCAGTCATCAACTGCCGGCTCGAGGCCGACATCGTCTCGCTGGGATGCATGATCCGGGCTCCGATAGAGAGGAAGCGGAAACTCGCTCATCGCCGACACCGTGGCCGCCGGCCTGTCGTTGATGGCGAGGCTGAGCAATTCGGGGCGTGCGTAGTGACCGACCGAGTCCATCATGCGCTTGCGCTTGGTGATGAGCCCCATGTCCAGGTCGGCGACCACCATCCCTTCACCTTCGCGCAGCGGCGGCGCGAGATGCTGGCCTTCCGGCGAGATGATCGCCGTGTTGCAACCGCCGCGCAGCGCCTTCTGCAGCGCTGGGTCGGTCGTCACGGATGCGATCTGGGCGTCGGTGAGCCAGCCCGTCGCGTTGACCACGAAGCAGCCGGCTTCCAGCGCGTGATGGCGGATCGTCGCCTCGATCTGGTCGGCGAAGACCGGACCGACGAGCGAGCCGGGGAACTGGCTGCAGTGGATCTCTTCATGCTGGGTCATCAATGCGTAGCGCGCGAGCGGGTTGTAATGCTCCCAGCACGCAAGCGCGCCGACGCGGCCGAGCGCGGTCTGCGCCACCTTGAGGCCCGCCGCATCGCCCTGCCCCCAGATCATGCGTTCGTGGAAGGTCGGGGTCAGCTTGCGCCGCTTGACGGCGAGGCGTCCCTCGGTATCGAAGATCAGTTGGGTGTTGTACAGGCTGCCGTGGTCGCGCTCGTTGACGCCGAGCACGACCACCATGCCGTGCAGCCTCGCCCGTTCTGCGACAGCGAGGGTCACCGGGCCGGGTATCGTCACGGCCTGCTCGTACAGGCGCAGATGATCGCTTCCGGATTGCACCGGCGGGCGGACGAATGAGAAGTACGGGTAGTACGGCACGAACGTCTCGGGAAAGACGATCAGCTGCACCCCGTCGCGCGCGGCCTTGTCGATGGCCTCGACAACCTTGGCAAGCGTCCCTTCACCGGATTCGAGGTCCGGCGAGATCTGGACGGCGGCCGCGCGGACAATGCGTTTCTGTGACATGGCGATACCCCTGCGCTGGATCAGACGGTCCAGGTGTCGATGATCAGTGCGTTCTCCTTGCGGTGGAGCAGCTTCAGGTCCAGCACGTCGAGCGGATTGATCGGGCGGATGCCCTCGACCAGCGACGCTTCGCCATGACCGTAGAGGGCCTGCAGCGCGAAGCGGCAGGCATAGACCTTGCCGCCCTCGTCCATGAACTTGCGCAGTTGCTTATTGACGTTCAGGTGGCCGGCGAACGCTTCGTCGCCAAGGCGCGGGAACCCGCGCTGCAGGCCAAGGGTGACACCGGGGCCGTACAGCAGGATGCTGGTGTCGAACCCCTTGCGCTGCAACCGCGTGGCCTGCAGCAGGTTGACGAAGCCGATCGATCCCTCGAAGGCCACGGTATGGAAGGTCACCAGCGCCTTCTCTCCGGGTTCCGCCTTGACGTCCTCGAACACCTTTTCTTCGAAATCGACCAGGAAGTCGCCATCTTTGTGGGCAGGTTGGTTGACTGCGGGCATGCTTTGCTCCAGTGGGTTGCGGTTGGCGGTGCGGCGCCATCCGCCACACCTGTCCGGCGCTGTCGCCGACGGTCCTGGTTGTGCAACCGATATGCCACCGACCGGGCTCAGCCCACCGATCAATTGCCGATCAAGCAGTCGCCGTGCGATCGATCGCATCATTGATCGCATGGCGTGAATGACTTTATCGCAGCGCAAACGACGGCTTGCCGCCCCGAGCGAGTGCACCAGAATCGTGTAGAAAGCCGCCGCAAAGCGCATTGAGATGGTGCGCCCCTGCCGTCGGCGCACCATCATGCATCCGTTCCGATGCAATCAATCTGGCATGAGACATGCATTCAATGCCTCGGCACCGCACCGGCGCACACCGCATGGAGAAACTCTTGTCCGGCCTGACCAGTCATTGGGCGAAGCGCATTGCAGACAGCCCGAAACCCGCTTACCTGATCATTCCCGACCTGATCGAGGAGGCACTTGCGGACGGGCGCCTGCAGGCGCGTGACCGCCTGCCCGGGCTGCGCGACCTGGCCGATGCGCTGGATCTGAACTATTCCACTGTCGCACGTGCGTATGGCGAGGCACGCAAGCGCGGCCTGATCGATGCGAAGGCCGGCAGCGGCACCTATGTGCGTGGCCGGGCCCCCGCGCTGCCGCTGCGCGGGGGCACCAGCGCCGAAATGACCATGAACATGCCGCCGGAGCCCCTCGCGCTTGCCGCCAGGCTGCGCGAGTCGTCGGCAGCGTTGCTCGCCGCGACGGATCCATACATGCTGCTGCGCTACCAGAATTTCGGCGGCACCCCGGCCGACCGTGCGGCCGTGACGGGCTGGCTGCGCCGGCTCGTGCCGAAGGCCACCGGCGATACGCTGCTCATCTGCCCGGGCATGCACAGCGCATTGGTCGCCCTGTTGTCGCAACTGGCGAGGGCCGGGCAAACCCTTTGCGTGGAGCCACTGGCCTATCCCGGGATCAAGGCCATCGCCGCACAGTTGGGCGTCCCGCTGCAGGCACTGCCAAGTGACGAGGATGGCATGATCGGCAGCGCCTTCGAGCGTTTCTGTCAGGTGCACAAGCCCGCCGCTCTGTACTGCAACCCCACTATCCAGAATCCGGGCACACGCACGATGCCCCAGGCACGCCGCGAGATCCTGGCTGACATTGCGCTACGCTATAACGTACCGATTATCGAGGACGATGCCTATGGCATGCTGCCCCGGCGCACGCCGGACGCTTTTGCCACGCTGGCCCCTGAACTGACGTACTACATCACCGGCTTGTCGAAATGCTTCGGCGCCGGGCTGCGCACCGCGTTTGTCCATGCGCCCTCGGCGAGGCAAAGCCAGCGCCTGGCAGGCACGTTGCGCGCCACGACCGTGATGGCGAGCCCATTCACTAACCTGCTGGCCACGACCTGGATCAAGGATGGCACGGCCGACGAGATGCTCGCAGCAGTGCGCCAGGAGAATGCCGCACGCCAGGCCATCGCCGCGCGCGTGCTGGCCGGCCACCAGTACGCGGCCGATCCGGACGGCTTTCATCTCTGGTTGCCGCTGGACGCTGGCAATGCCTGGCGCCCGTCCGAACTGGCCTTGCATCTGCGTTCGCGCGGAATCGGCGCCGTGTCGAGCGCGGCCTTCTCGACGGACGGCAACCCGCCCGATGCGATCCGTCTTTGCCTTGGCGGGCCCGGGGAGCGTGACGAGATCGAGGAGTCGATGCAGATCGTCGCGGATACGCTGGACGATCCGCACCATCTGCATTCGGCCATGCTGTAGTCCAGGTCATCAGGCAGTTCTGCAAGCGCCTGGCGAAGCCGCAAGGCCGCCTGGCGAAAGGCAGGCAGAATGAGACTGGCCTTATGTGGCGATAGGGCCAGGCAACTTGGATCAGCAAGTAGCCACTCATCGCCGCAAAGCTGGAAGCACAGCGGTACCAAGTTCTTCCACGACCTCCAGCAGAGGCCGCGGACCGGGCCCGAGTTGCAGCATGGCGTGGGCGACACCATTGGTCTCCAGTCGTTTCAGGTAGTCGATCAACGCCCGGCGGCCACTTCGCAAGCCCAGTTCGATGGGTTCAGCCTCGGTCGAAGGGTTATCGACCAGATCCAGGTGTATGGACTGGACAAACGGCTTTGGCATACCGGGGGACCGTTCGCGTAGCGCGGTTTGCCAGAGGCCAATGCGACCTTGCTGGCGCGCTTCCTCTCTGTGGTAAGTCGCCCATGCGTCCTTATGGCTCGGCCGTTCACAGGCGAGTCGGTGACCTCACGCTGCTTGATCCTGGCTCAACACGGGATAATCCACATAGCCCTGTGCGCCGCCGCCGAAGAAGGCCGCGGCGTCGGGCGTATTCAGCGGATAATTGCCGCGCAGGCGTTCCGGCAGGTCCGGGTTGCCAATGAACGGGCGACCGAACGCAATGATGTCGGCCCGGCCATCCGCGATGGCACGTTCGGCGCTTTCACCGTCATAGCCGCCTGCCAGCATCAGCACGCCCTGATAAGTCTTGCGCAATTGCCGGATGATCGCGTCCCAGCGAGGATCGACGTGCTCGTCCCTCACCGTACCGACGATAGCGGGCTCCACGAGGTGCAGGTATGCGAGCGGCCATTCGTTGAGGCGCCCGACGATGTAGCCGAAGGTGTCTTCCGGCGTCGTATCGCCCATGCCCATGAAGCGGCCCATGGGTGTCAGGCGTACAGCCACGCGCTCGGCGCCGATCTCCGCACTGACCGCGTCAACCACCTCGAGCAGGAAGCGCGCGCGGTTCTCGATGCTGCCACCGTAGTTGTCCTGCCGATGGTTGCTGGCGGAATTGATGAACTGGTCGAGCAAGTAGCCATTGCCTGCGTGGATTTCCACGCCGTCCATCCCTGCAGCCATGGCATTGCGCGCGGCCTGGCGGTAATCCGCCACGATCTCTGCAACGCCCGCCGCCGTCAGGGCTTGCGGCACCGGAATGTCGGCCCAGATGCCATTGCCGTCCGGATCTGTCACAAACGTCTTGCCAGGTACGGGCAAGGCACTGGGCGCGACCGGCAAAGCGTTGGCGGGCTGGAACATGGGGTGCGAAACCCGGCCCACGTGCCAAAGCTGCAGGAACATCCGTCCCCCTTCTGCGTGAACGGCGTCGGCCACGGCCCGCCAGCCGGCGATCTGCGCCTCGGTATGGATGCCAGGTGTCCAGGCATAGCCCTGGCCTTGCGGCGAAATCTGGGTCGCTTCCGAGATGATCAACGCCGCCGACGCGCGCTGCCGGTAGTACGTCGTGTTCATGTCGGTGGGTATGTTGCCGGGCTGGCCCGCACGCGAACGAGTAAGCGGTGCCATCGCCACGCGATGAGGCAGGGACAGCGGGCCGACTGAGATCGGACAGAAGAGATGAGTGGTCATGGATAGACTTTCTGAAACCTGGAGGAGTGCTTTCGATCTTGTGCGCCGGGACCTCCTGTGATGGTCAGGCGGCGAACGATACGCGCGGAGTTTCGGATGTCCTCCGGGCATTTCGCCCGACAAGGGCTCCGGTGCCTTGAAGCGTAGGCAAGTCGCTCTTGGCTGAGAATGGGTTGGTAACGCAAGTCTGCGTTGCGCACGGCGCAACAGCTGGCTCGAGTCAGCCCGAGCGGCACGCAATGAGAGGGCACACTTGCCCGCCCTGCCTCACGCAAAGGCGTGCCCCCGGGCTCAGGAAGCCCTTCAGGGCCCGGCGCTTTAGATCAACTGATCTGGGAACCGAGTGTGGAGATGGATCTGATCAGACGTGGCTGCGGTCCCGCGCGGCGCGAATGCTGGTGGGGCACAGCACCGACGTGACAGGGCCTCTGGGGGAATCACTTTGGCCGAGATGCATCAACCCTGCACGCCTGGAGAATCGGCCTCGGGCGCAACCCCTCGGCATGGCGCACCAGGGCGGCTAGGCCGCGGCCGTATCCCTGCGGGTCGGGCCGGGTAACTCGCCCAGAAAATCGAGGAAGGCGGCAATCCGGCGGGAGCCGCGCTGGTTGGGCAGATACAGCGCTGTAATCGCGGAGCTGGCTCGATTGGGATTGACCGTCCAGTCATCGAACAATGACGTCAGCTCGCCGGCCCGCACGTCCTCATCGACCATCCAGTCCGGCAGCAGGCCAATGCCGCCGTCGGCGAGCGCCAGTTCGCGCAGCACCTCGGCGTTATTGCTGCGGAACCGCCCCGAGACAGGCACCTGAACCTCTTCGCCCTTGCGACCGAACGTCCAGACCGGCGGATTCGAACCATAGTTGAAACGCAGGCAGGCATGGTCGGCCAGATCCGTCGGCGACGTCGGCAATCCGTGCGCCAGCAAATAGGCAGAGCTGGCGACGACGCGTCGCCGGAAAGCGCCGATCTGGCGCGCTACGACATCGTCATACGATGCCGCACTGCCGAGCCTGATTGACAGGTCGACGCGCTCGCTGATCAGATCGACGATCTCGTCGGTCATCGTCACCTCAAGTTCCAGTTGGGGATACTTGGCCATCAGACCGCCCAGGAAGGGTGCGATGCAGCGCCGTCCAAATGCGACGGGCAATGACACGCGCAACTGACCGACCGGCGTTTCTCCCCGGTCGGCAATCAGTGAATCCGCCTCGGCTACCGCTTCGAGGATCTTGCGCGCCCGTTGGTAGTAGGCCGCGCCAGCTTCAGAGACGGTCACTTGCCGGGTCGATCGGTTCAGCAGCGCGGCGCCCAGTTCCTCCTCAAGACCATCGATGGTGCGCGTGACCGAAGACGTGGCCAGGTTCAGGCGCCGGGCCGCTGCCGAAAACCCGTTGGCATCCACGGTCTCGACGAACATCTTGAGTGCCAGCAGCTTGTCCATGCACGCGTCTCCCAGGTTGCGCCGGCTCAGGTGCGCGCCTGCCGCAGCTTGCGCATGGTTGCTGGTGCACCGTTCAGGAACATATCGACCTGCTGCCGCACGGCCGCTTCAATGTCCGCCGGCACCTTCAGGCCATACACCCACTTGCGCACACCGAGATAGAAGATTGACGCATGCAGGCTCCAGATCATCTCGATCTCCGCTTCCTGCTCCGCCGCATTGCGCGGCTCGCCGATTCCGAACTCGGTCCGCACCTCGGCCAGCACCGGCAGGAAGATCCGGTTGCGCAGTTTGCTGAGGTACTTGTTGTTGATCCCTTCCCGCGTCAGGCCGGCGAAGATAAAGATCCGGATCCATTCCTCGCGCAGGATGACCGACGAGTAGTCGATATAAAAGGCCTGCAAGCGCTCGACGAGCGGTATGGAACGGTCGGCAATCTGCCGCTCCCACTCCCGGCGCCACTGAAATACCTCGTTATAGACCCGGTCGATCAGCGCTTCCTTGCTCTCGAAATAGCGGTACAGCAACGGCTGCGTCACACCGATCTGCTTGGCCAGTTCGCGTGTACTGCCCGAGAACCCGTTGCGCGTGAAGTGCTCGATCGCCATGCTGACAATCTGCTGCTCCCGCTCTTCCGGGGGCAGCCGTCTACCGGTCTTCTCGGGCGTGTCCAACCTCGCCCCCGTTTCCCCTCGTTCCATGCATCCCCCTGGCTCTGATCAGCATCTGCCTTCGTGCCTCGATTCTACCAATCAGGCGATAAATTGTAAGGCAAAGGCGGGCGCGCCGAATTTCCGCCGAGCACCGAGGAGCGCGCGGGTCCGTCTTAGGGTAAATACCCTCCTTCTGGTCCTTGGCCCTCCACCGCTTCGATTCTATTATTTATCCATCGATCATTGATCGGTTGATAATTTAACGGAGGCTTCGATGGCACTGGCCAAACTAGCACACTATTCCATCCGCACCGCAGACCTGGAGCGGTCCTGCGCATTCTACGAACGCGTCCTCGGGTTCCGGCGCGGCTACCGGCCACCCTTCGACTTTCCCGGCGCATGGCTCTATATGGGCGACGACGAGCGCGACTACGGGACGGTTCACATCATCGGCGTGGATCCGGAGAACTCGTCCGGCCTGTCTGCCTATCTGGGCGACAAGTCCCTGCCTGCAGCCGGCACCGGTACGCTCGATCACATTGCCTTCCTGGCCACGGGCGTCGAACAGATGTGGGCGACCCTGCGCGCTGAAGGCATCTCCTGGCGTGACCGCACGGTACCGAGTCTGGGTCTGCATCAGGTTTTCATCGAGGACCCTTCCGGCGTCACGATCGAGCTCAACTACCCCGCTGCCGAAGTGGCGGACCTGGCACTGCCCGCCAGTGCGCAAGCAAACATCGGAGCAACGGCATGAATACCGTATCGCACAAGCAACCGAAGGCGATCGTTGTGGGGGGATCGCTGGGCGGACTGTTTGCCGCCAACATGCTCAGCCGCAATGGCTGGGAGGTGGAGATCTTCGAGCGCACGCCGGAAGCATTGACCGGCCGCGGCGCCGGCATTGTCACACACCCGGAACTGTTCGACGCGCTCGCTGCGGCTGGCGTGGTGTTCGACGAAACCATTGGCG
This sequence comes from Cupriavidus sp. UYPR2.512, assembly GCF_000379565.1. Classification (NCBI taxonomy): domain Bacteria; kingdom Pseudomonadati; phylum Pseudomonadota; class Betaproteobacteria; order Burkholderiales; family Burkholderiaceae; genus Cupriavidus; species Cupriavidus sp. UYPR2.512. The sequence goes on along the minus strand of NZ_KB902852.1, from coordinate 571,732 downwards.
TGCACATCAGTGCCCGCATCACGCTCTCGCGAGAAGGCACGTCACTTGGCGATCAGCAATTGCCTCAGACCCTGACCGCCTGGGGCAAGATGTATGACGTGCTGAGCAAGGCTTTCCGTGGCACCTATCGCACCAGCATGCTGGTGACGTCCGTCGATTCGCACCTGGATCATGCCACGGTGACGCTGCAGGACGGCTCCACGCACCGAGCCGATCTGGTCATCGCCGCCGACGGCTTCCGTTCCAACGTGCGCGAACAGCTGTTGCCTTCGGCCGGCCTGGAATATGCCGGATACATTGCCTGGCGCGGCCTGGTCGACGAGACGCAGCTTTCGCCAGACACCCATGCAGCGATCTTCGACAAGTTCGCCTTCTGCCTGCCTCCGCACGAACAGATCCTCGGCTATCCGGTGGCGGGTGAGGGCAACAGCACCGAACCCGGGCAACGGCGCTACAACTTCGTCTGGTATCGCGCCACGCGCGAGGACGACGAGCTGCCCGATCTGCTGACTGATGCCAGCGGCAAGCGCTGGTCCAACGGCATCCCGCCGGGCCTGATCCGCCCAGACGTCCTCGCAGACATGGAAGGCGCGGCGACGACTTTGCTCGCACCGCAGTTTGCCGAGGTCGTCGCCAAGACCACTCAACCGCTGTTCCAGCCCATCTTCGATCTCACCGTGCCGCGCATGGCTTTCGGCCGGATTGCGCTGCTCGGCGACGCCGCGTTCGTCGCCCGCCCTCACTGCGGCATGGGTGTCACAAAGGCGGCGGGAGATGCCATGGCGCTGGTGCGTGCGCTCGCCGGACATTCGTCTGTCGAGACGGCGCTCGAGGCGTATAGCGCCGAGCGCGTGCAGTTCGGCCACGCGATTGTGGAGCACGCGCGCCACCTCGGTGCCTACATGCAGGCCCAACTCAAGAGCGACCATGATCGCGAGATGGCCGAGCGCTATCGCACCCCCGAGGCGGTCATGCGCGAGACCGCGGTATCCCGTCGCTTCTGATTCGCTTCCGGACAACAGGCATATGGAGACAACATCATGACCCACACCGCCCCCTTTCCATCACCGCTGGACCCGGCCCGCATCGATGAGCCGGTGACTCCGCACCCGATGCTGAGCCAGCCGCGCTTCGAGCGCCTGCATCGTGCGCGGCGCGGCTTCTCCTGGTCGCTCACGGCAGCCATGCTGCTGGTCTACTTCGGCTTCATCCTCACGCTGGCCTTCCGCCCGGACTTGCTTGCCGTGCCGCTCACGCCGGGCCAGCCGATGACCATCGGCATCCCCATTGGCTTCGGCATGTTTGCCTTCACGTTCGCCATGGTGGCCATCTATGTGCACCGCAGCAACACCGTCTACGACCGAATGATCGAAGCGATCCGCCAGGGAGAGCAGTCATGAAACGCATGCTCGCTGCAGCCGCCGCACTGGCGGTGGCCACCCCTGTCCTGGCAGCCACCCCGCCTGTCGGGCAGGGCCTGAACCTGATCGCCATCGGCATGTTCCTGGTGTTCGTGGCCGCCACGCTTGGCATCACCAGGTGGGCCGCAAAGCGCAACCACAGCGTGGCCGACCACTACGCCGCCGGAGGCAAGATCACGGCTATGCAAAATGGCTGGGCCATTGCCGGCGACTATATGTCCGCGGCCTCGCTCCTCGGCATTTCCGCGCTGGTGTTCACCAGCGGCTACGACGGCCTGATCTATTCGATCGGGTTCCTGGCCAGCTGGCCGATCATCCTGTTCCTGATCGCGGAGCCTTTGCGCAACCTGGGCCGCTATACACTGGCCGATGTGCTGTCATACCGCCTCCGGCAGCGACCCATCCGGGCGTTCTCGGCGTCAAGCTCGATCGTGATCGTGCTGCTCTATCTGGTGTCGCAGATGGTGGGGGCGGGCAAGCTCGTGGAATTGCTGTTTGGCTTCAACTACACCTCGGCCGTAGTGCTCGTCGGCGTGCTGATGGTGGTGTACGTGTTCTTTGGCGGCATGCTGGCCACCACGTGGATCCAGATCATCAAGGCCGTCTTGCTGCTGGCCGGTTGCGCGTTCATGGCCTTCATGGTGCTGAGCCGCTTTGGCTTCAGCCTGAACAGCCTGTTCGAGCACGCCGTCGCCGCGCATGGCAAGCACGACGCCATCATGCGCCCCGGGGGGCTGGTCTCTGATCCGGTCTCGGCTGTGTCGCTGGGTCTTGCACTGATCTTCGGCACCGCAGGCCTGCCGCATATCCTGATGCGCTTTTTTACCGTCAGCAATGTCAAGGCCGCGCGCAAGAGCGTGCTCTATGCCACCGGCATCGTCGGCACCGGCTACGCGATGATCATCGTGATCGGCTTCGGCACAATCGCCCTGGTGGCCAACGATCCCCTGTACCACAATGGCGCCGGCGCTGTCATCGGCGGCGTCAACATGGTCGCCGTGCACCTGGCCCATGCGGTCGGCGGCAACGTGTTCCTCGGCTTCATCTGCGCCGTGGCGTTCTCGACGATCCTTGCCGTCGTCGCCGGGCTCGCCCTGGCGGGCTCCTCGGCCATCTCGCACGACCTCTATGCAACGGTCATTCGCCGGGGCGAGGCGTCTGACAAGGACGAGATGCGGGTCTCGCGCATCACCACGTTGGTGCTGGGCGTACTGTCGATCCTGCTCGGCATCCTGTTCGAGAAACAGACCATCGCCTTCATCGTCAGCCTGACGTTCTCGATTGCCGCCAGCTCCAACTTCCCGGTGCTGCTGCTGTCGATCTATTGGCGGGGGCTGACCACGCGCGGTGCCGTGGTTGGCGGGATGATGGGGCTCATCACGGCCGTGACGCTGACGATCCTGAGCCCGACGGTCTGGGTGCAGGTGCTGGGCCATGCCTCGGCGATCTACCCGTATGAATATCCGGCGCTGTTCTCGATACTGGTGGCATTTGCCGGCATCTATATCTTCTCCGTGACGGACCGTTCGGCACGGGGCGCCTGGGAGCGCGCGGCGTATCAGAACCAGCGCGTGGATTGTGAGTTGGGGATGGGCACCAAGGAATCGGCCGGGGCGTAAGGACATCAGGTCTCCCCTCTCCCGCCTGGGAGAGGGGCCCTGGATCGCCCGATCCCAGCATGGTCGGACCGCAGGGCGCCATCCCGCAGCCATAGTCAGGGGAACGTCGTGACGACCTTGTTCTGATAGTCGGCACCCAACACCTCGATGGGCCGGTCCAGCACCTTGCCGCCGAAATCCTGAACCGCCATCCGCCCCTCAGATCACTCCGTGATGCACGAAAGGATACGGGACCCCGCGCGGGCAAGCACTTGGGACCCTGCCCAAGCTCGAACCCCCAAAAACTATTTCCATAATCATATGTTTACACATAAACTATACGAACTACAAAGTTCGCGCAACGTGGATTGCGCTGAGACGACATCCGGGCGGTCTCTCCAGCACCCCATCCGCCATCCCAAAAGGAGGACAAATCATGACCCCTGCCACCAGCACGCAACCTTGGCGCCCCAATCCTAGTGCGACCTATACCGTACTTCTCGTATGCTTCCTCGCAATCCTTTTTGAAGGCTATGACGTCGGTGTCATGGGGGCCATACTTCCCTCACTTGCGGAAGACCGTAGCTGGAATCTCACTCCGCTAGAGCTAGGCGCACTTAGCAGTTACGCACTGGTCGGCATGTTCTTCGGGGCCTTTCTGATTGGCACGTTGAGCGAGATGATGGGTCGCCGCCGAATGCTTTTGCTATGCGTGTCGGTGTTCTCTCTAACAATGCTGGGCGCTGCTTGGGCGCCAACGCCCACACTCTTCGGAGTCCTACGATTTATCGGGGGGCTCGGCCTAGGCGGCGTAATCCCAGTGGCCGCCGCGCTGACCATCGAGTATTCACCACCGCATCGCCGTAGTTTCAACTACGGGCTGATGTACTCCGGATATTCAGTAGGGATCCTTTGCGCTGCACTCATCGCCATGTGGCTGCTGCCCGCTCTCGGCTGGCGCGGCGTTATTGGCTTGGGCGCCGTGCCGCTTGTGGCAATTCCGCTCATGGCATGGCTGCTGCCTGAATCGATGGAGTATCTCGTGGGGCAGGGCCGCAACACGGAAGCCCAAGCGCTGGCCGCTCGCACCGGCACAGGCCAGCTGCAACAAGGGGCCCGCCCCGCTCAGGCTGTCGCGCGTGCCACATGGCGCGATGTGATGTCGAGCATCTTCTCGCGCGAACAGCTACGTGCGACCGCGTGTTTCTGGGTGGCGCTCTTCTTCGGATTGCTGCTTGTCTACGGCCTCAATACTTGGCTGCCCACCATCATGAGAAAGAATGGCTACGATCTCGGATCTAGTCTTTCCTTCCTGGTTGTGTTCAGCATTGCTTCCGCGGTGGGCGGGCTTTTCCTTGGCGGTGCAGCGGACAAGATGGGCGCACGAGGTACCGTTGCCTTTTTTTACCTGATTGGTTCTGTCGCGATCGGTGCATTGATGTTCCGCAATTCAGTCATCGTCAATTACCTTCTCGTCGCGTTGGCAGGCGTCGGCAGCGTTTCAGCATCGCTTATCCTGACTGGATATCTCGCAGGCCATTATCCGGCACACGCACGAGCTGCCGCGACAGGATGGGCTTTGAGCTTCGCACGCTTCGGTGCCATGAGCGGACCGCTGGTCGGGGGGTACGTGGCCGGCTCGGGGCTGAGATTCGAGTGGAACTTTATTACGTTCTCTCTCGCTGGCCTGGCAGCAGCGCTGGCGGTAGCGCTGCTGCCGCGAGCGGGTCAACAAGCCATCGCCACACGCGATAGCCAGGAAGCGAACGCATAAGAAATGGAAAGCCGTTCATTAAGTCCGCGGCAATCTCCCTCCTCAGAGTTTTCCCAACAAGTCATGAGTCATCTGCGAAACATCGCAGCATTCAGGGCGGCTATCGCCGTAGCGCTACCCTCTCTTGCGCGAGCCCAATCATCCGCCACGCTTTACGGCGTAGTTGAATCAGATACGCTCGGACGGGGTACGCGCGGACCGAATACCTTCGGGTCGGCTTCGCCTGGCGACGGCAACATACGGGCGCTTTCCAAGCTCCGCGTGGTCATCCCGCTGTCAACCCCAGTCCTATAAGTTGGTTTGACCTAGCTTCAAGCCTTCTATCGAGGCACGCAACGACGGCTTTCTGCGGCGCATGCGCCGCGCTATCCCCTCAAGCAAATCGGAGGTTCGGGTAAGTCCTTACACCTGTTCCGTCACTCCGACCATAAATATGATTTTGGAAATGTTTATACCTAAACTATACTCATCTCAAAGGGGCATGTGTTGCGCGTTACAGGTCCCAACGTTTGCATCAGGAAGGAAAACCATGGCTGAGCGTTCATTTGTCGAAGAAGTCAAGAAGTTGCGCCTGGGTTCGGGCGAGGTTTTCAGCGGCGAGGGCATCCTCGCGGTTACCAAGGCTCTGCTGGAATCCGGCGTAGCGTATGTGGCCGGCTACCAGGGCTCGCCGATCTCGCACCTGATGGACGTCCTGGCTGATGCGCAAGACATCCTGGCCGAGAACGGCATCAGGTTCGAAAACAGTGCGAGCGAAGCGACTGCGGCCGCATCCCTGGCTGCCTCGGTCAACTACCCCCTGCGCGGCGCGGTGACATTCAAGGCCACCGTCGGCACCAACGTGGCCTCTGACGCGCTCGCGAATCTCGCTTCGGGCGGCGTCACCGGCGGTGCGTTGATCATCGTTGGCGAGGACTATGGAGAAGGTTCCTCCATCATGCAGGAGCGCAGCCACGCCTTCGCCATGAAGTCGCAGATGTGGCTGCTCGATCCGCGTCCCAGCCTGCCATGCATCGTTCAGGCGGTAAAGGATGGCTTCGACTTGTCAGAAGCGTCCAACACGCCGGTGATGCTGCAGCTGCGCGTCCGCTCCTGTCACGTGCATGGCCAGTTCGTCGCGTCCGACAACCGCCGTAGTCGCTTCTCGATCCAGGATGCGCTTGAGAATCCCACGCGCGACCTCAGCCGCATCGTGCTGCCGCCCGCGAGCTTCGTTCACGAGCACGAGAAGATCAAGCAGCGCTGGCCGGCTGCCGTGAAGTTCGTCGAAGAGCGACAGCTCAACGAATTCTTCCCGGGCGAAATGGAGGATATCGGCATCGCCGTGCAGGGCGGCAGCTACAACACGCTGATCCGCGCGCTGGAGCAACTTGGTCTTGCCGATGTATTCGGCGAGTCCAGGATCCCGCTTTACGTGATGAACGTTGCCTACCCGCTGATCGATTCCGAGTGGGAGCGCTTCTGCGCCGGCAAACGCGCGGTGCTGGTGCTCGAGGAAGGCCAGCCAAACTTCATCGAACAGAACGCAGCCAATATCCTGCGCGTGGCTGGCACCACAGCCACGCTGCACGGCAAGGACCTGCTGCCGCTGGCCGGCGAGTACAACACCGCCACGCTCCTCAAGGGGCTCCGTACCTTCCTTGAAAAGTACGGGAAGATCGAACCGCAGCCGGAGCCTAAGCCGGTCCGCAAAGTGATTCCGGTTGTTCAGGCCCCCGTGACCACCGTCGATGCCGTGGCCGCGGAAGTTCTGGAGCCTCAGAAGCTGGTGGACGAGAGCGTGCATGCGCGTCCGCCGGGCTTCTGCACTGGCTGCCCGGAGCGCCCCATCTTTACCGCGATGAAGCTGGTCGAACGCGAAATCGGCGAGCATCACGTTAGTGCCGACATCGGCTGCCACCTGTTCTCGATCCTGCCGCCGTTCAACCTGGGCAACACCACCATGGGCTACGGGCTGGGCGGCGCAAGCGCCGCGGCGCTGAACGCGCCCGCAGGAAAGCGCGCCATCTCGGTGATGGGCGACGGTGGCTTCTGGCACAACGGCCTGACCAGTGGCATCGCCAATGCGGTATTCAACAAGAGCGACAACCTGACCATCGTCGTCGACAACAGCTATACGTCAGCCACCGGCGGGCAGGACATCCTCTCCTCCACCGCGCACAACGATACGCGCAGCACCGGCCATGCCATCGAGGATGCCGTGCGTGGCGTCGGCGTCAAATGGGTACGCACTATCCGCCGCACCTATGACCTGAAGGGCATGAAGGCCGCGCTCAAGGAAGCGCTGACCACCGGCGCCAAGGGACCCAAGGTGCTGATCGCACAGAGCGAATGCATGCTGAACAAGCAACGCCGCGAGAAGCCCAGGATGCGCAAGGCGATCGCCGATGGCGAGCGCGTGGTACGCGAGCGCTTTGGCGTCGATTCGGACACCTGCACGGGCGACCACTCGTGTATTCGGCTGTCCGGTTGCCCGTCACTGACGATCAAGCCGAACCCTGACCCGCTGCGCACCGACCCCGTGGCCTCGGTGCTGGACAGTTGCGTAGGGTGCGGGCTGTGCGGCGAGGTCTCGCACGCCGCGGTGCTGTGCCCGTCCTTCTATCGCGCCCAGATCGTCACCAACCCAACCCGTATGGACAAGCTGCGCCAGCGCCTGCGCGACGCCGTGATCGGTTTCCTGCAGCGCCGCGATGCAGCGCGCCGCGCCCGCCTTGCATTCTGAACATAAAGTCTCGAGAGGTTCCATCGTGAACGCACCCAACAACCTCGGCGCCAAGCCGATCAAAGTTGCCATCCTCGCCATGGGTGGCGAAGGCGGCGGCGTGCTGGCCGACTGGATCGTGGATCTGGGCGAGCACAACGGCTATATCGCACAGACCACTTCAGTGCCCGGCGTCGCCCAGCGTACCGGGGCCACGATCTACTACGTCGAACTGTTTCCGCGCGACGTGGCTGAGCGGGCTGGCCGCCAGCCGGGCTGGCACTGATGCCCACTCCCGGCGACGTCGACGTCGTCCTCGCCTCGGAACTGATGGAAGCCGGCCGCGCGGTGCAGCGCGGGCTGGTGACGCCGGACCGCACCACGCTGGTTTCGTCCACGCACCGCGTCTACTCCATCGCCGAGAAGTCCGCGATGGGCGACGGACGCGTCGACAGCGACGAGCTGATCGCCCACGCCGGAAAAGCCGCTAAGCGGTTCGTTCGTTTCGACATGGCCCAGGCAGCTGAAGCGAGCGGCAGTGTTATCAGTGCCGTGCTGTTCGGCGCCCTCGCGGGCACCGGTGTGCTGCCGTTCAGCAGGGCGCAATTTGAAGCCACGATCGAGCGTGGTGGCGTTGGCGTCAAGCCCAGCTTGCGTGCCTTCGGCGCGGCATTTGCCAAAGCCGAATCCGGCGATGCACCAGGCGCCGACACTGAGATGCGCCTGCCCGAACCCAAACCACAGGACGCCAAGGTTTCACAGCTACTGCAACGTGCGCGCAAAGAGCAACCGGCGGAAGTCCACTACGTCGTGGTGGAAGGCGTGCGCCGCCTGATCGACTATCAGGACAGCGCCTACGCCGCCCTCTACCTGGATCGTCTGGCGGCCGTGCGCAAGGCCGTCGGCAAGGACGATCTCGCGCTACTGCGCGAAACGGCGCGCCATCTGGCCCTGTGGATGTCATACGAGGACACCATTCGCGTTGCCGACCTGAAGACCCGTGACTCGCGTTTCGCGCGCGTGCGGGGCGAGGTGCGAGTCAATGAAAAACAGTTGCTGGCGATCAACGAGTTCATGCACCCGCGCCTGGAAGAGATCTGCGAGACGCTGCCAGCCGGACTCGGCCGCTGGCTGATGAAGCCACATTTCGTGCACCGGCTGGTGCGCCGCTTCACCGCCGCGGGACGGGTTGTCACCACCAGTTCGCTGCGCGGCTACCTGACGTTGTGGGCGGTAGCCCGGCTGCGCTGCATCCGCCGTAGCACGCTGCGCTTTGCGCTGGAAACCGAGCGCATCGAAGGGTGGCTGACCCAGGTGCTAGGCGCCGCGCGCCTTAACCCGGCGCTGGCTTTGGAAGTGGTGCAGTGCCAGCGTTTGGTGAAAGGCTACAGCGACACCCACGTGCGCGGCTTGACCAACTATCAGACCCTGATGGGCGCCGTGGAGCGGGCAGGTGCACGCCTGGCCCCGGCAACGCTGCGCGAGCTGCGCGAAGCCGCGCTGGCCGACGAGCACGGCAAGAAGCTGAAGGAAGCGCTGGCGCGTCACGCACTGGCTTGACTGTTCCCGGCCCCACCCATAGCGAGAAACTGCAGACCATGAGCCCCGCCCATATCTTCAAGCGCCAGCACAAGATCCATTTTTCCGAATGCGATCCGGCCGGCATCGTCTTCTACCCGCAGTACTTCGTGCTGTTCAACGATCTCATAGAACGATGGGTCGACACCCTGATGCCGGACGGCTACCACGGGGTCATCGGCGCACGCCGAATGGGCATGCCGACCGTGCACCTGGAGGTGGACTTCAATGCAATCAGCCGCTTTGGCGACCAGGTCTGGCTGGAGCTGGAGGTCGTGCGCGTCGGCGGCAAGTCAATCACGCTGGCCTGGCGGTGCACGGGTGCAGGCGGCGAGGTGCGCATGGCGGCGACCCAGACCATCGTGATGACCTCGCTGGACACGCACCTGGCAATCCCGGTGCCCGATGACCTGCGCGCCGCAATGGAACGCGGGCCTGCCCCTGCCTGCCCAGAGAAAGGGGCATCCAACGACTCGGACCACCGGAGCGCAGCGACTTCCGCCCCGGCAGGTCGGTCTTATCCCGAAACCACGGTGTGATGCCGCCGTACCCGCGGCGCGGGTGTCGAAGGCTCCGGTAATAACCTGATTGGAAGCAGCCATGAATATTGTGTGTATTGGCGGTGGCCCCGCCGGCTTGTATTTCGGCCTGTTGATGAAACTGCAGGATCCCGCCAACAAAGTCGTGGTGGTGGAGCGCAATCGCCCCTACGACACCTTCGGGTGGGGCGTGGTGTTCTCCGACGCTACCCTGGAGAACCTGCGAGATGCCGACCCGGTGTCAGCCGAAACCATCGGTGATGCCTTCAACCGTTGGGATGACGTCGAAGTCCATTTCAAGGATCAGGCTGTGCGCAGCGGTGGCCATGGCTTTATTGGCATCGGCCGCAAGCGCCTGCTCAACATCCTTCAGGCGCGTTGCGAGGAAGTTGGCGTGGAACTGGTGTTCGAAACCAACGTCGAGGACGACCAGGCTATCGCGCTCAAATACAATGCCGACCTTGTGCTGGCTTCGGACGGCCTGAACAGCGTGGTGCGCAAGCGCTATGCGGACACGTTCCGCCCCGACATCGACACCCGCAAGTGCCGCTTTGTCTGGCTGGGCACGAAGAAGGTGTTCGACGCCTTCAACTTTATCTTCGTGCCGACCGAGCACGGCTGGTTTCAGGCTCACGCCTACCGCTTCGAGGACGGTACCTCGACTTTCATTGTCGAAACTCCGGAAGACACCTGGAAGGCCGCAGGCCTTGACCAGATGAGCCAGGAAGAGGGCATCGCCTACTGCGAGAAGCTGTTCGCCCCCTACCTGGACGGCAACCCGCTGATCAGCAACGCCTCGCACCTGCGCGGCTCGGCGATCTGGATCCAGTTCCCGCGCGTGATCTGCGACAAGTGGGTGCACTGGAACGCATTGGCCGACGACAATGGCGTTGAAAAGAAGATCCCGGTGGTGCTGATGGGCGATGCGGCGCACACCGCGCACTTCTCGATCGGCTCTGGCACCAAGCTGGCGCTGGAGGATGCCATCGAACTGGCCCGCACAATCAAGCGCGTTGATGGTGCGCTGGAAGAAGCCTTGCAGCAGTACGAGGCCGTGCGCTCGGTCGAAGTGCTGAAGATCCAGAACGCCGCGCGCAACTCCACAGAATGGTTCGAGAACGTCAAGCGCTACGAGAACCTCGAGCCGGAGCAGTTCGCCTATTCGCTTCTGACCCGCTCACAGCGCATCTCGCACGAGAATCTGCGCGTGCGCGACCGGGCCTGGCTGGAAGGCTATGAAGCCTGGCTGGCCGGGCGCGCCGGCGCCGAAGCCGCCGATGTGCCGCCGGCCCTGACGCCTTACACCGTCCGCGGCGTGGCGCTGAAGAACCGCGTGGTGGTGTCGCCCACCGCCATGTACTCGTGCCAGATGGGCGTGCCGGGCAATTTCCACATGGTGCACCTTGGCAGCCGCGCACTGGGCGGTGCCGGGCTGGTGATGGTGGAAATGACGGCGGTGTCGCCGGAGGGCCGCATCACACAGGGTTGCCCGGGCCTGTGGAACGACCAGCAGGCGGCGGCATTCGCCGGCATCGTCGGCTTCGTTCATGAGCACACCAGCGCGCGCATCGGCGTGCAGATCGGCCACGCCGGCCGTCGCGGCTCGACCCAGCTCGGCTGGGAACAGGCAGATCACCCGCTCGCCGAAGGAAACTGGCCGCTGGTCTCGGCATCGGCGCTGCCCTATCTGCCGGGCATTTCGCAGACGCCACGGGCCCTGACCCGCGAGGAGATGGACCGCGTGCGCGATGACTTCGTTGCCGCCACACGGCGCGCGGCAACGGCGGGCTTCGACTGGCTGGAGCTGCAAGCCGGTCACGGCTACTTGCTGTCGAGCTTTATCTCACCGGTGACCAACCGACGCACCGACGAATACGGCGGCACGCTCGAACACCGCATGGCCTTCCCTCTCGAAGTGCTGCGCGCGGTGCGGTCAGCATGGCCGCAGGAAAAGCCTCTGTCCGTGCGCATTTCTGCCACAGACTGGGTCGAAGGGGGTAACAGTGCTGACGACGCCGTGGAAATCGCGCGCCTGCTCAAGGATGCCGGCGCCGACGTCATCGACTGCTCGTCGGGGGAAGTGAGCCCCGACCAGAAACCGGTGTACGGCCGCATGTTCCAGACGCCCTTCGCCGACCGCGTGCGCAACGAGGCAGGCGTGCCCACGATCGCCGTTGGGGCCATCACCGAAGCCGACCAGGTCAACGGGATCATCGCCTCGGGCCGGGCAGACCTGTGCGCCATCTCCCGCCCGCACCTGGCCGATCCGGCGTGGCTGCTGCACGAGACCGCGAAGCTCGGCTACCGCAGTGTCGAATGGCCGAAGCAATATCTGCTCGCGAAGGACCAGCTGGAGCGCAACCTCCGCCGTGCGGTGGCTGGCGTTTGAGCAGTGTCCCTACCCTCCCCCTTCGCGGGGGAGGATGAATACACAAAGGAGAGGATGACAATGTCGAATACCTCGTATGACACCTACCGCGAAAGCGTAGCCGGCCGCGCCGACGTGGAAGATACGCCCGAGCTGGTCGCCTACTACAAGGAGCTCGCGGCGCTCAAGACCGGCGCGCTCTGGACGGTGGCCAACAAGATCGAACCGTGGCAACCTAAGTCGGAATCGGTGCCGGTGCTGTGGCGCTTCCGCGACCTGCGCGAGCACGTTCTGCGCTCCGTCGACCTGGTTACGCCGGAGAAGGCTGGCCGCCGCGTGGTCTACCTGAACAATCCTGGCCGGCAGGACGTGTCTGCTGCAGTCGGCTGGCTTTATTCTGGCCTGCAGGTAATGCATCCCGGCGAAGCCGCCTCTGCCCACGCCCATTCGTCGTCGGCACTGCGCTTCATCATGGAAGGCAGCGGTGCCTACACCATCGTCGACGGCCACAAGATGACGCTGAACGCCAACGACTTCGTGCTGACGCCCAACGGCACCTGGCATGAACACGGCGTCTCTGCGGAGGGAACGACCTGCATCTGGCAGGATGGCCTCGACATCCCGCTGGTCAACGCATTGGAAGCCGGCTTCTATGCAGTGCACCCGGACCTGCAGCAGGCCGTCACCCACGCCATCGATGATATGCCGGCAATCTGGGGCGGCAAGGGACTGCGCCCGCACGATGGCAACTGGAGCAAACCGTACTCGCCGCTGTTCAAGTACGAATGGGCGCCGACCTACGAGGCGCTGGTACGCCACAGCAAGGTCACTGAAGGCAGCCCGTTCGACGGGGTCCTGATGCACTACATCAACCCGGTTACCGGCGGCCCGGTGATGCCCACCATTGGCGCCAGCATGCAGCTCCTGCGGCCGGGCGAAGCCACCAAGGCCCACCGCCACACCGGGAGCTTCATCTACCAGGTGGCCAAGGGAAGCGGCTACTCCGTCATCAACGGCCAGCGCTTTGACTGGACCGAGCGCGACATCTTCTGCGTGCCGTCGTGGGCCTTCCACGAGCACGCCAACGCGTCGGCCAGCGATGACGCCGTGCTGTTCTGCTTCAACGACCTGCCGGTGATGCAGTCGCTGGGTCTGTACCGCGAGCAGGCGCTGGCGGAGAACGGCGGGCACCAGGTCGTGCTTTGAACGTCATCAATACCTGTTTTCCAGGCTTTACCGCCGCATCGTATGCGGCCTTTCTCGGAGTTTTCGAAAATGCGTCTCGTAACCTATCGCGCTGAAGTTGCTGCCGCCGCCCGCCTGGGTGCCATTGTCGACGGCAACGTCGTCGACCTCGCCCGCTTTGGCGCTGCCGTTGGCGTGAGCATCCCCTCGACCATGCTCGAGTTCATTGACCTGGGTCCAGAGGCAGTCCGCTCGACCAACGCGCTGCTGAACGAATATCGCGGCAAGCTGCCATTCGGTGTGGCCGTGCCGGCCTCCAACGTGAAGCTGCTGGCGCCGATTCCGCGTCCGCGCAAGAACATCTGGGGCATCGGCCTGAACTACGTCGAGCACGTGGCCGAGTCCAGCCGTAGCCTGGACACCTCAAAGGAGCTGCCGAAGGAGCCGGTGATCTTCTCCAAGCCGCCCACCACCGTAATCGGTCCGGGCGACGCCATCGAGCACAACAAGGAAATCACCGAGCAGATGGACTGGGAGGTCGAACTGGCCGTCGTCATCGGCACGCGCGGCAAGGGCGTGAAGGAAGCCGATGCCCTCAACTACGTGTTCGGCTACAGCGTGATGATCGACATCTCGGCGCGCGACTGCCGCCGCGCCGGCCAGTGGATCTATTCCAAGGGCCAGGACACCTACGCCCCGTTCGGACCGGTCATCGTCACCGCGGATGAGATCCCCGACCCGCACACGCTGGACCTGTCGCTGACTGTCAACGGCGTGACCAAGCAGAGCTCCAACACCCGCCACATGCTGTTCAAGGTGCCCGCGCTGATCGCGGACATCAGCAAGGGCATGGCGCTGGAACCCGGCGACATCATCGCCACCGGCACACCGGATGGCGTGGGCGCTGGCCGCACCCCGCAGGAGTGGCTGTGGCCCGGCGACACCGTGGTGGCCACGGTGGAAGGCATCGGTGAGCTGCGCCACCCGGTGGTGGCAGTCTAAACCCCCGTTGTTCCCGCGCAAGCGGGGACAACGCTGCTAGCGAGACACAAATGCTCAACCTGCCCAAGTTCAAGGCCGCGGCCGTGCAGGCCGCGCCGGTTTTCCTCGATGCCGACGCCACGGTCGACAAGGTCTGCCGCTTGATCCGGGAAGCCGCCGACAACGGCGCCAGCCTGGTCGCGTTCCCCGAGGTCTTCGTGGCCGGCTACCCATACTGGAGCTGGCTGACCAACCCGGTCGACGCCAGCCCCTGGTTCGAGAAGCTGGTCAAGGCTTCCATCGAGATCCCCGGTCCTGAGATCCGCAAGATCGCGCAGACGGCCCAGGCCAACCACATCAACGTGGTTGTCGGCGTCAACGAGCGCAGCCGCACCGGCATCGGCACGATCTTCAATACCCTGGTGACCATCAGCGACGAAGGCCGCATTCTGGGCAGGCACCGCAAGCTGGTGCCTACCTGGGCCGAAAAGCTGACCTGGGCCAATGGCGATGCATCGGCGCTGCGGGTGCACCAGACCAGCGTCGGCCCGCTCGGCTCCTTGGCCTGCGGCGAGAACACCAACACGCTGGCGCGCTTTGCGCTGCTGTCGCAGGGTGAGCTGATGCACGTAGCCAGCTATATCGCGCTACCGGTTGCGCCGGCCGACTACGACATGGCCGACGCCATCAAGGTTCGCGCCGCGGCTCACTGCTTCGAAGGCAAGGTATTCACCGCGGTGTCGTGCTCGACCGTCTCGGAAGAGATCATCGACGCCATGAGCCCGCTGAACCCCAAGGCGCGGGAGTTGCTGTCGCGCCGTAACAGCGCCTTCTCCGGCATCCTGGGCCCGGACGGCCGCGTAATCGGGGAGCCGTTGATTGACGAAGAAGGCATCGTGTATGGCGATATCGACTTATCGCGCTGCATTCAGCCGCGCCAGATGCACGACATCACCGGCCATTACAACCGCTTCGACATTTTCGACCTGCGCGTGGACCGCCGCCCGCTGCAGCCTGCCC
Organism: Cupriavidus sp. UYPR2.512; assembly: GCF_000379565.1. Taxonomy (NCBI): domain Bacteria; kingdom Pseudomonadati; phylum Pseudomonadota; class Betaproteobacteria; order Burkholderiales; family Burkholderiaceae; genus Cupriavidus; species Cupriavidus sp. UYPR2.512. Next base: position 556,564 of record NZ_KB902852.1, on the reverse strand, counting down.
AGTTCATGGACGGCACCACGCAGGCTTTTGACCTGAATGCCGAACAGGCTGAACTCAATGCATTCGACCTTTCCGAGAGCAAGTAAATGTCTTTCCTGTTGACCTCCCAAAAGCCGCTGCGCGTCGGGCAAATCGTGCCGTCCTCCAACACCACCATGGAGACGGAGATTCCCGCCATGCTCCGCGAGCGGGAAAAGGACTTCGCCGAGCGCTTCACCTTCCACTCCAGCCGCATGCGCATGAAGAAGGTGGTGAAAGAAGAGCTGGAGGCGATGGACCGTGACAGCGACCGTTGCGCGATCGAGCTGTCCGACGCGCGCGTGGATGTGCTGGGCTACGCCTGCCTGGTCGCCATCATGAGCATGGGCAAGGGTTATCACCGTGTCTCCGAGGCACGCCTGACGCAGCGTACCGTGGACAATGGCAATCCCGCACCGGTGGTGACCAGCGCCGGCGCGCTGGTGGACGGCCTGCACGCGATGAAGGCGAAGCGCGTCTCGGTGGTCTGTCCTTATATGAAACCGCTCACCAAGATGGTCGTCGAGTACATCGAGAGCGAAGGCGTGGAAGTAAAGGATTATTGCGCGCTGGAAATTCCCGACAATTTGCAGGTAGCGGCGCAGGATCCGGCCAATTTGCTGGAAATCTACAAGCGCATCGACACCACCGGCGTAGATGCCATCGTGCTCTCCGCCTGCGTGCAGATGCAGTCTCTGCCGTCGATCCAGAAGGTCCAGGACGAGTCGGGTATCCCCACCGTGTCGGCCGCGGTGGCTACCACCTGGCAGATGCTGCGCAAACTGAACCTTCGCACCGAGGTCGCCGGTTGCGGCGAACTGCTGAGCGGCAAGTACTCAGCGCATTCCATCGCTTTCGTCGTTCCTGCCCGGGCAGGGACGACGCTGCGCACACGAACATGGACAATATTCACTTCTACGAGCCCACGCGCGGCCACGGATTGCGGCATGACCCGCTTGCCGCAATCGTCGGCCCACGTCCAATTGGCTGGATTTCCACGGTGGATACGGCGGGCCGCGCCAATCTCGCCCCCTACGCATTCTTTAACGTCTTTAACTACACGCCCCCTGTGGTGGCATTCTCCAGCGTCGGTTACAAGGACACCGTGCGCAATGTGGAGGCCACCGGCGAGTTCGTGTGGAACCTGGTGACGCGCCCACTGGCCGAACGCATGAACCTCACCAGCACCGGCGTTGCTCCCGAAGTCGACGAATACGACCTGGCGGGCCTGACGCCAAGGCCATCGCGCCTGGTGTCGGCAGCTCGCGTAGCGGAAAGCCCAGTGTCATTTGAATGCCGCGCGACCAAAATCATGCAGCTGGCCAAGGCGGACGGCGCCCTGCTCGAGACGTGGATGGTACTTGGCGAGGTCGTTGGCGTGCATATTGACCAGGCCTTCCTGCAGGACGGCGTCTATGACACTGCCGCCGCCCGCCCCATTCTGCGCGGTGGCGGCCCGGCCGACTACTATGAAATCAGCAAGTCGACGTTGTTCCAAATGCGCCGACCGGGCTGAGTCCCGGGCTGACTTCAGTTGGCAGAGCGATGCAGCTGGATTAGCAACTTCAGCGTGGCGCGCAATTCGTCGGCCTTCTTCTTGCCGAGCGGTGCCAGTACCTCGGCCTCATGGAGGAGGGCCTGTGCAATCAAGTTAGAGGTCAGCTTCTGGCCGCGCGGCGTGATGCGCACCAGCGTGATGCGCCGGTCGGTCTCATGCGGAATGCGCTTCACGTAGCCCTGCGCTTCCATGCGATCGAGCAGCCGTGTCACAGTGGGCTGCTTGGTTACCGAGATCTGCGCCAGTTCCCCGATGCTGATTGACTTGCCGCCCGACAGTGTTGCCAGGACGCGCCAGTCTGAGATGGTGAAACCGTTGGCCTGAACGATCGCGTGGAATTCTCCCGAGATAAGTTGGCTGGCTTGGGCCAGCAGGCCTGGAGTGTAGTTATCGACAAAGTCGTCTTCGGCGGTATCGCTGCGGGAGTTCATGCGGTACGGTGGTCAGTTGGACGGCCTCGTTGGCCGGGCGGAAACAGAACATACCACGGCGGGACACTTCGGCTTCGGCAAGCACTCCGCGCACACGGCCGCTCTCTTGCTACTAGCAGGAACTTTAGGTACAAAATAAGTGGATTGCGCAGGCATCTCGCGGCGCATGCGAGCCTGACGCGCTGCAATCCTCCAGGAATGAGACGATGCAGACCGCCCCTCAACCTTCACCGGAAATGCCGCCCGTACCAAGTGCCGAGAAGGACGCGTTACGGGGTCTGCTCGCTCAGTATCCTTTGTTCCGCTCGCAAGACGTTGAGGAGACGCAGGGCAAGATTGCAGCTGTGTTTTGCCCGCATGAACTGCGTGTTGTTGGCGCAGCGCAGCATTTGCACGTGCAGCACAACCTGGTAAAGCTGCATGACACTGCCATCAATTTCCTTGCCTATGGCGCGGATGTCCAGATCGATCCTGGCCGGCTAGGCAACTTTTACCTGGCTCAGATTCCTGTCGCAGGCCACGCAGACATCCAGTGCGGCGCGCAGAGCGTAGTTTCTGACGTCAAAACAGCCAGCTTGCTCAGCCCGGACACACCAACTCGAATGCACTGGCACCAGGACTGTGCGCAGGTGTTGCTCTGGATAAAGAAGGCGGCCATGGAGCACCGCTTCGCCTTGTTGACAGGGTGCGACCCAGACGGTCCTCTTGCGTTCGATCCGTCGCTGCCCCAACACGCAGGTCTTTCCAGCCCCTGGACACAAGCTGTACTCGACCTTGCAAGGAATATCGATCAGCACGGTACCCACTGGCTCCAATTCCCCGCGGCGGTGGCGTCGATGGAGGATTATCTCTTGCGGACTCTGCTGCTGCTTCAGCCGCACACCTATACCCATCTCCTTGCACGCAGCGCCGAACCTGCCAGGCCGCGTCATATGCAGCGGGTAATCGACTATGTTCGCGCGAATGCAGATACACCGCTGACCGTCGCAGATCTGGCAAAAATCGCGTGCGTCAGTGTCCGGGCGCTGGAGGAAGGCTTCCGGCGCCACCTCAATACAACGCCGGTTGGGTACCTGCGCGACGTCAGGCTGGACAGCGTGCGACAAGCGCTTATCGCCGCTGCGGGAGCCGAGCATGCCTCCATCACGGATATTGCATATCGGTTTGGGTTTACGCATCTCGGCCGGTTTGCGGCCTACTACAAGAAGCGCTTCGGCGTTTCCCCCTCAGCAACGTTGCGTGGCGACGCAAGGGAACGCCATTTCAGCGATACCGGGCGTTGAGGGCCCTCGGGCTCCCTTAGCCTCGCTCTGGACCAGTCGCCCTTTGGCATCCTTTCAGTCGTTGATACAACAATAAAGCTGCGCAGCACCGACACCCTTCAGGCCGAGCCGCACCGCAAGGCTGCTCATTCTGCCCGCATCACCGCCCCAATTTCCTGCTACCAGCAAAGGCTCGCAATCCGGATATTTGCCGGCGGATTCTGGATAGCAGCGTCGTCATTGCTAAACCAAACTACCTCCCACATGGCTACGTGCAAGCCAAGACAATAAGCGGAGACAGACATGCAAGGCATTGAAGGCAAGACGGCCATCGTGACCGGTGGCGCAACGATGATTGGCGAGGCGGTGGTGTCGGCCCTGATCTCGGCAGGCGCGAACGTCGTTGTCGTCGACATCGACCAACAAGGTGGTCGCCAGATCGCGGAACGCCATCCGGCGCGTTGCCGCTATGTTGCCGTGGACGTGACCAGCGATGCCGACATCGCTACCTGTATCGCCCAAACCGTCGATGCGTTTCGTGGCATCGATTTGCTCATCAACTGCGCCTGCACCTATGTGGACAACGGCGCCGATTCCACCCGCGAGCAGTGGCTGGATTCCTACAACGTCAATGTCGTCGGCGCGGCGATGATGCTCAAGGCATGCGTGCCAGAGATGAAAAAGCGCGGCGGCGGAGCCGTCGTCAACTTTGCCTCGATCTCGGCCGGCGTGGCGCAGGCGGGGCGCTGGCTGTACCCGATTACCAAGGCCGCGATGCAGCAGTTCACGCGCAGTGCGGCGCTTGACCTGGCCCCTGACAACATTCGCGTGAACTCGGTCTCGCCGGGATGGACGTGGTCGTCGGTCATCAGCACGCTCAGCGGCGGCGACAAGGCCAAGGCCGACACTGTTGCCGCCGACTTCCACCCGCTCGGACGCCTCGGCAAGCCTGAGGAAGTTGCGCAAGTTGTCCTCTTTCTCTTGTCCGATGCAGCTGCGTTCGTCACCGGCACCGACTACGCGTGTGACGGGGGCTATGGCGCATTGGGCCCGGAAGGTCGGCAGGCAGCCATCCAACGCCTCATGGCGTAATACCGCCCGATGAATCGCGGCGCCGGCAACCCAGCCGATTCCGCCCCCTGCGCCGGACACATAGAAGACACCCCACTGGAGAGACACATGACAACCCATTCCATTGCCAAGATCACGCCCCGCAAGATTGCCATTGTCGGCGCAGGCCAGGCCGGCCTGTTGCTCGGATGCGCCTTGCTCCAGCAAGGCTACGAGGTCACGCTGGTGACCAACCGCACCGCGGAGGAAGTCTGGAACGGTAAGGTGATGTCATCCCAATGCATCTTCGACCAGGCCCTTCAGATCGAGCGCAATTTCGGGATGAATCAATGGGAATCGCAGTGCCCCAACGTCAATGGTATTGGCCTGACCATCCCGACGCCCGATGGCAAGGGCGAGATGGCCATCCATTGGCGCGCTCGCCTGAATGCCTCTGCGCAGTCGGTGGATCAGCGTGTCAAGATGCCCGGATGGATGGCGGAATTTGAGACCCGCGGCGGCAATCTCCGCATCGAGAACGTCGAGATTCCCCAGCTTGAAGCATTGGCCGAAAGCCATGACCTGGTCCTGTTGGCAGGCGGCAAGGGCGAGATCGTCAACCTGTTGACCCGCAATGATGCGCGCTCTCCCGTTCGCCATCCGCAGCGCCAGCTGGCACTTGCCTACGTGACGGGGATGGAGCGCAGCGGCCCGTTTGAATGCGTCAATTTCAACCTGATTCCCGGTGTCGGCGAGTATTTCGTCTTCCCGGCCCTGACCACCAAGGGCAGCAACGAAACGCAAGCCTGTGACATCATGGTATTCGAAGCCATTCCCGGCGGCCCGATGGACCGTTGGGCTGATGTCAAATCAGCCGACCAGCACCTGGACGTCTGCCTGGGTATCCTACGCGATTACCTCCCTTGGGAAATCGAGCGGTGCGCCAATGTCCAACTCACCGATGCGAACGGCGTCCTGAGCGGACGTGTCACGCCGACCGTGCGTAACCCCACCCTTACGCTGCCCTCCGGCCGGGTTGTGATGGGCCTGGGCGACGCCGTCATGGTCAACGATCCGATCACCGGCCAAGGCTCGAATAACGCCACCAAAGGCGCCCTGCACTATTTCGACGCCATCCTGCGCCAGGGTGACAAGCCCTTCGACAAGGCATGGATGCAGTTAACCTTCGACGGCCTTTATGAGGGCTACGCAGAGCCGGTGATCCGCTGGACAAACTCTTTGCTGTTCCCGCCGCCGGACCACATCGTCAAGCTCCTGGCCACAGCGCAGCACGCGCCGCGTATTGCCCACCGCATCGCCAACGGCTTCAACGATCCGCGTGACTACGGCAGCTACTGGTTCGACGAGGAAGCCACCGACGCCTGGATCGCGCAAGAGTCCCAGACCCGGGCCGCCTGAAGACATCACAGCCTCACTAGAACAAATTGCCTGCTTGCCCCGTCATCGGCGCGGCAGGCCACAGGAGACAACCATGACCGACGCTCGCGAGTTTCGGAATGCCCTCGGCCGCTTTGCTACTGGCGTAGCCATCGTCACAACCCGCACCGCCGATGGCGAACCATGGGGCGTGACTGTCAATAGCTTCAGCTCGGTATCGCTGGAGCCGCGTCTGGTGCTGTGGAGCCTCGCAAAGAAGTCCTACAGCCTTGAGGCATTCCAGAAGACCGGTAGTTTCGTTATTCACGTCCTGGCTTCCAACCAGGAAGATGTCTCGAACCGCTTCGCGCGCGGCGCGGACGGCAAGTTCGTTGGTATCTCATGCACGGATGGCATCGAAGGCTCGCCTGTTCTGCCAGGGTGCGCGGCGGTCTTTCAATGCCGCAATGCGCAGCAGTTCGATGGGGGCGACCACATTATTTTCATTGGCGAAGTCCATCATTTCGACACATCGGACCGTGAATCCCTGCTCTTCTATAAGGGCGGGTATGCCCGCGCTGCCAATGCGCTCACCGACCTTGCAGAGCTGATCCGCAGCGAGTACAGCGCAGCGACCTAGATGCCGCACGCGGCCGAGCGTTCAGGACAAATGCAGGCCAACGCCGCGGCCAAACGCATTGCCCCCTTCGTATCCTTGCCCCCGGGATAATCCATGAGTACCTATGACGCCGTCATTGTCGGCAGTGGTATCAATTCGCTTGTCTGCGCTGCCGTCCTCGCCCGGCGTGGCAAACGCGTCTGCGTGCTGGAACGCAACAGCACGCTGGGCGGATGCATTCGCACCGAGTCCCTGAACGCACCGGGTTACCTGCACGACACGTTGTCCACCGCACACCCACTGTTTGTCACCTCGCCCGGCTACGCGGAGCTGAAGGACGATCTCCATCAGGCGGGGCTCAGCTACCGCAATAACGACACGCCCACGGGCGTATTACTACCCGACAATCGTTCGCTGATCTTAGCCACCTCCCGCGAGCGCAATGTCAGCGCATTCAATGCGCTGGCAAGCGGCGACGGCGATGCCTATATGGCCGCCATGCAGGAGGTCGAGCGGAATGCCGGACTGGTGTTCTCGCTGCTCGGCAACGAGCTTTGGAGCGCGGGTGTGGCAAGGACGGTGGCTGGCCGCCTGTGGAAGCAAGGCGTGCATGACACTGTTGCCTTCTTCTCCCCCGCGCTGATGAGTTGCCGGAATTGGCTGGAGACCCGCGTCAAATCCGACCTGGTCCGGGCGCTGCTGGCACCTTGGGTATTGCATACCGGCCTTGGCCCGGAGAGCGCCATGTCTGCGCTAATGGGCAAAGTGGTCGCGTTCAGCCTGGAGGCCGTGGGACTGCCAATCGTCCAAGGCGGCAATGCCCGGACGGTCGATGCATTTCGCCGGATCATCGAAAGCCGGGGCGGTGCGCTCCATGTCAATGCCGATGTCGAGGATATCTTGGTCCTCGGCGGCGCGGCGCGGGGCGTAAGGACACGGGACAAGCGCGTATTCACGGGCAAGGAAATTATCTGCAATGTCACCCCTGGGCAGCTCTACGGCAAGCTGCTGGCCCCTGAACACGTTCCGGCTGGTCTGCGGCAACAGGCCGCAGAGTACCGCTATGGAAAGGGCAATATGCAGATTCACTTGTCGTTGTCAGCCCCGCCGGACTGGCCCCAAGAGCATCTGCGGGACGTCATCTACCTGCACCTTACCTCTGGTCTGGACGGCGTCTCCAGGGCAGTCAGCGAAGCAGAGCGCGGGCTGCTTCCAGCCGAAGGTACGGTTTGCGTTGCCCAGCCTTGTGCGGTTGACCCGTCGAGGAGCCCGGCTGGTGGCTGGATACTCTGGATCCAGGTCCCCGAATGCCCGCGAAGTATCAAAGGCGATGCCTTGGGAGAAATTCCCGCCCCCGCGGACGGCCGCTGGACGCCGGAAATCAGAGAACGCTACGCGGACCGGATCATCGAGCGCATTGCGCGCCAGGTTCCAAACCTGAAGGCGAGCATCGTCGGGCGGACTGTCCTGTCCCCGGCGGACCTCGAAGCGATGAACATCAATCTCGTCGGCGGCGACCCCTATTCCGGCGAATGCAGTATTGACCAGTTCATGTTCTGGCGGCCACTTCCAGGGGTCAAGGATCACGCAACGCCGGTCAAGCATCTCCACCATATCGGCGCCTCTACGCATCCAGGGCCCGGTCTTGGCGGCACATCTGGTTACCACGTCGCCAATGCGCTCGCACGGAAGCGGGCGAAATCAAACTGAAAGTGAAAAGATCTGAAAGGAGACAACCATGAGCAACAGCCTCGCCCAGTTTGCAGCAGACCTTCTGGCTGGCCGCATCCGCGTGGTCGACCTGACCCAAACTCTGAGTCCCGAGTTTCCGACCATCTCGCTCCCGCCCGAGATGGGCCAGACCTGGCCCTTCCGGCAAGAGACCATCTCCCGCTATGACGAGCGGGGCCCGAACTGGTACTGGAATAACTTTTCCTGCGGCGAGCATACCGGCACCCATTTCGACGCGCCCGTCCATTGGGTATCCGGCAAGGATCTGCCGGACAATACGACCGACACCATCCCCGCTGAGAAATTTTTCGCCAACGCCTGCGTCATCGACTGCTCCAGCGAGGCCGCCGAAGACCCGGACTTCCTGCTCACTGTCGACGCCGTCAAGGCATGGGAAGCCCGGCATGGACGCATCCCGCCCCGCTCCTGGGTCCTGATGCGTACCGACTGGTCCCGGCGCACTAGTCCCGAGGCGTACCTGAATGCGCGCGATGATGGCATGCACACCCCCGGCCCCGACCAGGGAGTCGTCCAGTGGATGATCGAAGAGCGCGATGTCCATGGATTCGGCGTCGAGGCAATTGGTACCGACGCGGGCCAATCCTATGGCTGGGAGTTTCCGTTCCCGTGCCATTACCTGATGCACGGCAACAACCGCTACGGTCTGCAATGCCTGACCCATCTCGACCAGCTTCCTCCGCAGGGCGCACTGATTGTCGCTGCCCCGCTGAAGATCAAGGATGGCTCTGGCAGTCCGCTACGCGTCCTTGCCTTGATTCCCGGCTGACATTCCATCCGCTCGCCCATAACCACAAAAGGAGGAGAACGAATTGAAGAAACGAGCCATCGCGGCCATGCTGGCCGGTTTGCTTGCGCTAGTCGGCAACCAAGCCTTCGCCAAGGAAGGTGCAGACCAGTATCCAAATGGCGCCGAAAGCTGGATGTCGGGAGCATTGCCCCCTCCCGGCACATACTTTCTCAATTACACCGGCTACTACGGCGGCAAACTCAAGGACGGCAACGGCGACAACGCCAGCATTGGAGGGAATCCCGCCAAGGTGGATGCCTGGTTTGACGCCGTGCGTCTCGTCAAGGTAACGGACTTCACGATCCTTGGCGCAAGCTGGGGCATGCAGGCAATCGTCCCGCTGGTCTATCAATCGATGAATCTCCCCCAGTTGGGCGGCCGCCGCAGCGCCACCGGCCTGGGTGACATCTCGATCGACCCGATTGTCCTCGGCTGGCATGGTGACAACTGGCATGTCACGACTGGCCTGGACATCTACCTGCCAACGGGACGATACGACCAGAACGATCCCAGGACCAGCATCGGCGCGAACTACTGGGCCTTCGAGCCGGTCGCCGCATTCACCTGGCTGGGCCAGGGCGGCTGGGAAGTCTCCGCCAAGGTCATGTACAACATCAAGGGCAAGAACAAGGACGCGAACTTTGGCGGCATGACTGGAAATTATCAGTCAGGGCAGGAACTGCACGTGGACTATGCCTTTGGCAAGCATATCGGCCCGTGGACTGTCGGCTTGAGCGGCTATTATCTGAAGCAAGTCACGGACGACAAGTTCAATGGCACCGTGGTACCGGAGGTGCCCGGCGTGTGGAGCCGGGGCCGACGTGGTGAAGTGCTCGCCATTGGCCCGAGTGTCTCCTATACGAATGCCAAGGGCACCAGCTTCGTCGCCCAATGGCAGCATGAAGCGTATGCCGAGAACCGGTTTGCCGGCGACAAATTCTGGTTCAAGGTGGTTACAGCGTTCTAACGACGACGGGTCCGCGGGAGCGGACCCGCAAAGCCGGGGTATGCTCCAATGGGAGGCAGCCCTGTATGCTGCCGGGATCAGCCGGCAGGCTGGTTCCACAGCCAGCCCGAGGGGCGAAAGAGGTGAAGCATGGCTATCATCAGTCGCCAGCTGTTCTCTAACTCCGCAGAGTTCCGGGTGCGCGATGTAACGCTCTCCGCGAGTGACGATTTCGATACCCAAAGGGACAAGCTCGCACGCATCATGCTGGATGCGATGTACCAGTTTGTCGGCCTTCTGGATGTCGACGGCAAGATGCTCGAGATTAACCGCGCAGCGCTCGAAGGGATCGGCATCCGGATGGACGATATTCGGGGAAAGCCATTCTGGGAGGCACGCTGGTGGGTCATCTCGCAGGAGAGCCAGGCCTTGCTGCAAGCGCTAATCCGGCGCGCAAGCCAGGGCGAGTTCGTCCGAGGTGACTTCGAAGTCTACGGTCAAGCGAGGGGCGAAGAGACAATCATTGTCGATTTTTCGCTCTTGCCCATTCGGGATTCGAATGGCACCGTTGTGTTTCTGCTCCCTGAAGGCCGCAATATCACGGAGAAGAAGCACGCAGAAGCAGCGCTCGCCCAAAAGAACGAGGAACTGCAAGCCAGCTGGGAGTTGATTCGGAGGCAGCGCGACGAACTCCAGAGCCTCTACGATAAGCTCATGACAGAGCAGAAATTATCAGAGCGGCTGCTGCTCAATTTGCTTCCCTACCCCATCGCCGAGAAGCTGAAGACGCGCCCTGATCTGGTCGCCAACAGTATTCCCGAGATTATCGCTGACAGCTTCTCTGAAGTATCAGTTCTATTCGCGGACATCGTCGCCTTCACCCGGTTTTCGGCTGACATGAGCCCCGAGCAGTTGGTTGCTGTCCTCAATGAAATCTTTTGCGAGTTTGACATCATTGCGGACTATTGCGGCCTCGAAAAAATCAAGACCATTGGCGATGCCTATATGGCCGCCGCGGGGCTCCCCGAACCCGCCGCGGATCACGCAGTACGAGCAGCGGAGATGGCGTTGGGCATGGTAGACGCCCTCATCCACGTCAACCAGCGCAGCGGCTACAACCTGCAAATGCGCGTTGGCATCAATAGTGGGCCAGTGGTCGCCGGGGTCATCGGCAAGCGCAAGTTCATATACGACTTATGGGGGGCCGCGGTCAATACGGCCAGCCGAATGGAATCGCACGGTGTCGCCGGGCGGATCCAGGTGACAGGCGCAACCAGGCGTCTTCTTGACGAACTCTATTTGTTCGAGGAGCGGGGGACAATCGAGGCTAAGGGAATTGGCGCACTGCATACTTGGTTCCTGACCGGCCGTAAAGATACGCCGCCGAGATAGGATCCTGTTGGGTTTACAACGGGCTTTAGTTGTCCATTGCTTGTATCCCCACGAAACAAGTGCTTCGGTAGCCTCATTTCCACGAGGTTCTGGACGGGAATTGCTTGAAATCCGGTCACGATTCTCCAAATTTCCCATGTTGGCGATGTCACCGAAATCTTGCCGGCCGGCAGCGTTATGCTTGAATCCATTCAGGGCAACGGTGCCTTGTCGACACACAACAAGAGCACCTGTCACCCAACCTCCTCTCCGGGAGAGGTACCGGAGCCGTCCCGTGAGTTCACGTTCGTAATGCAAAAACGGATGCCGGTATGCCAAGGCCCCAGATCCTGACCTATGTCGACGCCGGCGCTTCCGACTGGACCGCGTGCCTGATGCGGACCATCGGGCACCAGCTCCATGCCAGCACCTACGAGATCCGAGCGGTGATGGCAGACGAGATCCGGCACGACACCACGCTGTTCGATGGTGCGGTGCTGTTTGTCATGCCGGGGGGCGCCGACCTTCCCTACTGTGCAATGCTGAACGGTGCGCCGAACGTGCGCATCCGGCATTTCGTCGAGCAGGGCGGCGTCTACCTCGGGATTTGCGCAGGCGCTTACTACGCATGTCGGGAAATGGCGTTTCACGCCGGCACCAGGGGCGCAATCTGCGGCCCGCGCGAACTGTGCTTTGTCGACGCGGTGGCAGTGGGCTCGCTGCCAGAACTTACTGATGGCATGCTGTATGACGGCACGCCGCGTACCACGGCCGCGGTGAAACTGCGGACCACGGACAGGCTGACCGATGTCCCGATGTCGCTATACACCCACTACCATGGCGGCTGCCGCTTTGACTTCGGCGACGCCCCCGGCGCTGACACGCAGGTCCTGGCCGTCTATGCGGATATCGATGGCACGCCGCCCGCCATCGTCAGTTCACGGGTTGGCAAGGGCCGCGCGGTGCTCGCGGGCGTCCACCTGGAGATCTCCGAGCGGGAGTGCAAGGATGCGCTGCGCGGACACAGCGATATGCCTGAACACCTCCATGTCTGCCACCGGCTGGCGGAGACAGGCGATACACGCCTGGCGGTGTTTCGCCAGTTGCTGGCGCACGCGGGGCTTGCGCTGAGCTGAGCGGCACGCCCTACCCTTTGGCCGGCATGCTTAGTGAATTCACACAATGTTAACCAGCCGCGTCCCCGCCGTCAGGAAAGTGCCTGCGGCCGCCTGCCACGTTACGCGGCCGCCGCGATGCGCATGGACTTGCATCTCCATCTTCATTGCTTCCATCACGGCGATCAAATCGCCTTCCTTGACCTCGTCACCCACTGCGACCTTCCAGGTCTGCACGGTGCCGGCGATCGGGGACGGCAGGTCCGCCGGGTCGGTAGCGGCGGCCTGGGCCAGCGCCGCGGCGCTGCCTTGCCCGGGCGCGTCGGCGAGGCCGCGCAGCAGCTGCGCCGGCAGGCCCAGCACCATGCGCCGGCCGTCGATCTCGATGGCGGTGCGCAGCAGGCTGGCATCGTGCTGGGGCTCGGCACGGGTGGCCGCCGCCAGCGGTTCGGCGAAGTCCGACTCGATCCAGCGCGTGTGGACCCTGAAGCCATCCGCGCCGAGGAAATCTGCGTGGTCGATCACCGCACGGTGGAACGGCAGCACCGACGCCACACCCTCGATACGGAACTCGCGCAGCGCACGGCGTGCGCGCGCCAGCGCCTGTTCGCGCGTGGCACCGGTCACGATGAGCTTGGCCATCAGCGAGTCGAATGTGCCGGGGACCACCGAGCCCGACTGCACGCCCGAGTCCACGCGCACCCCGGGGCCCGACGGAGCCTCGAAGGTTTGCACCGGCCCGGGCGTGGGCAGAAAGCCGCGGCCCACGTCCTCGGCGTTGATGCGGAACTCGATCGAATGGCCCAACGGCGCCGGGGTTTCGGTAATGGAGAGCGGCAAGCCATCCGCCACCCGCAATTGCTCGACCACCAGGTCCACGCCGGTGGTCTGCTCGGTCACGGGGTGCTCCACCTGCAGGCGGGTGTTGACCTCCAGGAAGGAGATCGCGCCGCTGGCGCTGAGCAGGAATTCCACGGTGCCGGCACTGGTGTAGTTGGCCGCCGCGCAGATGTCGCGGGCGGCGGCGTGGATACGCGTGCGCTGCGCGTCGGTCAGGAACGGCGCGGGGGCTTCTTCGACCAGCTTCTGGTTGCGGCGCTGCAGCGAGCAGTCGCGCGTGCCCAGCACCACGACATTGCCATGCTGGTCGGCCAGTACCTGCGCTTCGATATGGCGAGGCTTGTCGAGGAACTGCTCAACGAAGCATTCGCCGCGCCCAAAGGCAGTGACAGCTTCGCGCACGGCGGAGGCGTACAGCTCTTCAACCTCATCCATGCGCCATGCGATCTTCATGCCGCGGCCGCCGCCGCCGAAGGCTGCCTTGATGATAATCGGCAGGCCGTTCTGCTCGGCAAAGGCCAGTACCTCGCTGGCGTCCACGACCGGGTCGGGCGTGCCGGCGACCAGCGGGGCACCAACCTGCAAGGCGATCTTGCGCGCTTCCACCTTATCGCCCAGCCGGGCAATCGTGGCGGGAGACGGGCCAATCCAGACCAGGCCGGCATCGATCACTGCCTTGGCAAAGGCTTCACTTTCCGACAGGAAGCCGTAGCCCGGATGCACGGCATCTGCCCCGCTGCGTCGGGCGATATCGAGCAGCTTGGGAATGTTCAGGTAGGTGTCAGCCGGACGGTCGCCATCCAGGCCATAAGCCTCGTCGGCCAGCCGCGCGTGCAGCGCGTCGATATCAGCATTGGCATACACGGCCACCGACCCGACGCCGTAGTCGGCACAGGCGCGGATGATGCGGACGGCAATCTCGCCACGGTTGGCAATCAGGACTTTCTTCATCGCAAATCTCGGTTGGGGCTTGTGCGCTCAGGCGGCAGACGGTCGCTGCGCCGACGGTTGCAGTTCTGACGGTTGAAGTTCTTCGAAGGCGCCGACCGGGTTGAAGCGCAGCCAGGCGCCAACCGGAATCTGTCCGGCGCGGTCCAGGTGGTAAGGAGCCACGGCCCCGATCACGGGGTAGCCGCCGGTCAGCGGGTGGTCGGCCAGGAACAGCACGGGTTGGCCGCTTGGCGGCACCTGCAACGCACCCAGGGCGGTGCCCTCGCTGGGCAGCTCGCCGGTGATGGCGCGCTCCAGCGGCACCTCGCCGGCCAGGCGCAGGCCCACGCGGTTGGATTGTGGGGTGACTTGCCAGCGCTGCGCAGCAAGGCGCGCCACGGACTCGGCAGTGAACCAGTCGGTGCGGGGACCGAGCACCACATCCAGCACGACGTCCTGCGCCACCGTGGGCAGGTCGGCGGCAGGCAACCCGGGGGGGCCCACGACGGCGCCGGCCGGTGCCGCCAGCAGGTCCAGCACATCGCCCACGGCCAGCGGCGCGGGGCCGACCTTGGCCAGTGTGTCGGTAGCACAACTGCCCAGGACCGGCGCGACGGCAAACCCGCCGCGTGCAGCCACATAGCTCCGGGCGCCGGCAAGAGGCTGACCGATGCTTAGCGTGTCGCCATCGGCCAGCGCCACGGCCTGGTGGTTCGGGACGCTCCATAGGCGGCCATCGGCAGTGCGCACCGTCAGCGCCGCATCGGCGCCGGTGACAGCCAGCACGGTTTCGCCCACGCTCTGCAGTTGCAGGCCGCCGCCCACGGTCTCGAGCGCCGCGCAGTCGCTGCGGTTGCCGACCAGGCGGTTGGCCATCTTGAGGGCGGCCTGGTCCATCGCACCCGAGGCCGAGACGCCCTGCCCCGCCTGGCCGTGCCGGCCCAGGTCCTGGAACACCGTCTGCAGCCCGGTGGCCTTCACCTTCAGCGCCGCGGCAGCAGGCGCCTTGTCCGTCGGCAACGGCTGGCGCGCCGGGGCGCCAGCGGCGATGGCGCTGCCCGCATCGAGCACGCCATCGAGCGTGGCGATGTCGATGAACCGCACACGATAGCCGGGCAGCAGCAGCGCAGGCTGTTCGCGATTCAGGTCCCACATGGCCACGGGGGTGACCCCGATGATCTGCCAGCCGCCCGGGCTGGCCTGCGGGTACACGCCGCTGAAGGTGCCCGCCAGGCCCACGGCACCGGCGGGAATACGCGTGCGCGGCGTACTGCGGCGCGGCACGTCGAAGCTGGGATGGCCGCCGCTGAGATAGGCAAAGCCTGGCGCAAAGCCGGTAAAGGCAACGGTGTATTCGCTGCCGGTGTGGCGGCGCACCACTTCCGCGGGCGTGATGCCAAGCAGCTGGGCCACCTCGGCCAGGTCCTCGCCGTCATAGCGCACCGGAATCTCGACCAGGATGTTGCTGCGCCCGACGCGCTGCGACAGGTCGCGCGCGGCGATGGCCCGTACCAGCGCGGCGGCGCTGGTGGCCACTGGGCGGAAGTGAACGAGGATGGTGCGCGCGGCGGGCACGAGCTCCGCCACGCCGGGTAGGGGATCGCGCTGCAGCGAGGCCAGCAAGGCCAGCGTCTGGTCCAGGTCGGCCAGTTCCACCAGCAGTGCATTCGAAGTGACGGGCAGAAAACGCAAAACGAGCTCCGCAATGACCCGGAGGTCCTAGACGTGATACGTGCTGTCTGGCACGTCGGTAATGAACATGTGGCCCGGCGCATGCGTCACGGCGAACGGCACGCCTGACGCCATCACGGCCGCCTGGGGCGTGACGCCGCAAGCCCAGAACACCGGGATCTCGCCTGGCTCGATACGCACGGCGTCACCAAAGTCAGGCCTGGCGAGGTCGGCAATGCCCAGCGCGGCCGGATCGCCGACATGGACGGGCGAGCCGTGCACCGACGGGAAGCGTCCGCTGATGGAAACCGCATCGGCAACCCGATGCGCAGGGATGGGCCGCATGGACACGACCATCTCGCCATGCAGGCGGCCCGCCGGTCGACACTGGCGGTTGGTGCGGTACATCGGCACGTTGGAACCGTCGGCGATATGCCGCACCTCGATGCCTGCCTCTTGCAGCGGCGTCTCGAAGGTGAAGCTGCAGCCGATCAGGAAGGTGACCAGATCCGGGTGCTCAGTCCACAGGGGCGTGGCATCCGCCACCTCCTCCACCAGCTCGCCATTGCGCCACACGCGATACAGCGGGATGTCGGTGCGGATATCCGCCCCTTCCGCCAGCACGGTCTGCTGTGCACCCGCTTCGATCACGTCGAGCACGGGACAGGCCTTGGGATTGCGTTGCGCGTACAGCAGGAAGTCCCAGGCCCAGTCGCGCGGCAACGCGATCATGTTGGCTTGCGTCATCCCCGGTGCAATGCCGGCGGTAGGCTGTACCGTGCCGGCACGGTAGCTTGCGCGCGCTTCGCGCGCGGCGTTCACGGCGGCGATGCGGGCGCGTTCCAGTGCGGAATCTTGCATGAGTGTTGCTCCAGTGTCGTGGATCAGGCGAACGCGCGAATCTTTACGCCGTCGCGCCCCAGGAGGTGGATTTGCATAGTGTCAGGTCTGCCGTGCGCGGAGCTCTGGCCGTGTTGGCGGTGATCAATGCGCAGCCTCGGCCTCGGCCCCGGCTTCGGCGAGCAGTTCGCGCCCTTGCGTTTCCGGCAACAGCAGGCAGGCGATGACGACCAGCCCATAGGCGCCGGCGGCGAGATAGCCGATGGCAACACCCAGCGACATCGATGCGCTCATATGCCCGATCATGGCCGGGAATACCGAACCGACGGCACGGCCAAAGTTGTAGCAGAAGCCCTGGCCGGAGCCGCGGATATGGCTCGGGTACAGCTCCGTCAGGTATGCCCCCATCCCCGAGAAGATGCCGGACAGGAAGAAACCCAGCGGGAAACCCAGCACCAGCATGGCAGCGTCGGTGATCGGCAACTGCGTATAGCAGATCACGAGGAAGGCCGCGCTCACCGCAAACAGCATAAAGCAGCGCCGGCGCCCCAGGTGGTCGGATAGCCAGGCGCTGGTCAGGTAGCCGGCGAAGGACCCGGCGATCAACACCATCAGGTAACCGCTGGTGTTGAGCACGGAGAGATTGCGCTCCATCTTGAGGTAGGTGGGCAGCCAGGTCGTCACCGAATAGTAGGCACCTTGCATACCGGTCGCCAGCAGGCTTGCCAGCACCGTCACGCGCAGCACGCCGGGCTTGAAGATCAGCATGAAGTTATTGCTTTGGCCGGTGCGGGCCAGCTTGGCCCTGGTTTCCTGATACACCTCGGGCTCGGAGATATTGCGGCGGATATACAGGATAAAGATCGCCGGCAGCACGCCGGCCCAGAACAGCACGCGCCATGCGTATTGCTGCTCGAACACGGCATAGACCGCCCAGAATGCGATCGCCGACAGGCCCCAGCCGATGGCCCAGCTGCTTTGCACCAGTCCGACCGCCTTGCCGCGGTGGCGGGCCCGGATCATCTCGGCGATCAGCAAGGAACCGACCGACCATTCACCGCCAAAGCCCAGGCCTTGCAGCATGCGGGTCAGGAACAGTTGCTCGGGGGACTGGGTGAAGCCGCTCAGGAACGTAAAGAAACTGAACCAGAGCACAGTCAGCTGCAGGATCCGCACGCGACCATATTTGTCGGCCAGGATGCCGGCCAGCCAGCCGCCGATGGCCGAGCTGATGAGCGCGCCCGTCGCGATATAGCCCGCCTCCGCCTTGGTCATGCCCCACACCAGGATGAAGGTGGGGATCATGAAGGTGTAGATCATGTAGTCGAAGGCATCGACCCCATAGCCGACGAAGGCGGCAAAGAGCGTCTTGCGCTCCGTCTGGTTTGTTTCTTTAAGCCACATGGTTGCGCTCACTATGGATAAGGACAAAGCGTGGACAAGGCTCGTCGCGCTGTCTTCACGACGAAGTTCCGGTAGCGAGCAAGACCGCTATTCAGCGGCCCCGCACCCCAACCGCTGTTTAGCAAAACACATGCCATGTTCATTTATATGCACGTATGACTCAACCACCATGACTTATTGTTGAACAATATGGCTTGTTGTTCGATCGTGGTATACACCTAAGTCCCGTTTGCAGGGCATACTTCGCACCAATCTTGTGCCTATTGTTCAACAAAGTGAGATAACATCCCGCACGGGGCATGCCGGAACCTGTCGCCCCGAAGCCAACATGACATCCAGTACTGACGTAAGAAATCTGGCCGAGCGGGTCACGGAGCAGATTCGCCAGCGCATCGTGCATGGCGAATTCGCGCCCGGGCAGCGCTTGTCGGAAGCCGCGCTTAGCGAGAGCCTGCAGATCTCGCGCAATACCTTGCGCGAGACCTTTCGCGTGCTGACCAAGGAAGGCCTGCTCAAGCACGAACCCAACCGCGGGGTATCCGTGGCGATTCCCAGCATCGCGGCCATCATCGACATCTACCGCGTGCGCCGCATGATCGAGTGCCAGGCCATCGCCCAGGCCTACCCCAGCCATCCGGCCAGGAAGCACCTGCGCGAAGCGGTGGAAATGGGACTGCGCTGCCGCGACAGCGGCGACTGGCAAGGCGCGGGCACCGCCAATATGGAGTTCCATATGGCCATCGTGGAACTGGCCGACAGCGAGCGGCTGAACGTGATGTTCTCCCACCTGCTCGCCGAGCTGCGCCTGGCTTTCGGCATGCTGCAGGATCCGGAATTCCTGCATGGCCCATATGTCGAGATGAACCAGCACATCCTGCAGTTGTTCGAGTCGGGCAAGCTCGCAGAGTGTGCCGCAGCCCTCAACGACTACCTGGCGCAGTCCGAGCGCATCGTGCTGTCGGTTTGCGCCCGGCACCCGATTTTCAAGGGGCGTTGAACGCCGGCGCTGAGCGTATCCATGCGTAGCTGCTGCGCGCCGGGCCCCGATGGCCACTGCCTGCTCAAGATGCGGAGCTATGCATTGTCGGCAAGGCGATAGGGTCCTCACTTCACGGCAAGCGTAAACGGCAGCAGCAGCGCATTCACAAGCAGCAAGCCATAGACCACCACCACCGCGGCCGGGATGGCGAAACGCGTCCGATCCTGTGCGCGCGCGGCACGGCGCGTCCACAGGAAACCCGCGCCCATCACGGCAAGTCCGGAAAGCAGGCTCTCCACGGCAAGGGCTGGCGGATAGGGCCTGGCCGGGCTGCCGTTCTTGTTCTCGGCAACGGGAAGAGTTGTGCCTTGCCAGACAGGCAGCGCTTGGGCAGCGGGAGCCGTCGGCCGTGTTGTTTCGACGGGCTCCGGTCCGGCCGAGATGGCAGGCGGCTCCGCCGGCGGCGGCTCTTCTTGCACGCGCTGCGTCGGCGCAGGGGTCTGCGTTGAGGGCTGCGTTGAGGGCTGCGTTGAGGGCTGCGTTGAGGGCTGCGTTGAGGGCTGCGTTGAGGTCTGCGAGGCCGGTGCAGAAGCCGCCGCAGGCGACGGTGCCGCCTCCTGGCTGGCCGGGGTCGACCTGGCCGTTGCCGCTTGATTCGCGGCGTCGGACCGGCCCGGCGTGATTCGCATCGAATCCCGCTCCCGCCAGAATTTGGCAAACATGCTTTCCAGGCAGCGTACCGAGTCGCAGGCATCGCGCCGGCCGCGCCACGCGGCGATGTCCGAGTCCAGGATCCTGCCCTTGCGCAGCATCCTCTGCTGCTCCGCGTAGATGCGCTCGTAGCGCTCTGACAGCCTGGGGGTATCGCAGATCAGGTGCCGCTGGCGCGCCTGCGGGCCGGCCTCGCCTGTCGCAAGGTTGCATCTCACCCCGGAGCCATCCGGGTTGTTGCAGCGGACAGGGGATTCGCGCGCAGTTGGTTTGCAGACGATGTCAGAAGCCCACGCGCCGCTTGCGGCGAAAAGGCCCGCTGCTACGCCCACGGAAACGATCGTGGCCAGGCGCCCTGTGATCCTCTTCATCATGTGCCCCATCGAAGCGGCCCCAAGGCTTTCAAGCTAGTCGATAGTTGCCGGGTATCCCAAGCGCGCAATGCCGGGCGCGTGCGGTAAGTCACCTTGTCCCGTACCGACAGGTCCGCATGCGTCGCGCGATGAACAATGTTTTGCGAAGCCGCAGCAACATCTCACGCCGCCAGATTTCATGGCATGCTCGATACCCTGCGATACAGCCTCGCCTTCGATCATTTCCCGAGCGGAATCCTGCACTTCAAAGAGAAAGAGACTCTCATGGACACTTCCAGGCCTTCCAGCCACCGCCGCAACCTTCGTTCGATCCTGGGCATTTCCACGCCCATCGTCCAGGCGCCCATGGCCGGTGTCAGCACAGCGGCCATGGCTGCCGCCGTGTCAGAGGCCGGCGGGCTGGGCTCGCTTGGCGTTGGGGCAATGGACGCGCAAGCCGCGCGAAAGATAATCCGCGAGACACGAGCGCTGACTGGCAAGCCATTCAACGTCAACCTGTTCTGCCACGCCCCCGCCAAAGCCGATGCGGCGCGCGAGCAGGCCTGGCTCAGCTACCTTGCCGCCCAGTTTGCCGAGCACGGCGGGACCACACCCGCGAGCTTGCGCGAGATCTACAAGAGTTTCGTGGCCGACGACGCCATGTTCCAGATGCTGCTGGAAGAAAAGCCAGCGGTTGTGAGCTTCCATTTTGGCCTTCCCGACCAAGAGAAGATCGACGCGCTGCGCGGGGCCGGCATTGTGCTGCTGGCCAGTGCAACGTCCCTGCATGAGGCCCGCCAGATAGAGGCCGCCGGCGTGGACGCCATCGTCGCGCAAGGCATTGAAGCTGGCGGACACCGCGGCGTCTTCGACACCGACGGATACGACGAAGGCCTTGGCACGCTGGCCCTGGTGCGTCTTCTGGTGCTGGGCACGAAACTTCCGGTGATTGCCTCGGGCGGCATCATGGACGGGGCAGGCATTGCCGCGGTGCTGGCTCTCGGGGCGGAAGCCGCCCAGCTTGGCACGGCATTCGTCGCCTGCCCGGAGTCATCCGCGGATGCCGCCTATCGCGCGGCGCTGACCGCGCCCCAACCGCGCCCGACCACGCTCACCCGCGCCATATCGGGCCGCGCGGCCAGGGGCTTCACCAACCGGCTCACGGCACTCGGCATCGCCGCCGACGCACCTCCGGTTCCGGATTACCCGATCGCCTATGACGCGGGAAAGGCGCTTCACGCCGCGGCCAAGGCCGCGGGGAGCGCGGAGTACGCAGCGCAGTGGGCCGGGCAGGCAGCGCCGTTGGCCAGGTCCCTGCCGGCCGCGGAGCTGGTGGCGCAACTCAGGTCGGAGCTCAGGGAAGCGATCCTGCGAATGGCGACGTTTGCGGACCCGCAGGACGCAGCCTGAGCGTATCTATAACAATTATTTGAATGTACTGACTCTCGGCTCTACGATGGCGCAACCCAACGTCTCCACTGCCACGAGGCCCCCATGCACATCGCCATCCTGACCTTCGAAGGTTTCAACGAACTCGACTCGCTGATCGCGCTCGCCATCCTCAACCGGGTCAGGCGGCCCGGCTGGCGGGTTTCAATCGCCAGTCCGGCGCCCAGGGTGCGTTCGCTGAATGGTGTGGTGATGGAGGCGCAAGCATCGCTGGAGGACGCATGCAACGCGGACGCTGTGCTGGTGGGTAGTGGGATACGAACCCGGGACGTCGTCGCCGATGCCGCGCTGATGTCGCAACTCCGCCTCGACCCGACGCGCCAGTTGTTGGGCGCGCAATGCTCGGGCACGCTCATACTCGCCAAACTGGGCTTGGTGAACGACGTTCCGGCCTGTACGGACCTGACCACCAAGCCATGGGTAGTGGAGGCCGGCGTGGCCGTGCTCGATCAGCCGTTTGTCGCCAAGGGAAACGTTGCAACCGCCGGCGGGTGCCTGGCGTCGCAGTACCTGGCCGCCTGGTTCATCGCCCGTCTGGAAGGCGTCGAGGCTGCACGCAGCGCGATTGACTATGTGGCGCCAGTGGGCGAGAAGGAGGCCTACGTGACGCGCGCGATGGCGAACATTTCGCCGTTCCTCTGATGCGCGCTGGTGATGTGACTCCGGGCTGAGCCTCCTACACCATGATGAGGCCGTGCCGCATGCCCTGCAATACAGCCTCCGTGCGGCTGCTTGCGCCGAGCTTGCCGAAAATGGCGGAGAGGTGGAACTTCACCGTGTTATCCGATATGTCGAGTTGGCGCGCGATTTCCTTGTTGCCAAGCCCTTCGGCGAGCATGGCCAGCACTTCAAGCTCGCGTGGGGTGAGCGTTTCGGTCAGAGCCGCGGATGCCGTCTGGCGAGGTGCCCTGCGCTGCGCCAGCAGCCTGGCGAGGATCTCCGGGGACAGCACGCAAAGTCCCGCGGCCACAGCTTCGATCGCGGCGATGATTTCGCCGGGCGTCGCGCCGCGCGGCAGCAGTGCCGTGGCGCTGGCGCCCAGCGCCTCATGGATCCCTTCGCTGTCCGCCTCGTCGGTGAGCAGGACCAGCGCCGGCGCTGCGGGATCGCGGCCCGCCTCTGGCACCGGCAGGTCACCGGCCTGCGGCTCAAGTTCGATCACGACCACATCCGGCACGTCGCCGGCAAAGCGGTCGGCAATCCCTGCGGTGTCGGCCGCGCTGCCTGCGAAATCCAGCGCCGGCGCCGCCTCGACAAGCACCTGCAGGCTTGCCCGCGCCTGCGGCGAGGCGGCGACCACGGCAACCCTGACCGGGCTCATCGGTGTCATCCTGGCATCCGGCATGCGGCTGGCATGAATCTCAGCCGCACGACTTCCGTTGCTGGCGTTCGCCCACCGTGACCGAGCATTCGCTGCGTTCGCCACCCCGGATCAGCCCGATCTTCAGCAACTGCCCGACACGGTCGCCGCCCAGCGCGGCATGGACGTCGTCCATGTCTTGGCATGGCTTGCCATCCAGTTCGACCAGCACATCCCCGATCAGCACCCCGGCTTGCTCCGCGGGCCCGCCCGCCGCAAGCGATACCACCAGCAGCCCGCGCCCGGACGCCAGATTCAGCTTCGTCACCCATGTGTCCGACAGGTTCACCGGCTGCGTGCCCACGCCGAGGTAGCCGTGCGAGACACGTCCTTTGCTCAGCAGTTCGCCGCTCACGCGTGCCACTGTCGCTGCCGGTATCAGGATGCCAGCGCCAGGCGCGAGCGCCGATGTGCACAGGCCCATGACCCGCCCCTGCATATCCGCCAGGGCCGCTCCGGAGAAACCGGGGCGCAGGCCGCCGTCAAGCCGCACGAAGGCGTCGAACTGCCCGCCTCGCCAGGTACGCCATGGACCGCCGGCAGTGCCGACAACGCCGAAATCCGCGCTGGTGCCGAGCCGGTCCACTCGCGCCACCGCGAGCACCAGATGGCCCGCTTTGAGGGCGCGCGCATCACCCGTCTCGACCGGGTTCAACTCCACGCCATCGAGCCTCAGTACGGCCAGGTCGGTGCCAGGGTCCCGTCCCGCCAGGACGGCCGCCACGGTACGGCCATCGGCCAGGGTGACTTCAATGCCGTCTTCCTGCCTGAGCGTATGCGCGGCCGTGACCACCACGCCGGGTTGCCAGATGACTCCACTGGAGGGAAAGCGATGCCGTCCGTGCACCGCGACGACACTCTGGCCGACGCGCTCGGCAATGGCTGCCAGGTTGGCGGAAAGATCCTGCAAGGGATTTCCGCCGGGGGTTGAGGTTTCCATGGTGATGACTCCTGCCATTTGCTACGTGAACCGATGCGTCGCGCGCCCGGCCAGCTTGAGGAAGCCAGGCAGGCAAGCGCAGACGAGTGGTTTCACAATGACAGGCGCGCGACGGCCGCGCACCACCCGGATGGGTAGCTGGTGCAGGGAGGACTCGCGCGCGGCGTATGTGCTTGTACGAGCCCTTGTCTTCTCGCCCATTGTTCCCCCATTTTTCGTGGCACAGGTGCGCCAAGTGTTCACCAGTATCGCCCCGAGCACCAGGGCCGGCAATCGTCACTCCGACCGGATCACTGCGCGTTTCCCCCGGCGTGCCAAAGCGGCTTTTCGGATACCTGAGCCCCTGCCCGTGCTGGCACATGCTGATGGCACGGACAAGCCCGGCGGATCCATGCGAAAGCCGGCGGCGCGGCGGCGAGCGGCGCTGCCTATGCTAGACAGAAGCGGCCCCCGGCCGGGCAGCCGCGTGGTCCCATTTCGTTTCAGGAGATAACCATGAACAAGCGCTTGAGTGAAGAAGGCATGGATCTGCTCTTTCGCGAGGCTCGCACGCACAGCGCATGGCTGAACCAGCCTGTGAACGACGAAACCCTGCGGCAGCTCTATGACTTGATGAAATGGGCGCCGACCAGCGCCAACAGCTCTCCCGCGCGCATTCTGTTCCTGCGTACCCCTGAGGCCAAGCAGCGCCTGCTGCCCGCGCTGGCGCCGGGCAATGTAGAGAAAACCATGGCCGCACCGGTCACAGCCATCATCGCCTATGACATCAAGTTCTACGAACTTCTGCCCAAGCTGTTTCCGCATGCGGACGCACGCTCGTGGTTCGCCGAAACCCCCGAGCTTGCACTGGCTACCGCGAGGCGAAACAGTTCCCTTCAGGGCGCGTACTTCATCATTGCCGCCCGCTCGCTGGGGCTCGACTGCGGGCCGATGTCCGGCTTCGACAATGCCAAGGTCGATCACGAATTCTTTCCCGCGGACCCTAAGGACAATGCCTTCCAGCTCGAATATTTCCCGGACAGCCACGTGAAATCGAACTTCCTGTGCAACCTGGGCTATGGCGACCCTGCCAAGCTGTTTCCGCGCAGCCCCCGCCTGGAATTCGACGAGGCGTGCAAACTGCTCTGAAGGAGGCAGTAACTAGGCCTGCACCCGCAGCTCCTGCAGCAGCGTCGGTATCAGCTCGGACACCGTGGGATGGATGTGCATCGCGCGGCTGATGGTGGCATAGGGTGCTTTGGCATACATAATATCGAGCAGCGAGTGAATCACCTCGTCGCCGGTCACGCCGAGGATCGCGGCACCGAGGATCATGTGGGTATCGGCGTCGACCACGACTTTCATGAAGCCCTGGCTCTCGCCCTTCTCCACGGCCCGCCCGACGCGGCTCATGGGGCGAGAGCCGACCAGCAGCCTGCGTCCGGATTGCCGGGCTTCTGCTTCCGTCATGCCGGCGCGGCCGAGCGGAGGGTCGATGAACATGGCATAGGCCGCGATGCGGTCCGTCAGTTGGCGGGGATCGTTGTCGAGGAGGTTGGCAGCGACGATCTCATAGTCGTTGTATGACGTATGCGTGAACGCCCCGCGGCCATTGCAATCGCCTAGCGCCCAGATGCCAGGGACGTTGGTGCGCAACTGTTCGTCTACCTGGATATAACCGCGAGCGTCGGTCTCGACCCCGGCCTGGTCCAGCCCCAGGTCCTCGGTGTTGGGAACGCGCCCAACCGCCAGCAGCAGGTGCGAGCCGTGGACGTCGCGCGCGCCATCCGAACAATCCAGCCCGACCGCAATGTGATCGCCTTCCCTGCGCGCGCTCAGGCAGTTGGCATTGAGCCGGATTTCAATCCCCTCGCCTTCCAGGATCTCCCGCACTGCCTGCGACACATCCTCGTCTTCGCGCTGTATCAGGCGCGGGCCTTTTTCGACAACGGTCACCCTGGCCCCAAAACGCCGGTACATCTGGCCAAACTCGAGGCCAATGTAGCTGCCGCCAACGATGATCAGGTGCTCCGGCAGGAAATCCACCTCCATCATGCTCGAGTTGGTGAGGTACGGTACCTGGTCCAGCCCTGGCATGGGCGGAACCAGGGCCCGGCCGCCGACGTTCACGAAAATCCGGTCGGCTTCCAGCAGTTCGCCGTTGATCCGCACACTATGCGCGCTTTCAAAACGGGCGTGCCCCTGATAGACCGTGCCGTTCTCCAGGCTGCGCATCCACTGTTCCACACCATTGCTGGAACGGCCGGAGATCTCGTCCTTGCGTGCCTTCACTTGCTTCATGTCGACGGCGACCGGCCCGCCGATGGTCACACCGTACTCGGCAGCCCGCCGCGCCAGTTGGGCTGCGTACGCGCTCGCGATGAGGGTTTTGGTGGGAATGCAGCCGGTGTTCACGCAGGTGCCGCCAAAACGCGCGCGCTCGATAACGGCCAGTTTCATGCCCGCGCCAGCCAGCCGCGCAGCGAGGGCGGGGCCGGCTTGCCCAGTGCCGATGATGATCGCGTCGAATCCTTGAGCCATCACGATTCTCCTTGCCTGGTACCGCAAAGCCACAAGCTACTTTAGGTGGTAGGACGCTGCCCTGCCAGCTACGCGTAGGCGCCGACGCGCCGAATTCATTGCCGCGAATAAGAAATGGAAGGAGTAGCCACCCATGGCCCCGGCACGGGGTACAGGAATCCTCACGACCCCTCTGTCTGCGCGGCGGCTGCGGGGCGCCGCTGGACGATCAGGTTGACGGTGAAAACCTGCACGGGCTCATCGGCCTGGTTGACGGTTGTGGTACGCACCTTCACGATGCCCTGGTCGGGGCGCGATTTCGAAATCCGCACTTCCAGTATCTCGCTCTCGATATGCAGCGCATCGCCAGGGCGAACCGGTTTTGGCCAACGCAGCTCCTCGAAGCCCGCGCCGACGATGCCGCCTGCGGGCCGGAATTCGCTGTCGACCAGCAGGCGCATCGTCAGCGCAGCGGTATGCCAACCGCTCGCAGCCAGTCCACGAAAGAGCGTGTCGCGGGCAGCGGCTTCATCGAGATGGAAAGGCTGCGGGTCGAACTCGGCCGCAAAGGTCTTGATCCTTTCAGGCTCGACAGTCAGCCGCCCCGAACCATATTTTTGGCCCGCCGCGAGATCCTCAATGTATTGAATGTTCATGCTTGTTCCTCCAGATGGTTTGGCGCCGATCTTTCCATTGGCCGCACGCACTTCAACTGAGGCGCCATGCGGTATACGCGCGGCGGCCGGTTTCTGAAGGTTGCAATAAGAATTGGCTGCGCGGGAATTCCGGCTCAGGCTTCTGCCGAGCGGGACAGCCGCTGGCGCACGCGGTCGCTGGCGGCGGGGCCGGGCGCAAGGTGATAGTCAGCATCGGTGACCGGGCGTCCGTTGGCGGCGTCGACCAGCACAGGCTCCACGCGCACGCCGGTGCGCCGGTTGGCCAGTTGCACGCTTTCGCCTTCGGGCGCGAGATGCTTGTTGCCCCAAGCCAGCATCGCCAGCAGCACCTGGCGGAAATCGCGCCCGCGCTCGGTCAGGATGTACTCGGAGCGCGGTGGCCGATCGCAGTACTGGCGACGCTCCAGCATGCCTTGTTCGACAAGCGAGTTCAGGCGACGCGTGAGCATATTGGGCGCGATATCCAGGTTTTGCTGGAACTCATCGAACCGGGTCACGCCGTAAAAGGCTTCGCGCAGGATCAATACGCTCCAGCTGTCGGCAACGCGGGCCGCGGTGCGTGCGATCGGACACGGGGTTTCACCAAGTGGCTTCCTCTGCATGACTGGGTTCCTCGAAAAACCTACTTGCTATCGATTTGAAAGTTAGTCTAGAGTAGTCACTATCATCATGCAAGTTCGTTTTTCGCTTGGGCTGTATTCCGCCCCGAGAAGCGAGAAGAACTGGCGCGCATGGTCCGGGGCATGCCCGACCATGCGCACCGATGGCCTGCGCCGCCCAGCTCCGATGCCAGCGCCGATAACGTCATGGCAGCCAGTATCAGCAATCTGCGCATTGCGCCCCTCACCCGTCAGCGCCTGTCAACATCGAGCACCGCCTGGGCAAACGCGGTGGGCGCTTCCTGCGGCGGGTTGTGGCCGATCCCGCCCGTCAATTCCCGGTGCTCGTACCGGCCCGTGAACTTGCTGGCATAGGCGCTGGGCTCAGGGTGCGGCGCGCCGTTGGCATCGCCTTCCATGGTGATGGTGGGCACGCCGATGGCGGGCGCCGTGGCGAGCCGCTTCTCGATGTCATCGAACCTGTCCTCACCGGTCGCCAACCCCTGCCGCCAGCGGTAGTTGTGAATGGTGATTTCGACGTGGTCGGGATTGTCGAAGGCGGCGGCGCTGCGATTGAACGTCGCATCATCGAACTTCCATTGCGGCGATGCCAGTTTCCAGATCAGCCTGGCAAACTGGTGCGTGTACTTCTGGTAGCCGGCGCGGCCCCGATCGGTGGAGAAATAGAACTGGTACCACCACTGGAGCTCGGCCTCAGGCGGTAGCGGCTGCTTGCCGGCTGCCTGGTTGCCGATCAGGTAGCCGCTTACCGAGACCAGCCCCCTGCAGCGGTCCGGCCAGATCGCCGCCATGATGTCCGCGGTACGCGCGCCCCAGTCAAAGCCGGCCACTACGGCGTTGCGGATATTCAGCGCGTCCATCAGCGCGATCATGTCGGCGGCGATCGCTGCGGGCTGGCCGTTGCGCATGGTGTCGGCTGACAGGAAGGCCGTCGAGCCAAACCCACGCAGGTGGGGAATGATCACCCGATAGCCGCGGGCCGCCAGCAGGGGGGCCACGTCGACAAAGCTGTGGATGTCATAGGGCCAGCCGTGCAGCAGCAGCGCAACGGGCCCGGTGGCGGGGCCGGCCTCGGCGTAGCCGATATTGAGCACGCCGGCGTTGACCTGCTTGATCGGCGCGAAGCTGGCATGGGTGCCCGGCGTGGTCAAGGGCAGCGCCGGCGCCTTCGACACACCGGTTTGCGCGCGGGCGGCCTGCGGCAGCCCGAACGGCGCGGTGGCCAGCGTCGCTGCCGCTGCACTCAGAAAGCCTCGACGGGGTAAATTGACTGTCTTCGACATCTTCCTCTCCTGTTGGCGTGATCAATGTGAGCATGAGTCTAGGAGGGCATGGCAAGCGGCATGTGTCGGATTTCAGGGGATTTGTATCGCTGTGTATTGATCCGCGATTGCGACATACGAGAATACAAAGCAGCCCGGCTGAAGGACTCGCACGCCAGTCAATCGGACTCTCCCAGCAGCACGACTTGAGGCATTGGCCTGCTACCCGCATCTGGAAGATTGCAATACGCATTCGCTGCACGAGCGCACGCTACACCGTTGTCGCGCGGGCGCTCCCCCGCATACGCCACCGAGGCGCTCCCCGCGATCAGCGCGACAGACAGGAGCCGCTTGCACAGACTGATTTTCACGGTCGTTCCTTCATCAATGCGCGTCTGCCGACGGACCCTTCGGCGCTCCAACCTTGCGCATCAGCGGCACCATGGCGGTGGCGATCGCGAAGCACACCAGGATCAGCAGGAAGATGTCGCCAAAGGTCTGGGTCTGCGCCTCGCGCCAGGCCAGTCCCCACAATTGCCTGAGGGCCGCGGTCTGCGCATCGAGGGCATCGTGCCCGGCCGCGACGAACTGGTCGCTGAACCCTTGCAACAGGTTGCCCATGGCTTCATTGCGGATGTTCAGGTGCTCTGCCTCGCGCAGGAAGTGCATATTGCCGCGGTTGTTGAGCACGGTTGCACAGGCCGCGATGCCGATGGCCCCGCCCAGGTTGCGCATCAGGTTGAACAGCCCGGACGCAAGCTTGAGCCGCGCCGGCGGCAGGCTGCCCAGGGTCAGTGTCACCGTGGGCGCCACCGCGAACTGCTGGGCCATGCCGCGCAACGCCTGCGGCAGCAGCAGCTGCGCCGCGCCCCAGTCGTGCGTGATGGGCGCGAAGTACCACATCGACACCGCGAACAGCCCCAGGCCGATCATCATCAGCCAGCGCAGGTCGACCCGATTGGCCAGGAAGGCATAGAGCGGGATCGACGCCATCTGGAACACACCGGTGGAAAACACCGCTAGCCCGATATCCAGTGCGCTGAAGCCGCGCACGCGCCCCAGGAACAGCGGGGTCAGGTAGATGGTGGCAAAGATGCCGATGCCGGTGACAAAGGAGAAGAAGCAGCCAAGCGCGAAGTTCCGGTCCTTGAGCGCGCGCAGTCAATTTGAAAGTTAGTCTAGAGTAGTCACTATCATCATGCAAGTTAGTTTTTTTGCTTGTGCTGCATTCGTTGCTTCTGAAAGGTTTCCGTCATGCCGCAGAGTCCATCCCATCCCCCGCGCCGGCGTACCCGCGCTGGGTTCGCCCGCCTCCTCCCCACCCTGCTCGCGGCTGGCGTCGGGGCCAGCCTGGCTGCCTGCGCGGCTGGCCCCGACTACCACATGCCGGCCTCGGACATGCCTGCGGCCTATCCGCACGCAGCGGCGCTGGACGCCCGGGACGCGGCCCAGCCGGCGCCGTCACTGGACAGCTGGTGGCTGGGCTTTGACGATCGCGCGCTGACGCGCGTCATCCGGCGCGCGCTGGAGCAGAACCTGGACCTGGCGGCGGCGATTGCGCGGGTCGACCAGGCCCGCGCCGCGGCCAGCCATGCCGGCGCCGAACTGCTGCCGCAGGCATCGTTGTCCGGCAGCGTGGCCAGGCAGCGCCAGTCGCTGGAAGGGCCTTTGGGCAGCCTCGGCAAGAACGCGCCGGGCTTTGACCGCAACAAGACGCTGTACAACGCGGGGGTGGGGGCCAGCTGGGAGATCGACGTGGCCGGTGGCCTGCGGCGCGGCGCCGAGGTCGCCAGCGCGGAGGCCCAGGCCGCGGAAGCCGAGCACATGGGCGTGCGCGTGCTGGTAGCCGCCGAAGCGGCCGATGCCTACTTCCGCGTGCGCGGCGCGCAGCAGCGCATCGCCATCGCGCAACAGCAGGTGCGGACCAATGCAAAACTGCTCGAACTGGTGCAGCTGCGGCTGGCCGATGGCATCGGCGCCGAGCGGGAACGGGCCCAGGCGGAAGCACAGCTGGCACAGACTCGCGTGACCATCCCGCCCCTGCAGATCGAGCTGGAGACACAACTGAACCGGCTTGACGTACTGATGGGCGCGCATCCGGGCACCTATGCCGCTGAGCTCCTCACGCCGACCGAGCGCACCGCCGTGCCGCAGATCGCCTCGGCACAAGGTCCGGCCAACCTGCTGCAACGCCGCCCGGACGTGATTGCCGCGGTGCGCCGGCTGGCGGCATCCAGTGCCCGCATCGGCGTGGCCACTGCCGAGTACTACCCGAAGCTGTCGTTGTCAGCGCTGCTCGGCTTCGAGAGCCTCTCCGCCGGCAAGCTGTTCACCGCATCCGCCTTCCAGCCCGCCGCGATCGCGGGACTGCGCTGGCGGCTGTTCGACTTCGGCCGGGTGGATGCCGAAGTGGCGCAGGCCAGGGGCGCCAACGCCGAAGCCCTGGCCACCTACCGCAAGGCCATGCTGCGCGCCACCGAGGACGTGGAAAACGCGATCATTACGCTGACCCAGCTGGAGTTGCAGGGCAAGGAGCTGACCGTGGAAGTGGCTGCCCACGCGCGCGCGCGCGGCGCCGCCGAAGACGCCTACAAGGGCGGCGCGGTCAGCCTGTTCGAAGTGCTGGAGGAGGACCGCCTGCTGCTGGCGGCGCGCGACCAGCAGGCACGTGTGCGCGCCGACAATGCCCGCGCGGCGGTGGCAACGTTCCGTGCGCTGGGGGGTGGCTGGTAACGAGCGGGTGGCGGCTCAACCCACCCTGAGCCGCGCCTCCAGGCCACCGCCCTCGCGATTGCGCAGCGTCAGTGAGCCGCCGATCGCCAGCGCAAGCTGGTGAGCAATCGCCAGGCCCAGGCCGGTGCCGCCGGTCTCCCGGTTGCGCGATGCCTCAAGCCGGACAAACGGCTGCAGCACGGACTCGAGCTGCTCTGCCGGGATGCCGGGCCCGCGGTCCAGCACGCTGATGATCACCGCACCGCCGTCCTCGCGGTGCACGTTCAGCTCCGCCGCCCCGCCGAACTTGAGGGCGTTGTCGGTCAGGTTGGTCAGGATGCGGCGCAAGGCGTGCGGGCGCGTCTCGAGGGTGCCGCCGGCACGCTGCAGGATGGTGACGGCCTTGCCGGTGTCCTGGTAGTCGTAGACCAGGCTATCGACGAACGACCCGATGTCGATCCGCGACGGCGTCTCGCCATCGCCATGCATGGCGCGCGCATAGGCCAGCCCCTCCTTCACCAGCGTCTCGATCTCGGTGAGGTCTTGCACCAGCTTGCGCTTGTCTTCAGAGTCTTCCGTCATTTCGGCGCGCAGCTTCATCCGCGTGATCGGCGTCTGCAGATCGTGGGAGATCGCGGCCAGGATCTGCACTCGCTCCTCGACAAAGCGGGCAATGCGCTCGCGCATGGCATTGAATGCGCGCGCGGCACGTACCAGTTCGGTGGGCCCGGTCTCGCCCAGCGGCTGGGTGCTGGCATTCGGGTCGAGCGCGTCGGCGGCGTTGGCCAACGCCACCAGGGGACGAATCGACAGCCGCACCGCGAGCCAGCAACACAGGATCAGAAGCACCAACTGGATCACCAGCACATAGGGCAGCCATCGGGCAACCGGCGCCGGCTTCGGGTGCACGTCGATCGTCAGCGGGCTGCCATCGCTGAGCGTCAGGTGTGCCTGCATGCGCTTGCCCTGGCCGGGGATCGACTCGACCTTGACCGGAAACCGGCCACCGCTCGCCTCCATGATCCGGTCGGCGACTTCCTTGGCCTGCGTGCTCATCTCCGGCACGCCGGGCAGGCCTGGCCCCAGGATGTATTGATAGTTGCCGCGATTCACATATCTCAGCCACTGCGGGCGCTCTTGAGCGGGTACGCGGTCCAGGATTGCGATCGACGTGGAAACGTCCGTTTCCAGCGTGCCAAGCATGACCGTGCGGGCGGTGAGGTAGCGCTCTGAAAACAGCACGCCGAACGACAGCAGATGCGCGATGATCAGTCCCGCCAGCAGGATCAGGAACAGCCGCGAGCCCATCGTACGGGGCCAGGGCAAGGCACGGAGACTCACTGGCGTGCCTCCCGGATCTCCACGGGCGTCGAGAAGACATAGCCCTCGCTGCGCACGGTCTTGATGTAGCGGGGCTCGCGCGCATCGTCCTTGAGGTGCTGGCGCAAGCGGCTGACCAGCAGGTCGATCGAGCGTTCGAACATTTCCGCTTCGCGGCCCTGCGTGAGGCTGAGCAGCTGGTCGCGGTTAAGCACGCGCTGCGGATGGTCGACAAAGACGCGCAGCAGGCGGTATTCCGCGCCGCTCAGCGCGACGATGACGCCATCCTGGTCAATCAGGTGGCGGGCGGTGGTGTCCAGCTGCCAGTCGCCAAAAGCAAGCAGCTGCCCGGCCTCGGTGATCTGCAGGTTGGGCGGAAGCATCCGGGTCCGCCGCAGCACCGCCTTGATGCGGGCCAGCAGCTCGCGTGCGGCGAAAGGCTTGGCAAGATAGTCGTCGGCGCCCATTTCCAGGCCGACGATGCGGTCGGTCTCGTCGCTGCGCGCGGTCAGCATCAGCACCGGGGTGGCCTTGTGCTTGCCCGCCCGCAGTTCACGGCACAGCACCAGGCCATCGTCGCCCGGCATCATCACATCCAGCACGATCAGGTCGACGTTGTTGACGTCCAGGAACGAGCGCATGTGCCGCCCGTCCGGCGCCACGGTAACGCGCAAGCCGTTCTTGGTGAGATAGGTGGAGACCAGTTCACGGATTTCGCGGTCGTCATCCACGATCAGGATGTGGTCGGTGTGTGCGTCCATCGGTGTCACCTTGGCATATTGATTGAAAACCGCCAGGCGCGGCGCCGGGCACCGAAAGATTAACGCAATACGGCGCGACGGGTATTCCCCCATCGCGCCGCGGGTGCGTCCGCTCAATGCCCTGCGCTCTGGCCGCCGTCTACATGCAGGATCTCGCCGGTGACAAACGGTGCGCTGTCGAGATACAGGACAGCATCGACGATATCGCGCATCTCGCCCATATGACCCACGGGGTGCAGCGCGCTCAGCCCCGCATGGGTTTCGGGCGGATGCATCGGCGACTTGATGATGCCGGGCGAGACAGCATTCGCGCGGATGCCGGTCTTGGCGTACTCGATGGCCAGCGACTTGGTCGCGGCGTTCAGCCCCCCCTTGGTCAGCGAGGCCAGCACCGACGGCACCCCGCTGATCGCATGGTCGACCAGGCTGGTCGTGATGCTGACCACGTGGCCGCTGCGGTGCTTCTCCATTTCGGCGATGGCCAGCTGCGTGATATGGAAGAAGCCCGTCAGGTTAATGCCGGTGGCGGCCGCGTAGTCCTCGTCGGTATAGCTGGTGAACGGCTTGGCGATGAAGATGCCGGCGTTGTTGACCAGGGTGTCGATGCGCCCGAACCTTGCCACGGCCTCGGCGATGACGCGGCGCGCCGTGGACGGATCGGCAATATCGCCGGCGACTGCCAGGATGTCCTGGTCGTCCGACGGCTTGATGGTGCGCGCGGTGGCGACAACGCGATGGCCACGTTCCCGGAACGCCTTGACCAGTTCAGCGCCAATGCCTTGCGATGCGCCCGTGATGACAACGACTTTCTGTGCTGCGCTCATTTTCTTGAACCTCGATGTAGATGGAATCGGCTTGCTTGCCGGTCGGGCCGGCGGCTCCGATGGGTTCCAATCTAGGCAATTCCCTTTCGCATTCGAAGACCTCGGCGGCACAAACAGTCTTGCGCCACAAGCACAAATAGAGGGGACGAATCCTCCGGCGCCCATGGCACACGCCGCCTTGCGGTCACTTCGGCGCCGCCCACGGCCCGGACATCGACATCTGCCAGTGGCGCACATATGATGGATACATCGCTTGACCCGGTGCGGCCTGCAGTCGCAAGCAAAGAAATGAAACGGCAATTCGATGACCTTCAGCTTGGCAGCATCGAGCTGTTCTGCCTGGCCGCCGAGCTGGGTAGCTTCACCGCGGCGGCAGTGGCCGCGGGCGTGACACCGCCCGCAGTCAGCCGCACTGTGCAAAGGCTGGAAGAGCGCCTGGGGGTGCGGCTCTTCGTGCGGACCACGCGGCAGATCCGCCTGACCGACGAAGGACGGGTGTATTTCGAGCAGAGCCGCGGCGCACTGGCGCAGCTGGTGGACGCGGAGCGCCAGATCAGCGGCCAGCAGGCTGCCCCTGCGGGGCGCCTGCGGATCAGCCTGCCGACCCCCTACGCGCACTATCGCGTGCTGCCAGTGCTGCCGGCATTCCGCGAGCGCTACCCCGAAGTCGAGATCGAAGTGCACATCAGCAACCGCAATGTGGACTTCGCCGATGACACCTATGACCTGTCGGTGCGCGGGCGTGCGCCGGATGATTCGAACCTGATCGCGCGCAAGCTGGAAGACGCTGAGCTGGTGGTGGTGGCAACGCCTGGCTATCTGCGGCGTGCCGGCACGCCGCAGTCATTGGAAGACCTGCTCAGGCATGAGTGCATCCAGTTCGAGCGCCCTAGCAGCGGCCGGCGGATCCCATGGACGTTCCAGGTCAACGGCGAGGACACGGATATCGTGACCGCCGGCGCGTATGCGGCGTCAGAAGACATCCTGGGCGGGGCCACGCTGGTGCGCGCCGGCGCGGGCCTGTTCCAGACCTACCGCTTCGTCGTGGAACAGGACCTGCGCGACGGCACGCTGGTGGAGGTGCTGAAGGACTACGGCGGCAGTACGCGCCCCTTTGTGCTGCTATACCCGTCCGCGCGCCACGTCTCGCGCCGGGTACGGGCGTTCGTCGACTTCCTGGTCGAGAAATTCTCAGCGTAACGGCACACGCCGCGCTGCTTATGCAGGCCGGATCTGGGCAATGACCACGAGGATCACGGCCGCATTCGCCGGCTGCTGGAAGTGCGAGGAAATGGTTCGCGCGTGGCCGGCCTTCTCTGCCAGCACCTCGCCAAACAGGTCCGAGGCACCGTCGAGCACCGCGGGCTGCCCGAACCAGCCGGGCGCGCTGGCGATGTGCCCGTCGACGCGGACGATGTGGTCCAGGCGCTCGAAGCCACCCAGATAGGCATGGATCTGCGCCAGCACGTTGAGCGCCGCCAGCTCGGCGGCACGCTTGCCCTGCCCGACATCCAGGTCCTTGCCGACCTGGCCTTGCCAGACCACCTTGCCATCCTGCAAGGGCAACTGCCCGGAGATGAACAGCAGATCGCCGGCCTGGCTGACCGCGGTATAGCTGCCGAGGGGCTGCGGGGGCTGCGGCAGCACCAGGCCGCGCGCTGCGAGTCGTTCTTGCACAGACATACTGGCTCCAGTCAGGTGGGGGTCACGCGACCAACTCTATGTGCTCGCCGGCCTGGGAGAAAGGCATGGCGCGGAACAGGAATTGGTACCTGGAGTA
Organism: Cupriavidus sp. UYPR2.512; assembly: GCF_000379565.1. Lineage (NCBI taxonomy): Bacteria > Pseudomonadati > Pseudomonadota > Betaproteobacteria > Burkholderiales > Burkholderiaceae > Cupriavidus > Cupriavidus sp. UYPR2.512. The sequence continues at coordinate 520,346 of NZ_KB902852.1, read as the reverse complement.
ACAAGTCGCATGCCCGGCATGGCTTGCATGCGTCTGTATCAGCTCGGCCGCCCCTACGCAGTCTGCAATTCGTCGCCGCGCGCCATGCGCCGGATCGCCTGCGGCGGTTGGCCGAACGCCCGCAGGAACGCACGCCGCATGCGCTCGCGGTCACCGAAGCCGGTATCCCGCGCGACCACATCGATGGCATGGCGCCCGCTTTCCATCATCAGCCTGGCCGCCTCCACGCGCAGGTGCTCCACGGCCTTGGCGGGGGTCTGCCCGGTCTCGTCACGAAATGCGCGCGCGAACTGCCGCGGGCTCAGGTGCGCCGCATCCGCCAGTTGTTCCACCGAAAGCTCCTGTTGCAGGTTCTGCCGCGCGAAATCCAGCGCGGCACGAATGCGGTCCGAGCGGGGCTCCAGGTCCAGCAATGCCGAGAATTGCGACTGCCCGCCGGCGCGCCGGTGATACACGACCAGTGACTTCGCCACATCGCGCGCAACCGCCCCACCGGCGTCTTTCTCCACCAGCGCCAGCGCCAGGTCGATGCAGGCCGACATCCCGGCCGAGGTCCAGACCGGGCCATCGATGATGAAGATGCGGTCCTCTTCCACGCCGACGTTCGGAAAGCGCCGCCGCAACTGCTCGGCGTAGTACCAGTGCGTGGTGGCGCGGCGGCCATCCAGTACCCCGGCCTCCGCCAGGTTGAAGGCGCCGGTGCAGGTGGCGCCGATGCGCCGCGAAGTCCGCGCCGCACGTTGCAGGAACTTCACCAGCGCGGGCGCCGTGGGCAGCACGTCGTTGTCTCCCACCACCAGCACGGTATCGAAGCGGCGCCTGCCGAACGGCTCCGTGCTGACGAAAAAGCCACCGGAACTCAACACGGGTCCGCCATGCTCGGACAGCAGGTGGACCTGGTACAGCGGCTCTCCAAGTGAGCGATTGGCGAACTCCAGCACCGTCGAGACCGCTAGGTTCAGCACCTGGAATCCGGGATACAGGGCAAGGGCCACGTGATGCATGTCGGTCTCCTGAGGGCAGCAATAAAAATCTTGCCTTCGATGGCAGAAAAGGTGGCATCTATGACATTGGTGTCATCGCCATTGTGCTCCTAATCTTGGTTTCACGCAGCCGGCCGATCCGGGCCGACCGCCACGAATACTCTCTCCCTCACTGAATCCGGAGCTTTGACATGACCATGCACAACCATCCCGGCACCGCCCTCATCACCGGTGCTTCTTCCGGCATTGGCGCCATCTATGCGGAGCGCCTGGCGCGCAGGGGCCACGACCTGATCCTGGTGGCGCGCAACCGCACGCGGCTGGAAGCACTGGCCCGCCGCATTACCGACGATACCGGCCGCTCGGTCGAGATCGTGACCGCGGACCTTGGCCAGGCCGCCGAGGTACGACGCATCGAAGAGATCCTGCGCACGGATGCAAGCATCACCACACTGGTCAACAACGCCGGCTTCGGCGGCGCTGCACCGCTGCTGGAATCGGATGTCGACACCATGCAGGCAATGATCGAGCTCAACGTCACGGCCCTGACACGGCTCACCTACGCCGCCGCCCCGGCCTTCGTCGCGCGCGGCGAGGGCACGATCATCAATATCGCCTCGGTCGTGGCGGTCGCGCCCGAGGTCCTGAACGGTGTCTACGGCGGCTCCAAGGCGTTTGTGCTGGCCTTTACCCAGTCACTGCAGCATGAGCTTGCCGGCAAGGGCGTGCGCATCCAGGCAGTCCTGCCGGGGGCCACCCGCACCGAGTTCTGGGACACCGCCGGCCAGCCGGTCGAGAACCTGCCGCAATCGATGGTCATGGGCGGCGACGACCTGGTCGACGCGGCCCTGGCAGGGCTGGACCAGGGCGAGGTGATGACCGTGCCGTCGTTGCCCGACGTGGCCGACTGGAACGCGTTCGAGGCAGCACGCGCCGCGCTCGGCCCCAATCTTTCGCGTGACCAGCCCGCTGCCCGGTACGGCGTTGCCCGGTAACTGACGGCTCGCGGACGCGCGCGGCCTCAGCACCACCTTCCCCCGGGCGCGCGGTATCCGGAAATCGCTCCGGCCGCCGCGCGCCTCCTCCTTGCCACCTGCGCCAGCAGCCGCCTCCGCTGATCCGGCCCGGCGCGCGCAGCCGATCCCTACCCGGACGGCGCCCATGCCTGACAGCCGGCATGGGCCTCGGCTATTGCGCTGCGCGCGGCGCAGCCGTGGAACCCCGCACGATCAGTTGCGGCGTCAGTTGCACGGTGACGGCATCGGAGGCTGGCTTGTCGATCTTCCTGAGCAGGAGCCGGGCGGCCTCCTCGCCCATTTCGTGGACGGCAATGCGCACGGTGGTCAGCGGCGGCGTCAGGGCGTCGGCAAACGGCATGTCGTTGTGGCCCACGACCGAGACGTCCTCGGGACAACGCATGCCGCGCTCGCGCAGGAAGTCGTAGCAGCCCATCGCCACCAGGTCATTGCCGGCGGCGATGGCGGTCATCTGCGGGAATGCCGCGAAGAGCTGCTCGCAAGCGAGCCGGCCGGCTTCACGCGAATAGCTGGCGGCTTCCATGACTTGCCATTCGCCGCGGCGCAGGCGGTGGCGCTTTACCGCCTGAAGGAAGCCCTCGCGACGCAGGAAGCCGGTCGACAGCGTGGCTGGCCCGGCAATATGCCCGATGCGGCGATGGCCCAGGCCGACCAGGTGGTCAACCGTCTGCCGCATGGCCAGCAGGTTGTCGCTCACCACGCAGGACACCCGGCCCGTGTCTTCGCCTCGGTTGACCGTGACCACGGGGATATGCTGCTTGAGGCAGTAGGCGAGTATCGGATCGTCCCGTTCCGCGGTGGCGAGCACCAGTCCTTCGACTTGCCGGCCGATCATCTGGTCGATGACAAAACGCTGCCGGCTTTTGTCGGTACCGGCATTGACCACGATCGGCACGTAGCCTTGCTGCGCCAGCACGGATTCAATCCCGGCCAGGATGGGCGGAAACACCGGGTTGGAGATATCGGGCAGCACCACGCCCACCAGTCCCGAACGCTGGGTGCGCAACCCCGCCGCGATGCGGTTGGGGCGGAAGCCGCGGGCCTCGGCAAGCTCCAGGATGCGGGCCGCCACGTCCTCAGCCACCAGGTGCCGCGTGGCCGGGTTCATCACTCGCGAGACGGTCGAGTAATGCACGTCGATCTCGGCAGCCAGGTCTTTCAGGGTGAGGCGCTTGCGCTCGGGCATGACGGCAGTTGGCGGGGCGGCAGCCCGGGGAGAGTCGGAATACGCCATTCTAAGCCAGCCCCACGCCGTCGCCGCACGCCTGCGGACTACCGCTACTGCCCCGCTTTCACGCCGGATTGCCTGACCACCGGCGCCAGCTTGCCGATCTCCGCCTGGATATAGGCAGCAAACTCCTGCGGCGACGAGCGCTTTGACTCCGCGCCCTGGGCGGCCAGGCGCTCGCGCACATCCGGCGCGGCCAATGCCTTGCCGATCTCGGCATTGAGCGCATCGACGATTTCCTTCGGGGTGCCGGCGGGCGCCAGCACGCCGAACCAGGAGTCGAACGCGTAGCCGGGGAAGCCGGACTCCGCCACCGTGGGAATCTCCGGCAGCGCACTGGCGCGTCTGGCCGTGGTGACCGCCAGCGCCCGCAGCTTGCCCTGCCTGACGAACGGCATGGCCGATACGCTGGGCGCAAACATCATGTCGCCCCGGCCAGCCATGACGTCGGTCAGCGCTTCGCCCGTGCCCTTGTACGGGATATGGACGATGTCGATGCCGGCCTGCATCTTGAACATCTCACCGCTCAGGTGGGTGGAGCTGCCGGAACCTGCCGAGTCGAAATTCAGCTCACCCGGCGTCGCCCTGGCGGCGTTGACGACGTCCCGCACCGACTTGTACTTGCTGGCGGCATTGACCACCAGCACGTTGGGGACCGTGGCCACCAGCGAGACCGGTGCGAAGTCCTTCACCGTGTCATACGAGAGCCTGGGATACAGCGTGGCGTTGATGGCATGCCCGACCGACACCAGGATCAGCGTGTAGCCGTCCGGCGCCGCCTTGGCCACGCCGGTGGCGCCCAGGGTGCCGCCGGCGCCGGGGCGGTTGTCGACGATCACCTGGTAGGTGCCGCCCTCGCCCATCTTGCTGCCGATGATGCGCGCCAGGATATCGGTGGCGCTGCCCGCCGAGAACGGCACCACCAGCCGGATCGGCTTGCTGGGATATTGCGGTTGCGCGTGGGCGGCGGGTGCTGCCGCCAGCATGAGCGATGACGCCAGCGCCAGCACGGTGCCTTGGATGGATCGAATCATTCTGTGTCTCCTCACTTCAGAAGCGAGCGCGGGCCACCGCGCATCACCGTTGAATGCGGCGCGCCCATGCCGGGCGTGCCGCCCTGCCTCAGAAGAAGTGCCGCATGCCGAGCGCGACCGTCTGCGGGTCTGAACCCGCGCTCACGCCCAGTTCATTGATGGCAAAGTCGTAGATCGCATTGCGCTTGTTGTTGATGCGGCTGTAGTACGCATACAGCGCGGTGCGCTTGGACAGCGGATAGTCGTAGCCGACCGTGACCTGCGTGGCACCCGTTTCCGCGCCGCTGCGGAAGAAGCCCACCGTCTCGGTCGCATTGCCCGCGCCATTGCTGGCAAGGCCAAAGCCGACGCGCACGCTGCCCGGCCCGAGCTTCTGCACCAGCGAGGCGTAGTACCCGTTGCGGGTCAGGTCGCCGGTCGCGGTGCGGTAGTGGAGCCGTTCATAGAGCAGCGCCACGGTGGTGGTCGGGAACTTGTACGAGACCCCCGCCTTCATCGCGTCATCGTTGCGGCCGGCGGTCTGGTAGTGCTGGTGGACTTCATAGGCCAGCGCCACGTTGAGCGGGCCGTTGTCGTAGGCCGCCGAGAACGAATACAAGCCGGGATTGCGCGGTACGGTGGTCTTCTCCTCGTTCACGCCCCACGCCGCGGCGCCGCTGAAGCCGGCGAACGACGGCGTCTTGTAGACGATGATGTTCTTCTGCCGGCGGTCGAACGAGCTGGTGTCCTGGACGTTGTCGGAACTGGACGTGGAGCCGTTGCCGATCAGCGCCATATAGCCGGCAGTGGTCGGATAGTATGGGTCGTAGGCCAGCGTCGATTCGGTGTATGGGGTCTGCCAGTGCCCCAGGAACAGCGTGCCGGCATCTCCCTGCAGCCCCACCCGCGTATTGCGCCCGGCCACCTGGCCCTGGCCGGTATCGAGCGAGAAATTGCTTTCGATCTGCCAGATGGCTTTCAGGCTGCCGCCCAGGCCTTCTTCGCCGCGCATGCCGAAGACCGAGCGGTTGTTGGTCAGGCGCCCCACGCCGCCAAGGCGGGTGCCGTCGGTGGCTGTGTTGGCATAGGAATACTCCAGTGCCGTATTGATGCGCCCGTACAGGGTCACGGCTGACTGCGCGCAGGCCTCGCCGCCACAGGCTGCGGCCATGGCCAGCATGAGCAGATGGCTACGCCTTCTGATGGATTTCATTTGCTTTGTCTCCCCTGGTTTGTCGTGGTTGTTGTGGGCGGGCCGTCTGCTCCGCTGCCATGCAATCGTTTGCAGTTCGCCCCGAAAATATCAGTCCTTCGGATACGGCATCGCCAGCAGCAGCAGCGCCGGCCGATTGCCCGGGTTCGACACCTGCCGCGCCTCACCCGGCGCCAGGCGCACGGAATCGAACTGGCCCAGCGTCACGCGCTCGTCGGGCGTGGCGATGCAGACTTCACCTTCCAGCACCACGTAGTGCTTTTCCACCGGCGCGGCATCCATCGACGTATGGCCGCCCGGCAGCAGCACCGAGACCGCCATCCACAAGGCTTCGGACGGCCCCGCTTCATGTCCTTGCAGCCGCAGGCAATGCATGCCTTCGTGGTTGGCCGGGAAGTAGGCCGGCGCCTGTGCGAACCGGGTCGTGTTCATGGCTTGAGCACCACGCGTTCGGTTGCGCCCTGCAGGACTGCCCGGTAGGCCTCCTTGGCGTTGGAAAGCGAATAGGTGTAGTCGGAGAGCACCGGAAACGGCCGCAGCGCACCCGAGGCAAACATCGGTGCGAGCTGGTCAAGGATGCCCGCGCAGGCGTTGCTGTCCAGCGCAAGGGTGTCGACGCCCACATAGGTGTGCTGGCCACGATAGAAAGCGAAGATGTCGAACGGCACCGGCTTCTCGATGGTCGAGATGAAGATCTGCGCCGCGCCGATCGCCATGGCCTGGTTGGCCTGTTCGAAGTAGGGGCTCCCCACCGTGTTGTAGACGATGTCCGCACCGTGCCCGTCGGTCTCTTCGCGCACCACCGCGGCGATGGATTCCCCGCTGGCATCGATCATGCGCACGTCGCCGCTGGCATGGCCGCGATAGGCTTGCGCAGTGCGCTCCACGGCAAAAACGCGCGCGCCGAGCGCAGTGGCAATCTGGATCGTTGCCTGTCCCACCTTGCCGTTGCCGCCACACACCAGCACGGTGCTGCCAGCCTGCGGCATGCCCGCGCGGCGCAGCCCTTCATAGGCGGTGATGAACGGCACCCCCACGGCGCCGGCTTCCAGCAGCGACACCGACGCCGGCTTGGCGCGCACGGCGCTGGCCTGGATGCGCAGATACTTGCCATGCGTGCCATCGCGGCGGATGCCGAGCTCGCCGCCGCTGCCCCAGACCTGCTGGCCCAGCAGTTCGGAGGGACCATCGACCACCAGGCCTGCATAGTCGCGGCCTGGCGTGCGCGGCCAGACCGCATGCGGCATCAGGCCAAGCGTTGCCTTCACGTCGCTCGGGTTCACGCCGGCGCTGGCCACTTCGATGATGACCTGCCCCTGCGCCGCTTGCGGGCGCGGCACGCCGAGCAGCTCCAGTTGCAGGACATCGATATTGGCGGCTTTCTCGCTGACTCGAATGGTGTTCATGGTAATTCCTTCCTGAAATGTTTAGTTCTGTATGGCCGGGATCAGGCCTCGCGCAGGCCAAGCGTGCGCCGGGCCTCGGCGGACGAGGCAATCTCGCCGCCGAGCGACCTGACGATGTCGCGCGCCTTGGCGACCAGCGCCGCGTTGCCTGGCGCCAGCACGCCCTTCTCCAGATAGATGTTGTCTTCCATGCCGACGCGCACGTGTCCGCCTGCGAGCCATGCCTGGGCCACGATCGGGAACTCCGCGCGGCCGATGCCGAATGCCGACCAGTGGGCGCCGGCGGGCAGCATGTTGCGCGCGTAGAAGATGGTTTCCGGCGTGGGCGCAAAGCCGTACTTCACGCCCAGCACGAAGGTCCACAGGCCGGGGCCGTCCAGCACGCCTTCACGGATGAAGTCGAGCGCCATGTTGAGGTCGCCGGAATCGAAGATCTCCAGCTCGGGCATGACGCCGGCCGCGCGGATCACGCCGGCCATCTTGCGCACGTTGGCGGGCGTGTTGATGACCACGTCGCCGCCGGAGTTCATGGTGTTCAGGTCGAGCGAGCAGACGTCCGGGCGCAGCGCCGCGATGTGTTCGACGCGCTTGGCGGGATGCAGCAGCGTGGTGCCCGGCGCGGCCACCCGCGGCTCATCCTCGCTCGGCACGAAGCGGCCACCGGGTCCGGTGGTGAGGTTGATGATCAGCGAGCGGTTGCGTTTGCGGATGCGGTCGATGACATCGGCGTAGTAGTCGAGCGACATCGACGGCCGCCCCGTTTCAGGGTCGCGCACGTGGATGTGGGCGGCGGCTGCGCCGGCCTCGGCGGCTTCCAGCGCGGCGTCGGCAATCTGGGCCGGCGTGACCGGCAAGCCGGGGTGCTGCTCCGGGGTGACGATATTGCCGGTCACCGCGCAGGTGATGATGGTCTTACGTGCGTGCATGAGCGAAGGTCAGTGATGGAAATGCGATTGGGCAGACATGGAGGGCCTGGCCTATCCAAGCTGGCGGCCGCCGTCCACGACGATGGTGGTGCCAGTGGCAAAGCGCAGTGAGGTCGCGCAGGCCGCGATCGCATCGGCCACGTCCTGTGCCTGGCCGACGCGCTTGAGCGGCGTCGCCTTGGCGGCGCGCTCGTTGAAACCGCTGTCGCGTCCCGGCACGAAGGCGGTATCAACCACGCCCGGTGAAACGTTCAGCACGCGGATATGCGGCGCCAGCGCACGCCCGAGCGACATCGCCATGATATCGAGCCCGGCCTTGGCAGCGCAGTACGCAACGTTGCTGCCCTGCCCCGTACGGCCGGCGATGGACCCGACATTGACCACCAGCCCGTCGCCATTGGCGCGCAGGTGCGGCGCGAACGCACGGATCGCAGCAAACTGCCCGCGCCAGTTGACGGCAAACAGTTCATCGATCAGCGCATCGTCCAGGGCGTCGAGGTCGGCGTGCGGAATCGCCCGCGTAAAGCCTGCGGTGTTCACCAGGATATCGACGCGGCCGTAGTGGTGGCTGACCTCGTCGGCCAGCGCGCGCAGCGAGGCGCTGTCGGCAATCTCGGCCACGGCGGCAAGATGGTTGCCGGCCGGCAAGGCCGCCGCGGCACTGGCCGCCTTGTCGGCGTCGCGCCCGGTCAGCACGACGCTTGCGCCAAGGCGCGCCAGCGTTTCACCGGCGGCAAAGCCGATCGCGCCGGTGCCGCCAAGGATCACGGCGACCTTGCCGGAAAGAGAAGTAGCACTCATGGTTTCAGTGTGGGAATGGGTCAGGGGAAGTCGATCCGGCCGTCAGTCGATCGGCGGCTTCGGGAAGGTCTGCTCGCCAGGCTCCAGCGTGAAATCGAACGCCAGCGTGTAGAACGGCGCCGGCACATCGCCCCACGGGCTGGGGCCTTGGTGATGCAGCCGGAGATCGCCAACCAGTTGCCGATGCACGCCGAACGTGACATCGGATTCCAGCTTGTCCGGCGTGTCGGCAAACACCTGGGTGACGAGCGTCCGGTAGCCCGGCGCCGCGACGATGAAATGGATATGCGCCGGCCGGTACGGATGGCGCTGCTGCGCGGCCAGTAATGTGCCTACCGGGCCGTGGGTCGGCACCGGATAGCCGGCAGGCCGCACCGTGCGAAAGTGATAGCCACCGCTTTCATCGGTATGGAAGCAGCCGCGCAGGTTGCGGTCGGGCTGCGTCGGATCCTGGTTGTCATACAGCCCCACCGGCGACGCCTGCCAGATCTCGACCAGCGCGCCAGGCAGCGGCGTGCCATCGGTCGCGCGCACGGTGCCGCTGACCAGCAACGGCAAGCCCGGCGCGTCGTCCTGCACGACGCAGTCACCGCAGTCATAACGCGGCGCGTTGGCGCGATAGAACGGGCCGAGCAGGGCGCCGGGCGTGCGCCCGTCCCTGGTGCTGTTGTTCATGGCGGTCACCAGCGTCGACAGCCCCAGCACGTCGGCAGCCAGGACAACCTCGTTGTGTTTGGCATTGGTCGCATGGCCGAGACTGGCGATATACCCCAGGGCCAGCTCGAATTCCTCGTCGGACAGCCGCACCTCGGACAGGAACCCGTGGAGGTGCCGCACCAGCGAATCCATGACGAAACGCAGGCGGGGATTGGTGGTATTGGCCATGGCCGCCTGGACCACGCCTGTCACCGAGTGTTCGTCCTCGATCAGCGCCAGACGCTCGCCTTGTGGCGCCTGCCGCTCGCTGGAAGTTTCCATGTTTTATCTCCTTTGCAAACGTTTGCATTATCGGCGGTTCCGACGGATGGTCAAGGTCGAAGTTGGTCACCGCCACGACTTGCAACGGCTTCCGTTCAACCAGAATCACAATCAAAACAAGGGGGTACGGAGGAATTTCAGGAGAAACCCTAGGTGCATGCAGAGGCGCAGAATGTGGCGCATAGGCCTGTCCGAGTCCCTGCCGATGCGGCTCCCCATCCTTTCGCGCATGAGTTTGTACCCGTCTGTATCACGCAGCCGCAACGATACGTGTTCCGACAGAGACACCCCTCACGCGCTACGGGCCAGATACATCGATCGCCTTAAATGCATTCCGTGGCCCGGCGGCGAACCTCAACGAAGCCAGTCCCTGCCGCGCAATACCGAACCCAGACCTTTAAGGAAGACGATCATGACTACCCACAACATCGCCAAGCGTTTTGTCTTCGCCATCGCCCTGGTTGCCGCCGCTGCCGGTGCGCAGGCCGCCGCACTGTCCCAGGCGGGCGCGCGAGACCCGTTCACCGACGGTGCCCGCTCCGTGCAAGAGGCACGCAGCCCATACAGCGACGGCGCGCGTGCCATCGACCCGTTCACGGACGGTGCGCGCAACGTGGATCCGTACTACGACGGCGCGCGCACCCTGTCCGGCCTGGACCGCACCGGCGTTTCGGCGGACCCGGCGCGCAGTGTCGACCCCTATCTTGACGGCGCCTACGCCTGAACCCCAACTCTCTGAATGACCAAGGAACGCATCATGACCCGTATCGAAAAAGTGCTGTACACCGGCAAAGTCCACATCACCTCAGGCGGACGCGACGGCCAAGCCCATAGCGATGACGGCCGGCTGAACCTTCAACTGTCCTCGCCGGGCACCAAAGGCCCGGGCACGAACCCGGAGCAATTGCTCGCAGCGGGATGGTCGGCGTGCTTTATTGGCGCGATCGGGCTGGCCGCCGGCAAGATGAAAGTGAAGCTGCCGGCCGAGCTTTCGGTCGACGCCGAAGTTGATCTGGGCAGCGCTGGCGAGGCCTATTTGCTGCAGGCCCGGCTCAATGTCCACATCCCCGGCATCGAACCTGAAGTGGCCCAGGCACTGGTGGATACCGCGCACCGGACCTGCCCGTACTCGAAGGCCCTGCACGGCAGCATCCACGTCGAAACCAAGCTGGTCTGACGCACGCTGTGACCTGCCCTGATGCAACTGGGCAGGTCATCTTCCGGAACCAAAACGCACCATCTGTCCGGCGCAGTCGCGTCCCATGCGACGTTCTAACGTTTGCGCGCATAGAGACTCGGAAGCTGGCAAATCCCGACATGCCCGAGGCATAATCGTGAAACTGGTTTCATCAAGACCCGAACGCTATGCCGCGCCCTGTTACCCGACCTGTGTCCGACCTGAAACCCGCAGAGAAACTCACCATCCAGGACGTTGCCGACTATGCGGGCGTCTCCAAGGCAACCGTGTCGCGCTACCTGAACCGCGGCGGCGAGCAGTTGTCCGCGGACGTAGAGGCGCGCGTGGCCGCGGCCATCCGCGCGCTCGGCTATAGCCCCAGCCCGATGGCGCAGGGGCTCAAGCGCGGCAAGTCGCGCCTGATCGGGCTGGTGGTCGCGGATGTCTCTAATTCGTTCTCGGTGGCCGTGCTGCGCGGCGTTGAGAAGGCCTGTCGCGACGCCGGCTATATGGTGATGCTGTTCAACCTCGGCAATGACGAGCAGCTTGAGCGCGAGGCCATTCGCTCGCTGTCGGCCTACCGGGTCGAGGGCTTTATCCTGCACACGCTGGGCCACGATGCCGGCGCCCTGGCCGATGCGGCGCAGTTGGGCAAGCCCGTGGTACTGGTCGACCGCAAAGTCGGCGATGCCGAAGTCGACCTGGTGGCCCTGGACAACCTGACAGCCGTGCAGGAAGCCGCCGGCCACCTGGTCGAAGCCGGCTATCGGCACCTGCTGTTCATCAGCGAGCCGATCAAGGCTATCAGCTCGCGCAACGAGCGGGCGCGCGCGTTCCAGGCCTTTGTCGCCGAACACGCGGACACGGTTGACGGGACCGTTTTTGAAGCCCAGAGGGGTGATGACGATGCCCTGGATGAAGCGCTCCGCGCCCTGCGCCGTGGCGCCGGACAGGCACCCGTTGCCGTGCTGGCGGCCAACGCCGTGATCTCGCTGCGCGTGGCCGCGTCAGCCGCCAGACTGGGGTGGCAACTTGGCGCCGACCTGGGCCTGATCGGTTTCGATGATCCGGAATGGGCTGCATTGGTTGGTCCTGGCCTCAGCGCCATTTCCCAGCCCACCGACGATATCGGGCGCGTCGCCACCAACTGCCTGATCGAGCGCCTGCAAGGCACGCAACTGCCGCCGCGCCGGGTGCTGTTGCCCGGCACCCTGGTCACGCGCGGATCCACCCGCCGAGCCTGACTGCCGAGCCCTTCCCCACCGGCGTCCGCCGTGCCCGCCTGATCCACGGCTGCACCCGCTTCGCACGGCCAGCGGGTGCATGACGTTCCGGCTTCCGCATCCGCCCAAACTCGCTTCTTGCCCGTAAGGGTTTCCACTGCTGGATCTCTGAAACCGGTTTCCTATAATCCTGAAACCGGTTTCAAGACGGTGCTTGCCGAACGCTGCGACGCCAGCGACACACCCATATACGTGCAGGAGACATTGATGAACGTCCAACCCTTGTTGCGCCGCGTAGCCGCGCCCGTGCTGACTCTGCTGGTCCTGGCCAGCGCCGCTTTCACCGCCCAGGCGCAGACCGTCGCCGAGATCGTCAAGAAGGGCAAGGTCACCATTGGCGTGGTGACCGGTGCCCCGCCCTTCGGCACCACCGACGCCACCGGCAAACCCGCCGGCTATGACGTCGACGTGGCCAACCTGCTGGGCAAGTACCTGGGCCTGCCGGTCGATATCGTTCCGCTCACCTCGCCCAGCCGGATTCCGGCGCTGGAGGCCGGCAAGGTCGATTTCCTGGTCGCGACGCTGGCGCCGACGCCAGAGCGGGCGCGGGCCATCATGTTCAGCGCGCCATATAGCGCGTTCGAGCTGACCATCTTTGCGCCCACCGCTGCCAGGTACGCCAGGCTGACGGAACTCGGCAAGAAGAAGGTGGGCGTGACGCGCGGCACCACGCAGGACTCCGCGCTGACCCGGCTCGCCGTGCCCGGCATGAATATCGTCCGCTTCGAGGACGATGCCACCTGCGCGCAGGCGCTGATCAGCAATCAGGTCGAGGCCATTGCCCTGCCCAACACCACCGGCAACGAGATCATGAAGGCACGCGGCGCCGGCAAGTTCGACGCCAAGTTCGCGTTCTCGGTGCAGCCGAATTCGATGGCCGTGCGCCGCGACGCCTTCGAACTGCGCCAGTGGCTCAACACCACCATCGCCTACGTCAAGCTCAATGGCGAACTCGACGCCATAGCGCAGAAGTGGACCGGCAAGGCGCTGCCCGCGCTGCAAGCGTTCTGAACCAGGCCGACTGAGGTTGCGCGCCGGCGCCAGCCGGCGTGCCAGGAGACCCGCATGCACTACCAATTCGAATGGACGCCGGTGCTGTCGCAGCTGGACCGCTTCGCGGAAGGCGCGGCGATGACGCTGGCGCTCAGCTTCGGCTCGATCCTGCTTGGCACCGTGGTCGGCACCGCCGGCGCGATTGCCGCCGCTTTTGGCGGGCCCTGGCTACAGCGCGCCACCAGGGCATACGTCGAAGCCATCCGCAACACGCCCTTCCTGATCCAGCTCTTCATCATCTTCTTCGGCTTGCCGACCGTGGGCCTGCAGATCGATGCCGTCACCGCCGCTGTGATTGCGATGACCGTCAATCTCGGCGCCTACTCGACGGAAATCATCCGGGCGGGCCTGCAGGCGGTGCACCGTTCGCAGCTTGAAGCCGCCGCCGCGCTGGGCATGACACGCTGGCAACTGATCCGCCACGTCGCGCTGGTGCCGGCCTTCGAGAAGGTCTATCCGGCCCTGACCAGCCAGTTCACGCTGATGATGCTGACCTCGAGCGTGGTGTCGACGATCTCGGTGGAAGAGCTGACGGCGGTCGCCAGCCAGGTCGATTCGCAGACCTTCCGCACCTTCGAGAGCTACATCCTCGTCATGTTCATCTATATCGGCCTGGCACTGCTGCTGCGCGCCATGTTCGCCCTGATCGGCAATCTGGTATTCAAGCGGCGCCGCGTGGTGGCGCGCGCTCGAAAGCTGGCCCGCACGGCCCGGCTCGTGCCGCCGGCGCAAACGGAACTCACGGCCGCGGTTGCAGGGAGCGCGAAATGATCACCGAGTTCTCCTGGAATCATCTTGAAATCCTGCTGCTGGCGGCACGCTGGACACTGTGGGTAACCTTGCTCGCCTTCGTCGGCGGCACGTTCGCCGGTTTCCTGGTGGCGCTGGCGCGTACCTCCAGAAGCCCGCTGCTGCGCCTTGCCAGCACGCTCTATATCCAGGTCGTGCAAGGGACACCGGTGCTGATCGTGCTGTTCCTGAGCTACTACGGACTCTCCGTGCTCGGGCTCAAGCTGTCGCCGATGGTCGCCGCCATGCTGGCGATGTCGATCTACGCCAGTGCCTATCTTGGCGAGATCTGGCGCGGCTGCATCGAGGCCGTGCCCCAGGGGCAGTGGGAAGCCAGCGAAGCGCTCGCCCTCACCCGCTGGCAGCAACTGCGCTTTGTGGTGCTGCCGCAGGCCGTCAGGCTGGCCTTGCCGCCCACGGTGGGGTTCTCGGTCCAGCTGGTCAAGAATACCTCGATCACTTCCATCATCGGCGTCATCGAACTGACCCGCGCCGGCCAACTGATCAACAACGCGACCTTCCAGCCCTTCGCGGTCTTCGTCGTCGTCGCGCTTATCTACTTCGCGCTCTGCTTCCCGCTGTCGGCGGCGGCCCGGCGCATGGAAAGGAGGCTCCATGTCAATCGTTGAAGCACAAGGCGTGCACAAATCGTATGGCTCCGTCGAAGTCCTGAAGGGCGTTTCGTTTGCGATCGATCCGGGCCAAGTGGTCGCCATCATCGGCCGCAGCGGCTCCGGCAAAAGCACCATGCTGCGCTGCCTGAATGGCCTGGAGACGATCAACGCCGGCAATATCACCGTCGCCGGGCACAAGCTGGATCACGACCGCAAGCGCTTGCTCGACCTGCGCCGCGACGTGGGCATGGTGTTCCAGAGCTACAACCTGTTTCCGCACCTGACCGTGGGCCAGAACATCGCGCTGGCGCCATCCATCGTCAAGAAGCTGGCCGCAAGCAAGATCGGCGGCATCGTCGACCAGGTACTGACCCAGGTCGGCCTGCTGGACAAGAAGGACTGCTACCCCGAGCAGCTCTCGGGCGGCCAGCAGCAGCGCGTGGCCATCGCCCGTTCGCTGGCGATGGAGCCCAAGGTGATGCTGTTCGACGAGGTCACCTCCGCGCTCGACCCCGAGCTGACGGCGGAAGTGCTTCGGGTCATGGAAAGCCTGGCCGCCTCCGGCATGACCATGGTGCTGGTCACGCATGAGATGGAGTTCGCGCGCCGCATGGCGCATACCACCATCTTCATGCACCAGGGCAAGGTGCATGAGGCAGGGCCGTCGAAGGCGCTGTTCGCGCAGCCGCGGACGCCGGAGCTGCAGCAATTCCTCAGCGCGGGAGCACTGAAATGAGCCAGTGGCAAGCAGATGGTTCTTTGCGCCCGCCGGTGCTGATCTCGCTGACGGCCTATGGCGCCGACCTCGCCCTGCGCGACGGACAGGCTGCGCTGGCACGGATTGCCGCGGCCGCAGGCGCGGACGGCGTCGAGTTCCGCGGCGAACTCCAGCGCGGGCACAAGGATGAAGTCATTGAACAGCGCGAGGCCGCCGGGCAGCATGGACTGAGCGTGATCTGGTCCAGCCCGGAAGGCCTGTGGAATGATGCCGGCACCCTCGACGCCGCCGCGCTCGACCGTGCCTTCACGACCGCGCTGGCGCTCAATGCGACCCGGGTCAAGATGTCGCTTGGCGGCTATCGGGAAGGCACGGCGCTGGAAGCACTGCTCCCGTGGCTGCGGCACGACGGCATCGAACTCGTCGTGGAAAACGACCAGACTCCCCAAGCCGGCACCGTGCCGCCGCTGCGCGATTTCTTCGCGCGTACCAGGGCGCTCGGCAAGACCGTGCCGATGACCTTCGACATGGGCAACTGGCACTGGACCGGCGAAGACCCGCTCGACGCCGCGCAGATCCTCGGCGCCAACGTCGGCTACGTGCACTGCAAAGGCGTGCAGCGCACGCCCGCCAAATGGATCGCGGTGCCGCTTGACCAGTCGGCGGCGCCATGGCGCAGCATCTTGCGCCGCCTGCCCACGCAGGTTGCGCGTGCGATCGAATTTCCGCTGCAAGGCGACGACCTGGTGCAGGTCACGCGCCGGCATGTCGAACTGCTGCGTTCGGTGGAGGTCCCCGCATGAGCACCGATCTTGACGTGGTCACCCTGGGCGAGGCGATGCTGATGCTGGTCGCCGGCGAAGCCGGGCCGCTCGAAGGCGCGCAGACCTTCCACAAGCGCACCGCCGGTGCCGAGACCAACGTGGCCATCGGCCTGTCGCGCCTGGGCCTGAAGGTCGGATGGGCCAGCCGGCTGGGCGACGACTCGATGGCGCGCTACCTGCTCGGTGAAATGCAGCGCGAAGGCGTGGATTGCAGCCAGGTGGTGTGCGAGCCCGGCGAGCGCACCGGTTTCCAGTTCAAGGGCCGGGTCGATGACGGCAGCGATCCGCCCGTCGAATACCACCGCCGCGGCTCGGCGGCGAGCCGCATGCACCCGGAACACCTGGACGACCAGTGGCTGCGGCGCTCGCGGCACCTGCACGTCACCGGCGTGTTCCCCGCGCTGGCCGCAGGCACCCAGGCCGCCACGCGCCAGGCCATCGCCACCATGCGCACTGCCGGCCGCACGATCTCGTTCGATCCCAACCTGCGGCCCACGCTGTGGGCCACGCCCGAGTTGATGCGGGAGACGCTGAACGACCTCGCGCGGCAGTGCGACTGGGTGCTGCCCGGCATCGAAGAGGGCCGCTTCCTCACCGGCCATGCCGAGCCGGAACGCATTGCCGCCTTCTACCGAGCCCGCGGCGCCAGGCTGGTGGTGGTGAAGCTTGGTGCCGACGGCGCCTATTTCGATGGCGAAAGCGGCACCGGCCATGTCGAGGCATTCAGCGTCGAGCGTGTCGTCGACACCGTTGGCGCCGGCGATGGCTTTGCCGTGGGCGTGATCAGCGCGCTGCTGGAGGGCCGGCCGGTGAGCGACGCCGTCCGCCGCGGCGCATGGATCGGCGCGCGGGCGGTGCAGGTGCGGGGCGATACTGAAGGCCTGCCGACCCATGCCCAGCTGGCGGCCGCCAGTTTGTGAAGCCACAGCAAGGATTTGCCATGCGCAAGAATGTACTGGTGTTCCGCCCGATTCCTGAGGACCTGCTCGCCAGGATCGCGTCGGAACATGACGTGATCGTGGCCGACCCGCGCCAGCCGGCACAACGGCCTGCCTTCCGCGCCGCACTGTCGAAAGCCCACGGCCTGATCGGCTCCAGCGTGAAGCTGGGCGCGGCGGAACTGGCCGAAGCGGGCCAGTTGGAGGTGATCTCGAGTATTTCGGTGGGCGTCGACAACTACGACCTCCCCTGCCTGCACCGGCGTGGCATCACCCTGTGCCACACGCCCGGCGTACTCACCGAGACCACCGCCGACACCATCTTCGCGCTCATCATGGCCACCAGCCGCCGCCTGGTCGAGCTGGCGGCCCATGTGCGCGAAGGCCGCTGGACCGCCAACATCGGAGAGGGCCTGTTCGGCTGGGACGTGCACGGCAAGACCCTGGCGATCCTGGGCTTCGGGCGCATCGGCCAGGCCGTGGCGCGACGCGCCGCGCTCGGCTTCGGCATGGAGGTGCTCTACGTCAACGAGACCGCAGCGGCACCGCCCGACCTGGCGGGACGCACCACCCGCACGGATCTCGACGATGCCTTGCTGCGCGCCGATATCGTCGCCGTGACGCTGCCCCTGACCGACAGCACGCGCGGCCTGATGGGCCTGCGCGAGTTCGCGCTGATGAAGCCGGGCGCCATCTTTGTCAATGGCGCGCGCGGCCAGATCGTGCAGGAAGACGCGCTGCTCGCGGCGCTCGAGAGCGGACACCTGCGCGCCGCCGGGCTGGACGTCTTCGCCACCGAGCCCCTGCCTCAGGATTCGCCGCTGCGCAGCCATCCCAAGGTGACAGCCCTGCCCCATATCGGCTCGGCCACGCATGAGACCCGGCGTGCCATGGCCGAACTCGCCACGCGCAACCTGCTGGACGCGCTCGCCGGGCGGCAGCCGGCTGCGCGCTTCGACCTGGCGGCCTTTGCCGCCCAGGCAGCCGCCTGACTCCCCCGCAAGGACAACCCGCAATGCCCGGTTCCATTCCCACGCTGTGCGGCTCGATCATGGGCGAGCCCATCACCTTCAATGTGCGCATCCACAATGCCGCCTATCGGGCGCTCGGGATCGACTACACCTTTGTGTGCTTCGGGGTGCAGGACGTGCCCGGCGCCGTGCAATCGATCCGCGCGCTCGGCGTGCGTGGCATGAATGTCTCGATGCCGCACAAGCAGGCGGTGATCCCGCATCTCGACCATCTCGACAGGACCGCCCGCGCCATCGGCGCGGTCAACACCATCAACAATATCGATGGCGTGCTGACCGGCTACAACACCGATTGCATCGGCGCCGTGCGGGCGTTCGGGGAGGTGACGGAAGTGGCCGGCAAGCGCATTGCGCTGCTGGGCGCGGGCGGCGCGGCGCGGGCGATGGCCTATGGCCTGCGCGAGGCCGGCGCCAGCGTGACCGTGTTCAACCGCACCGCGGCGCGTGGCGAAGAACTGGCCGGCTCGCTTGGCCTGCGCTTTGGCGGCGGGCTGACGGACTTCCGCGCGGCGGACTTCGACATGCTCGCCAACGCGACCGCCGCCGGCTTTCGCGCTCCCGATGTCAACCCGGTCCCCGGACAGCTCGCCGCACACCTGATCGTCATGGACGCTGCCTTCATCCCGGTCAGGAGCAAGCTGATCCGGGATGCCGCCGCGCTGGGCTGCCGTACCATCGACGGCACGCGCATGATGCTGCACCAGGCCTGCGCCCAGGTCGAGTTCTACACCGGCTGCGCACGCGCGCCGATCGAGGCAATGGAAGCGGCGCTGCTTGAGGAGATCGCTCGCCTGTCTTGAGCCCCCCTGCCGCCCTTGGCTCCGGATCGATGCGGACGCGCTGCCTCACTTCCGGAGGTCGGTCTTGGCCACCAGTGCCTTCATCACCGCATTGTCCGCCGCGATCATCGCCAAGCTTCCTGCCGGACTGTTCCTGCCCCTGGCGCCGGTCACACCGGTGACCAGCTGCGGCGCCGTGCAACGCCCGCTTCAGGTCAGGCGGTCCGATGTCACGACGTGGATGCCGAGCGCCGCGCCCTTCGCACACGCCACCATGGCCCTGGCAATCTGCTGCGCCGGATTAAGGCGCCAGCGACGAGGCAATACCGGCCCGAGCACTGTCAGCGCGGTCACCATGGCGCGTTCCCCGAAGCGGAACTCAGCGCGCTGCCCGCCGATCAATCCCGGGCGGACGCAGGTCAGCGATGGAAAGCCAAGCCCCGCCAGGTCGCGCTCCAGTTCGCCCTTCACCCGGTTGTAGAAAAAGCGTGAGGCCGCGTCCGCGCCGATCGCGGAATTCAGCACGTAGGCTGGCGTGCCATGTTGCCTGGCCAGGCGCGCAACGGCGAGTGGATAGTCATGGTCCACGCGCCGGAATGTCTGCTCGGAGCCGGCAGCCCGCATCGTGGTGCCGAGCGCGCAGATGACGGCATCCGCCTGCCACCATGGCGCATCTTCCGCCAGCCGGTCGAAGTCCACCACCGGCGCCAGCAGCTTCGGGTGCGCGGGCAGCGCGCGCCGGCCCGGCGCCACTACGCTATGTACGTCCGGGTCGGCAAGCGCCTGTTCCAGGACATGGCCTCCGACCAGTCCGGTCGCTCCCACCAGCAGCAGCTTCATGCTCAGCCTCTCCCTATCCACGCGCCCCACGACACTGGTCCGCTTGAAATTGCCTGAAATTTTCACCCAATGAAAATATACGGCATTCGTTTGACGCTGTTTCCCTCCGCTCCCTAAGATCTCCCACACAGAGTTTCCCTCAACGAAACCAGATGCGCGCGCACCGCCTCGCGCCCAGGAGACAACCCGATGCAGCGTCATTCCCGCCCGCGGCGTGCCATAGTCGCGGCGCTCGCCACCCTGCCCGCCTTGTGCGCCTGGACCGCACCGGCCTGCGCGGCAGAGGTATTTCCTTCGCGTCCGATCCGGCTGGTGGTGCCCTTCACGCCCGGCGGCACCACTGACATCCTGGCGCGCCTGGTTGCGCAGAAGGCTGGCGAGGCGCTGGGCCAGCAGATCGTGGTCGACAACCGTCCGGGCGCGGGCGGCAACATCGGCGCGGAGGTGGTGGCGCGCAGTGCGGCTGACGGCTATACGCTGCTGATGGGCACGCTGGGCACGCAGGTGACCAACCAGTTCATTTATCCGCGCATGCCGTACGACAGCACCCGGGACTTCGTGCCCGTGACGCTGGTCGCCAATTCCCCCAACGTGCTGCTTGTCAACAGCACGCTGAACGCCAGGTCGGTGGGCGAACTGGTGACGCTGGCCAGGCGCGAGCCGGGCAAGATCAACTACGCCTCCACCAGCACCGGCGGGTCGCCCCACCTGTCAGGCGAGTTGCTGAACATGATGGCGGGCGTCAGCATGCAGCACGTGCCGTACAAAGGGGCCGCCCCCGCCATGACGGACCTGCTCGCGGGCCAGGTCAACCTGATGTTCGACAACCTGCCGTCCGCGCTCGCACAGATCCAGGCTGGCAAAGTGACGGCGCTGGCGGTCACCAGTGCCAGGCGGGCCTCGGTGCTGCCCTCCGTGCCGACCGTGCGCGAGTCGGGGCTGCCGGGCTATGAAGTGAATTCCTGGTTCGGGCTGCTCGCGCCGGCCGGCACGCCGCCAGAGCGTGTGCGCCAGCTCCAGCAGGCGGTGGACAAGGTGCTGGCCACGCCGGACGTGCGCAAGCGCATCGAACAGCTTGGCGCCGAGCCGGGCGGCGAAGGCTCCGCAGCATTCGCGGCGCAGATCAGGAGCGATACGGAAAAATGGTCGCGCGTGATCCAGACCGCCGGCATCAAGGCGCAATGACACGGCTGGGCAGCGCCAACCCCTGACACAAGACAACCATGACCAAGACCAACACCCTTCGTATCGGCTCGGGATCGGGCTGGTGGGGCGACCGCGTGGAGCCCGCAGAGCGTTCGGCGCGCCTGGGCAAGCTCGACTACCTGTGCTTCGAGACCATGGCCGAGGCCACGGTATCGGCCGCGCAGGTGCGCAAGCGGCGCGATGCCGGCTTCGCCGGCTACGACACCTATCTCGACGAGCGCATGCGCGCAGTGCTGCCCCCCTGCATCGCCAACGGCACGCGCATCATCAGCAACCAGGGCTGGATTCATCCGCTGGGCGCGGCCAGGCGCGTGGCCGAACTCTGCGAGGAACTGGGCCTGCCCGGCGTCAGGATCGCCGCGGTCACCACCACGGACCTGACCGGGAGCATCTGCGAGCTGGATCTCACCCTGCTGGAAAGCGGCGCACCGGTTTGCTCGCTGCGTGAAACGCTGATCAGCGCCGAGCCGTACGAAGGCGCCGAGCCGATCGTCGCCGCATTGCGTGCCGGCGCGCAGATCGTGATCACCGGGCGCGTGGCCGACCCGTCGCTGTTCCTCGCGCCCATGATCCATCATTTCGGCTGGTCTCCGGACGACGTGACGCGGCTTGCGCGCGGCAGCGCCATCGGCCATTTGCTCGAGTGCGGCGCGCAGGTGACAGGGGGATATTTCGGCGACCCCGGCTACAAGGATGTGCCGGAACCATGGAACCTGGCCTTCCCGATCGCCGAGGTGGAGGCCGACGGCAGCGCCGTGATCGGCAAGGTGGATGGCAGCGGCGGGCGCATCGACCTGCAGACGGTCAAGGAGCAGATGTTCTATGAAGTCCACGACCCGCGCCGCTACATCACGCCGGACGTGGTGGTCGACTTCTCCACTGCGATGCTCGAACAGGTGGGGCCGGACCGCGTGCGCATCAGCGGCGTGAGCGGGCAGCCGCGCACCGACACGCTCAAGGTGTCGCTGGGCTGCACCGAAGGGCATATCGGAGAAGACATGTTCTTCTACGCGGGGCCGGGTTGCCTGGAAAAGGCCAGGCTGGCCAAACGCATCCTCGAAGCGCGCTTTGCCATGGCAAGGTTGCAGGCGGATGAGGTGCGCATCGACTTCCTGGGTGTCAACGCCGTGCACGGCGCGGCCTCGCCCGAACCTGCGTGCGAGCCCAACGAGATCGCGGTCCGCGTCGCCGCGCGCACCCGCACGCGCGAGGAAGCCGCCAAGGTCGGCCGCGAGATCGACAGCATGGCGGTCTGCGGCCTGGCTTCCACCGGCAAGCGCGTGCCGCACCAGGACCGCACGCGCGAGATCATCGGCGTCTGGTCGGCGCTGGTGCCGCGCGCATTGATCACCTCCCAGGTCCACTATCTCTGAGGATTCGCCATGCGTGTACCACTGCGACGTCTCGCACACAGCCGCTCCGGCGACAAGGGCAATACTTCGAACACGGCGGTCATCGCCTACGCGCCGGAGTTCTACCCGCATATCAAGGCACAGCTGACCGCACCCGCGTTCAAGGCGCTGTACGGCACGCTGATCACGGGCGCGGTCACGCGCCATGAAGTGGATGGGCTGCAGGTGCTCAATTTCGTCGCGGAGGGCGCGCTTGGCGGCGGTGTGTCGCGCAGCCTCGCGATCGACAACTACGGCAAGGCGCTGGCCAGTGCCGTGCTGCGTTTCGAAGTGGAGATACCTGACGCGTTGGCAGGCCTGCTGCGCGGGCCGGCGGCATAGGCTCGCCGGGATGCGCGTCAGCTGCCGCCGGGCTGGCGCCCCCTGGCACGCCGGCCGTCCGTAGACGCGTCGGCCCGCGGCGGTATCACGGTGCGCGTCCAGGCGCTGGTGATCCGCCGCGCCTCTTCCTTGAGCTTGCGCGACAGCGCGGCCTCGCGCGAGCGGATGCGCGCACTCATCGCCGCCACGCTCAAGGCACCGATCGGCCTGCCCTCATAGTCGAGAATCGGCACAGCGATGCCGCCCATGCCATCGACCACCCAATCGAGAAACAGCACATGCCCGCGCTCGCGGGCTGCCTCGATTTCCGCGGCAATGCATGCGGCATCGAGCCGCGGGTGCTTGCCAAGCTTGCGCGTGGTCTGCTGCAGCCGGCGCGCGCGCTCGGGCGCGGGCAGCCATGCCAGCACCGCCAGGCTGCCGGCGCCCACGCCGAGCGGCCGACGCGTGCCGACCGTCACGTAGTTCGCCCGTATCGCATACGTACCGGGTTCCAGGTCGGTGCACACCGCCTCGCCACGGCTGGCCTCGGTCAGCACGGCGGTATCCTCGAACGCCTCCACCAGCCGTTCCAGCGCCGGACGCGCCAGCTTGCGCAAGTCCACGCGCCGCTGCGCCACGTCTGCCAGCTGGAAGATCTCGGGCCCGATGCCGTAGCGGCGCGCCTGGTCGCGCGTGGCGAAGCCCTCCTGCACCAGCAGCCCGAGCATGCGCGAGGCCGTGGCCGGATCAAGCCCGGTGGCGCGCGCCACGTCGCTCATGCGGCGCACTTCCGGATCGGACAGCGCGCGCAGCACGGCCAGTGCGCGCTGGATCGGGGATGGGCGCGATGGCAACTGGCGGGCCCGCTCAGGCAAGCCCCGCGCCAGGGCGGCGCTCAGCCATGATGCGATGCTTCCAGGGTATCGCGCTTGATCTTCTTTGCCAGCGACCACTTGTGGACTTCGGTCGGGCCATCGTAGATGCGAAACGCACGCACTTCACGGAAGACCTGTTCGACGATGGTGTCGCGCGACACGCCCATGCCGCCGAGAATCTGCACGCAGCGGTCAGCCACGCGGAACAATGCATCGGACACGGCCACCTTGGCCATCGAACTCTCCGCCGTGCCCAGGGAGCCGCCGTCGAGCACCCCGGCGCACCAGTCGATCATCAGTGCGGCCTGTTGCAGGTCGATCAGGTTCTCGGCCAGCATGAAACCCACGCCCTCGTGGTCGATCAGCAGCTTGCCGAAAGCCTTGCGCGTGGTGGCGTAGGCGCGCGCGATCTCATCGGCACGTGCCACACCCCCGAACCAGCGCATGCAATGCGACAACCGCGCCGGCGACAAGCGAACCTGCGCATAACGAAAGCCCTCGTCCACCTCGCCCAGCACCTGGTCCTGCGGCACGCGCAGGCCGTCGATCAGGACCTGTGCATGGCCGCCCGGCATGGAACTGTCGATGGTATCGAGCAGGCGCTCGATGCGGATCGCCGGATGCGGCAGGTCGACCAGGAACATGGTGGCCTGCGCGCGCTCACCGTCGCCGGTACGCGCCATCAGGATGCCGACCCGGGCACCTTCCGCTCCGGTGATGAACTTCTTGCGCCCGCGGATCACCCAATCGCCGCCGTCCCTGACCGCTGTGGTCTGGAGCATCGCCGGATCGGAACCGGCCCCGCCCTCTTCCGCTGGCTCGGTCATGAAGAACGCGGAGCGGGCCTCGCCGCTGACCAGCGGCGCAAGGAAGCGTTGCTGCTGTGCGTCCGTGGCGACCTTGCCCAGCAGGAACATATTCCCCTCGTCCGGGGCCATGGTGTTGACCGCGACCGGCCCGAGGGGCGACAAGCCCGAGCGCTTGAGCACGGCCGCAGTTTCGAGCTGGGTCAGGTGAGACCCGTCGGCCAGGATATGTGGCGTCATGACGCCGGCCGCGCGCGCCTTGTCGCGAAGCTCAGCGACCAGCCCTGCCGTCGGGCCATGGGCTTCGCAGCGCACATCGCGCTCATAGGGCACCACCACGTCGCGGACAAAACGCTCGACGCGATCGGCAATGACACGGCTTCTTTCTGTGGGACAGGCAGTGAACATGGTGATCCTCATTGTCAGGACAGGATCAGATTGTAGGACGGCACACCGCGGGGGCGCTGTCACGGAAGGCCTCCGCGCAAGGAAATTCCTGGTATCAGGCCAGCAGTGTGCTGGCTCTCGCCTGACTAATTAATTGAATTGCGATTACTAGTATGTGGATTTCACCTATATCTATGCTTATGACAATCGAATAGTATGGCTTCAGTCGAGCACGAGGGCACAACGCGATGTCACTTGTATTGAAGCTGAAAGACTTGTTGGGACACGATGCGGTTCTCACCGAAGCCGCGGACGTTGCCGCCTACATCGAGGACTGGCGCGGCCGCTACACGGGTCCGGCGCTGTGCGTGGTGCTGCCGGCCTCCACCGCGCAAGTCGCCGCGGTGGTGCGGGCCGCGGCCCAGGCCAACGTGCCCGTGCTGCCCCAAGGCGGCAATACCAGCTTGTGCGGCGGCGCCGTACCGGCCCCGGACGGCACGCCGCCCATCGTCATCAGCCTGGCACGCATGCGGCGCATCCGCGCGATCGATGCGGCCAACAACTCGATGGAAGCCGAGGCAGGCTGCGTGCTGGCCGCCATCCAGCAGGCGGCGGCGGAACAGGGACGTCTCTACCCGGTGAGCCTGGGCGCCGAGGGCTCCTGCCAGATCGGCGGCAACATCGCCACCAATGCGGGCGGCACCGGCGTGCTGCGCTACGGCAACACCCGCGACAACGTGCTCGGCCTTGAAGTGGTCCTCCCTGACGGCCAGGTCTGGAACGGCCTGTACCGCTTGCGCAAGAACAACACCGGCCTCGATCTCAAGCACCTGTTCATCGGCTCCGAAGGCACGCTGGGCGTGATTACCGCCGCCACGCTCAAGCTGCACCCGCTGCCCACCGCGCACGCCATGGCGTGGCTGGCGGTGCGCACGCCGCAGGCGGCGCTGGAGATGCTGGGACGCTTTCAGCAGCGCTGCGGCGCCACCCTGTCCGCGTTTGAAATGCTCAACGACGTGCAATTGCGGATCGTGCTCGATCACGTGCCCGGCCGCCGTGCGCCCTTGCCTGCCAGCCATCCCTGGCACGTGCTGGTGGAACTTGCCGACACCGGCCGGCGCGAGCTGCTCGATGAGGTGCTGCAGGAAGTGCTGGAGCAAGGCGTGGCCGAAGGCCTGCTCGACGATGCCGTAGTGGCCGCCAGCGGCGCGCAGCGCGAGGCCATGTGGCAGGTGCGGCATAGCGTCTCCGAGGGCAACAAGAAGGCGGGCCTGGGCCTGAACACCGATTGCGCCGTGCCGGTCTCGGCGGTGCCGCAATTCATTGAGCGCGCCACCGCGGCAGCGCATGCGGTCCTGCCGGATTTGCCGATCATCGTCGTGGCCCACCTGGGCGATGGCAATGTCCATTTCATCCCGCTGGTGCCTTTCCCGCAGTGGGAAGCACTGCCAGGGCGCGATGCCGTGGCCGCCCGCATCAAGCACGCCATCGACCAGGTGGCTTATGAGCTGGGCGGCACCTTCAGCGCGGAACATGGCATTGGCCAGGTCCTGACCGAGGAAATGGCGCAGTTCAAGCCGGCGGTCGAGATCGCCATGATGCACGGCATCAAGCGCATGCTCGACCCTCGCGACCTGTTCAACCCCGGCCGGCTGCTGCCGTCCCCACCTTCCCAGCAATAACGGCAATCAAGGAGCTCGCATGAACGACCACAGCCCCATCAACTCTTCTCGCCGGCGTGCCCTCAAGGTCGCCGCTGCCGGCCTTGGGACCCTGGCCGCGCCCGCCGTGCTGCAATATGCGCGCGCGCAGTCCAAGCGCATCGTGGTGCGCGACGACGGCGGCATCTACACCAAGGCCTACAGCGCGGTGTACTACAAGCCGTTCACCGAGAAGACCGGCATCGAGGTCGTGGGCGTGCAGGCCAACGCCGAACCGGTGGCGCAGATCCGCAGCATGGTCGAGACCAGGAACTACACCTGGGACATGGCCAAGATCAGCCAGCCGGCCATCCTGCTGCTGACGCAGGGCGGCAAGGTCTACCTGGAGCAGCACGGCCTGGAGGGCGACGCCACCGTCAAGACCATTCCGGCGCATTTCATGTCGCCCTACGGCGTTGGCACCAACGTCTACACCACGGTCCTGGCCTATCGCACCGACGCCTTCAAGGGCCGCAAGGCGCCGTCCTCGTGGGCCGACTTCTGGAACGTCAAGGACTTCCCCGGCCGCCGCGCCCTGCGCAAGCACCCGTTCGACACGCTGGAAGAGTCGCTGATGGCCGCCGGCACGCAGACCTCGTCGCTGTATCCGCTCAATGTCGACCGGGCCATCGCGAACCTGGAGAAGATCAAGGCGAACGTGGACGTGTGGTGGAACTCCGGCGCCCAGGTGGAGCAGATGCTCAAGTCCGGCGAGGTCGACATGGTGGCCACCTGGGTGTCGCGCGCGCAGAGCGCGGCCGCCGCCGGTGCCCAGGTCGGCATCGTCTGGAACCAGAACCTGTGGGGCGTGGACAACTGGTCCATCCTGGCCGGCACGCCGAATGCGCAAGCCTGCCGCGAATTCATCAGGTTTGCGTCCGACCCCAAGCGCATGGCCTCGCTGGTGGAGTACTTCCCGGCGGGCGTGACCCAGCCGGATGCCTTCAAGTACATCAAGCCCGACGTCGCGAAGAACTGCCCGACCCACCCCGACAACATCAAGTCGGGCGTGCAGATCAACGCCAGGTACTGGCTCGACAACCAGGCCGCGGTGATGGAGAAGTTCAACGGCTGGATCCTCAAGTGATCTGAACCGCTTCACCAGACACGACAAGCAACGACACGATGCCGAATTTCAAACTCAAGATTTCCGGGCTGACCAAGCGTTATGGCGACTTCGTCGCGCTGGCACCGACCGACCTTGAAGTGGCCGAGGGGGAATTCCTTACCCTCCTGGGCCCTTCGGGCTCGGGCAAGACCACGCTGCTCAGCCTGATCGCCGGCCTGGCCGTGCCGGACGGCGGCCAGCTGCTGATCAACGGCAAGGACGTGACCTATGGCGCCCCCTACGAGCGCGATATCGGCATGGTGTTCCAGAACTACGCGCTGTTCCCGCACATGACGATTGCGGAGAACATCGCCTTCCCGCTGAAGATGCGCCGGGTCGACGCGGCCACGGCCAGGCGCCAGGCACTGGAAGCACTGGAAATGGTCCGCCTGCCCCACGTCGCGGCGCGCTTCCCGAAGGAACTCTCCGGCGGCCAGCAGCAGCGCATCGCGCTGGCCCGTTGCCTGGTCTACAAGCCGTCGATCATCCTGATGGATGAACCGCTGGGTGCCCTGGACAAGAAGCTGCGCGACCACATGCAGCTGGAAATCAAGCGCATCCACCGCGAGCTGGGCACGACCATCGTCTACGTCACGCACGATCAGGAAGAGG
Source organism: Cupriavidus sp. UYPR2.512 (assembly GCF_000379565.1). Classification (NCBI taxonomy): domain Bacteria; kingdom Pseudomonadati; phylum Pseudomonadota; class Betaproteobacteria; order Burkholderiales; family Burkholderiaceae; genus Cupriavidus; species Cupriavidus sp. UYPR2.512. The sequence continues at coordinate 492,306 of NZ_KB902852.1, read as the reverse complement.
CGATGACGATGTCCGACCGCATCTGCCTGATGAACGGCGGCAAGATCGAGCAGCTGGGCACGCCGTCGGACCTGTACTTCCGCCCGCGCACGCTGTTCGTGGCCGACTTCCTGGGCGAATCGAACCTGTTCGAGGGCACGGTCACGCAAGTGCGCGGCGACCACGTGGAGGTGGCCCTGGCACAGGGCGGCGCCGTCGCCCATGCGGTCACGAATGCGCCGGTGGCTGCCGGGGGCAAGGTGCGGGTCATGGTGCGGCCGCAGAACATCGCCATGGCCAACGGCGTCACCGCTGCCAATGCGGTCAGCGGCAAAGTGCTGGACAGCATGATCACCGGCAGCCTGACCAAGCTGTACGTGGAATCCGACGCCGCCGGCCAGGCCCCGGTGGTGCTGTCTTACCCCACCTCGATGGGCGCTTCCCGGCATGCGGTCGGGCAGCAAGTCACGCTCACCTGGCAGCGCAGCGACGCTGTCGCCGTCCCGGATTCCCTATGACCGCCGCCGCCCTGCAACGCCGACCCCGGCCCTGGCTGCGGCCCGCCTTGCTGGCCGCGCCGCTGGTGCTCCTGTTCGTGGTGCTGCTGGCCTACCCGGTCGGCCAGCTCCTGCTGCTGAGCGTCTACAGCGACGGTGCCTTCACGCTGGCCAAGTACCGCCAGCTGTTTGCGTCGTCGGTCTACGTCGACGTGATGCTGATCACGCTGAAGATCTCGCTCTGGACCACGCTGCTTTCCGTGGTTGCCGGGTATCCGGTGGCCTACCTGATTTCGTCGCTGTCGAAGGACAAAAAGGCAAAGTGGCTGTTCTGGGTGCTGCTGTCGTTCTGGACCAGCTTCCTGGTGCGTGCCTTTGCCTGGATCGTGATGCTGGGCCGCAACGGCGTGGTCAACCAGCTGCTGACCGCCGCGGGCATCCAGGATGCGCCGTCCAATCTGCTGTACAGCCTCGGGGCGGTGCTGGTGGCGATGGTGCACGCGCTGATGCCGCTGGCGGTGCTGACCATGCTGTCGGTGATGGAGAATATCGACCGCAACCTGCCGCGCGCGGCACTGACGCTTGGGGCACGGCCTGGCACGGCGTTCTGGCGCGTCTACTTCCCGCTCTCGATGCCGGGCGTGGCGGCCGGCGCCATCATGGTGTTCGTCACCGCCGTCGGCTTCTTTATCGTGCCCGCGCTGCTGGGCGGACGCAAAGAGATCATGGTGGCCCAGCTGATCATCGACCAGGTGCAGCAGACCATGAACTGGGGCTTCGCCGGCTCGATCTCGGTGTTGCTGCTGCTGGTCGTGCTGGCGGTGTTCGCCCTGTATGACAAGGTGCTCGGCCTCTCGTCGATGGCTGGCGCAGCGGAGCAACGCACCCGCTCCGCGGCCGCGCACGATGGCGTGCTGCATCGGCTCGGCGACAGCGTGCTTGGCGCACTGGGAACGATCAGCGACAAGCTGCTGGCACTGGTGCCGCGCGGCCGGCGCGAACGGGGCGAATGGCAGCCGGGCGACTCGCTGCCGCTGCGCACGATCGTGCTGCTGGTGCTGCTGTTCCTGAGCGTACCGGCGCTGCTGATGATCCCGCTGTCGTTCGCCGACAAGTCGGGCCTGAACTGGCCGCCGCGCGGCTTCACGCTGCAGCACTACCAGGACATGCTGGCGTCGCCGCTGTGGATGCAGGCCGGGCTGCGCTCGCTGCTGGTAGGCCTTGGCGCCGCGGTGCTGGCGCTGCTGGTCGGCACGCCGGTGGCCTTCCTGCTGGCGCGCACGCAGATGCGGGGCAAGTCGCTGCTGCTGGCGTTCGTGCTGTCGCCGATCATCATCCCGCGCATGATCATCGCGGTGGGGATGTTCTACTTCTTCGCCAGGGTCGGGCTGGTCGGCACCTCGCTGGGCCTGATGATCGGCCACACAGTGGTTGCCGTGCCCTACGTCGTCATGACGATGATGGCGGTGCTGCGCAACTACGACACGCGGCTCGACCTGGCGGCGCAAAGCCTGGGCGCCAGGCCCTGGCAGACGCTGCGCTACGTGACGCTGCCGATCCTCGCCGCCGGGCTGTTCTCTTCCTTCCTGTTCGCCTTCGCCACCTCGTTCGATGAGCTGACGATCGCCCTGTTTGCCTCTGGCGGACTGAGCGCTACGCTGCCCAAACAGTTCTGGGACGAGGTGACGCTGCAGCTTTCACCGGTGATTGCCGCGGTGTCTACCTGCCTGTTCGTCTTCGTTACCATCCTGATCACCTGCGCGGAGCGCTTGCGCCGCAAGAGCGCCGGGCGCTGAGACCCATATCCATGAACAACAAGCTTACCGCCGCCGACCTGCGCGGCATCTTCCCCGCCATCCCGACCCCCGTGACGGCCGACGACCGGATCGACCAGGACGCCACGCGCAAGCTGATGGCCTACCTGCTGGGCCATGGCGTTGCCGGCGTGGTGCCGCTGGGCGGCACCGGCGAATACGGTGCCCTGGCGCGCGAAGAGCGGGTCCGCATGGCGGCCCTTTGCGTCGAAGCAGCGGCTGGCCAGGTTCCGGTCATTCCCGGCGTGCTCGACCCGGGCTTCCACGATGCGCTGGATGCAGGCAAGGCCTTTGCCGGCGTTGGCGCCTCTGCCTTGATGGTGCTGACGCCCTATTACACCTCGCCGACCCAGCAAGGCATCCGCGACTATTTCCTGCGCTATGCCGACGCCTCGCCGGTGCCGGTCATGATCTACGAGATCCCCTACCGCACGCGGATCGCGATCGCGCCCGAGGTGCTGCACGAGTTGTCGCGTCACGAAAACATCATCGGCATGAAAGCCTGCAACACCGACATGTACCACTTCCTCAAGGTGGTGGCGGGTGCCGACGACAGCTTCAGCGTGTTCAGCGGCGAGGACAGCCTGTTCCCGCTGCACATGGCGGCGGGTGCCAGGGGTGGCGTGGTCGTGACCGCCTCCGTGCTGCCGCGCACCTGGCGTGCCATCTATGAACTCGGCGTGGCCGGCAAGACCGCGCAAGCGGTACGCCTGCACCGCGAGCTGATTCCGTTGCTGGACCTGGCCTTCTCCGAAACCAATCCGGGGCCGCTGAAAGCCGTGCTCGACCTGGTGGGCGTGACCGCGCCAAAGGTGCTGGCACCGCTGGTAGCGCCGGCGCCCGGGCTGCAGGCACAGTTGCGTGCCGAACTGACGCAGCGGCTGCAAGCCGAGGCCGCCCTCGCCTGAGGCGCCGACGATCATGCTGCCGGCCATCAAGGACTATCGGGAACTGGCGCGGCGCCGGCTGTCGCGCTTCGCCTTCGACTACCTCGAGGGCGGCGCGGAGGACGGGCGCACGCTGGCACGCAACCTGGCCGCATACCAGGCACTGCTGTTCCGGCCGCGCGTGCTGCGCGATGTCACGGAGATCGATCCCGGCATGGAGATCTTCGGCCGCAAGTACAGCCTGCCGTTGCTGGTAGGCCCCACGGGGCTGAACGGACTGTACTGGCCGAAGGCCGAAGAGGCGCTGGCACGGGCCGCCCACGCAGAGGGCCTGCCCTTCGTGATGTCGACCGCATCGACCTCGCTGATCGAGGACGTGCGCGCCGCCACCGACGGCGACTTGTGGCTGCAGCTCTACGTGCAGCGCGACCGCTCCATCGCCGAGAACATGATGGCGCGCGCACGCGCCGGCGGCTTCAGCACCCTGATGCTGACCGTCGACACCATGGTGCACGGCAAGCGCGACCATGACATCCGCAATGGCTTTCGCATGCCGGTGCCGTGGACGCTGCGGCTGCTGGCCGACCTGGCGGCGCATCCGCGCTGGTGCCTGCGCATGCTGCGCCAGGGCGGCTCGCCGCAGCTGGTCAACCTGGCCCGCAGCAGCGGGCTGGCCAACGACCTGAAGACGCAGGCGGCAGGGTTGAGCCGGCAGATGGACATGTCGCTGTGCTGGGACGACATCGCCTGGCTGCGCCAGCACTGGCACGGGCCCGTCATCATCAAGGGTATCCTTACGCCGGCCGACGCGGAAATCGCCGCCCGCCAGGGCCTGGATGGCATCGTGGTCAGCAACCACGGCGGCCGCCAGCTGGAAGGCGCGCCCAGCGCGCTCGAGATGCTGCCCGCCATCGTCGCGGCGGCGGGCAAGATGCATGTATTCGTCGATGGCGGCGTGCGGCGTGGCGCCGACATCGCCAAGGCGCTGGCAATGGGCGCCCGCGGCGTGCTGGCGGGGCGCGCACCGCTGTACGGACTGGCGGCGCGCGGTCCCCGCGGCGTGGCGGAAGTCCTGGCCATCTTGCGTGGAGAATTCGAGACCACGCTGCGGCTGCTCGGCATTCCGGAGGCAGCGAAGCTGGACACCGCCGCGCTCTCGGACGGCCATGCCGCGCGGCTGGCCGCACTGTAAATCGTGAAGACAATGGCAAGGACGAGCAGGAGGTTGTGTGGATTCAGGTAATGAAGGCAACGGGCTGCGCACAAGGCGCGAGCGTTCGTCCCTGTTCGTCGGTTCGGTGGAAAAGGCCTTCCAGGTGCTGGAAGCCTTCCACGGCCCGGACCGCCGCCTGATGTCGATGGCGGAGATCGCGCGGGCGGCCGATCTCGACCGCAGCGCAACGCAGCGGCTGGTGCACACCCTGGAACAGCTGGGCTACATCCGGCGCCTGCCCGATTCGGCGATGTACGGGCTTGCGTCCAAGGCACTGGGCCTGTCGTACAACTACCTGCGCTCCAACGACCTGGTCGAGCGCGCATCGCCCTACCTGCTCGATATCAGCCGCACGCTGGGAGAAACCGCCAACCTGCAGGAACTCGACGGGCACGAGATCGTGTTCCTGGCCCGCTTCCCCGGGCAGCACCTGATCAACGTCGATTTCGGGGTCGGATACCGGCTCCCGGCCGTGTACACCGCGTCCGGGATTGCGATCCTGTCGAAGCTGCCCGAAGCGCAGCGCCTGGAGGTGGTGCGGGCGACCGCACTGAACCCCATCACGCCGTTCACCGAAACCGACCCCGACAAGCTGATGACGGCGATCCGCGAGGCCGGTGAACGCGGCTATGCCGTGGCTATCAACCAGACCGTGGTCGGCGACATCTCCGTCGCAGCCGCAATCACCGACCACCGCGGCCTGCCGGTCGGGGCCATCAACATCTCCGTCCCTTCCACGCGCTGGACGCTGGAAACCGCGCAGGCCAAGCTGGCCCCGCATGTGCAGGTGGCGGCCATGTCGATCTCGCAGGCGAAGCGGATGAGTTTTCAGACGGCATGAGCGATGCCAAGGACAGGGATGACCAAGCCAGTTCCCGCCCAGCGTTCTTCCCTCCAGGCACTCCTGACTGAAGTGCGCGCCTGCCGCGCCTGTGCGCCCCACCTGCCGCTCGGCCCGCGCCCGGTCGTGCGCGCCGGGGCCGATGCACGCATCCTGATCGTCGGACAAGCCCCGGGGATACGCGTGCACGAAACCGGCATTCCCTGGAACGACGCAAGCGGCGACCGCCTGCGGCAGTGGCTTGGGGTCGATGCCGCCACCTTCCTCGACGAATCGCAGTTCGCGATCATCCCGATGGGGTTCTGCTATCCCGGACGCGGCAAGAGCGGCGACAACCCGCCGCGCCGCGAATGCGCGCCACTGTGGCTCGACCGGCTGCTGGCGGAACTGCCATCGCTCGAGCTGACCTTGCTGGTCGGCCAGTACGCGCAGCGCCATTTCCTCGGGGCGCGCCGCAAGCCGACGCTGACCGAGACCGTCAGGGCATGGAAGGACTACGCGCCCGACTTCGTGCCGTTGCCGCATCCGTCACCGCGCAACCAGCCGTGGTTCAAGCTGCATCCCTGGTTTGATGGCGAGGTGCTGCCGATGTTGCGCGAGCGGGTTGGCCGGCTTTTGCGGTAGGTAGCAAGCGATACTCGCCCTCCCGCTGGCCGTAAAGCCCGAGGCCCGCCTTACGGCCCCGGCTCAGTGCCCGCACAGCACCGCCGCCATCTCCCTTGCCGCCCCCTGCAGCGTCGGCACCGCCTGCAGCAGCGCCTCCAGCGATGCCCGCGCCGTCGGCGCATGACAGGCAATCGCAGCCACCACCCGGCCTGAACCCTCCCCCTCCGGCTCGCGCACCGGCACTGCCACCGCGCACATGCCGCGCACGAATTCCTCATGGTCCACGCCGATGCCGCGCGCGCCCAGCCGGTCCAGCTCGGTATTGAGTCCCGGCACATCGGACAGCGTGCGCGGCGTGTGTGGGGCCAGGTCCAGGCGCCTGAGCATCTGCTGGCGTTCCAGCCGGTTCATCGCTGACAGGAACAGCTTGCCGCTGGCGGTGCAGTGCAGCGGCACGTGGATGCCGGGCGACAGCTGCAGGCGCAGTGGCTCGTGTGTCTCGACGCGCTCCACATAGAGGACCCGGTCGCCGTCGAGCGCGGTGAGGTTGCAGGTCTCGCCCAGGCTCGCCACCAGCCTGGCCAGGATGGCGCGGCACTCGCGCAGCATCGGCGGGCTCCTGAGGGTCTGCAGTGACAAGGCCGCGGCGCCCGGGCCGGGCACGTAGCCGCGCTCGGCGGGCATGCGGACCACGAAGCCGGTGCGCTCCAGGGCGGCCAGCAGGCGCATCAGCGTCGCCTTGGGCACATGCAGCCGCTGCGAAAGCTGGGAAAGCGTCTGCGGGTGCTGCGCCCTGGCCAGGCTGGACAGCACCATCAGCACGCGCAGGCTGCGCGCATCGTCCTCCACCGCCCCGTCTTCTGCTGCAGTGCGATTCTGAAACGGGAATTGCACGTTCTGTTTCACAACCGGCGTCTCCTCGCGATTGAGCTTTCCATTCCGGCCCGGAAAAATAAAATCCGGAACAGAACGTTTCAAATTATAGGCCCAAGCCGGGTGGTTACGCGCCTGCCGGCCAGAAAAGGAGACAGCGACGATGTCGCAAACCGTTGACTACATCGTGGTAGGCGCCGGCTCGGCCGGTTGCGTGCTGGCCAACCGGCTCAGCGAAGACGGCCGGTATTCGGTCTGCCTGCTGGAGGCCGGCCCGCCCGACCGCTACCCGTGGATCCATATCCCGATCGGCTATGGCAAGACCATGTTCCACAAGGAAGTGAACTGGGGCTTCTATACAGATCCCGATCCCAACATGCTCAATCGCCGCATCTACTGGCCGCGCGGCCGCACGCTGGGCGGCAGCAGCGCCATCAACGGCCTGATCTACGTACGCGGCCAGCGCGAGGACTATGACCACTGGGAAACGCTGGGCAATCCGGGCTGGGGCTGGGACAACTGCCTGCCCTACTTCCGCAAGCTCGAGAACAACGACCTTGGCGCCGGCCCCACGCGCGGCACCGACGGCCCGCTGAACGCGACCTCGATCGACCGGCAGCATCCGCTGGTCGATGCCTTCATCGGCGCCGGCCAGGCCCTGGGCCTGCCGCGCAAGACCGACTTCAATGGTGGCGACCAGGAGGGCGTGGGCTACTACCAGCTCACCACCCGCAACGGCTGGCGCTGCTCCACCGCGGTGGCCTACCTGCGTCCGGCGCGCGGGCGCGCGAACCTGCGCGTCGAGACCGATGCCCACACCACCGGGATCCTGTTCGAAGGCAAGCGTGCCGTGGGCGTGCGCTACACCCGGCATGGCCAGCCCTATATCCTGCGCGCGCGGCGCGAGGTGATCCTGTGCGCCGGCGCGCTGCAGTCGCCGCAGTTGCTGCAGCTGTCGGGCATCGGCCCGGCGCCGTTGCTGCAGGACCTGGGCGTACCGGTGGTGCGTGCCCTGCCGGGCGTGGGCGAGAACCTGCAGGACCATCTGCAGGTGCGGCTGATCTACGAGGTGGCAAAGCCGATCACCACCAACGACCAGCTGCGCTCGCTGACGGGCAAGGCGCGCATGGGCCTGGAATGGCTGCTGATGCGCAAGGGGCCGCTGGCGATCGGCATCAACCAGGGCGCGATGTTCTGCCGCGCCCTGCCGCAGGAAAACGCCACGCCGGACACGCAGTTCCATTTCTCGACCCTGTCCGCCGACATGGCGGGCGGCATGGTGCATCCCTTCTCCGGCTGCACCTATTCGGTATGCCAGCTGCGGCCCGAGTCGCGCGGCACGGTGCGGATCCGCTCGACCGACCCATATGAGCCGCCGTCGATGCAGCCCAACTACCTGTCGGCCGAGCTGGACCGGCGCTGCACCGTGGCAGCGGTGCGCTACGCCCGGCGCGTGGCGCAGACCGAACCGATGCGCGGCCTGATGAAACGCGAGTTCCGGCCGGGCGACGAGGTGCGCAGCGACGACGAGATCCTGCACTTCTGCCGCGAGTACGGCGCCACCATCTTCCATCCGTCGGGCACCGCGAAAATGGGTCCCGCCGCTGATCCGCTGGCAGTGGTCGATGCGCGCCTGCGCGTGCATGGCGTGGGCGGGCTGCGCGTGGTGGACTGCTCGGTGATGCCCACGCTGGTCTCGGGCAACACCAACGTGCCGGTGGTGATGATGGCCGAACGCGCGGCCGACTTCATCCGCGAAGACGCACGGCGGGAAATGCATCCCGTCGATGCAGCGTGCCCGATGGCAGCAGCCGCCTGAGCGGCTCGCGCCAAGCCTCGTTGCGAACAAGCAAGGCCAGGCATCCATAACAAGGCCAAACCCCGCAGTGCATCCGGCGTCCATAACCATCCTTCCAGAGGACGCCGACCAACACCAGAGGAGACAAGCATGACAAGCCCCAACGAACAGGCGATCCGCAAGGTCGCGCTGGCGTCCGTGATCGGCGCCACCATCGAGTGGTATGACTTCTTCCTGTACGGCGTGGTCGCCGGCCTGGTCTTCAACAAGCTGTACTTCCCCGGCAATGACCCGCTGGTAGCCACCATGCTGGCCTACACCACCTTTGCGGTGGGCTTTGTCACGCGGCCGCTGGGCGGCGTGATCTTCGGGCACTTTGGCGACAAGGTCGGCCGCAAGAGCATGCTGGTGATCACACTGATGATCATGGGCGTGTCCACCTTCCTGATCGGGCTGGTGCCAACCTACGACAGCATCGGCATCCTGGCGCCGATCCTGTTGCTGCTGTTGCGCGTGCTGCAGGGCATCGGCCTGGGCGGCGAATGGGGCGGTGCGGTGCTGATGGCCTATGAGTACGCACCGCCGGGCAAAAGGGGCTTCTATGCGTCGCTGCCGCAGATCGGGCTGGCGATCGGACTGTGCCTGGCGTCCGGCGTGGTGGCGCTGCTGTCGCTGACCCTGACCGACGCGCAGTTCCTGGCCTGGGGCTGGCGCGTGGCCTTCCTGATCTCAGCGGGGATGGTGTTCGTGGGCATGTATATCCGCCTCAACGTCAAGGAGACGCCTGAATTCGCCGTGATCAAGCAGCGCAATGCCGAGACGCAGATCCCCTTTGTCGACATGATGCGGCGCTACCCGGGCAATATCCTCAAGGGCATGGGCGCGCGCTATATCGACGGGGTCTTCTTCAACATCTTCGGCGTGTTCTCGATCACCTACCTGACCCAGACCATCCATATCAGCCGGACTGAAGCGCTGGTCGGCGTGATGGCGGCGGCGATTGCGATGTGCTTCTTCATTCCGTTCTTCGGCCACCTGTCCGACCGCATCGGCCGCACCCGCGTGTATTTCTGGGGCTCGCTGATCACGGCCCTGTCCGCCTTCCCGGCGTTCTGGCTGATGCTGAACAGCGGCGGCAACACCATGCTGCTGTGGCTGTCCATCGTGGTGCCGTTCGGCATCCTCTACGCCGCGGTCTACGGCCCGGAAGCGGCGCTGTTCTGCGAGCTGTTCGATGCCAGGGTGCGATACACCGGGATCTCGTTCGTCTACCAGTTCTCGGGGATCTTCGCGTCCGGCATCACGCCCATCATCGCCACGGCACTGCTCAGGTCGGGCGGCGGCAAGCCCTGGCAGATCTGCGCCTACGTGGCCTTTGCGGGGCTTGTGTCGGCGTTGTCGGTGGCGCTGATCGGGCGGGGCGAAGGCTCCCAGGCGCGGCGCGAAAACGGCATGCCGCTGCGCGGTCCGGCGCGCTAGGCCGGTCGGCAATGTCTTAGAATGGCGCAACGCCAATGACAGGGACATTGCATGCAAACTCCGGACGGCACCGGTGCGGCCGCCGCCCCGCTCCTGCCCAGGGTCGTGCGCCAGCGGCTGCACGACACCGTGGTCGACCACCTGCGCAACTTTATCGTCGAGGGGGTGCTGCCGCCGGGCATGAAGCTCAATGAGCGCGAGCTGTGTGAAACGCTGGGCATCTCGCGCACGCCGCTGCGCGAGGCGCTGAAGGTGCTGGCCGCCGAGGGGCTGATCGAGATCTCGCCCAACCGCGGCGCGAGCGTGTCACGGATGAGCGAGGCCGAGGCCTGGGAAGCCTTCGAGCTGATGAGCGGCCTGGAGGCCTTTGCCGGGGAGCTGGCGTGCGAGCGCATCACGCCGCCGGAGCTGGCGCAGATCAAGGCGCTGCACTACGCCATGCTGGCCTGCCGCGCGCAGAACGACCTGCCCGGCTACTACGCCCGCAACCAGGAGATCCACGACCGCATTGCCGAGGCCGCGCGCAACCAGACGCTGCAGCAGACCTACCTGACGCTCAACCGGCGGCTCAAGGCAATGCGTTTCCGCTCCAACCACCAGACCGCCAAATGGGACCGCGCCGTGCACGATCACGAGGAGATGATCCGCGCGCTGGAAGCCCGCGACGGCAAGCGGCTGGCGGCCATCCTGCGCCAGCACTTGCTGGACAAGCGCGCCGCGCTGATGCAGATCCATCCCGACCCGATCGCTGGCGTGCCGGCGGTGCCGAATGCCTGAGGCCTGGGCCCTAAGCCGTCAGGCGGCCGCCCCGGCATCGGGACGATCCAGGTACCCGCCGACGATACGGACCAGCAGCGGCAGCTTGCCGGTAAAGAAGTGGTCCGCCCCCGGCACCACCACTACGGGCAGCCCCTGCGGGCGCGCCCAGTCGAACAGCGCGCCGAGTTCCGCGCGCTCGTCACGCTCACCGTGGACCACCAGGCAATCGGCGGGCACGGCCGGCGTGTCGTAGCTGCGATGCGCCTTGACGGTGCCGTAAGGCGTGCCGGCAAGCACCAGGTGACGGATCGGCACGGACTGCGCCGCCAGCGTGGCGGCGACATGGGCCATGACGAACGCACCAAAGGAAAAGCCGGCCAGTGCCAGCGGCAAGCCGGGATGGGCCCCGCGCAGATGGGCGACGACGGCGAGCATGTCCTGCGCCTCGCCGCTGCCCTGGTCATGCTTGCCCGCGGACCCCTCGACCCCGCGGAAATTCGGCCGCACAGTCAGGAAGCCGCGTGCCACCAGCGCCTTGGCCAGCTGGTGCGGCACCTTGTGCGTGGCCGAGCCGCCCAGCAGCGGATGCGGATGCGCGACCACGGCGATGCCGCGCGGCGCGCCGGCAGGACGGTCGACCAACATTTCAATCTGCCCGGCCTCGCCGCCGAGCTGCGCCTTTTCCGTGCCTGACGGAACAGCCATGCCTTCTCCTGGTGATGACGATAGGCCGCCCGCGGCCTGAAAACCGTGATGGTAATGCGATTCCGGCAGGCCGCGCCGGCTGGCGCCCGGCCCTGCACCGCGCGCCCGCGCGCGCGTATCCGTATCAAAATGTCAGCCAGTGCATTATCCGACGCACCACGGCGTCGGGTGGCGCATTCGCTTTCGTATAATCCTGCGAACCGCGGCAAGGCCGTTTTTCGTTTTCCCCTTGGTCCCGCCGCCATCGGTCAGCACGTCCCGTGTCACGCACACCGGCCTGCCAGGCAGCCCGCCGCGCTTCGTGCCCTGACCAGACTTCGCCGAAGGGAGCGCCAGCGAGCGGTCATCCCTTCCCGTGTTCATTGCCGGTGTCCCGGCCGTTCCCGCATCCCGTCGCCGCCGCATCCGACGCGTGCCAGCGCGATGCCCCTGCCGATGCCGGAGCCGCCGCAAGCCGTCACCATCCGACGAGATTGCGCCATGAGCAAAGTTTCACGGCTCGCACTGGGCCTTGCGCTCGCTGCGCTATGCCACCTGATGCCGGCCACGCTGCCCGCCGCACTAGCCGCCCCAGCCTCCGAAGCGGCATCCGAGGCCGGCGCCCAGCAGGCGCCCGCCATCACCCACGGCGAGGCCGCCGCCGAACTCAAGCGCCTGCAGACCGAGCAGGACCGCATCAAGCAGCAGGCCTCCGATCCGGATGGCAACACCAGGCTGCATGAACTCGAAGAAACGCTGCAGAAGCTCGATGCCGACGTCGGCAAGCTGTCTTCGGCGCTGACGCCGCAGCGTGCGCAGCTGCAGGCGCAGCTGGACGTGCTGGGGCCGCCGCCGGCGGACGGCACCACCAAGGAAGCGCCGGCGGTGGTCAGGCAGCGCGCCGAACTGAATGCGCGCCGTGCCCAGCTTGATGCACAGCTCAAGCAGGCGGGCGAGAGCAAGGCGAACATCGCCAACCTGAGCGGCCAGCTGGCGCGGCTGCAGCGCAGCCAGATCAAGGACCAGCTCGCGCTGCGCTCCGAGAGCATACTGAATCCGCAGTTCTGGAAGCCGCTGGCCAGCCCGACGCAGGAAGACCAGGCGCGCCTGGCCACCTTTACCGACCAGGTGGTGCCGATGGCGCAACTGGCCTGGCAGCCGTCACAGCGCACCGCCACCATCGCCTTGCTGCTGCTGGCCCTGGCCGTATGGACCATGGGCCGGCGCCTGGCCGAACGGGCACTGGCGTGGTTCTGCCTGAACCAGCTGCCGGCGACGCGCCTGCGCCGCAGCGCCCTGGCGCTGGCCACCACGCTGGCCACCGTGTGCACCACCGGGCTGGCGGTACAGCTCGTCTACAACGCCTTTACGCGCAGCTATGAACTTCCGCCGGACCTGATCGAGCTGTACGGCCAGCTGCTCAAGCTGACGCTGACCAGCGCGCTGATCGCGGGCCTGGGGCGCGCGCTGCTGTGCACGCGCCATCCCTCCTGGCGCCTGCCGGCGCTGGCCGATCCGGTCGCGCTGGCGATGAAGCCGTTCCCCGCCGTGCTGGCCGGCCTGTTGCTGCTGGCCGGCACCCTTGAGCAACTGAACCGCATTGCCGATACCAGCGTGCAGGTCACGCTGCTGGGCCGCGGGCTGGTCTCGCTGGTGGTGGTGCTGACCATCGGCGCTGCGCTGCTGCGCGCCAACCGCGTGCGCAACGTGCTGGCCGCGGCGGGCGAGCGCCCGGAGGCGCGCGCGACCCTGGCGGGCATGATCCACGCCGGCGTGACCCTGATCGTGATCGTGTCGATGGTGGCGCTGCTGGCCGGCTATATCAGCTTTGCGCGCTTCCTGACCTATGAACTGGTCTGGTTCGACATCGTGCTGTGCAGCCTGTACCTGCTGACCCAGGTCACGCGCGACCTGTGCGAAAGCGTGTTCTCGACCCACTACGCCAGCGGCCGCGTGATCAAGCAGCTGTTCGGCATCGAAGACGCTCGCCTGGAGCAGACTTCCACCATCCTGTCCGGCATCGGCGCCAGCCTGCTGTTGCTGCTGGCGGTGCTTGCCCTGCTGACGGGTGGCTTCGGCACCACGCCCGCGGACCTGCTCAACAGCCTGCTGACCGTGCTCGGCGGCGAAAAGCTGCGCAGCCTGAACATCATGCCGGAGCGCATCCTGAACGCGCTGGTCGCGCTCGGCGTGGGCATCTGGCTGCTGCGCTCGGTGCGGCGCTGGCTCGATGCAGAGCTGCTGCCCAAGCTGTGCGTGGAGCCGGGGCTGCGCGCCTCGCTGGTCACGCTGTTCAGCAATGTCGGCTACGTGCTGCTGGTATTGCTGACGCTGTCGCTGCTGGGCGTGCGCTGGGACAACCTGGCGTGGATCGTCAGCGCGCTGTCGGTGGGCATCGGCTTCGGCCTGCAGGAGATCGTGAAGAACTTCGTCTCGGGCCTGATCCTGCTGACCGAGCGGCCGGTCAAGGTGGGCGACATGGTCAGCATTGCCGGCGTTGAGGGCGACATCCGCCGCATCAACGTGCGCGCCACCGAGATCCAGCTGGGCGACCGCTCCACCGTGATCGTGCCCAACTCGCAGCTGATCTCGCAGAACCTGCGCAACGTGACGATGAGCAACAGCACCCAGGGGGTGGCGTCGCTGCAGCTCACCTTCCCCCTGAATACCGACCCCGAACAGCTGCGCGACCTGCTGCTGGACGTCTACCGCGAGAACGAGACCATCCTCGACGTGCCGGCCCCCTCAGTCATGTTCAGCCAGCTGGCGCCCAACGGCATCACGCTGTCGGTGACGGGCTATGTCGGCAGCCCGCGCATCGCCGCCACCACGCGCAGCGACCTGTTGTTCGAGATCCTCAAGCGCCTGCGCGCCGCGGACATCTCGCTGTCGGTGCCGCAATCGCTGCGGCTGGAAAACATGCCGCCATTCGGGCAGGAGCCAGAGCGCGCGCTGGCCACCGGCTGACGGGGCACCGGCATTAAAGCAGCCGTTACAACCCTAACAAGTCGCCGGCCGCGCCGAAACACCTTGAGGGGCGCTTTGCGTGCATCATGAATGCACACAGGCTGCATCAGAAGGAGTCCGATATGCGCCCCTCCACCCGAATCGTTTCAGCGGTTGCCCTGAGCGTGGCGCTGGTGGCAGCCGGCCCGGCGTCGGCGCGCGGCCGCCACTACCACGGCGGCGGCTCGAATGCCGGAGCCGTGCTGGCGGTCGGCGCGCTGGTTGGCCTGGCCTTTGGCGCGGCCCTGGCCTCGGCGCCGGTCATGGCGGCACCGCCCCCTGTCACCTACGCCCCGGCTCCGGTGACATACGCGCCGGCTCCGGTCTCATACGCACCGCCGGCAGCGCCGCCAGGCTATTGCTACCGCGACTACGACCGTGCCTACGTGCCTTGCGGTCCGCAGCCGTCGGGGTATTACGAACAGCAGCAGCCGTATTACGGTTATTGAACCAGGCGCCTGCTCACATGAAAAAACGCCCCATGCTTGAACTGACCCCAAGAAGTTGGACATCAACTTTTGGGGTGCAGTTCATGCTTTGATGGGGCGTTTGTCTTTGGTGAAGCGGCTGGCAAGCGCGCAGGCTTCTGACTGACCGCTTGCGTGCTCCCTCTCCCGCAAGCGGGAGAGGGGAGCAAACCAGCAGGATACGAAGGTAGCCGCTGCCTTACACCGGCACGTCCCTGGTCGGATCCGGCTTGCGATCATCGAACCAGCGATACAGCGTAGGCACCATCACCAGCGTCAGCAGCGTCGACGTAATCAGCCCGCCGATCACCACCACCGCCAGCGGACGCTGCACCTCCGAACCCGGCCCCGTCGAGAACAGGAACGGCACCAGGCCCAGCATCGCAATGGTCGCGGTCATCATCACCGGGCGGAAACGCTGGGTCGCGCCCTGCACCACCGCTTCATCGAGCGACAAACCCGAGTCGCGCAGCGTGCGGATATATGACACCAGCACCACCCCGTTCAGCACCGCCATGCCCCACAGCGCGATAAAGCCCACCGAGGCCGGCACCGACAGGTATTCGCCAGTGACGAACAGCCCGATGATGCCGCCGATGGAGGCAAACGGCAGCACGGTGATGATCAGCGTGGCAAAGCGCAGCGAGTTGAACAGCAGGAACAGCAGGAAGAAGATCGCGGCGATGGTCACCGGCACGATGATCTTCAGGTGGCCCATGGCGCGTTCCATGTTCTGGAACTGGCCACCCCACTCCAGGTAGTAGCCTTCAGGCAGCTTCACCTTGGCGCCGGTGGCCTGCTGCAGCTCGGCCACGAAGCCGCCGAGGTCGCGGTCCTTCACGTTGATCATCACCACCACGCGGCGCTTGGCCATTTCGCGGCTGATCTGGGCCGGGCCGTCGTTGACCTCGATCTTTGCCACGCTCTGCAGCGGCACCTGGGTGCCGTTGGGCGTGGACACCAGCAGCTGGCGGATGGCCTGCTCGTTGTTGCGGAACTCCTCCGGCAGGCGCACCGCCGCGGCAAAGCGGCGCTCGCCTTCGAAGATGTCCGTGGCACGCTTGCCGCCGATGGCAATCTCGATCACGTCATGGATGTCGGACACGTTCAGCCCGTAGCGCGCAATCGCCTGGCGGTCGATCTCGATCGACAGGTACTGCTGCCCTGACACGCGCTCGATGCGGATGTCCTGCGAGCCCTGGATGCCGCCGGCCACGCGGGCGATCTCGCCCGCCAGTTCGCGCAGCTTGTCCAGGTCATCGCCGAACACCTTCACCGCCACGTCCGAACGCACGCCGCTGACCATTTCGTCGACGCGGTCCGAGATCGGCTGTGCCATCACGATCTGCACGCCGGGAATGGCCTTGAGCTTGTCGCGGATGGCGTTGGCGATATCGTCCTGGGTCCAGCCGTCGGGCCACTCGCCGCGGTCCTTCAGGCTGGCGATCGGGGTAGATTCGTTCTGGCCCTGCGGGTCGGCCGGGCTTTCGCCGCGGCCCACGCCGGACACCACCGACTTCACGCCCGGCACGCTCAGCACCAGCTTGTTGGCTTCCTTCTCCAGCTTGATCGACTCTTCCAGCGAGATGTTGGGCACGCGGTCGATCGCGGGCACGATCGAGCCTTCCTTCATCTCCGGAATGAACGAGGTGCCCAGCAGCGGCACAATCGCCAGCGTGGCGACGAAAGCCGCCACCGCGCAGATCACCGTCTTGCGGCTGTTGCCCAGCGCCCAGTGCAGCAGGCGCAGGTAGTGGCGCTTCATGAAAGCGATCACATGCGTGTCGTGCTCGGCGCCGCCCTTGAGCAGGTACGACGACAGCACCGGCGACAGCGTCAGCGACAGGAACAGCGAGATCGCCAGCGCGATCGAGATGGTGAACGCCAGCGGCGCGAACATCTTGCCTTCCATGCCCGACAGCGTCATCAGCGGCAGGAACACCAGGATGATGATGCCCACGCCCACGATCACCGGCGTGGCCACTTCCTGCACGGCCTTGACCAGGATCTCGGTCTTGGTGAGGCCCGGCTCCTTGTGGCCGAGCCGCTCGAACGCGTTCTCGACCACCACCACCGAGCCGTCGACCATCAGGCCGATGGCAATGGCCAGCCCCCCCAGCGACATCAGGTTGGCCGACAGGCCCACCTCGTTCATCACCATGAAGGTCAGCAAGGGCGTCAATACCAGCGTGGCCAGCACGATCACCGACGAGCGCACGTCGCCCAGGAACAGGAACAGCACGATCACCACCAGCACCACGCCTTCCAGCAGCACCTTGGTCACGGTCCACAGTGCGGAGTCGACCAGTTCGCTGCGATCGTAGTAGGGCACGATCTGCAGCTTGCCCGGCAGCATGCCGCGCTCGTTGATTTCGGCCACGCGTGCCTTCACGCGGCTGACCACCTCCTTGGCATTGCCGCCGCGCATCATCATGACGATGCCGCCGACCGCCTCGGTCTGGCCGTTCTTGACCAGCGCCCCCTGCCGCACCTCATGCCCGATGGTGACGTTGGCCACGTCGCGCAGGTACACCGGCGTGCCGTTGATCTCCTTGAGCACGATGCTGCCCAGGTCATCCACGCCGCGGGCCAGGCCCACGCCGCGGATCAGGTACTGCTCGGCATAGTGCGGCAGCACGCCGCCGCCTGAGTTGGCGTTGTTGCGCGCCAGGGCCTCATAGACCTGCTGGGTCGAGATCTGGTAGTGGCGCATGCGTTCCGGGTTGACCAGCGCCTGGTATTGCCGCACGTAGCCGCCCTGCGAGTTGATCTCGGCCACGCCCGGGATCGAACGCAGCAGCGGGCGCACCACCCAGTCCTGGGCGATGCGCCGCTCGGCCAGCTCTTCCTGCGTCAGTTCGCGGTTGCCGTCGTCGGCACGGTCCAGCGTGTACTGGTAGACCTCGCCCAGGCCGGTGGAAACCGGGCCCAGCACCGGCGACACGCCTTCCGGCATGCGCCCGCCCACTTCGATCAGGCGCTCCATCACCAGCTGGCGCGCAAAGTACACGTCAGTGGCGTCGGTAAACACCAGCGTGATCAGCGACAGGCCCGCCTTGTTCAGCGAGCGCATCTCTTCCAGGCCGGGCAGGCCGGTCATGGCCATTTCCACCGGCACGGTGACAAAACGCTCGACTTCCTCGGGCGAGCGGCCCGCGGCTTCGGTGGCGATCTGCACCTGCACGTTGGTCACATCGGGGAAAGCATCCACCGACAGCCTGGTGGCAGCGCGCAAGCCGAAGAAGAACAGCACCACGGCAATCACGCACACCACCAGCCGCTGCTTGATGGCGGCTTCGACTAGGGATTTCATCATGGCCGGTTACCCTTGCTCGAGGCGCTTGCGCTCGTTGTCGAGATGGAAGGCGCCATCGACCACGATGCGGTCGCCGGCCTTCACACCGTTCTGCACCACGCGCATGCCGTCGCTCTCGGCGCCCAGCCTGACCTTGGTGAGGCGGTACTTGTTGCCCGGCATCTCGACGTAGACCAGCTCGTCATTACCGTCGCGCACCACCGAAGCCGCCGGGATCACCAGCTGGTCGACCGGCTTGCCGGCGATCAGCATGCTGGCCAGCATGGCAGGCTTCAGGCGGCCTTCGCGGTTCTCCAGCTCGGTACGGACCAGCACCGTGCGCGACTGCGGGTTGACCGTGCGGCCGACGTAGATCAGCTTGCCGGTAATGCTCTTGCTGCCCGCACCGTTGCCAAGCGAAGGCACCTCGATGTCAACGCTTTGCCCTTCGGCCACCTGGGCGGCCTGCTGCTCCGGCACTTCGGCCACCACCCATACGCGCGACAGGTCTGCCACCGTATAGAGCGCATCGGCCGGCTGCACCACCTGTCCTTGCGCCACGTTGCGCTCGACCACGGTACCGCTGATGCTGGAAAACACCGGCGAATGCGAGTTGATGCTGCCGCTCCTGGCCAGCTCGGAAATGGAACCCTGCGACATGCCCAGCACGCGCAGCTGGTCGCGGTAGGCGCGCATCTCGGCCGAGGCAATCGCCAGTTCGCTCTCGCGGCGCTGCAGCTCGCCGCGGCCGATCACGTCGGCGGCAAACAGCTGGCGCGCACGCTCGGCGTTGCGGCCCTGCAGCTCGGTCTGGGCCTCGCTCTTCAGGAAGGCCATCTGCGCCGCGCCCAGCTCGCTGCTGTGCAGGCGCGCCAGCACCTGGCCAGCCTTCACTTCCTGGCCCAGGGTGGCATAAAGGTCGGTCACGCGGCCGGTCACGCTGGCGCCGATGCGCGCCACGCGTTGCTCGTCGAAGTCGACGCGGCCGGCCACGCGCAGCATCTCGCTGAACGGGGAGGTGGCCACCGGCGCCACCTTCAGCCCCTTCTGCAGGTTGCCCTCTGGCTGGATCACGCCCGGCGGCAGCTTGGGCGCCTCGGCAACGGGTTGAGGTTTGTCGGAGCAGGCCGCCAGGCTGAACGTCAGGACGGCAGCGGCCGTCAGCGAAAGCAGGAATTTGGGACGCATGATTATTTCTGTTCGATGGTGGAAGTCGGCTGCAGGCCCGGCGCCGCGGTAGCGCCCGGGGCGGTCGACATAAGCTTTTCGATCTGGATGGCGGCCACCTGCAGGTCGTACTGGGCGGCAATCAGCTCATTGCGCGCGCCGCGCAGCACGCGCTGGGCATCGAGGTAGTCCAGGATGCCGCGCTCGCCGAAGCGGTAGGCGGACTCGGCCACGCCCAGCGCCGACTCGGCCTCGCGCACGATGCCAGACTCAAGCGCCGTCACCTGCGCCTGGTTGATCTCGTACTGGCGGTAGGCGGCTTCCAGCTCCTGCATCAGCTCGAACTCACGCGCTTCCAGGGCGCTGCGCGCCTGCGTGGCATGCGCCGTGGCCTCGCCCACCGGGCCGCTGCGGCGGTCCCACAGCGGGATGGTCAGGACCAGGCCGATCTGCGAGACGTTGTTGTCAGGCTGGCGGTCGGTGCTGGCGCGCACCGCCACCTCGGGCCAGCGCAGCGACTTCTGATAGTTCACGCCCAGCTGTGCGCGCTCCAGCTCCATGCGGCGCTGGACCAGCTCGGCATTGCCGGCGGTCATGGTGTCGCGCAGCACCGGCAGCGGCGGCACGTCGGGCGACTGGCCCAGGGCGCCGGCCAGCGCATACTGGCCCGGCATGGCACCGCCCACCTGCTGGCGCAGCGCGGCCTTGGCCTGGTTGACGCGCAGCCCGGCGGTCTGCTGGCTCTTCTGCGAGGCCAGCAGTTCGGTCTCGGCCTTGATCAGTTCATAGCGCGGCGCCTCGCCCACCTCCACGCGCAGCCGCGCCCGCGAATGGATCTGGCGCATCATCGCCAGATCTTCCTCGGCGGCATGCAGCTCGCTCTCACGGCGCAGCACCTCGTAGTAGGCGGTCTTCACGCGGGCGGCCAGGTCGGCCCGGAAGCCTTGCCGCATGGCCTGCGACGACTCCAGCCCGCGGGTCGCCATGGCCTCGCGCAAGCTGCGCTGGTGCGGGTAGTCCAGCTTCTGCACCACGGCGTAGCTGGGCGCATTGCCGCTGGTCACGCCCGGCTGCTTGCCGGACAAGCGGCCGTACATCACCTCCACCTGCGGGTTGGGATAGGCACGTGCGCTGCTGATGGCCGCGCTGGCGGCATCGACACCGGCCTCGGCGGCGGCCACGCCCTTGTTGGTGGACTGGGCCAGGTCGAGCAGTTGGGGCAGCGAGTAGGCGGGTCCCGCCTGGGCGCCAGCCGATGCGGCGGATGCGGGCTTCGCAACCGCCGCGGCCGCCAGGATGGCAGAGCCCGGCATGGGTGCGGCAGCAGGTTTGGTCAGGGGCGCGGGGGCGGCTGGCGCGGCACCGGCCGCGTCCGTTGGCGTCGGGGACACCCCGCCTCGCAGATCGGCATGGGCCGGGGCGGCGGCGAGCGCGATCAGCGAAAGCGACGCGATCAGGGTCAGCTTGGTTGTTGTCATGAGTCGGGAAAGCAAGCAATACGGCTGCCTGTCGCCATGCTGTCGCTCGCCCCGGGGCGAGCGGTCACTTGGACGCGATCACGGCAGGACGCACAACGGCAGCGGCTTGCCCGCGCGGTCAGGCAGCAGGCAGGCTGGCGAAATCAGGCAAGAAGGCGCGGCCCGCGGCACGGCGGCGGCATGCGGCAGCGCGTGCGGTGCGGGCGCAGGAAAAGCTCAGGCGCGGGAAATGGGGGGCCGGAAGAAGCCCGAAGGCGGCGGCTCGGCGCGGCCAGGCGGATGCTGGGCGACGTCGCCGGAGGGCAGCAGCAGCTTCACTGGTGGCAAGGCAATCAGAGCGCTGGATTCCTCGATCTCGTCGAGCAGGTCGAGGGGATCGAGCAGATCCGCCGACCAGATATTGCAATACCCGGGGGGCGGGTCGTCGCAGATATCGTCGTCATGCAGGCCGTCGTCGCCGGGCACGATGATCCGGCCCAGATCGTCAACAGGCTGCCCCGCCGCCAGGTCTACCAGGTCAACGCTGGCCTGCGCCTGCAACGCCGCGCGCGTCCGCCACTGCTCCGAAGGAGAGCAGCGACAGGCACATGGCAGTCAGCAGCAGGAACAACAGTCGCATTGGATCGGGGGCATTGGCGGCATTGCCGGCCAGCCCGCTGTCGGGGTTGGCCGGTGGAATGCTGCAGGACAGCATTGTAACTGAACGATTACGATTGACAGGGAATCGTTACGTTCGTTCCCTTGCTGTAGAGAGATCGGGCGCCTGCAAGGGCTTTCAGACTTATCCAATTTCAGCCAATCCGCTCCCCAGTCTAGGCTCAGTCCCTGTTCCCAAAACCCCTGTGAGCCAGTCTGTGCGTCCATCCGTTGGCGGTTTTGTAATACAAAAATGAGGTACAAATGAGCGCTATACTTCCGTATTACGCAAGTACGGAGCCATTCATGCAAGGAACGACCTTGTCCTTCCGCGCCGGCGAAGAACTGGCCGATCAGACTCGCGCGCTGGCAAAGGCATCGGGACAAAAAACTTCCGACTACATCCGCGATGCCGTGCGCGAGAAGAACGAACGGGAAATGGCCTCCCGTATCGCCATGCTTTCCCGGAAGCTTTCGGCAAAGCACCTGGCCGCCAGTGAAGACATGGACGCATCGGCCGGAGACGGGCTTGACTGAACTGAAGCGCGGGCAGATCTGGGAGGTCGACCTCAATCCCCAGACGCATCGGAAAGAGCCGGCCAAGCGCAACCGGCCGGCGCTGGTCATCCAGACGGATTTGCTCAATGACGCCGGCCATCCGACCACGATCATTGTGCCCGGAACATCACAGATCGAGCGCGAGGATTGTTTTCCGTTGCGGGTCGCGCTGGGAAAGCTGCCTGGCCTGGCCTATGAGACGGACCTGCTCATCGACCAGGTCCGTGCGGTGTCCAATCGCCGGTTCATGGGCGGCCGGCCGGTGGCCACGTTGGCGGCCAATCACCTTCGCAAGGTGGAAGAGGCCATGCGTCTGCTGCTCCGCCTCTAGGCCTTCCGGTCTTGCCCCTGCCTGTCGCCCGGCCTCGCTGCATGATAAGCAGCGTCAGTGCATATCATGCAGCGGCCCTACACCACCCTGAACCCATGCGTCCCGTCGCGTTCCAGTTGCGCGATCAGGCCGAACTCCCAGTCCAGGTAGCCCTGCATCGCCTCGCGCGGGTTGTCGGTGCCCTCATACGGCCGGCGGTAGCGGTCAGTGCGTTCCGAGGCCAGGTGCGTCTCCCCGCTTTCCAGCGGCAGTCCCGCGGCAATCCACGCCTGGGTGCCGCCTTCCAGCACCAACACTTGCGCATCGGTCAGGCGCCGCAGGTCGGCGGCGGCAAAGCGCGCCAGCAGGCTTGAACCGCAGGTGAGCACGTAACGCCTGGGCTGCGCGATGCGTGCCAGCGCGTCGGCCAGCTGGGCGCGAATGACGAAGCAAGCGCCGGGAATATGGCGCTTGACGTAGTTGGCGCTGGTGGTGAAGTCGAGGACGGCGGTGCTGCCATCGCCTGCGTCAAGCCACGTGGCCAGTTCGGCTGCAGAGATGGTCGGTACCGGCGCTGACGCCGGCACCGGTGCGCTGACCGCGCCGGTTTCACTGCGCTCCGCCGCGGCCACCGGTTCCACCACCCAGATATCCCAACCCATCTGCGCCAGCCATGAGCCGGTCATGCTGGCGCGCACGTCGTCATCATCCGCCAGCACGATGCGCGCACCGCGCACCGGAGCGCAATGGTCGGTCTCCTGCACCAGCTGGCCGCCTGGCGCGTTGACAAAGCCCGGCAGGTGGCCGTCGGCGAATTCCTCGGGCGTGCGGACATCGAAGCGGTACACGGTGCGGCCGGGCTGCTGCAGCGTTTCGATCTGGGCCAGGGCAATGCGGCGCACGCCGGCCCGGTCGGCGATCGCGCGCGCGCCATGGCGGGCACTATCGCGGTTGGCGTCGCTGACCGCGGTGGGGGCGCGGCGGCTGGCACCGTGGTCCAGCTGCTGGCCGGCCAGGGTCCAGCCGATGGTGCCGTTGCGCAGCGCCGCCACCGGGTTGGGAATGCCCGCGTTGACCAGCGACTGCGTGCCGATGATGCTGCGCGTGCGCCCGGCGCAGTTGACGATCACACGCGTGCGCGGATCAGGCGCCAGCTCGCGCACGCGCAGCACCAGTTCTGCGCCTGGCACGCTGGTGGCGGTGGGAATGCTCATGGTCTGGTATTCATCGAAGCGGCGCGCATCGACGATCACCACATCGGCCTTGGTGTCGATCAATGCCTGCACTTCCTCGGCCGCCAGCGACGGCGTGTGGCGCCTGGCTTCCACGACCTCGCCGAACGACTTGCTCGGCACGTTGACGTCGCGGAACACCTCGCCGCCGCCGTCGGTCCAGGCGCGCAGTCCGCCTTCCAGCAGATGCACGCGCGTATAGCCCAGCTCGCGCAGTACGGCCGCGGCGCGCGGCGCCAGGTCAGTGCCGGCGTATTCGCCGTAGACGACGATCAGGGTGTCGCGGCGCGGGATGCGCGCCCACGCGTCGATCTCAAGCCTGGACAGCGGGAAATTGGCGGCCCACAGCGGGTGTTCCTGCGCGAAGGGATCTTCCTCGCGCACATCGATCAAAGCGATCTCGTCGCGGTTGAGCAGCGCCTCGCGCACCGCGTCGCGCGAATACGTTGGAAAGGCCGGTGCGGCCTGGGTAGCAGTAATCGTGGTCATGACTGGGCAACTTCGCGGGAACGGTCCCACAGGTTGGGCAGGGTCTGGTTGGAATAGCCGGAGACAAAGGGCTTGCGCGTGCCGTCTCCGGCATAGACCGAACGGCGCACCGCGCCGATATTGGCGCCATACACATGGATGCTGACCGAGACGCGGTCGTCATGCACGTTGTTGACAAGGTGGATATCGCCGACCGTGGGCGATACGGCCTCGACCTGACCGGGCAGCAAGCGCACGGCGTCGCCATGCGGCACAGGCCGCCCGCCTGCGTCGAGCGCGAACGGCTGCGAGTCTTCCGCGCCGCGCAGCATGCCGATCAGGCCCCATACGGTGTGGTCGTGGATCGGCGTGCGCTGGCCCGGCCCCCAGACAAAGCTGACGACCGAGAAGCGTTCGGCGGAATCGCAATGCAGCAGGTGCTGCTGGTAGTACTCGGGATGCGGCTGGGCCCAGGCATCGGGCAGCCAGTCGTCGCGCGCGACCAGCTTTGCCAGCAGCGCCCCGCCTTCGCGCAGGATGCACGGCTCGTCCGGGTGCTGGTCCAGCAACGCGGCCAGGCCGGTAATGAAGTCGCGCAGCGGCGCGAGCATGTTGGGGGTGGGGGTGCTGCCCATGGGACTGACTCCGGAGTGTCTCGTTCTGGTTTGCCGGCGCGCCGGGCGCCTGCGCTGCGGCCCTCTGCGGGGCGGTGCTGCCGCAAACATAGCACGGCCAGGCGGGCCCGCGCTTACAGGCCAAGCTGCGCACGCCCGGCGGCGACCAGGATGGAATCGTTCTGCGGGGTATGGATGCGGCTGCACAGCACGTCGCGGTAGTGGCGCTCGAGCGGGTTGTTGCGGCTCAACCCGTGGTTGCCTGACAGCTGCAGCGCCAGCTCCACCGCACGGATGGCATTGCTGGTCACGGTGTACTTGAGCAGTCCGCTGTCGGCCGGCGCGGGTGGCTCGCCCGCGCCAGTGCGCGCGGCGGCATCATCGAGCAGCACCTGGTTGGTCCGCAGCAGCGCCGCGATTTCGCCGATGGCTTCCTGCACGCGCGGCAGCGTGGCCAGCGGCGCGCCCAGGCTGGCGGGGGCGCGCTCGCGAACGAAATCGCCGATCCATGCGGCGGCAGCGCGTGCCACCGCGTCATAGAGGCTGCCCAGCAGCACGATCATCCAGGCCTGCTGGTCTGCATTGGCGTCGATGTCGGCCTGGCTGGCACCGGCCGGCGCCCATGCTGACGGCGGGCGGATATCGACTGCGTGGTCAGGCGGGATCCAGACGTTGTCGAGCACGGTCTCATGGCTGCCTGAAGCGCGCAGGCCAAGGTGGTTCCAGTTTTCGACGATGCGCACGCCCGCGATGCCGGCCGCCGGTCCGGGCACCAGGAACACGCCCACGCGCGGCTGAGGCTCATCGGTGCGCGCCCATACGGCCAGCCAGCGCAGCGCCGGAATGCCGGTGCTGTACAGCTTGCGGCCGCTGATGCGCCAGCCGTCGGCCACGCGCGCGGCCACCGTGGCCGGCAGGCCGCCGCGTGCCGGCGATCCCAGTTCCGGTTCCACCCGCAGCGCATTGATCAGCGCACCGTCCTGCACCGCACTGGCAAAGACCTGGTCGCGCACGGTCTGCGGCCAGCGCGAATCGGCGCGGGCGATCGCGCGGTGCTGCAGGTAGGTCATGGTCAGCACCAGCGCGGTCGCGGCGTCGCCGCCCGCCACCGCGGCCACGATGCGGCGCGCCTGCGCCAGGCCAGCTCCGCCGCCGCCCTGCGCGCGCGGCACCACCTGCGCAATCAGGCCATTGGCATGCAGCTGCGCCAAGTTGTCGTGCGCAAAGCTGGCAGCGGCATCGTGCGCGCCGGCACTGGAGGCAAAGCGCGCGGACAGCCCGGCCAGCACCTCGCCAAGGCGCGCTTCGCTGCTGGGCAGCCGGCGCAGGGTAGACGTCAAAGACATGGAAGAACACTCCGGGAAGGATGACGACGAGGCGCGCTGCCGGCACGCGGCTCGCACCGAATGCCGCAGAGTAGCGCCGACACCGCATTACGAAAACGACGCTTATTGAATATGGACCGTCGTTTTTATTCGTTAGCGAGCGCGCGCGCCTGTCGTACTTTCTGCCTCAGCCCAACACCATCCGGGCGGCGCTGCCGCCCTCACCGAACCCAGGAGAACGCACGTGAGCGTCAATTTCATCGGCATGATCCAGAGCCAGAAGCAGTCCGAGATCCATCCTCCGTCAGGCCCGGTGATTGATCGCGACTATGTGCGTGCCTTTGCCCAGGCCCATGAGCAGGCCGGCTTCGACCGCATCCTGGTGCCGCACCATTCCACCGGGCCGTCGGCCACGCTGACGATCGCCTACGCGGCCAGCGTGACCCGGCGCATCCACTTCATGCTGGCGCACCGCCCCGGCTTTACCGCGCCGACGCTGGCCGCGCGCCAGATCGCCACGCTCGACCAGTTCAGCGGCGGCCGCCTCGGGGTGCACTTCATCTCCGGCGGCTCGGACAGCGAGCAGCAGCGCGACGGCGATTTCCTCGGCCATGACCAGCGCTATGCGCGCACCGACGAGTACCTGCACATCCTGCGCCGCATCTGGACCGAGCCCGCGCCGTTCGACCACGAAGGCCAGTTCTACCGCTTTACGCAGGGCTTCTCCGAGGTCAAGCCCGCGCAGCAGCCGCATGTGCCGATCTACTTCGGCGGCGCCTCGGAAGCCGCGCTGGCCGTGGCCGGCAAGCATGCCGACGTCTACGCGCTGTGGGGCGAGTCGCTCGATCAGGTGCGCGAGCTGACCGCCCGCGTGCGTGCCGAAGCCGCGCAGCACGGGCGCACGGTGCGTTTCTCGGTGTCGTTCCGCCCGGTGCTGGCCGAGACCGAAGAAAAAGCCTGGGCCCGCGCCGACAGCATCCTGGAGCGCACCCGCGCCCTGCGCGTGCAGGCCGGCTACAGCCGCGGTGGCCCGCAGCAGAGCGAAGGCGCTCGGCGCCTGCTCGCGGCGGCCGACAAGGGCGACCGGGTCGACCAGCGCCTGTGGACCGCGATCGCGCGCGAGACCGGCGGGCGCTCCAACTCCACCGGCCTGGTCGGCACGCCGGAGCAAGTGGCGCAGGCCCTGCTGGCGTACTACGAACTGGGCGTCACCACCTTCCTGATCCGCGGCTTCGATCCGCTGGAAGACGCTATCGATTATGGCCGCGAGCTGATCCCGCGCGTGCGCGAGCTGGTGGCGCAGCACGACGCCGCGCAGCAGGCGCAGCGCAAGGCCGCCTGACGGCCTCACCACACCACACCACACCACACAACGAAGACGGGGAGTTTCACCATGAGCCAGGACAACAACCATGATGCCGACCCGCGCCGACGCAGCGTGCTGCGGCTGGCCGGCGCCGCGGCCATCGCCGCGCCGTCGCTGATCCTGGGCCGCCAGGCCTGGTCGGCGCCGCGCAAGCTGACCTTCGCGTGGAACCAGAACTCCTTCTGCCTGACGCCGATCGTGGTGGCGCAGGAGAAGGGCTTCTTCGAGAAGAACGGCTTGCAGGTCGACCTGATCAACTACAGCGGCTCGACCGACCAGTTGCTGGAATCGATCGCCACCGGCAAGGCCGATGCGGCGGTCGGCATGATCCACCGTTGGCTCAAGCCGCTGGAAGCGGGCTTCGACGTCAAGATCATCGGCAGCTCGCACGGCGGCTGCGTGCGGCTGGTGGGATCGAAAGCGGCGGGAGTCACCAGCCTGCAGCAGCTGAAGGGAAAGACCGTAGGCGTCAGCGACCTGGCGGCGCCGGGCAAGCACTTCTTCACCATCCTGCTGGCCAAGAACGGCATCGACCCGGACCGGGACATCACCTGGCGCCAGTACCCGGCCGACCTGCTGGGCGTGGCGGTGGACAAGGGCGAGATCCAGGCGATTGCCGACGGCGACCCCAACCTCTACCTGCTGGAAAAGCGCACCAACGGCGCCTACGTGGAACTGGCCACCAACCTCACCGGCGAGTACGCCCGCAAGGTCTGCTGCGTGGTCGGCGCCCGCGGCGAGCTGGTGCGCAACGACCGCCCCGCTGCCACGTCGCTGGCGCGCGCCATCGTGCAGGCCACCGGCTACGTCAATGAGAACCCCAACGAGGCCGCCAGGGTCTTTGCCAAGTATTCGCCCAAGATCAACCCGGAAGACCTGCGCAAGCTCTACGCCACGCTGACCTATACCCACCACCCGACCGGCGCCGACCTGCGCGACGAAATTGCCTTCTACGCCGATGATTTCCGCCGCATCGGCGTGCTGAAAAAGACCACCGATGCCAAACGCCTGGCGCAGCACGTCTACGCCAATGTGCTGGGGTGATGCCATGACGACAAGCCAACCTGCATTCGACGCCGGGCCAGCGCGCAAGCCAGCCGCCGCAACCGTGCCGCATGGCAGCGCGAGCGCGCGCGCGTCCGGCCCGGCCTGGGCCACCGGCATCCTCGCCGCGCTGGCGTGGGCCGCGTTCGGCGCGCTGACGTGGCTGTGGCCCAACCAGGCGGTGGGCTTCAGCGACTGGGCCTTTACGACGGAACTGGGCATTGCGGCGCTGGCCGGCGCCGCGTTGCTGGCACTGGTTGCGCTGGCCGGCCAGCGGGTCCGGGCGGCGCAACGCGCGCTGGCCGCGCTGCGCGCCGCCGGCCCGTGGCTGGTGGCGCTGCCCGTGGCCCTGGCCGCGTGGGAAATCCTGACCGCCAAGACCGCCATCCTGCCCACGCCCTTCTTCGCGCCGCCGCAGGCGCTGATCGAAGTCTATGCCGACGACTGGCGGCGCCTGGGCGACAGCGTGCTGAACACGATCAGGCTGCTCGGGCTGGGCGTGGCCTATGGCGGACTGGCCGGCTTCCTGGTGGGTGTGTCGATCGGCTGGTCGCGCCGCATCGGCTACTGGGTGCATCCGGTGCTGCGCGTGCTGGGCCCGCTGCCGTCAACCGCGCTGCTGCCGCTGACCTTCTACTTCTTCCCGTCGAGCTATTCCGCCGCGGTGTTCCTGATCGCGCTGGCCACTGCCTTCCCGGTCGCGGTGCTGACATGGTCAGGCGTGGCCGGCGTCAACAAGAGCTACTACGACGTCGCGCGCACCCTGGGCGCCTCGGGCTGGTTCCTGGTGCTGCGCGTGGCGATCCCGGCGGCGCTGCCGCAGGTATTCGTCGGCCTGTTCATGGGGCTGGGCGCTTCGTTCTCGGTGCTGGTGACGGCGGAGATGATGGGCGTGAAGTCGGGCCTGGGCTGGTACCTGACGTGGGCGCAGGGCTGGGCTTCGTACGTCAATATGTATGCGGCGCTGATCGTGATGGCGCTGCTGTTCTCGGGCGTGATCACGCTGTTGTTTGTTGCGCGCGATCGCGTGCTGTCGTGGCAAAAGGGGACGGTGAAATGGTGAGTGTTGTTGAGCGGTTGAATGCCTGGCGATCCAGCGGCCGCCCGCGGAAGGCTCCCCTCTCCCGCGAGCGGGAGAGGGGAGTTAACGCGGCGGCAGGCGCTACGTCCGGAGTTCTGACGGGCGCACGTATCGACATCCGGAAAGTCAGCCACCGGTTCGGTTCCGCCGATGACCAACTGCAAGTCCTCGACGACGTCGACCTCAACGTCGCCCCCGGCGAATTCGTCGCCCTGCTCGGTCCCAGCGGCTGCGGCAAGTCCACGCTGCTGCGCCTGGTCGCCGGCCTCGACCAACCCTCCTCCGGCGACATCCTGCAGGACGGCACGCCCATCACCGAGCCCGACCCTTCACGCATCGTCGTGTTCCAGGATCCCACGCTGTATCCCTGGCGCCGCGTCTGGGACAACGTCGCACTCGGCCTGCAGGCACGCGGCATCCTGGCGCAGGAGCGCCACCGCGTGGATGAGGCGCTGCGCCGCGTCGGCCTGGAAACCTTCGCCCGCGCCTTCCCGCACCAGCTCTCCGGCGGCATGGCGCAGCGCGTGGCGCTGGCGCGCGCGCTGGTCAATGATCCGCGCCTGCTGGTGCTGGACGAGCCGCTGGGCAAGCTGGACTCATTGACGCGGCTGGCGATGCAGAGCGACCTGGTCGATCTGTGGCAACGTTCGCGCTTCTCCGCGCTGCTGGTCACGCACGACGTGGAAGAAGCGCTGTTCCTGGCGCAGCGCGTGATCATCTTCAGTCAGCGTCCGGCGCGCATCACGGCGCAGATCCGGGTCGACCTGCCCTACCCGCGCCATCGCGGCGATCCGCGGCTGACCGGGCTGCGGCACGAAGCGCTGCGCCACCTGGGGCTGGACGCGAGCTGGTAATGGCGTTGCGCTTCACCTCGCGGGCCGCCAGATGAGCGGGCCGCCTCCGCAGGCATGGCTCAATGCACTGCTGGTCCTGATCGAGAAACTCCAGCTTGGCTTGCTGTCGCTATGGCATGCCCTTGGCCTGACCGGCGACAGCCACGGCCAGCCGGCGTGGCCGTGGGCATGGCGCGTGGCGGGCGAAACCCTGCTGATCGACCTGGGCCTCGCGCGCCAGGTCGGCCTGAGCCTGTGCGCCGTTGCCGTTGCCGTGGTGGCCGTCGCCGTCGCACTGGCATGGCGGCGCCATCGCGGCGTGCTGCTGGGCGCCGGTGCGCTGGCCCTGGCGGCGGCGCCGTGGCCCAGCGCATCGCTGCTGCTCGGGCCTGCGGTGCCGACCAGCTTCCACGCCAGCCCTACCCGCTTCTCCGTCGATGCCATCGCGCTCGGCGCCCGCGTCTATGCGCAACACTGCGCTGGCTGCCATGGTGTCGATGGCCGCGGAGAAGGTCCGTTGGCGGCAAGCCTGGCCAACTGGCCGCCAACGCTGGCCAGCCCGCTGCTGGCGCGCCGCGCCGATGGCGAGCTGTTCTGGCATGTGCTGGCCGGCATGCGCGACCGTTACGGCCAGCCCACCATGCCGGCTTTCGGCGATGCGCTTAGCCACCGTGAGGCCTGGGCCGTGATCGACTACATGAAAGCGATGTCGGCCGGCGGCGGTGCCGAGGGCAACTGGCCGGTACCGTTGCGGCTGCCAGAGATGGCCATCCGCTGCGCCAATGCCGCGCCGCTGGCGCTGTCGCAATGGCGCGGCGACCAGCGCGTGCGGCTGGTCGCGGTGGACGGAACGGCATCGTTGCCGTTCGAGGATCCCCGCTTCCTGACCGTGCTGGTCACGCCCGACGGGCGCCCACCCGCGCGGGTGCCGCGCTTTCGCGCCGGCTGCACGGCTGCTTCGGCAAAAGCATGGCAGGCGGTGGCAGCGATTGCCGGCCTGCCGCCCGCAAAGCTGGCGGGCACGCAGCTGCTCTCGGACCGTGCGGGATGGCTGCGCGCGCGTGGCATGCCTGGCAGCCAATGGTCCGATGCCGACCTCGTGTGCGTGTCAGCGCCCGCTGCCGGCACGGCGCGTGCCATGCCGAAGGCAGGCGATGGCCTGACGGCGCTGCTGCTGCGCATGGATGCCGAGCCGGTGCGCTTCGTCAAGGGCGGCTTTATCCATTGATGCCGCCGGCGACAGGACGGCACGCTGATCCGCCCCGATTATTCGCCGGCAGCGAATTCTGACTTTCCTGCCATCGCCGCTATCGCCCCCGCGCCTGAACTAACCTGCGCATCATGACGAAAACACTTCTGGAACCATGACATGGCGCGGATAAGGATGGCGGCGTGAGCGCCGTGGGAAGTGCGCGGCCCCTGCAGGGCATCACGCTGATGGTTGCCGCGGTGGCGTGCTTCGCCGCGCTCGACACGCAGACCAAGATCGCCGGACTGGCCGTGCCGATGGTGATGGCGCTGTGGCTGCGCTACCTGGTGCAGGCGGCGCTGACCGGCGCCGTGCTGCTGCCGGCCCGCGGCCGCGCCCTGCTGCGTACGCGCCGGCCGCTGCTGCAGGGCGCGCGGGCGGTGTTGATGCTGATGTCCAGCGCGTGCGCGTTCTACAGCCTGCAGGTGCTGCCGGTAGGCGAATTCACCGCCGTCGTCAGCCTGACCCCGCTGGCCATGGCGCTGGCCGCCGCCACCGTGCTCGGCGAACGCGTGTCGGCAGTGCGCTGGCTGTGCCTTCTCGCCGGTTTTGCCGGCGCGCTGGTAGTGATCCGCCCCGACGCCGGCCTGCAGCCCGCGCTGCTGCTGCCGCTGGCGACCGTGCTGTGCAATGCCGGCTACCAGTTGCTGACCAGCGTGCTGACGCGCGCCGACGGCGCCGGCACCACGCACTTCTATACCGGTTGCGTGGCCACGCTGCTGTTGTCGGCGGCGCTGCCGTTTGCCTGGACGTCGCGACTCACGCTGGGGCACTGGGGCCTGCTCGCGGGCATGGCACTGGCCGGCACCGCCGGCCACCTGTTCCTGGTGCTGGCGTACGCCCGCGCCCCGGTCAGCCTGCTGACACCCTACCTCTACCTGCAGATCGCCTTTGCCATGCTGGGCGGCTGGCTGGCGTTCGCCTACCTGCCCGACACATGGTCCGTGCTCGGCGTGGCGCTGATCGCGGCCAGCGGTTTGGCTGGCACCGTGGCGGCGGCGCGGGAACGACAGCTGCCAGGCCGCGCGGTCGGCGCGGCTTAGTAGTGCAACTGCGCCTGCGCCGCCATCCGCACCGCCGCGTTCGCCGCACCGTAGCCCAGATAGCCGGCGCGCTGCACCAGCTCGAAGAAGAAGCGGCCCTGGAACGGCGCGGTATACGCATGCAGGAAATCACCGCCCGCGTCCCGGTCATAGAGCAGGCCGAGCCGCTGCAAGCGCGCTAGCAGCGCATCGTCCAGCGCCAGCCGCGCGGCCACGTCGTCGTAGTAGTTGTCGGGCACGTGCAGCATCGTGGCGCGGGCGCGGTCGATGGTCTCCAGCGTCTGCTCGATATGGTCCGAGCGCAAAGCGATGTGATGCACGCCCGCACCCGAGTAGGCCGCGACGAAGCGCCCGGTGGCCGTGCGGCCGCTCTCCGACACATTGAGCGGGATGCGCACGTGCTGCCCGGGGCTGACCATGGCACGGCTTTTCACCAGGCCATAGGGATCGGCGATCTCGTGCATGGCTTCCGGCTCCATGCCGAACACCGAGCGGTAGAACAGCACGAAGGTATCGAGCCGGTTCGCGGGCAGCGCCTGGGCCAGGTGGTCGATAGCGGCGAGACCCGCGCCGTGATGGCTGGCGGGTGCCGGCGCATCGAGCACGAAGTCGCTCTCGTAGATGCTGCGGTCGGCGTCACGGTCATCAACCAGGTGGAACAGCATGCCGTCGGGCGAGCGCAGCGCGGGAATCACCCGCTCGTCCGGCCCCACCGGCTCATGCCACGCCTTGCACAGCAGCGCACTGGCGCGGGCCATCGCGCGCCGGGCGTCGTCCACGCGCAGCCCGATCGCGCATACCGACGGGCCGTGTAGCTGGAAATGCCCGGCGGCGGCGCTGTCCTGCTCGGCATTCAGGATCAGGTTGATACCGCCCTGGCGGTACAGGTCCACCGCCTTGGAGCGATGGCGGCCGGCATGGGCAAAGCCCAGCGAAGCCAGCCGTTGCGCCAGTTCGCGGCCGGCCACGTAGTCGACGGCGAACTCGATGAAATCGACGCCGCCCAGTACCGGCGGCTCGGGCAGCGGCGTGCCGCCCGCCTCGGACTCCAGCCAGATCAGCGAGCGCAGCCCGTCCTGCGCGGTCTGGCGTGCCGGCGCGGCGCGGAAGTCATCGTTGAAGACTTCCAGCGACAGCGGCCCGGCATAGCCCGCCTGCAGCACGGCGCGCGCGAAATCCGTCACCGGCAGGTCGCCCTGGCCGGGGAAGTTGCGGTAGTGGCGGCTCCACGACAGCACGTCCATCGACAGGCGCGGCGCATCGGCCAGCTGCACGAAGAAGATCTTGTCCGCCGACACGGCATCGAGGCCCTGCAGCGAATCGCCCAGCGACAGCGTGTGGAAGCTGTCCAGCACCAGCCCCAGTGCCGCGTGATCGGCTTGCCGCACGATTTCCCACGCCTGCTGCCAGCGGCGCGTATGGCGCCCCCATGCAAGCGCCTCGTAGCCCACGCGCAGGCCACGCCGCGCCGCGGCCTCGGCCATGCGGCGCAGGTCGGCGGCGGCGCGGGCCGGATCGTCGATGGCGGCGTCCTGGACATTGCTGCACACCAGCACCATCTCCGCCCCGAGTTGCTCCATCACGTCGAACTTGCGTTCGGCGCGCGCCAGGTTGCGCGCAAGCTGGTCGCCGGGCATGGCTTCAAAGTCGCGCAGCGGCTGGTAGAGGAAGACCTGCAGGCCCAGGTCCGCGGCCATGCGGCGCACGGCCGCCGGCGTGCCGTCGAAATGCAGCAGGTCGTTCTCGAAGATCTCCACGCCGTCGAACCCGGCCGCGGCGGCGGCTTCCAGCTTTTCCGGCAGGGTGCCGGAGAGCGAGACGGTGGCGATGGATTTGGGCAAGGGCTTGGGCGCTGCGGTCATGGCAAGAAACAAACTGGCTGCGATGAGCCAAGGGTATGAGCCAGGCGTGCGCACAACAACCACAATTCGCGCATAGGCGTGCGACAATCGCTCCTTTACGATCACGATTCGCGCGAAAACAGGGTTAACCATGGAAAAGGAAACGCTGAACCGACGCGACTGGATCGCGGGGCTGGAGAAAGGCCTGGCCATCCTGGAGGCTTTCGACCACGACCATCCGCGCCTGACGCCCACGCAGGCGGCCGAGCGGACCGGCCTGACGCGCACCGCCGCGCGCCGCTACCTGCTCACGCTGGAGCACCTGGGCTACACCACCAGCGACGGCACGCTGTTCAGCCTGACACCGCGCGTGCTCAAGGTGGGCTGGTCGTATTTCGATTCGGCGCGGCTGCCGCGCACGGTGCAGCCCTTCCTGCAGCAGATCACCGCGCAGCTTGGCGAGGCCGCCTATCTGAGCGTGCTCGACGGCTGGGAGCTGGTGTTTATCGCCCGCACCGGCACCAGCCGCGTGATGAGCACCGGCTTTGTGCTGGGCGCGCGCGTGCCGGCGCCGCTAGGCTCGGCCGGCGTGATGATGCTCGCCTCGCGCCCGCAAGACCAGGTGAAGGCATGGCTGGAGACCTGCGTGCTGGCGCCGTACACGCCCTACACCATCCTGCAGCACGACCGGCTGCTGGAAGAGATCCGCAAGGCCGGCGCGCAGGGCTACGCGATGCTGGAGCAGCAGTTGCAGACCGGCGTGCGCGGCGTTGCGGTGCCACTGCGCGACCGCCACGGCAAAGTGATCGCCGCGCTGTCAGTGAACATGCCGATCGGCGAGGAAACCCCGCAGCAGGCGCTGGACCGCGTACTGCAGGTGCTGCAGGACACCGCGCTGCTGATCATGCGGGTGCTTTAGGGTCTGCCTGGTCCAGGGTCGTCGCCAGCGCGCGCGGCCCTTGCGACAACTGCGCCTTCAGGAACTCGAGGCACACGCGCATCCGGCCTGACGCCGACGCCCGCGCGCTGGTCACGGCCCAGATATCGGCCGGCAGCTGCCAGTCTGGCAGCACGCGCACCAGTTCGCCCGCGCGCACGCTGGCGGCCACGTCCCAGACCGAGGCCATGATGATGCCGAAGCCTTCCAGTGCCCACTGGTAGGTCACGTCGCTGTGGTTCGATGCCATCGGCCCGGTCACTTTTACCGTCTCCCAGCCGCCCGGCCCCTGCAGGCGCCATACGCCGAAGGCCTGGTCGCGTTCGCGCAGCAGCAGGCAGTCGTGCCGGGGCAACTCGGCCGGGTGCGCCGGCATGCCGCGCCGCGCCAGGTAGGCGGGCGCGGCGCAAAGCACGCGGCTGCCCGTGGTGATCTTGCTGGCGATCAGGTGCGGTTCCTCGACCTCGCCCACGCGGATGTCGAGGTCGAAGCTCTCGCCGATCAGGTCGACGCGGCGGTCGAGCAGCTCCAGCCAGACCTCCAGCCCCGGATGCTGCTGCCGCAGCAGCGACAGCACCGGCGCCACATGCCGGCGCCCGAGCCGCACGCTGGTGGCGATGCGCAGCAGCCCGCGCGGTTCGCCGCCGGTGGCGCCCACGGCCTCGAGCATGCCGTCGACGTCTTCCAGGATTTTCTGCGCCCAGGCAAAGGCGCTCTCACCTTCGGCGGTCACGCTGACGCGGCGCGTGGTGCGGTGGAACAGCTTGGCACCGAGCATGGCTTCGAGCATGGCGATGCGCTTGCTCACATGGGCCGGCGAGATCCCCGTCTCGTTGGCGGCGGCGATAAAGCTGGCGCGCCGCGCTACCGTGCAGAACAGCCGCAGGTCCCGCAGGAACGGGTCATTGTTCGCCGTGAGCGCATTCTGAGTTTCCATGGCGGTCGATGATTGGATGAAGGGACTAACGATAGGCTATTGGCGATGGCCGCGCCAGCGCTGCGGCCGATTCCAGGAGACATGATGAAGACAGTACTGGTGCTCAACGGGCCCAACCTGAACCTGCTCGGCACCCGCGAGCCAGCCGTCTATGGCAGTGAAACGCTGGCGGATGTGGAACGCATCTGCCAGGAAGCCGCGCAGCGGCTAGGGCTGGAGGCGCAATGCCGGCAGACCAACCATGAAGGCCAGCTGATCGACTGGATCCACGAAGCGGGACGGCTGTGCGCGCAAGGGGAAATGGTCGGGGTGGTGCTGAACGCGGGGGCGCTCACGCATACGTCGATCGCGCTGCATGACGCGATCAAGGGGGCGGCGGTGCCGGTGGTGGAGTACCACATCTCCAACGTGCATGCGCGCGAAGCGTTCCGGCACAAGTCGTGGATTTCGCCGGTCGCGGTGGCGGTGATGGCGGGGTTGGGGGTGAACGGGTATGGACTGGCGATTGCGGCGCTGGCGCAGGTGACGGGGACAACAGCGGAATCAAGTCCGGCTTGAATGCCCGCCGGCAGCCGTTGCTCGCTGCCGGTTTGCTCCCTCTCCCGCTTGCGGGAGAGGGAGCAAACCAGCGGCTCGGAGGACGGTGAGCGTCAGAACTTATGCCTGACCCCTGCCATCACCCCAAGCCGCGTCTTGTTCCCGTACGTATTCCCGCTGCTCACAAACCCTGCCCCGCTGTTCAATGCAATCCACTGTCCCTGCAGATGGGTGTAATCCACTTCCATATACACATCGGTGCGCTTGCTGAAGTTGTAGTCCAGCATGCCCGCGGTGGTCAGCCGCTTGCCGCCCTGCCCCGCGTGCCGCAGCCAGTCGTACTGGACAGTGCCGATGAACGCCAGCGCATCCGTCAGGCTGAAGCGCGTGCCGACATAGCCTACGTTGTTGCGATAGTCCGCCACATCCAGCCGGTTGTTGGTATAGCCGAGGTAGTACTGCGCCCGCGCCGCCTTCCACGTCCCGCCCAGCCCCCACACGGTCTGCTTGCTGGCCTGCGCCGCGGGCACCGCGCCGAAGTAGGCCGAAGTGACGTTCTGCGTCTGCTGGTAGACCGCGCCGATCTCCAGCGGCCCCGAGCTGTACACCAGCGATCCGGCCGCGGCCGAGCCACTCTTGATACTGCCCGGCACCTCGCCGAAGGTGTAGGCCGCCGCTACCTGCAGGCCGTTGAAGCTCTTGATGTACTTGACGGTGTTGTCGTAGCGCAGCCCGGTGTAATTGCCGCCCTGGTAGCCGACGATGGAATTGTTGGCAAAGGCCATGGCCTCATACGACGAGAGCACCTCATGCGCCAGCGTGTACTGGCGGCCGAGCGCGAGCTTGCCGTAGCCGCCTTCCAGCCCGACCACCGCGGTGCGCCCGAACAGCCGCCCGCCCTGCTGGCTGGTGCCGGTGTCGGGCGCGAAGCCCGATTCCAGGATGAACCAGGCCTTGTTGCCGCCGCCGATATCCTCGGTGCCGCGCAGCCCCCAGCGGCTGCCGGTCAGCACGCCGTCGGTCATCTGCGTGCGGCCGTGGCCGGCCGCGTCTTCATGGGTGCTGTAGCGGATGGTGGTATCCAGCAGGCCATAAAGCGTGACGGGCGTGACCCCACCGGAAGTCTGGGCGACAGCGGGCAGGCTGCCCGCGCCAAGCGCGAGCAGCGCAATCAGTCGTTTTTGCATCGGAGTCTTGTCTCTGTCTTTGTTGTCGTATTGCTGCGTGATGACTGCCAGCGGGGATTGCCGTCAGGCGGCGTCAGGCACCTTGCGCGGGGCGAGGAAGAACAGCCACGTGAGCGCGATAAAGTAGGCGCACGGGATCATCGTGAACAGCACCGCATAGTTGTTGTGCGTCGACGTGAGCACGTAGCCGACCAGCTGCGTCATGAACATGCCGCCGATGGCGCCGATCATCCCGCCGAAGCCGAACACCGAGCTGACCACGTGCTTGGGCGTGTAGTCCATCACCATGCTCCAGATATTGGCGGTCCAGGCCTGGTGCGCGCCGATCGCCACGGAGATCGCGGCCACGGCCATCCACAGGCTGCTGGCGCCGGCGGCCATCACCACCGAGGTAATGCACGCGGCAAAGATCAGCATCGACAGCAGGCGCGCCCGCACCGCCGGCATGCCGCGGCTGATCAGCCACGACGACAGCGCACCGCCGCCAACGCTGCCCACATCGGCCGCCAGGTAGATCACGATCAGCGGCAGGCCCATCTGCGTGACGCTGATGCCGAGCTGGTACTGCTGGTTCAGGAACGGCGGCAGCCAGTACAGGTAGAACCAGAACACCGGCGCGGTGATGGCGTACGCCAGTGCGAAGGCCCAGGTGCCGCGCATGCGCAGGATCTGCGCGTAGCGGATGCGATGCGGCGCCGGTTCGACATCACGCGTGATGTGGTCCAGTTCCGCGGCGCTGACGCTCGGGTGCTGTTCCGGGTTGTGGTAGCGCGTGCACCAGAACGCGAGCCAGACCGCGCCCAGCGAGGCAATCGCGATGAACGCGGCCTGCCAGCCCCACGCCTGCAGGATCAGCGGCAGCATGATCGGCGTGAGCATCGCCCCGACATTAGTGCCGGCATTGAAGATGCCGGTGGCAATGGCGCGCTCGCTGGCCGGAAACCAGATCCGCGTAGTCTTGACGCACGCCGGGTAGTTGGCCGCTTCCGACAGGCCCAGGAAGAAACGGCAGATCATGAAGCCGGCCGCCGAGGCCGCAAGCGCGTGCGCGCCGCTGGCAATGCTCCACAGCAGCACCGCCAGCGCGAAGGCGCGCTTGACGCCGACCATGTCGATAAACCGGCCCTGCAGCGCAAAGCCGATGGCATAGCCCACCTGGAACCAGAAGTTGATATTGGCGTAGTCCTGCGCGGTCCAGGCCATGGCCTTGGCCAGCACCGGCTGCAGCACGCCCAGCGCGGCGCGGTCGACGTAGTTCAGCGTGGTCGCGAAGAACACCAGCGCCAGCATGCCCCAGCGCACCTTGCCGAAGGCAAAGGCGGCGCGCACCTTGTCGCCGATCGAGTTGCCGAATGCAGCAGCCGCCGGCAGCTCCTTGTGAGTCATTGTCATATTGTCTGTCTCCACCAATGGATAGGAAATGCTTGCCGGCGCGCCTTTATGTGGCGGGGTGCGCTCGGCTTCGGGCCGGAACCCTGGTCCCGGCCCCACGATGCGTCAATACCGGATCTGCGCCACCTCGCGCAGCGCGTCGGGCGTGGCCGTGCCGTAGCCGAAGAACTCCAGGTAGGCGGGGATCATCTCGAACAGCATGTCGGTGCCCACCTGCACCTTGCAGCCGCGGGCCAGGGCGGCCTGCAGCAAGGGCGTGTATTCCTGTTTCATCACCACCTCGCCCACCATGGCGCCGGGGGCGATGCGCGCCACGTCGAACGGCAACGGGTCGCCGGGATGCATCCCCAGCGGCGTGGCATTGACCACCACGTCGAAGCCATGCGGA
Source organism: Cupriavidus sp. UYPR2.512 (assembly GCF_000379565.1). Taxonomy (NCBI): domain Bacteria; kingdom Pseudomonadati; phylum Pseudomonadota; class Betaproteobacteria; order Burkholderiales; family Burkholderiaceae; genus Cupriavidus; species Cupriavidus sp. UYPR2.512. Next base: position 452,485 of record NZ_KB902852.1, on the reverse strand, counting down.
TCGGCCGAGCCGGTGCTGACGCGCAGCGCCGGGTAGTGCGCGGCCAGGCGCTGCGCCAGCGCGCGCGCGGCCGCCTCACGGGCGTCGAACAGCGCCAGCTCCGCCACGCCCGCAGCCGCCAGCGACGCGGCGATCGCGCTGCCCACCCCGCCGCTGCCGGAGACGATGGCGCGCGCGCCCTCCAGCCGGCAGCCCTTGCGCATGATGCCGCGCACGAAGCCTTCGCCATCGAACTGGCCGCCGACCAGGGCGCCGTCGTCGCGGCGCAGCACGGCGTTGCAGGCGCCGGCGATGCGGGCGGCCGGCGTAAGTTCATCCACCAGTTCAACCGTGGCAACCTTGTGCGGCATGGTCACCAGCGCACCGCGGATATTGGTCAGGCGGAACAGCGCGCCGAACACGTCAGCATAGTCGTCCGGCTTCACACCCATCGGCACCACCGCGGCGTCGATGCCCTGCCGGTCGAACCAGGGGTTGTAGATCATCGGCGCCTTGAACGACTCCGTGGGATAGCCGAGATGCGGGATAAGCGTGGTCTTGCCGTTGATCATGATGTGCCTGAGTCCGGGGAATCGCGCTCCGGAGCCGGCAGGTGGACCTTGCTGAAGGACCTGGCGGAGGACGGGGGCGCGTCGTTGACCGGAGATTAGTGCCCCGCCGCCCCTCAGCCAACTGTCTTTTTCGCCATATTGCGCGATTAATGAACGCATATGCGCGATCATAGTACGCACTGCGGGTTTCTACGGGGAGCGCCAATTGCCGCCCGGACGCGGCCCGGCGTGGTCGGATTGCTATGATCGGTCGTCGCCGCAAGGCCCGGCATCGCACTCAGCCAACCTTTCAGGAGCCACGACAATGAGCGCCGCAGAAGTCCTATCCCCGCGCGCGGACGATTTCCAGCCCTGGGACAATCCGCTCGGCATCCAGGGCTATGAGTTCATCGAATTTGCCTCGCCCGACCCGGCCGCGCTGGGCCGGACGCTGGAACGCCTTGGCTTTGCCGCCATCGCCCGCCACCGCCACAAGGCGGTAAAGCTGTACCGGCAGGGCGAGATGAACTTTATCGTCGACGCCGAACCGGATTCATTCGCCACGCGCTATGCCGGCAGGTACGGCCTGTCGATCTGCGCCATCGGCATCCGCGTCAACGATGCCGCGGCCGCCTTTACCCGCGCGCTGGAAGCGGGCGCATGGCCATTTGAAGGCGGCACGGTGGGGCCGATGGAGCTCAACATCCCAGCCATCCAGGGTATCGGGCAATCCATCCTGTATTTCATCGACCGCTGGCGCGGCAAGGAAGGCCGGCCTGGCGACGTCGGCGATATCTCGATCTACGACGTCGATTTCCGCCCGCTGCCGCAAGCCGGCAACCCGCCCGACGCCGGCCTCGTCCGCGTCGACCACCTGACCCAGGCCGTCGAGCCAGGCCATCTCCAGGAATGGCTGGAGTTCTACCGCAAGGTGCTGGGTTTCCGCGAGTTGCGGGTGGGCGGCGAGGCGCGCGCGCTGGTGTCGCCTTGCGGGCGCATCCGCATCCCGCTGTATGAGAAAGGCACGCCGCGCCACGACCAGATGCGTCACTACCTGTCGGACCAGCACGGCGAAGGCATCCAGCATATTGCGCTGGCCAGCGACGACATCCTGGCCAGTGCCGCGGCGCTGACGGGCCATGGCGTGCAGTTTGTGCAGCCACCCGCGGCCTACTACGACTCCGTGGACGCTCGCGTGCCCGGCCATGGCCTGGACCTGGCCGCGCTGGGGCGCTACGGCATCCTGGTCGACGGCAGCGCGCACGGCGACCGCACGCGCGAGCGCTTCCAGCAGGCCTTCCTGAAGCGCGAGGCGGGCGAGTTCTTCTTCGAGATCGTCCAGCGCGACGGCCACCTCGGCTTCGGCGAGGGCAACCTTCCGGTGCTTGAGGCGCTGTCGACGCGCTGAATCCCTTCCGCTTGCCGTAACGCCGCGCACCGCGCGGCACCCACTCCCTCCCCTCTTTCCAGCGCCGGTTGTCCACCGGCGCTGCGCCGCCCGCTCATTCCCGGTCTCTCATTTTTCGCCAATCTCGGCGAGCAATAAGTTACGTCTAAATCTCTTTGCACGTAACTTATCTCAATTTTTCATGTTTTTCATTCCGAAAAACAAAACTCTTGTTGACCAACCCAGATCTTCCGCCTACATTTCCCCCAGCAAACAAGTTTCCGGAACGTTTAGCTCCACTTTATAAGACCCTCATCAGGAGACAACGCCATGCGCGACCTCGATACCACCTCGAATCCCGCCGTTTCCGGTGGCTCGGCTGCCGCGAAGGAGAGCCAGGTCCCGGCCGGACCGCAGACCATGACCCCGTCCGAAGCCTTTGTCGAAACGCTGGCCGCCAATGGCGTGACCGACATGTTCGGCATCATGGGCTCGGCCTTCATGGATGCGATGGACATCTTCGCGCCGGCGGGAATCCGCCTGATCCCGGTGGTGCACGAGCAAGGCGCCGGCCACATGGCCGACGGCTACGCCCGCGTGTCGGGCCGCCATGGGGTGGTGATCGGCCAGAACGGCCCCGGCATCTCCAACTGCGTGACCTCGATCGCCGCTGCCTACTGGGCCCACAGCCCGGTGGTGATCGTCACGCCCGAGGCCGGCACCATGGGCATTGGCCTGGGCGGCTTCCAGGAAGCCAACCAGCTGCCGATGTTCCAGGAGTTCACCAAGTACCAGGGCCACGTCACCAACCCGGCGCGCATGGCCGAGTTCACCGCCCGCTGCTTCGACCGCGCCACCGCGGAAATGGGCCCGACCCAGCTGAACATCCCGCGTGACCACTTCTACGGCAAGGTCAATGTCGAAATCCCGCAGCCGCGCCGCCTCGACCGCGGCCCCGGCGGCGAGCAGAGCCTGAATGAAGCGGCCGAGCTGCTGGCCAACGCCAAGTTCCCGGTGATCATCTCGGGCGGCGGCGTGGTGATGGCCGATGCGATCGAAGAGTGCAAGGCTCTGGCCGAGCGCCTGGGCGCGCCGGTGGTCAACAGCTACCTGCACAACGACTCGTTCCCCGCCAGCCACCCGCTGTGGTGCGGCCCGCTGGGCTACCAGGGCTCGAAGGCGGCGATGAAGCTGATCTCGCGCGCCGACGTGGTGATCGCGCTGGGCTCGCGCCTGGGGCCGTTCGGCACGCTGCCGCAGCACGGCATGGACTACTGGCCGAAGAACGCCAAGATCATCCAGATCGACGCCGACCACAAGATGCTGGGCCTGGTGAAGAAGATCTCGGTGGGCATCTGCGGCGACGCCAAGGCCGCCGCCATCGCGCTGACGCAGCGCCTGGCTGGCCGCACCCTGGCCTGCGACGCCACCCGCGACGGCCGCGCCACGGAAATCGCCAACGAAAAGGCCGCGTGGGAGAAGGAGCTGGACGACTGGACCCATGAGCGCGACCGGTACAGCCTGGACATGATCGAAGAGCAGAAGCAGGAGCGCACGCCCACCGGCGGCCACTACCTGCATCCGCGCCAGGTGCTGCGCGAGCTGGAAAAGGCCATGCCGGAAGATGTGATGGTGTCCACCGACATCGGCAACATCAACTCGGTGGCCAACAGCTACCTGCGCTTCGAGAAGCCGCGCAGCTTCTTCGCGGCGATGAGCTGGGGCAACTGCGGCTACGCCTTCCCGACCATCATCGGCGCCAAGGTCGCGGCACCGCACCGCCCGGCCGTGTCGTACGCCGGTGACGGCGCCTGGGGCATGAGCCTGATGGAAACCATGACTTGCGTGCGCCACAACATCCCGGTGACCGCGGTGGTGTTCCACAACCGCCAGTGGGGCGCGGAAAAGAAGAACCAGGTGGACTTCTACAACCGCCGCTTTGTGGCGGGCGAGCTGGACAACCAGAGCTTTGCCGACATCGCCAAGGCGATGGGTGCGGAAGGCATCGTGGTCGATCGGCTGGAAGATGTCGGCCCGGCACTGAAGCGCGCCATCGACCTGCAGATGAACCACGGCAAGACCACGATCATCGAGATCATGTGCACGCGTGAACTGGGCGACCCGTTCCGCCGCGATGCCCTGGCCAAGCCGGTGCGTTACCTGGACAAGTACAAGGACTACGTCTGACCGGCGCATTGCATCCCGCTAGTGCATCTCGCTAGCTGGTGGTGTGCCCCTTCTCCCGCTTGCGGGAGAGGGGAGAACCCCAAGGGCATAGCGCAAGTCGCTGGCCCTTTTTTTCGTTTTTACACAGCCCATCCCGCCATGAAAGCCATCCTCCGCATCATCGACCGCGCCCGCGCCGCCCCCCGCCGCATCGTGCTGTGCGAGGCCGAAGACCCGCGCATCCTGCAGGCCGCGCAACGCGCCACGCAGGAAGGCATCGCCCACCTCGTGCTGGTCGGCAACACGCGCCAGATCAACGCCGCCGCAGCCATCCACGGCATCGGGCTGGACGGCATGACGCTGGTCGACCCGGCCACCTCGGCGCTCACGCCCTCGTTCGCGCAGCAACTCTTTGCGCTGCGCCAGAAGAAGGGCATGACGCTCGATGAAGCCAGGCGCGCCGTGCTCGATCCCCTGTGCTTCGCCAATCTGATGGTGCGCCTCGGCCACGCCGACGGCTCGGTGGCGGGCGCCGCCCATACCACCGCCGACGTGGTGCGCAACGCAATCCAGCTGATCGGGCTGGCACCCGGCTTCCGGCTGGTGTCTAGCTTCTTCCTGATGATGCTGTGCGAGCCTTTCCACACGCTCAAGGGCGGGCTGATCTTCTCCGACTGCGGGCTGGTGGTGGATCCGGATGCCGATGCGCTTGCCGATATCGCCATGGCCGCGGCCGACAGCGCACGCACGTTGCTGATGGAAGAGCCACGCGTGGCCATGCTGTCGTTCTCGACCAGCGGCAGCGCCCACCATGCGGCCGTGGACAAGGTCGTGGCCGCCACCGAGCGCGTGCGCGCGCAACGGCCGGGCCTGGCCATCGATGGCGACGTGCAGCTCGATGCCGCTATCGTCGCCGAGATCGCCGCGCGCAAGGTCGCGCATTCACAGGTGAACGGCCACGCCAACGTGCTGGTGTTCCCCAGCCTCGAAGCCGGCAATATCGGCTACAAGCTGGCCGAGCGGGTCGGTGGCGCCAAGGCCATCGGGCCGATGCTGCAGGGGCTGAACAAGCCCGCCAACGACCTGTCGCGCGGCTGCAGCGCCGACGATGTGTTCCATGTCATCGCCGTCACCGTGGTCCAGGCGCAAGCCACCGCGGAACAGGCCACCAAGGGCGAGCAGGCGGCGGCATGAAAGCAGAACTGTTGTTGCCGCTGCTGGGCCTGCAGGCCCTGCTCGGCGCCGGCACCTATTTCCAGACGGTGACCGGCTTTGGCCTTGGCATGATCGTGATGGGCGCCACCAGCGGGCTCGGGCTGGCGCCCGTGGCCACCGTGGCCGCGGTGGTCAGCCTTGTCACGCTGGCCAACAGCGCCTGCGCGCTGCCCGGCAAGTTCCAGCATATCGACTGGCGCGCCGTTGGTGCCGCCGCCATCGGCATCCTGCCGTCGGTGCTGGTCGGCGTGGTGGTGCTGGAGTACCTGAGTTCCTCGGCCGCCACGCTGCTGCAATTGCTGCTTGGCGCCGTGATCCTGTATGGCGGCCTGAGCTCGGCGTTCAGGCCCGAGCCGCTGTCGCGCCGCTCCGGAGACGGCAGCTTTTTCATGAGCGGGGTCTTTGGCGGGTTGCTGAGCGGCATGTTCGGCGTATCCGGGCCGCCGCTGATCTTCCAGTTCTACCGGCAGCCGATGAAGCCGGTGGAAATCCGCTGCGCGCTGATCCTGGTCTTTACCGTGACCTCGACGGTGCGCACGCTGTTCTCGGCCTGGCAAGGACAACTGGATGCCGCGATCTGGCTGCAGGCCGCGGTCGGGGTGCCGGTGGTGGTGATTGCAACGCTGCTGGGCCGTCGCTTTCCGCCGCCGTTCTCACCGACCACCACGCGCAGGGTGGCGTTCGGGGTGTTGATCGGGATCGGGGTCAGCCTGATGCTGCCGGCGCTTTCGGCGTGGGTGTTCTAAAAAAGGGCGCCCAGCGCGCCCTTAGTACCGGGACCGGCCTCAGGCGACCGTCCCCGCCGGCCGGGCGATCGGCGCGGCCTCTTCTCTGTCCCCGCCATCACCCGCCTGCCCAAGATCCATGCCCGTCGTCTCGGGCAACAGCACCGCGGCAACCACCACCATCACATAGCCAACCCCCGCCACGATGGCGATGGCACCCGGCAGCGATGTGTGGCCTGAACTGAGCCATCCCACCGAAAGCGGAAACAGCGACCCGATCACCCGCCCGGCGTTGTATGACACGCCATACCCGGTCGCCCGGATATCGTTGGGAAAGGACTCCGAGATCGTCGCCCCGATGCCCGAGAACACGCCCTGCATCAGGATGCCCAGCGGAAATCCCAGGAACAGCATTGACGTATTCGACACCGGCATCACCATATAGACCAGCGCCGCAACGAATGCCCCCGCCGCAAATACGATGTACGTCAGCCGCCGCCCCCAGCGGTCCGTGGCATAGGCGCCCGCCACGTAGCCGATCAGTGAGCCGACGATGGTCACCGCCAGGTAAGAACTGGTGCCGAACACCGACAGGCCTCGCTCGATCTTGAGAAAGGTCGGCAGCCACGTGGCGATGGCGTAGTACGCGCCCAGCATGCCGCCGGAAAGCAGGCTGCACAGCAGGGTCTTGGATAGCAGCGGCCCGCGGAACAGCCGTCCGAGGCCTGCCAGCGCCGTTTCCTGCCGGCCGGCCGCCCGGCTCTTCAGGAAAATTTCCGGCTCTTCCAGGTTGCGGCGCAGGTAGACCACCACCAGCGCCGGCAGGATGCCGAGGAAGAAGCAGACCCGCCATGCCGTCTCCGCCGGCAGCACGCTGAAGGCGATCGCATACACGATGGCCGCTGCGCCCCAGCCGAACGAATAGCTGCTGGCGGTAAAGCCCGAGTATTTGCCGCGGTGCGCCGGGTTGCGGATCATCTCCGTCACCAGCACCATGCACAGCGAAGACTCCCCGCCAAACCCCAGGCCCTGGATCATGCGGAACACCATCAACTGCTCCGGCGACTGCGCCAGCCCGCACAGGAAGCAGGCCCCCGCGAACACCACGATGGTCCAGCGCAGCACCCGCACGCGCCCGTAGCGGTCAGCCAGGATGCCGGCCCCGATCGCGCCCACCAGCGACGACACCAGCGTCCACGTGACGATGGCGCCCGCCGTCGACTTGCTCATGCCCCACTGCCCGAGCAGCGTGGAGATGAGGAAGGAATAAATCATGAAGTCGAACACGTCGACCGCATGCCCCAGGAACGCGCCATAAAACCCCTTGCGCTCCATGCGCGACAAATCACGGAACCAGTCAAACATGATTCCCTCCCCTGTGGTGTGTATGGTGTGGTGGCTTAGCTGTTGTGGTCAGCCGGCATGACAGATGGCCGCGGCGGCGGCCGGAACGCGTAGCCCGCGTGTTCCAGCAGGCTGGCAAAGCGCAGCGCGGTGAGATCCCGGTAGCGGCCGGCAACGATCTGCACGCCGACCGGCAGGCCGCTGATGCCTGGCCCGATCGGCGCGACCGCCGAAGGCAGCCCGCACAGACCGGAATGGCCGGCCCAGAACAATTGCGTGGTCATCGGCTGCGCGCGGCCGTTGACGGTGATGCTGCGTTGCCAGGGCTCGCCGGCCTCGTTCAGCGCGAAGGCGGTGGTGGCCGCGGCGGGGCAAAGCAACACGTCATGGGCGCGGAAGAAGTGGCGCCAGGCTTCGGCGAAGCGTTCGCGGGCAACCTGCAGCCGCAGCCAGTCGCGATGGCTCAGTGTCGCGCCGGTGTACTGGAGGGTGGCGTAGCCATGGTCGTGCGCCGCGGCGGTGGCGCTGCGGGCCAGCGCATCGGCATAGGCGGCGTCGTCCATGTGCACCGCGGTGGTCGCGCGCAGCAGCGTCACGTAGACGTGCCACAGTTCGGCGGCATCGAAGTCAGGCCGCACGTGCCAGTCCACGCGCGCGCCCTGCCCGGCCAGCCAGTGGCCGAGCTGTTCGATCTGCGCGGCGACCTCGCGGTCGGCTTCGGCCTGCGCATGGGTGGGCAATACGGCGATGCGGAAATCGGCCAAGCGGCGGTGCGGGCAGTCTGGCAAGTCCAGGCGGTAGGGCAGTGCCTCGTCGCCGTGCGGGCCGGCGATGGCGCGCAGCACCGGCTCAAGGTCGCGCGCGCTGCGTGCCAGCGGGCCGGCGACATTGATGTCCTGTTCGCCGAAGCGGGCCGGGCCGGCGCCATGTCCTGCCAGCGGCACCAGGCCATGGCTCGGCTTGAGTGAGAAGACGCCGCAATAGTGGGCCGGATTGCGCAGCGAGGAGCCGATATCGGAGCCCACATCGAAATACGACAGGCCGGCACACACCGCCGCTGCGCTGCCGCCGGACGAACCGCCGGGCGTGCGCGACGGATCGTGCGGATTGCGGGTGGTGCCGTAGATGGCGTTATAGCTCTGCCAGTCGCGCAGGCCGAGCGGGACGTTGGTCTTGCCGAGCAGGATGGCGCCGGCATCGCGCAGGCGCTGCACCACCACGGCGTCGCGCTGGGCCACGCGGCCGTGCATGGCCGGATTGCCACAGGTGGTTGGCCAGCCGGCGACGTCGAACGATTCCTTCACCGAGAACGGCACGCCGTCGAGCACGCCGCGCGCTTGCCCGGCCCGGCGGCGCCGGTCGCTTGCCAGCGCCGCGGCGCGGGCGGCATCGAAATCGCACAGCACCAGCGCATTGATGATGCCGTGCCAGTCGCGCCAGGCGGCCTCGCAGGCATCCACCAGTTCCACCGCGGAGACTTCGCCGGCAGTGAGCCGCTGTGCCACCTCCCATGACGGCGGAAAAGCGCCGGTGGTCCGGTCGGACAGGTTCACATCGACTCCTTGTCGTTATCCGCGCGGGCAGCGGCGCGGTGGGGGTGCATAGGACAGGCTTCGGGAGATATTGCGAATGCGTTGGTATACTATATTCCGTCTTAATCGGAGCGCAAGATAAAATGGCACGCACTGGCGTGCTGGAGCAGGCAGCGGTCCAGGGAAGAAAGGGAGGGAGGGAGGGAGGGAGGGAGGGAGGGAAGCGTCGGCCGGCAGGATGGCCAGGCGGGCGCGGCGGCGTGATGGCGCCGCCGGTCAGTCAGGACGGCTCAGCAATGGCCACGGCGCGGGGTGCGGCCGCCGAGGGCCAGGAAGAAGCGGCCGATATCGCGCACGCGCAGCGGCACCAGCGGCGTGGTATGGCGAACCGCATCGCGCGCGGCAAGGTGGTGCAACAGTTGCTGGCCGACCGGTTGCGAAAGATAGCGTTGCTCAGGCGACTGCATGGTAAATCCCTATTGATCTGGAATGCCTACAGTATACCTAAATTGGTGCAGTGCGCCATAGCAGCGCATGGAATGCCCAATTGCCGGGCATGCAACGAAAGGCTGAAGACGGGGGAGGAAAAGACCGGAGGCCTGACGCCCTCAGGCCGCCTCCGCCCTGCCCTGCCCGTCCACCGGCAGGTCCGCTGCCTTGGCGGCACTGTAGACATGGCGGGCGGCCAGCAAGGCGGCAAGGTCGGCATCCCCGGCGATGACCGCCTGCAGGATCTGGGCGTGCTCATCCCAGTTCTGGCGGGCGCGCACCACGTTGGCCGGTCCGAACAGCACCGCGGTGCGCTCGCGCAGCGAACGCATCATTTCCTGCAGCACGCTGTTGGCGGCAATGGTGCCGAGCACCTCATGGAAGCGGGTATTGAGGGCGAGCAGCTCATCCGCGCGGCCCTGCGCCGCAGCATCCATGCCCTGGCGCAGCACGGTCTCGAGTTCCGCAACCAGCGCCGGGTCGCGGCGCTGCGCGGCGAGCTTGGCGTTGAGCCCTTCCAGGGTCGCGCGCACCTCCACCATCTCGCGCGCGATAACCGGCGACAGGCTGGCCACCGAGGCGCCGCGGCGCGGCTCGATCAGCACCAGTCCTTCGCTGGCCAGCGCGCGCAGCGCCTCGCGCACCGGGATGCGCGACACGCCCAGTTCCGCCGAAAGCTTGTTTTCCACCAGCCGCTCGCCGGGGGCGTACTTGCCGTTCAGGATGCCTTCGCGCACCTTGTCGGTGACAAGGGCGAACAGCGGCGAGTGGCTGGCGCCGAGGCTCAGCGGCTCGGCGGGCGCGGCAGGGGACGGAGTGATGGACATGGGTTGGCAAAAACGATGGCGGACGGTCTCGCCGTCATTGTATACCACGCTCCCGCCGGTATACTTTCATGTCTTATCCATCCTGCTGGAAGGTGAAGCTGTCTGCGTAAATGTGCGCCGGACTAGCCCCGCGCTCGAGGAAGGCAGCGCGCGCATCGCGGATCATGTTGGGTGAGCCGCACAAATAGACAGCGTGCTCGCTCAGATCACCCGCGTCAGCCAGCGCCGCGTCGTGAACGTAGCCGCGCCGGCCCTGCCACGCGGCGCCGGCGCGGGACAACACCGGCACGTACCGGAAGTCGTACAGCCGTTCGCCCCAGGCGGGGATATCGGCGTGCAGGTACAGGTCTTCCGGCTGGCGCATGCCCCAGTAGAGCGACACCGGCGGGCAGTCGGGATCGTCCATCAACGATTCGAGGATCGCCTTGATCGGCGCCAGGCCGGTGCCGGTGGCCACCATCAGCAGCGGCCGGTAATCCCTGGCGCGGTAGAAGAAGGAGCCGAGCGGCAGTTCGACGTCAATCGCGTCGCCCGCTTTCATTTGCGGCAGGATGCCGTCGGTGAAGGCGCCGCCCGGGATGCGCCGCACGTGCAGGTCGACCCGTCCGCCGCGCGGCACCGAGGCCATCGAGAAGCTGCGCGCGCGTCCGTCCCGGCTCAGCAGCTTCAGGTACTGGCCCGGGCGATAGTCGAGCGCACCCGCGTCCGGCACCTCCAGTTCGATATGCAATACGTCTGCCGACAACGGGCGCACGGCCTGCACCAGTGCCTGATAACGCGCGGGTGCGGCGCAGGCCTCGTCCTCGCGCGCCGTGCTGATAACCAGGTCGCCCAATGGCTGCGCCTGGCAGGCCAGCGCATAGCCGGCGGCGGCCTCGTCCGGTGCCAGGCCGAACGGTTCTTCCTCATACCGCACCTGTCCGTCGAGCAGGCGGATGCGGCAAGTGCCGCAGCCGCCCAGCTGGCAGTCGTGCGGCAAGGCGATGCTGGCGCGCCCGGCGGCCTGCAGCAGGGTCTCGCCGCGGTCAACGAAAAAGACTTGCTGCGTTTCGGCGATCTGGATGCGGTACGACATGGAAGCTCCGCGTATGTTCGACATGGTGGCGGGCGGCTGGCGCCCGCTTTCCTTACTTCTTGATATCGGCCTGCACCAGCACCTTCAGCTCCTGCGGCCCCAGCAGTTCGGCCAGCGCCTGCAGCGCGGCCACCCCGGCCTGGGTATCCTGCTCGCCGTTGCCGCCCGACAGGCCAATGCCGCCGATTACCTCGTCGTTGACTACGATCGGGAAGCCGCCCACGAACGCGGCGAACTTGCCTTCGAAGCTCCATTGGATGCCGAAGGCCTCGTTGCCCGGCAACGCCGGCCCGTTGGGCGGCGTGGTGAACAGATGGGTGGAGCGCTTGTGCCCGGCGGCAGTGAACGCCTTGTTCCATGCGATCTGCGGCCCGGTGATGCGGGCACCGTCCATGCGCTCCAGCGCGAGCGGGTAGCCGCCCTCGTCAACCACGCAGATCGACTCCAGCACGCCGATTTCCTCCGAGCGCCGGATCGCCGCCGCAATCATATGGCGCGCCTCGCGCAGTTCCAGCTTGATGGCTTTCTTCATGTGTATGGCTCCTTGCAACGGCCGGGCTCAGGCGCCGCGGTAGACCGTCTTGACCTGCGTATAGAACTCCAGCCCGGTACGGCCCGACTCGCGGAAGGTCGACGTGCTCGAGCGCTTCACCCCGCCGAACGGCGCGTTGACCAGGTTGCCGGTGGTGGTGCGGTTGATCTTGACCGTGCCCGCCTCGATGTCCGTGGCGAAGTGGTGGATGTAGCGCGGGTTGCTGGTGACGATAGCCGCAGCCAGGCCGTACTCCGTGTCGTTGGCCTTGGCGATGGCATCGGCATAGTCAGAGAAGCCCAGGATGGCAATCACGGGTCCGAAGATTTCCTCACGCGCGATCCGCATCTGCCGGGTCACGTCCGTGAACACCGTCGGCGCCACGTAGTAGCCCTTGTCGAAATCGCCGCCGGCCAGGCGCGCGCCGCCGCACAGCAGCGTCGCCTCGGACTTGCCGATGTCGATGTAGCGCAGCACCGTTTCCAGTTGCTTGTGCGAGGCCAGCGGCCCCAGGTCCATGCCCGCCGTCATGCCGTTGCCGACCTTGAGCGTCGCCACCTTCGCCAGCAGCCGCGCGGTGTACGCGGCCTTGACGGATTCGGCCACCAGCACGCGGCTGGTGCCGGTGCATGCCTGCCCGGAAAGCGAGAAGCCGCCCTTGATGGTCAGGTCGACGGCGCGGTCAAGATCGGCATCTTCCATCACGATCAGCGGGTTCTTGCCGCCCAGTTTCATCTGCGTACGCGTGGTCAGCGGCGCCGCACGATGGATCTGCTCGCCGGCGCGCGACGAGCCGGTGAACGAGATCGCCCGCACGGCCGCGGCCTCGGTGATGGCCGCGCCAATCTCCGCCGCGCTGCCGGTGATGAAGTTCAGCACGCCCTTGGGCAGGCCGGCCTTGACCAGCGCCTCGGCCAGCCGGTAGCCCGACAGCGGCGCCTCGGACGACGGCTTGAACACCACGGTGTTGCCGGTCACCAGCGCCGGCGCGATCTTGCGGGCCGGGATCGACACCGGGAAATTCCACGGCGCGATCACCGTCACCACGCCCAGCGGCTCGCGCTGGCTGTAGACGAGCTGGTCCGGGTCGTCGTTCGGGAACACCTCGCCGGTAAAGGTCTGCCCTTCCACGGCATAGAAGCGCAGCGTCTGAGCAGAACGCAGGACTTCGTCGCGCGCCAGCGCCAGCGCCTTGCCTTCCTCGCGGGTCAGTTCGGCGGCGATGCTGTCGGCATTGGCCTCAAGCTGGTCGGCGGCGCGGTTGAGGATGGCGGCGCGCTTGCCGACCGGGGTCTTCTTCCAGCCGGCAAACGCAGCCGCCGCGGCGGCGACGGCCGCCTGCGCATCCACCGCGGACGATGCCTGGAAGCGGCCCACGATATCGGCAGTGTCAGCCGGGTTGACGTTGTCGAAGGTGCGGCCCGACTGGCAGGCCGTCCATTCGCCGTCGATATGGTTCAGGAAAACGTTCATTGTCGATCCGTTTGCGCGGCGCCGGTCAGGCGGCCATATCGAGTTCGGGCAGGGGCAGCTCCTTCTCGACGTAGTCGTGATAGAGCGCCGTCGTATACAGCAGCCGCATCTGGGCGCCGATCTCGCAGATCTTCAGGCAGCGCTGCTGCAACTCCGGGGTATTGGCGTGCTCCAGCACGATCTGGTAGCCGCGCTCGCCGTGGATCTCGTCCGAGACGATATGCAGGTCGAAGAACTCGACCTCCTCATCGGTGAACTGGTACTTGTCGCGCAGCGTCGGGGTCTGCTTGCGGTAGATCGACGGCACCTGTGACTCCAGCCCGACCACCAGGCCGGCCACGGCCACGATCGGGTCTTCACGCATGGCCACGGCATAGCACCAGCTCTGCAGGCCACGGGTGGTGGGAGACATGTTGTCGGGGTCGGTCACGCGCTCGCGGGTGGTGCCGCAGGCTTCGGCGAAGCGGATCAGCAGGTCGGTATGGCGGTCGCCGCCGATCTCCTCCTCGTACATATTGGCGAGCAGGAAGTCCTTGGCTTCGGTGTACCGGTCCGGCGTGCGGGCGTAGATGTAGCCCAGGTAATCCGCGAACGGGCCGACGTAGTGATAGTGATTTTCGGCCCAGCGTGCGAGGTGGGCACGGGTCAGCTTGCCGCTGGCCCAGGCCACGCTGAACGGCGCCTTGTTGGCGCTCTTGCCCTTGATAGCTTCTTCGAGGGCGGCACGGAATGCTTCGCGGTTCATCAGTTCGGCCATGACGGAGGCTCCTGTTGGCGATGTGGGGCGATTCGGTGAATGCCGGGGGCCGCGTCGCGAATCGGGCGGCCCCTGCATGAATGTATACTATATACACTCAGCTACCGGCGACAAGGACTTCGTTGACTGATCACATAGGGGTTTACCCAGATCGAGGCCGGGTGATGGCACTCAGGCCGCGCGACGCCCCGCCTCGCCGGCCATGCGCGACCACGCGAAGCCCGCCAGCGCAACGTCTTCCAGCCCGACGCCGACCGACTTGTAGATGACGATGTCGTCGTCCCGCTGCCGCGGCGACACCTTCCCGAGCACGACCTCGCCCAGTTCGACGATCTTCCCTGCCGGGAGGGCCCGTGGATCGGCCAGCACGATGTCGCCAGCCTCGCGGGTGGATTGCGGGCGCCACTCGACCACCACAGCGGCGGCACGGCGCAGCGCGGTGTCGTCCAGTTCGCGCGTGTGCGGCAGGCTGGAACCAATGGCGGCAACGAAGGCGCCAGGGCGGATCGACGCCCCGCTGAACAGCGGCGTGGTGGCGCGCGAAGCCGTGACGACGATGTCGGCCTGGGCCACGGCGGCATCCGGCTCGGCCAGCGCAACCGGGATGCCGCATTGCGCCGACAGCCGCGCGGACATGCCGGCATCGGCGTGCGGATCGGACACCAGGATGCGCTCCAGCCCAAGCGTGGCGCTGAGCTGGCGGGCGTGCTGCGCGCCCTGCGTGCCCGCGCCGAACAGCGCCAGTGTGCGCGCACCTGGCCGCGCCAGCCGCTGCGCGGCGAGCGTGGTGCAGGCGGCCGTGCGCAGCCGCGTGATGGCACCGGCATCGAATGAAGCGAGCGGACGGCCATCCTCTGCCGAGAAGATCAGGATGACAAAGGAGAACTGGCCATTGATGGTCGTGTAGACCTTGGCCCCCGCCACGCCCTGCTGCGGGATGACCGCGCCCAGCGTAGACAGCTTGACGCCGCCCGCCTCGGTGCGGATGCGCTCCTGCATTGCGGCGTCACCGCGCCCAAAGCTGGAAAAGGCTGCCTCCATGACTTGCCGGGCATCTTCCGGGCTGACGTGGGCGTCGATCATCGCGTCTGTGATGTGCTGCATGGGAGCTCCGCTAGTTGGGTAAGGCTGGGGACCTTCAGGAAGGGAGACGGCCGGCCACAGGGGGATTGGCCAGCCGCCACAGGAATCGCTACGATATGGCCGCGCGGCCGAGCACGCCGAGCGCACCCGCCGCACACAGGCCGAGCAGCAGGCGGCGCACAGCGCCGGGCGAGACGTGCCCGCGCAGCCGGTTCGACAGTGCGAAGCCGGCCAGCACGAAAGGCATCAGCGCTGCCGCCAGCATCAGTTGCTGCCAGCTGAAGCGCCCGGCCACGGTCAGCATGGCCAGCGACAGCACCGCGCCGCCGGACAGGATGCAGCCCATCGTCGCGCGCATCGGCGCGGGCGCCATGTGCTGCATCACCAGCGCGAACGGCGGCGCACCGGCCGAGGTGATCGTTCCCATGAACCCGGACAGCGTGCCGGCAATGGCAACGTTGCGCGACGACGGCAGCAGGCGCCAGCCGAGCAGGCTCAACGCCACCGCGGCCAGGACCGAGAGCGAGAACAGCACCGCGAGCGGGCCCGGTGCCAGCCATGCCATGGTCAGCACCGCCACCGCCCCGCCGACCGCCCGCCCGATGAGGGCGAAGCCGGCGATGGGCCAGGCGATCGCCTCGCGTTCGCGCACCGCGCCCATCAGCGACAGGCAGCAGCCCATCGCCAGCAGCGGTCCCGGCACGAGATCGGGGAAGAAGATGGCGCCCAGCGGCGCCGACAGCATCGCGAAACCGATCCCGCCCACGCCTTGCAGGCACGCGCCCGCGAAGACGAGCGCCCCCATCCACAGGTAAGCCGGTATGGAAAGTCCGGCGGGAAGCAGTGAGAACAACGCGGCGGGCGGGGCAACGGTCATGGCGGCGGGAAGAGACAGCGTGTGACAAGGGCGGACGGAAGATGCGAGCCAGGCGGACGATTCCGGCATTCCAGGCACGCCTCATGCTCATAATGCCTGCTGGCTTCAGCTTAGTCCCCGCCAAATGGTATACAGTCTACACATAGTGGCGAAGCCAGGCAAAACTGCCGTAAACTCATGCACCACCGAGAGGCCAGCCAGAGAACCCGTAATCCCAACAATTGGGCGACTTCCAGTCAACTTGCACCGAACTGGTATTCGCGTAACCCCGGATAAGAAACTGCTTGGCGCGACTTCATATCGGAATATAGTATACCGAAACGGCTTCCGGACTCACCGCGAACCCGCCCCCACCACCCCTCTGCCCCCAGGGAGTCTTCATGTCACAACAAGTCGTGATCGGTGCCGCGCACTGGATCTATCTGTCAGGGGTAGCGGTCATCGTGCTGACGATGATCCTGCGCGCCAATGTTGTCGTACCGTCCATCGTCGGCACTGCCCTGGTTGTGTTCGCGCTCACCGGCAGCCCGGTCACGGCGCTGGCCGGGGTGTTTTCCGCGAGCCTGGTAGCCGCCAAGGAACTGTTCAATATCTTTCTCGTGATCGCGTTCATGACCGCATTGCTGAACGCGCTCAAGACGCTGCGCTCTGACATCCGCATGGTGGAGCCCTTCCGCATGGTGATGAAGAACGGCCATTCGGCCTTCTTCATCCTGGCGGGCATCACCTACGTCATCTCGCTGTTCTTCTGGCCGACGCCGGCCGTGCCGCTGGTGTCGGCCATCCTGCTGCCGGCCGCCATCGCCGCGGGGCTGCCGCCGCTGGCGGGCGCGATGGCGATCGCCATCGCCGGCCAGGGCATGGCGCTGTCGTCGGACTACGTGATCGGGGTGGCGCCGGGCATCAGCGCCAAGGCGGCCGGTGCGGCAGTGAGCGCTGCCGTGGTGGCCGACCGCGCGCTGGCGCTGTCGATCATCACGGGCACCATTGCGCTGTGCCTGGCCTACCTGTCGATGCGCAAACATATCGTGCCGGCCTGCGGCACCCTGCTCGACCGCTGGCAGGCACGCGCCGGCGGCGCCGCCGAGCCGGTGGACGGCGGCACCTTTGACAAGGCCGAGATCGCCAAGGGCACCGCCCATGCCGAGCCGCTGGCCACCGACAGCAACATCGAGGCGAGCCTGTCGATGGTGGCGCGGCGCCGGGTGAAGTGGTCGAAATGCTTTGCGATCGTGACGCCAGTCGCCTTTCTCACGGTGGTCGCCGTCATGGTGCTGCCCAAGCTGGGCACAGGCGTACAGGACCTCAAGGGCGGCGACGCGGCCGCGCTGGTCGGCGGCGTCGCGGCGCTGCTGATGATACTGGCGACCCTGGCCGCCGAAGGCCCGCGCCGCATGCTCGACGTATGCCCGGAGCACATCACCGACGGCTTCGTCTTCGCCTTCAAGGCGATGGGCTCGGTGCTGCCGATCGCTGGCTTCTTCTTCGTCGGCGCTGGCGAAACCGCCGCGCAGATCCTCGGCCTGCCGCCGGGCAAGGCGCCCAGCCTGCTGTTCGAGCTGATCCAGGCATACCAGCACATGATCCCGGACAACCACGTACTGGTCGCCTTCGGGGTGCTGATCGTCGGCATGATCACCGGCATCGACGGCTCCGGTTTCGCGGGCCTGCCGCTGACCGGCACGCTGGCCGGCGCGCTCGGCCCGGTGGTGGGCTTCGACCCTGCCACGCTGGCGGCAGTGGGCCAGATGGGCGCGGTCTGGACCGGCGGCGGCACGCTGGTGGCGTGGTCGTCGCTGATCGCGGTGGCCGGCTTCGCCCGGGTGCCGGTGCTGGACGCGGTGCGCGCGCTGCTGATCCCGGTGCTGATCGGGCTGGCCTGCTCCACCGTGGCCGCCATGGTGTTGTGGTCGTAAGCGGCTGCCAGCGCCGCCACGCCCATCCGATATCCCCAACTTCCGCGGACTGCACCATGCCAAAGATCACTTTCCACAAGCACGGCCAGACCTTTATCGACGAGGTCAAACCCCAAAGCAACCTGGTGGTCCGCGCAGGCATCCGCCAGTTTCCCTACCCCAACCTGCGCTATGAGTGCGGCATGGGCAAGTGCTCCAAGTGCGCCTGCCGCGTGCTCGCGGGCGCCGAGCACCTGCCGCCGCCCAACTGGAAGGAAAAGAAGCAACTCGGCGACCGGCTCGAACAGGGCTACCGCCTTGCCTGCCAGCTCTGGATCGAGCACGACATCGAGCTGGCGCAGGACGATCTGCCAGACACGACACCAGCTGGCGCCAGCCTGGCCACGGTCAGCGTGGACGCCTGACATGTTCGTCCTTCTCACCAGCCGCCCGGGCCAGTTCCGCACCGAGCCGACCGCGGGCATGACTGCGGTCGAGGCGTACGACTATGTCTTCTACGGCAAGCGCACCGCGCGCTTTGTCATCGCCGAACTGGCCGCCGACACCAAGGTGCGGGTGCTGGAAGAAACGCCGCCTGGCATCGTCAACCTGGTGTCGACCAAGTTCCTCGACAAGTACGCCACGCTGGAGGCCGCCCGCGCCGCGCTACGCAAGCTGGCCAGCTTCGGCAGCATGGACATCGCCCTGGTGCCCACGCCGCTCGCCGTGGGCGGGCGATCCTGACGTCCCGGCCCCCACGCTGGCACCTGACGCATTCCGCAACGCATTCATCGCCATGATCCAGATCACCTTTCTTACCAACCACGGCAAGACGGTCAGCGCACCGCCCAACAGCAACCTGCTGCGCGTGTCGCTGCGCGAGCAGGGCGGCATCCCCTTCAAGTGCGGCGGCGGCCTGTGCGGCACCTGCAAATGCCGCATTGAAAAGGGCCACGAACACACCGACGCGATCAAGCCGAAGGAAAAGAAGCTGCTGGCGGAGGCGGAGCTTGCCGCCGGGTTCCGGCTGGCCTGTCAGACTTTTATCGATGGGGATATCGCGGTGTCGTGGCAGCCAAGGGAAGCTGTGCGGGTGTGATTGCGAGGGCGAGGGGCCGCCGGAGATGGCTGCAGCGGCTGCTCAGAGCATTGGACCTACGGCTCCAATCCAGTTAGCGGCAAGAACTCCGCCCGAAACGCCTGCGTTCGTGGAGGCATATCAACGGACCATTCCGTACGAATTTCAGACGTTGTACGCGGAACGCGTACAAGCGAGAAGCTGAAACCGTACCTTTAGCGCCGCCTTGCCCCTACCAGCCCCGCCAACTCATCCAGCATCGCCATATCCACCGGCTGCGACAGGTCCAGCGCCAACGTATGCCGGTAGTAGGGGCTCAGGTCCAGCCCGACTCCCAGCCCCAGCACTTCCACATCCCGCAGCGCCTCATGCCGCGCCACCACCGCTTTCAGGTGGTTGTCCAGGTAGCACGCATCATTGGCCTGCCCGGTCGCGGTATCCATGGGGCTGCCGTCCGACACCACCACCAGGATGCGGCGCGCCTTGCCGCTGGCGTGCAGGCGCGCGCAGGCCCAGTCCACCGCCTCGCCGTCCACGCCTTCGCGGAACAGGTCGGCCTTGAGCAAGGCGGTGAGGTCGGTGCGCGCGCGCCGCCAGCTGCGCTGCGCGTCCTTGAACACCATGTGGCAGGTCTCGTTGAGGCGGCCGGGGTGCTGCGGGCGGCCGCGCGCGAGCCAGTCGGCGCGGGCGCGGCCGCCATTCCAGGTGTTGGTGGTGAAGCCGAGCACCTCGGTGGCCACGCCGGCCTGGTCGAGCGCGCGGGTAAGCAGGTCGATCAGCAGCGTGAGCGGCTCTGCCTGCGCCTTCATCGAGCCGGAGCAATCGACCAGGAAGCCGACCACGCAGTCGGCATGGGCCTTGTGCGCTTCCTGGCGGAAAAGCCGGCGCTCGGCAGGCGAGCTGACCAGCTGCGCCAGGCGGCGGCCGTCGATGCGGCCGCTTTCCTCGCCGAAGGACCAGCCGTCCACGCGCGGCTGCGACAGCGCAGCGCGCAGCCGGCGCGCCAGCCGGGCGATGTTCACGCCCGCGCGCGCGATGCGTGCGTCGAGCCGCGTGCGGTACTCGTCCAGCAAGGCGCGGCGCACCAGCGTGGCGGCGCGCACTTCGCGGTCGTAGCGGGTGGTGAAGACGCGGTAGCCGTCGGTGGCGTCGGCCAGCACGCGGCTGTGGCCGCTGTCGGCCAGCGCAAATTCTTCCGCCGGCGGTTCGTCGAAATCCAGCCACAGCGCAAACCCGGCGCGCGCTGCCGAGGCCGCGTTGTCGTCGTCTTCGCCGGCAAGCGGAGCTTCGGTACGGATCATCTGCGCCACCGCGCGGGCCAGCGCCAGTGCGTGCGCGGCGTAGGCGGCCTGGCCGTGGCGTTGCGCGCGCAGGCCGGCCAGCGCGGTGCCCAGCACCGGCACGATGGCGGCGCGCGTGGCTTCGATCAGGTCTTCGGTCTCTTCCAGCACCGGCTCCCCCGTCAGGCGCGACCACGACACCTGCGCCATGGTATAGAGCAGGATGCCGAGGTGCCCCTCGGTCAGCCCGGAACGATGGAAGGCCCGCGACCACGCCATGAAGCGGTGGCGCAGGTTGGCCGCCACGCCGGCCATGCCGCGCGGCAGGCGGGTCTCGCAACGCAGCTGCTCCAGCAGCTCGAAGACCAGGCGCTCGACCGGATCTGCCGGGCACAGCTGCCGATGCAGCGCGGCATCGGAATGCGCCTGGCGCAGGGCGGCACCATCGGCCGCACCGCGCAGGCAGGTAGCCGTGTCGGTTTCCAGGTCCGTGCGCAAGTGCGGCGCGTGCTGCGGCACCGGGCGCATCGCGCGCCAGAGCTGGCCGTCGCGGAAATGCAGCGCCGCATCGCCGGTGATCGCGCGCACCGCGGCGCCGGACAGCGCATCCTGCCGCTGCCGCCGGCGCAACTGCTGCGCGACCGTGGCCGCGCTCATCGCGCAGGCTCCGACTCGGCGCTCACGCCGGCGGCTTCACCCGGCAGGTGGCCGAAGCAGCGCTGGTAGTACTCGGCCACCACCGGCCGCTCGGCTTCGTCGCATTTGTTCAGGAAAGTCAGCCGGAACGCGAGCGCGGGGTCGCGGAAGATCTGGCAGTTCTCGGCCCAGCTGATCACCGTGCGCGGCGACATCAGCGCCGACACATCGCCGGCGGCAAACCCGCGGCGCGTGAGCCCGGCCAGCGCCACCATCGCATCGACCAGCGCGCGCCCGGTGTCGTTGTCCAGTTCCGGCACGCGCGCCAGCACGATGCGGGCCTCCTCTTCATGCGGCAGGTAGTCCAGCGTGGCTACCACGTTCCAGCGGTCGATCTGCGCGTGGTTGAGCAGCTGGGTGCCGTGATAGAGGCCGTTGACGTTGCCCAGCCCCACGGTATTCGATGTGGCAAACAGGCGGAAGGAAGGATGCGGGCGGATCACGCGGTTCTGGTCCAGCAGCGTGAACTTGCCGTCGCGCTCCAGGATTCGCTGGATCACGAACATCACATCGGGGCGGCCCGCGTCGTATTCGTCGAAGATCAGCGCCACCGGGCGCTGCAGCGCCCACGGCACGATGCCTTCCTGGAATTCGGTGACCTGGCGCCCGTCGCGCACCACGATGGCATCCTTGCCGACCAGGTCCAGCCGGCTGATATGCCCGTCCAGGTTGACGCGCACGCAGGGCCAGTTCAGCCGCGCGGCGACTTGCTCGATATGGGTCGACTTGCCGCTGCCGTGCAGGCCCTGCACCATCACGCGCCGGTCGCGCATGAAGCCGGACAGGATGGCCAGCGTGACCTCGGGCTGGAAGCGGTAGGCCGGATCGATCTCCGGCACGTGGTCGTCGCGCTCGCTGAAGGCCGGCACCATCAGGCCGGAATCAATGCCGAACACGCTGCGCACCGGAATCATCCGGTCCGGCTTGCCAAACTGGTCTTGCGTCACCTCATGCTCCTTGTTGCTTGTCGCCATGCCATCGGCACTGCGGCAAGCGGAGCAGTCCGCGTGACGCCGTGCGCGCTATTCGTCCTCTTCCGCGCCGCCCTGCCAGTTGCCGGCGCTGTCGGCCTCGATCGCCGCCAGCACGCCTGCCGCACGCTGCAGCGCGGGCAGCAATTGCAGCACCTTGTCGCGCGTCACGCGCATCACCGGGGCCTGCAGCGCCAGCCCCAGGTTGGACTTGCCACCGTCCACTGCCGGCACCAGCACGCCGATGCAGACCAGCCCCGGCAGGAACTCTTCATCGTCCATCGCGTAGCCGTCGCGCTTCACGCGCTCCAGTTCGGCTTCCAGCTGCCCGTGGTCAGTCAGCGTGTTCTGCGTGTAGCGTTCCAGCTCCACATTGGCCAGCAGCCGCTGGCGCTGCGCCGGCGCCAGCTGCGCCAGGAACAGCTTGCCCGTGGCCGAGCAGTGCGCCGGCACGCGCGAGCCCGGGTGCAGGTAGAAACGCAGCGGCGCCGCCGTCTCCACGCGATCCAGGTACAGCACCTCGCCGCCGGAGAACGCGGTCAGGTTGCAGCTCTCGCCCACCTCTTCCACCAGCCGGCGCAGCACCATGTGGCGCGCACCGTGCGAGGTGCTGTTGAGCAACAGGTTCTCCGCCAGCCGGCGCAGCCGCAGGCCGGTGCCGTATTGCCGCCCGTCGCCGTTGCGCTGGATCAGGCCCGCGGCCTCGAGCTGCTGCAGCATGCGGTGCAGCGTGGGCTTGGGCAGTCCCGTTTCTTCCACCAGCGCCTGCAGGTTGAAGGACTGGTCCTTCTCCGCGATGACTTCGAGCAGGCCGAACAAACGCAGTGCCGGCGTGTCTCCATCCGGCTTGGCGTCACTTTTGGCGAGGCGCATATCGTTCATGCCTGGCTCCATCATAGGTAAGTTTCATTTTCAGAGTCAAATCATATCAATTATCGAAACTTCTGGTTGACCTTCGCCTGCGAACGGCCTACATTCCAGTGAAAGAACAATTTTTCGGAACTTCTAGTTCCATTTTTTAAGCGATCACCGGAGACAAGTCGACATGTACGGATAGGCCATCCCTCCCCCGGGATTGCAAATACTGACCGACCACGGCCCCAGGCTGGCAATTACTGCCCTGCCATCTATACCAAGAGAAGCCGTGGCACCTGCCTTAAACGCTGTACTGGCTGCAACGCAGTACCGACAGCAAGCGCAGCACAGGAGACACAACATGATCCAACAACCAGAGTCCGGCAACGGGCTATCCCACGGCCTGAAGCAACGCCACATGACCATGATCGCGCTCGGCGGCGTGATCGGCGCAGGCCTCTTCGTCGGCAGCGGCGTCGTCATCAAGTCCGCCGGCCCCGCCGCGGTCCTTTCCTTCCTGATCACCGGCCTGCTGGTGGTGCTGGTGATGCGCATGCTGGGCGAGATGGCCTGCGCCATGCCCGGCACCGGCGGTTTCTATGAGTATGCACGCGAAGCCTGGCGCGACCGCCCGGCAGTGGGCAACCTGGCCGGTTTCCTGACCGGCTGGATGTACTGGTATTTCTGGGTCATCGTGGTGGCCCTGGAAGCCGTGGCCGGCGCCGACCTGGTGCGCTACTGGCTGCCAGACGTGCCCAACTGGATCATCAGCCTGGTGCTGCTGGTGATGCTGACGCTGACCAACCTGGTGTCGGTCAAGTCCTTCGGTGAGTTCGAGTTCTGGTTCGCGTCGATCAAGGTGGCCGCGATCATGGTGTTCCTGTTCGTCGCCGGCGTCTACGTATTGGGCCTGGCCCCCGGCGCCCATGGCATGCAGGTGGCCAACCTGACCGTCAACGGCGGCTTCATGCCGCACGGCATCGTGCCGGTGCTGACCGGCGCGGTGGCCGCCACAGGCTTCTACTTCGGGGCCGAGATCGTCACCATTGCCGCCGCCGAGACCTCCGAGCCGCAGAAGGCCGTGGCCAAGGCCACCAGCTCGGTAATCACGCGCGTGCTGTTGTTCTATGTGGGCTCGATCCTGCTGGTCGTCTGCCTGGTGCCGTGGAACTCCTCCAGCATCGCCACGCCGTACGTCAGCGCGCTGAACGTGATGGGCGTGCCGGCCGCTGCGCAGATCATGAACGCAATCGTGCTGACCGCGGTGCTGTCGGCGCTCAACTCGGGCCTGTATGCCTCGTCGCGCATGCTGTTCGCGCTGACCCGCCGTGGCGACGCACCCAAGTCGCTGGCCCGCGTGAGCCGCAACGGCGTGCCGGTGCGCGCCATCCTGGTGGCGACCCTGTTCGGCTACGGTGCGGTGGTGATGTCCTATGTCTCGCCGGATACGGTGTTTGCCTTCCTGGTGAACTCGTACGGCACGGTGGCGATCTTCGTCTACATCCTGATCGCGATCTCGCAGCTGCGCCTGCGTTCCCGCCTGGAGCGCGAAGCGCCAGGCCAGTTGCGCGTGCGCATGTGGTGCTACCCGTACCTCACCTACCTGGCGATCGCCGGCATGATCGGCATCGTGGTGGCGATGGCCTTCATCCCCGACCAGCGCACGCCGCTTGCGCTGGGTGTGGTGAGCCTGGGCGTCCTGCTGGTGGCCTACGCCGCGCGGCAACTGTTTCGAGGCAGCGTGGATCCGGTAGTGCCGCTGGCAGAGATGCCGCGCCCGGACCTGCACGAGTATTGATGACTGACCATGACTGACGTGGCGCGCCGGCGCGGTATGCTGGCGCGCTTCGCCATTAAGGCAACGCCCCTGCCCTATGAGCCTGAAGTCTCCCACCACCCTCTGGTCCCAGCTGTTCCAGCAGCATGCCCACTCGGGCCTGAGCCTGCAGGGCAAGATCCGCCAGATGCTGGTCTCGGCCATCCTTGACGAGCAGTTGCCGCAGGGCGAGCCGCTGCCCAGCAGCCGCGAGCTGTCGGCGCAGCTGCGCGTGGCGCGCAATACGGTGGTGCTGGCCTACCAGCAGCTGGTCGATGAAGGCTATCTGGTGGCGCGCGAGCGCAGCGGCTACTTCGTCAACCCGGAGATCCTGGGCACACGCGTGAGCGGCGTGGCGTCGCTGCGCGGCGAGCCGGTGCCCGCCCGCTCGGGCGAGCCGAACTGGGAGCGGCGTTTTGTGTTCCGCCCCACGCAGCAACGCAATATCGTCAAGCGCGCCAACTGGCGCGACTACCCCTACCCCTTCATCTACGGCCAGTACGATCCGGTGCTGTTCCCCACCGCGGACTGGCGCGAATGCTGCCTGAAGGCGCTCAGCGTGCTCGACATCCACGACTGGGCCCAGGACATGATCCTGCGCGACGATGAATCACTGGTGCAGCAGATCCGCACCCGCGTGCTGCCGCGCCGCGGCGTGTGGGCCGGGGCCGACGAGATCGTGGTGACCGTGGGCGCACAGCAGGCGCTTTACCTGCTGGCCGACCTGCTGGTCAGCCCCGACACGCCGGTGGGCATCGAAGACCCCGGCTATCCGGACGCACGCAATATCTTTGGCTCGCACACCTCCCACCTGGTGCCGCTGCCGGTCGACGGCGACGGCCTGACCCTGTCTGACGCGCAACGCGCCTGCGACTACGTCTACGTGACCCCGGGCCACCAGTGCCCCACCACCGTCACCATGCCGCTGGCGCGCCGCCAGGCCCTGCTGCGCCAGGCAGAGGAAGCGGACTTCGTGCTGATCGAGGACGACTACGAAAGCGAAAGCCGCTTCGAAGGCGACCCCACGCCCACGCTCAAGAGCCTGGACCGCAGCAACCGCGTGATCTATGTCGGCAGCCTGTCCAAGAGCCTGGCGCCGGGGCTGCGCATTGGCTATATCGTCGGGCCGGCGGCACTGATCGCCGAGCTGCGCGGCGCGCGGCGGCTGATGCTGCGGCATCCGTCGGCGTATATCCAGCGCGCGTTCTCGCTGTTCCTGTCGCTGGGCCACTATGACGCGCACCTGCGCCGGCTGGCGGCCGCGCACCGCGAGCGCGCCGAAGCGGTGCTGGCGGCGCTGGCCACGCATATGCCTGACTTCCGCGCGGTGCCGATCGCCGGCGGCGCCTCATGCTGGATCGAGGGGCCACCATGGCTCGATGCCGATGCGCTGGCGCGGCTGGCCGAGCTGCAGGGCGTGCTGATCGAACCCGGCAGTGTCTTCTTCATGGCCGAGCCCGCGCCGCGCAACGGCTTCCGGCTGGGCTATTCGTCGATCTCGCTGGACCGCATCGAGCCCGGCATCCGCGTGCTGGCGGGCGTGGCGCGTGAGCTGCAAGCCACTGCCGGCGGCGCCACGACCATTGCCGTGGCCCCTTCCCGGGTCCGTCCCGCGGCTTGAGCCGGCCCGCGGCGGTGTCTCCCGCCGCTGGCCCAAGCGATTGTCCGGAACTGGCGCTACAGCGCCGCGCGCGGCTTCCCTATTCTCGAGTCATGGCCGGACCTGCTGACGGTGCCGGCAGACAACACTCAGGAGACCAAGCCATGTCCCAGCACCAACCCACCGCCGCCGGCATCGAACTGCTGCAGGCCTTCAACGACGCCTGGAACCGCCACGACATCGAAGCCCTGATGCGCTTCATGGCCGATGACTGTGCCTTCCACGGCGTCGCCGGTCCCGACCTGCTGGGCCGCAGCTTCATCGGCCGCGAGGCGGTGCGCGAAGGCTTCCAGCTGGCCTGGCAGACCTTCCCCGACGCACAGTGGGTCGATGGCGACCACTTTGTCGTGGGCGACCGCGGCGTGAGCGAATCCACCTTCCGCGGCACCCGTGCCGACGGCGCACGCATCGAGGCGCGTATGGTGGACGTGTTCACCTTCCGCGACGGCAAGATCGCGGTGAAGAACGCGTACCGCAAGGACCGCCCGCCGGTCGTAGCACCCGCAGCCTGAGCGAGGAGACGCGCCATGCAAGCCGTAGTCCCCCGCAGCAGCCTCCTGGCCGGCGAGCAGTCGACCGCGCCCACCCGGCCGTACGACCCCGCCTACGACCCGCTGCACACCCCCACGCCCGGCCATGGCCGCGAATACGCCCCGACCTACTGGATCGGCACCGCAGGCGAGCCGCCCGCCGACGACGGCCCGATCACGCATGACATCGACGTGGATGTGGCCATCATCGGCTCGGGCTTCACCGGCCTGACCTGCGCCATCTTCCTGGCGCAGGAATATGGCATCAAGGCCACCGTGCTCGAAGCCAACCGTGTCAGCTGGGGCTGCAGCACGCGCAACGGCGGCCAGGCGCAATGCGCGTCCGGGCGGCTCAAGCGCTCGCAGTGGATCCAGCGCTATGGCCTGGATACCGCGCTGCGCCTGCATGAAGAAATCTGCGACGGCATGGAGACCTTCAAAGGCCTGATCCAGAATATCAATTGCGATCCGCAGCCTGGCGGCCACCTGTATATCGCGCACCGCGCCAAGGTGATGCCGGCGCTGGAAAAAGAAGCCAAAGTCCTGCGCGAAGTCTTCAAGTACGACGCACGAATCATGGATGCCGACACCGTGCGGCGCGAGTATGTCGACGACAAGGAAGCCGCGGGTGCCATGCATGAGCCCGAAGGTATCGGCATCCACGCCGGCAAGCTCGCCTTCGGCTACCTGCGCCGCGCGCGCGAGCTGGGCGCCAAGGTGCATCCGTCCAGCCCGGTGACTGGCTGGGAAACCCGCAACGGCGTGCACTACCTGCGCACCCCCGGCGGCATCGTGCGCGCCCGCGCCGTGGGCGTGGCCACCGGCGGCTATACCTCGCAGACGCTGCACCGCCAACTCAAGAACCGCCTGTTCCCGATCCTGTCGAACTCCATCGTCACGCGCCCGCTCACCGCGGACGAACTGGCCGCGTGCAACTTCCGCACCACGCAGGTCATCACCGACACGCGCATCCTGCGGCATTACTACCGCCTGATGCCCGACGGCCGCCTGCAGATCGGGAGCCGCAGCGCCATCACCGGCAACGACGCGCCGCAGGAGCAGTACAAGCAGAAGCTGATCGGCGACATGTACCGCAAGTTCCCTGCGCTGCAGGGGATCCAGGTCGATTACTCGTGGTGGGGCTGGGTCGATGTCAGCCACGACATGATGCCGCGCATCACCCAGCCGGATCCGGCCCAGTCGATCTACTACGCCATGGGCTACGGCGGCAACGGCGTGATGTACTCAGCCCAGGCCGGCAAGCGCCTGGCTGCGCTGATCGCCGGCAAGTCGTCGGCGCTGCCGGAACTGCCAATCTTCGGCTCGCCGCTGCCGTTCCCGAACGTGCGCGAGATGGTGGAATCGCAGATGTTCGCGCCATTCCGGCGGCTGGGGCAGCGGGTGCTGTACCACTGGTATCACCTGAAGGATGACGTGCTGTAAGGCCTGCGGCAGGCGGCTGCGCCGTCTGCCTTTTTTGTCGGATTCCACCGACACTGGAACCAGCCCTCACCGCCTCCATGCCCTGCGCAACGCCGCAGTATGATGCCCAGGTCTCCCTCCGCGGGAGCATCGCGGCCACGCTCCGGCCGCAGTGCATCAGGAGGCACGCTTGGACTCGATCCGGCAGCTACCATCGGAATCCGCCCGCCCCGGCGACCTGGTCGTCGCCCGGCCGGAAGGCCTCTATTGCCCGCCCGGCGACTTCTACATCGATCCGTGGCGCCCGGTCGAGCGCGCCGTCATCACCCATGCCCATTCCGACCACGCCCATTTCGGACACGCGCACTATCTGTGCGCCGAGCCTGGCCGCGGGGTGTTGCTGGCGCGGCTACCCGGCATCCACCTCGACACCCTGCCTTACGGCGAACGCATCACCCACCACGGCGTCACGCTGAGCCTGCATCCGGCCGGGCATGTGCTGGGCTCCGCCCAGGTGCGTCTGGAATATGGCGGGCAGGTTTGGGTTGCATCCGGCGACTACAAGCTCGAAGCCGACGGCACCTGCGACGCGTTCGAGCCGGTGCGCTGCGACACCTTCATCACCGAAAGCACGTTCGGCCTGCCGATCTACCGCTGGCCGCCACAGGCTGCGCTGATGGCCGAGATCTTCGACTGGTGGCAGGCCAACGCCAGGGCCGGGCGCGCCAGCATCGTCTACGCCTATACCTTCGGCAAGGCGCAGCGCATCCTGCACGGCCTGCTGCGGCATGCCGGCGCCGATGGCATGCCCGGCCCGGTGATCGTGCATGGCGCGCTGACGCAGCTCAACGCGGCCTATGCCGAGGCCGGCGTGGCGCTGCCGCCGACAGCGCTGGTCTCCGAATTGCCGCCGCGCAGCCCGCTGCTACGCCAGGCGCTGGTGGTGGCGCCGCCGTCGGCACAGCGCTCGCCGTGGCTGCGCCGTTTCGGCGATGCCTCGGATGCCTTCGCCAGCGGCTGGATGCAGCTGCGCGGCACGCGCCGGCGCCGCGGCGTCGACCGTGGCTTTGCGTTGTCCGACCATGCCGACTGGCCCGGGCTGCTCGCCGCCATCGGTGCCACCGGTGCCGGCCGCGTCATCGTGACCCACGGCAACGTGCCGGTGATGGTGCGCTACCTCGGCGAGCGCGGCTGGCAGGCGCAGGCCTTCGACACCGAATACGGCGACGACGACGAAGCCGCGCGCCCGGACGCGCCGGCGTCCGCCGACGCGGGCGAGAAACAGGGCGCGACATGAAGGCCTTCGCCGACCTCTACGCCGCGCTCGACGGCACCACCTCCACCAAGGCCCGGCTCGCCGCGCTGGTCGACTACCTGCGCGCCGCGCCGCCCGAGGATGCCGCGTGGGCGGTCTATTTCCTGGCCGGCGGCAAGCCGCGCCAGATCGTGCCGGTGTCGCTGCTGCGCGACCTAGCGCGCCAGGCCGCGGATCTGCCCGACTGGCTGTTCGAAGAGAGCTACCAGGCTGTCGGCGATCTCGCCGAAACCATCGCGCTGCTGTTGCCGGAACCACAGGATGCCGACCACGCCGGCCTGGCCGAATGGGTCGAGCAGCGCCTGCTGCCGCTGCGCGGGCTGCCGCCGGAAACGCTGCTGCCGCGGCTCGACGCCCTGTGGCGTCCGCTGGATGCGCACGGCCGGCTGGTGCTGTTCAAGCTGATCACCGGCGCTTTCCGCGTGGGCGTGTCGCGGCTGCTGGTGACCCGCGCGCTGGGCGAGGTGGCCACCATCGATCCCAAGCGCGTGGCCGAGCGCATGGTCGGCTACACCGATCTGTCGGCCCGGCCCGACCCGGCGCGCTTCCTGGCCCTGCTGGCCCCCGAGGACGAAGACGACCGCGCGCTGCGCGCCAGCGGCCAGCCGTATCCATTCTTCCTGGCCCACCCGCTGCAGGCACCCGTCGAGCAGTTCGACGCCGTGCTGGGCGCGCCCGGCGCGTGGCTGGTCGAGTGGAAGTGGGACGGCATCCGCGCGCAACTGGTGCGGCGCGGCGGCCAGACCTGGCTGTGGTCGCGCGGCGAGGAACTGATTACGGAACGCTTCCCGGAACTGCAGCAGGCCGCCGCGCCGCTGCCGGATGGCACCGTGCTCGATGGCGAGATCGTGATCTGGCAGCAGGGCCGCGTGCAGCCGTTCGCGCTGCTGCAGCAGCGCATCGGCCGCAAGACGCTGGGCGCGAAGCTGCTGCGCGAGGCACCGGCGATCCTGATGGCGTACGACCTGCTCGAATGGCAAGGCGAAGACTGGCGGACCCGGCCGCAAGCCGAGCGCCGCGCGCGGCTGGAACGGGTGGTGGCCGATCACGTCCACCCCGCGCTGGAACTGAGCCCGCTGGTAGAGGCCGACGACTGGGAACACTATGCCCGCCTGCGCGATGCCTCGCGCGATCTGGGTGTCGAAGGCTTCATGCTGAAGGCAGCCAGCGCGGCGTATGGCACCGGCCGCACCAAGGATGTCGGGGTCTGGTGGAAGTGGAAGATCGACCCGTATTCGGCCGATGCGGTGCTGGTCTATGCGCAGCGCGGCCATGGGCGCCGCGCCAGCCTCTATACCGATTTCACCTTCGCCGTCTGGAACGCCCCGGCGGGCACGCCCGGCCGCGCGCTGGTGCCCTTCGCCAAGGCCTATTCCGGCCTGACCGACGCCGAGATGCGCGCGGTCGACGCCATCATCCGCCGCACCACGGTGGAGAAATTCGGGCCGGTGCGCAGCGTCGAGCCCACGCAGGTCTTCGAACTGGGCTTCGAAGGCATTGCCCGCAGCGGGCGCCACAAGAGCGGCATCGCGGTACGGTTTCCGCGCATGCTGCGCTGGCGTACCGACAAGCCGATCGAAGAGGCCGACACGCTGGCCACGCTCGAAGCGATGCTGCCGGCTGCCGGCGCGCCGCGGGAGGATGCGGCATGAACCCGCCCCGCAGCGCGCGCCAGCCGGCGGCGCCTTCCATCGACCCCGCCACACCAGCCGCGCAACCGCTGACCGTCGCCCAGGGCATGCAGGCGCTGTTCGACGCGCGCGGCTGGGAGCCCTTCGCTTTCCAGCGCGAAGTCTGGACCGCGATCGCGCGCGGCCAGAGCGGACTGCTCCATGCCACCACCGGCACCGGCAAGACCTATGCGGCATGGCTCGGCGCGCTGATGGCGTTCGCCACGCCGCGCGCGGCGCCAGCGCACGACAAACCCGCGCCGCCGCTGTCTGTGCTGTGGCTCACGCCGATGCGCGCGCTGGCGGCCGACACCACGCGCGCGCTGCAGGCGCCGCTGGCCGAGCTTGATGTCGACTGGACCGTCGCGCTGCGCACCGGCGACACCGGCAGTGCCGAGCGCGCCGCGCAGCAGCGGCGCTTCCCGACCGCACTGGTGACCACGCCAGAAAGCCTGACGCTGATGCTCACGCGCGCCGACGCGCACGAGAGCCTGCGGCGCGTGCGCATGGTGGTGGTCGACGAATGGCACGAGCTGCTCGGCAACAAGCGCGGCGTGCAGGTGCAGCTGGCGCTGGCTCGGCTGCGGCAATGGCAGCCCGCGCTGATGGTGTGGGGCCTGTCGGCCACGCTGGGCAACCTGCCGCACGCGGCCGACGTGCTGCTGAGCGGCGTGCCCGGCGAGCGGCGCGTGCTGGTGCATGGCCATACCCCCAAGAAACTGGTGATCGACACGCTGCTGCCCGACAACGTCAGCCGCTTCCCGTTTGCCGGCCACCTGGGGCTGTCGATGCTGCCGCATGTGGTGGAAGAACTGGCGCACAGCAGCACCACGCTGGTGTTTCTCAATACGCGTTCGCAAGCCGAGCTGTGGTACCAGGCGCTGCTCGACGCGCGGCCGGAGTGGGCCGGCGAGATCGCCCTGCACCACGGCTCGCTCGACCGCGCAGTGCGCGAATGGGTCGAGCTGAACCTGAAGAACGGTGCCTTGCGCGCCGTGGTGTGCACCTCCAGCCTGGACCTGGGCGTGGACTTCCTGCCGGTGGAGCGCGTGCTGCAGGTGGGCTCGCCCAAGGGCGTGGCGCGCCTGCTGCAGCGCGCCGGCCGTTCCGGCCATGCGCCGGGGCGCGCCTCGCGCGTGACGGTGGTGCCCACGCACAGCCTCGAACTGGTCGAGGCTGTGGCGGCGCGCCACGCGGTGCGGGCCGGCCGGATCGAGGCGCGCGAGTCGCCCGACAAGCCGCTCGACGTGCTGGTGCAGCACCTGGTGACGGTGGCGCTGGGCGGGGGCTTCCGGCCTGAAGCGTTGCTGGCGGAAGTGCGCTCCGCCTGGGCCTATCGCGGCCTGACCGACGAGGAATGGCAGTGGTGCCTGGACTTCGTGCGCCAGGGTGGCGCCACGTTGTCGGCCTACCCGGACTTCCGCCGCGCCGTGCCCGACGACGAAGGCGTCTGGCGCGTGCCGGACGCAGGGCTGGCGCGGCGCCACCGCATGAGCGTGGGCACCATCGTCAGCGATGCCACCATGCAGGTGCGCTACTGGAGCCGCGCCGGCACGGGCGGCGCCTCGCTGGGCACGGTGGAAGAAGGCTTTATCGCGCGGCTGGCACCGGGCGACTGCTTCCTCTTCGGCGGCCGCTTGCTGGAGCTGGTGCGGGTGCAGGAGATGACTGCCTACGTGCGCCGCGCCACCGGCAGGCGCCCGGTGGTGCCGCGCTGGAATGGCGGCAAGATGCCGATGTCGACCGAACTGGCCGAAGCCGTGATCGACACCCTCGCCGCCGCCGCGGCCGGGCAGCTGGATCCGCGCTCCACGCCCGAGCTGCCGCTGATCCAGCCGCTGGTGGACCTGCAGGCGAGTTGGTCGGCACTGCCTACGCGCAGCACGCTGCTGGCCGAATCGCTGCACTCGCGCGAGGGCTGGCACCTGTTCCTCTACCCGTTCGCCGGCCGTTCCGTCCATCTGGGACTGGGCAGCCTGCTGGCATGGCGGCTGGGGCAGCAGGTGCCCGCCACGTTCTCGGTCGCGGTCAACGACTACGGGCTGGAACTGCTGGCGTCGGCGCCGGTGGACTGGGCCCGCTGGCTGCCGCAGGTGCTGGCCGACGAGCGCCGGCGCGACCTGGCCGCCGACGTGCTGGGCAGCCTGAACGCAGGCGAGCTGTCGTTGCGGCGCTTTCGCGAGATTGCGCGCGTGGCCGGGCTGATCTTCCAGGGCTACCCTGGCGCGCCCAAGAGCGCGCGCCAGTTGCAGGCGTCTTCGAGCCTGTTCTACGAGGTCTTCCGCAAGCATGATCCCGGCAACCTGCTGCTGGGCCAGGCCGAACGCGAAGTCCTGATGCAGGAGCTGGACGCGCACCGGCTTGCCGCGACGCTGGAGCGGCTGGCAGCGCTGAAGCTCGACCTGCACGCGCTGAAGCGGCCCACGCCGCTGTCGTTCCCGCTGGTGGTGGAGTTCCTGCGCGAGAAGCTCAGCACCGAAAAACTGGCCGACCGCATCGCACGGATGCTGGCCGACCTGGAACTGGCTGCCGGCCCTGAACCTGGCGAAGCCGCCGGCATGCCGGCCGAGGCAGTGGCCGAGGCCGCGCGCTTTGGCATGGCCGACCATGCCGGCCCGTCCGCCCGCACCGCGCGCCGGCCGCGGCGCCAGCGCAAGCCGTCCAGGCCGTTGCCGCTGCTATGAACGTCGATGCCCGCACCTTGCAGGACGGCGGCGCGCTTGCCGTGTCGGCAGCAGGCGAAACCGTGTGGCTGCTGCCCGAACATGCGCTGTGGTGGCCGGCGGCCGGCATGCTGATGGTGGCGGATGTGCATTTCGGCAAGGCCGCGGCCTTCCGCGCGCTGGGGCAGCCGGTGCCGCACGGCACCACCGGCGACAACCTGGCGCTGCTGACCCGGCTGGTGCGGCAGCTGCCGGTCGATGAACTGGTGTTCCTGGGCGACTTCCTGCACGCGCGCGCCGCGCGCACGCCGTCGGTGCTGCGGGCGTTGTATGACTGGCGCCATGACCTGCCGCCGCAGTTGCGCTGCACGCTGGTGCGCGGCAACCACGACGCGCGCGCCGGCGACCCGCCCGCGTCGCTCGACATCGACGTGCAGGACGAGCCCGCCGTGGCGGGCCCGTTCGCGCTCTGCCATATGCCCGGCGCGTCGCCGCTGGGCTATGTGCTGGCGGGCCACCTGCATCCGGCCTGCCGCCTGCGCGGCAGCGGCGCCGACAGCCTGCGCCTGCCGTGCTTCCTGTTCGGGCCGCGCGGCGCCATCCTGCCCGCCTTCGGCGCCTTCACCGGCCATGCCACGGTGCGGCCGCAAGCCGATGAACGCGCCTATGTCGTTGGCGGCGGCAAGGTCTGGCCGGCAAGCCCGGCGCCTCAGAACAGGGTATAGCCGCCGTCGATGACGAAGGTATCGC
The DNA here is from genome assembly GCF_000379565.1 of Cupriavidus sp. UYPR2.512. Lineage (NCBI taxonomy): Bacteria > Pseudomonadati > Pseudomonadota > Betaproteobacteria > Burkholderiales > Burkholderiaceae > Cupriavidus > Cupriavidus sp. UYPR2.512. The sequence goes on along the minus strand of NZ_KB902852.1, from coordinate 417,872 downwards.
CGGTGTGGTAGGCCGATGCCGGGCTCATCAGGTACACCGCGATCCCGGCGAAGTCGCTGCCTTCGCCCCAGCGGCGCATCGGCACGCGCTTGTGCACCATCTCCTGGAAGGCGTCATTGGCCTGCGCCACGCTGGTCATCTCGGTCTTGATCCAGCCCGGCAGGATCGAATGGGCGCGGATGCCCTTGCGCGCGTACTCGACGGCGAGCCCGCGCATCATCGAGATCACGCCGCCCTTGGTGGCGGCGTAGTGTTCCGAGCGCGGCGCCCCTTCGATCGCCGCCACCGAGGCCGTGCTGCACAGCACGCCGCCCTCGCCCTGCACCAGCATCTGGCGCACCGCCGCGCGCAGCGTGAAGAAGGCGCCGTCCAGGTTCACGCGCAGGGTCCGGCGCCAGGCCTCGGTCGCCATCTGGTCGAACGGCCCCTTGTTGCCGCTGCCGACGCCGGCGTTGGCAAAGCAGCCATCGATGCGGCCGAGCGCCGCCACCGTGCGCGCCATCGCGGCATCGACCGCGTGCTCGTCGCCCACGTCGCAGAGTTCCGCGTGCACCTTGCGTCCATGCCGGGCCAGCCGGTCCGCGGCGGCGGCGATCTTGTCGGCATTGGTGCCCCAGATCGCGATATCGGCGCCGGCCGCGGCCAGCCCTTCGGCAATGCCCAGGCCAATACCGCCATTGCCGCCGGTCACCAATGCCGCCTTGCCGGTCAGGTCGAACGGATGCTTGCTCATGTCTGTCTCCTCCGATGTGGTTTGTCGCTGTCTTGGCCGGACATTGTTGGCATGGCAGGCGAAAAAGCTCGTCGTCGGAACAGATGAAATTGGGCTGCGGAGGGGAACAGGAAACAGGGCGGCGGGCGTGGCGCAGCCACGCCGCAATGCAACAACGGCGCCGTCGTAAGGCTCCACCGGTACGCGCGTGCACTGGGACGCCGGGGCACCAAGCCCCGTGCCGGCACGCTGCGCGCGACGCGGACTAGCGCAAGCCGAAGAAGCTGAGTACCGCGAGAATGATGACTACGGCCCCAACAAGCCAGACGATATTCATGACAACTCTCCTTGGTCGAAAGGTCCCGGCGCGGTCGCAAACCCGACGGACGCCTTGTGGCGGGTGGATGGTCGACCCGGTCACCTCCCGGGCCAGCGATATGCCCATCGCTGCCAGGACCTCCCGCAACATTCGTGCCGTAGGCGCGGGGGCCTCGGGCTGCGCACCAGCGGCCCTTGCGCGCTTCAGCCTCCGCTGCGGGCGTTGCGAATCCACGGATTACAAGGAAAGTCAGGGACTTAATTACAAACGCGCGACATGGGAGCCTGCGCGATTTGCGGCAATGCATCAGCCAGCGGACCGGCAAGCACGTGCGGGAGCTGCCGATCCGCATCGAGCCTGATCGGGCACTAGTCCGGCGGGTGAGAAGCATGCCGCCGACGCCGCCTGCAACCGCGGCGTCGGCAGGTATCCGCCGCTTCGACGCAATTTTTCAATGTATTTCTTTACAGGGCTTACCCGAAACCCTAGGGTTTTTCATACGAAAACCCAGGCTGCCGGGGATGGATAAGGTACTTTTCTCCCCCCAACACCTGAACACCCCGAATCCGCCCACGCGTCAGGGACCGCCGCCGACAGGCTTCATCATGATCAAAGATCTACGCATTCGTTCTGCGGGCACGCAAGATCTGCCGGCTGTTTCGAAGGTCCTCGCACAATGCGGTTTGGACGAGCACGAAATCGAAGCGCATCTGGACGCTTTCCATGTCGCGGAGCTGGAAGGCCGCGTGGTTGGATGCGCCGGCGCCGAACGATACGACGATCTCATCGTCATCCGGTCTGTGGCCGTGCTTCCCGAGTTTCGCCAGTTGGGGGTGGCAACTCACCTGGTCTCTGCGGTATTGATGCGCGCACGCGCGCAAGGCGTGCGTCGCGCCGTACTGGCGACCGGCAATTGCCCGAGCCATTTTGCCCGCTATGGCTTCGAGCTGTGCTCCGCGGAGACGCTTCCCGCTGAAGTCCGTGCATCGCATACGCTCAAAATTGCAGGCATACCGCCAGGGCTTTGCATGCATTGCGAGCTGAAGTAGCAGCCTCTGCCACTCTCCATCCGCTCTGTCAGTAGTTCACAGGCACGAGGTCCGTGGTGCCCACGGCCGCCGGCTGTTTCCGAATCCGCACTATGATGGCCGGACTCTTCACCATCAGTTGCCAGTCATGGACAAAGCCCGTGTCCTCACCCTCTTCCTCGGCGTGGTGCGCGCCGGCAGCTTCCACCGCGCCGCGATGGAGGCCGGCGTTACCCCGCAGGCCGCCAGCAAGGCGGTGCGCACGCTGGAGGACCATCTCGGCGTGCGGCTGCTGCACCGGACCACCCGCAAGCTCAGTCTGACCGAAGAAGGCACACGCCTGTTCGAACTGGCCGCCCCCGGCATGCGCCAGCTCGACGAAGCGCTCGAGCAGGTCCGCGGCAGCAGGAGCGACGACGACGGCATGATCCGCCTGACCGCGCCGCCGTCGCTTGGCAGCCGCGTGCTGGTCCCGCTGGTGCGCGGCTTTCGCGAACAATATCCCGGCATCACCTTCGATGTGGTGCTGAGCGATCTCTTCACCGACCTGGTCGAAGCCAGGATCGACGTCGGCTTCCGCGTCGGCACCAGCCCCGGCCAGAACCTGGTGGCGCGGCGGCTGTGCGACCTGCCGCTGGTCATCTGCGCGGCGCCGGATTACCTGGCGCGGCACGGCGAGCCGGCCATCATCGACGACTTGCCGCAGCACCAGTGCACGGGCTTCCGCCGCCCCGCCACCGGGCGCATGGTGCCATGGGAACTGCAGGTGGACGGCGCCCTGGTCTACCAGGAGGTGCCTGCCGTAGCGAGCTTCAATGACGTGGAAGCCGAGGTCGAAGCGGTGCGCGCCGGCATGGGCATCGGCCAGCTGCCCGCCTACATGATCCACGCCGACCTCGTGAGCGGGCGACTGAAGGCGATCCTGCCGGGCTACAGCAGCAGCAATGTCGGCATGTACAGGTACTACCCGCATCGCAGCCAGATGCCGGTGCGGGTCCGGCGCTTCATCGACTTCGTGGCGGAGGCGGCTCGGGGCGCGGAGCAGTCGCTGTCGCGCCTGGTCGGGATCGTGCCCTGAGCGTGTCCTGAACGGCTGACTCCCGCGTATAAGCGCCTTTCCAGACGCCCCATTTCGCCCATACGCTTGACTTTTTCTCAAGCGAAACGGCCGGAAATATCGTTTGTCGCGCAGCCCGCCGGCGACAGCTAAAGGAGATTCACCATGTCCGCCAACACCACCATCAACGCCACCAGCAAGGTCTGGTTTATCACCGGCGCTTCGCGCGGCTTCGGGCTGGAACTGACCCGTGCCGCGCTGGCGCGTGGCGATCGGGTCGTCGCCACCGCGCGGCGCCCGGAGACGATCACCGCCGCACTGGGCGGACACGACAACCTGTTGGGCGTAACGCTGGACGTTACCGACGAAGCACAGGCCATCGCCGCCTCCAAGGCCGCCGTGGCCCGCTTCGGCCGCATCGACGTGCTGGTCAACAACGCCGGCTACGGCCTGCTGGGCGCGGTCGAAGAAGCCTCCGCGCGCGAGGTCGAGCAGCAGTTCGCCACCAACGTGTTCGGCGTGCTGACCGTGACGCGTGCCGTGCTGCCGCAGATGCGCCGGCAGCGCAGCGGCCGCATCCTCAACATCTCGTCGATCGGTGGCTACGCCGCGTATCCCGGCTGGGGCGTCTATGGCGCGACCAAGTTCGCGGTGGAGGGCCTGACCGAAGCGCTCGATGCCGAACTGTCGCCGCTGGGCATCCGTGCCACCGTGGTCGAGCCGGGCTTCTTCCGCACCGACTTCCTCGACGCCAGCTCGCTGGTGCGCGTGCGCACGGAGATCGCCGCGTATGCCGATACGGTCGGTGCAATGCGTGAGCACATGGCTTCGGCGAACCACCAGCAGCCCGGCGACCCGGCCAAGCTGGCGGCAGCGCTGCTGGCCCTGGCGGACAGCGACAACCCGCCGGTGCGCCTGCCGCTGGGCTCGGACACGGTCCACCGCATCACCGAGAAGAACCGCCGGGTGGAAAGCGAACTGGCCGCATGGCAGGCGCTGGCGGTGTCGACCGACCACGACGACGTGCGCCGCTGAGTTTGCTGCAGCGCACCAGCATGCGGCTTGCTGCAGCGCAGGCAAGCCGCGCGGCGCCCAGACAAGGCCGGTCGAGCGCCGGTCGCGCCACTTGGCAGCTATTCCATGTCCGGCATGGCACGGTGCCGGGCACGCACATATGTCGCTTCCGCGAAATTTCGCCAATAATGCCCTGAGAGTCATTGCCGGACGAACCGAGAGCCAACATGCACGATAGTCCCGATGCCATCCGCACCGTTGCCCTGCTTGGGCATGCAGGGAGCGGCAAGACCTCGCTGGTCGAGGCACTGCTGTACAAGGGCGGTGCGCTGCACACGCCCGGCAGCATCGAGCGCGGTTCCACGGTGTGCGACAGCGACCCGCTCGAGCGCAAGTACAAACGCTCGCTCACCACCGCCGCCGCCCACCTGCACTACCGCGACACCCGCGTCTACCTGCTTGACACCCCCGGTTACCCCGACTTCTCCGGCCTGGCCATCAGTGCGCTGGCGGCAGTGGAAACCGCCGCCATCGTCATCAATGCCCAGACCGGCATCGAGATGACCACGCGACGCGCGATGGCGTGGGCGCAGGCGCGCCAGCTGTGCCGGATGATCATCGTCAACGGCATCGACGGCGACAAGGTCGACCTGCCCGCGCTGCTTGCGGATATCCAGGAGGCCTTTGGCAAGGAATGCCTGCCGATCAACCTGCCGGCCGGCAACGGCAGCCAGGTGGTGGACTGCTTCTTCAATCCGGCCGGCGAGTCGGATTTTTTATCTGTGCCCGCCGCGCACGATGCGCTGATCGACCAGGTGATCGAGATCGATCCCGAACTGATGGAGCTGTACCTGGAGCAGGGCGAGGCGATCACGCCGGAGCAGCTGCACGCGCCATTCGAGCGCGCGCTGCGCGAGGGCCACCTGGTGCCGATCTGCTTTACCTCGGCCGCCACCGGCGCCGGCGTCGCCGAGCTGCTCGACGTATTCGTGCAACTGCTGCCCAACCCGACTGAAGGCAATCCGCCCCTGTTCTATCGCGAGACACGCGAAGGTGGCGGTGAAGGCGGCGAACACCGCAAGGCGGTGCGGGCCGTTCCCGTGCCTGACAAGCACGTGCTGGCCCATGTCTTCAAGGTGGTGATCGATCCCTATGTCGGCAAGCTGGCGGTGTTCCGCATCCACCAGGGCACGGTCACGCGCGACAGCCAGCTCTATATCGGCGACGGGCGCCAGCCGTTCAAGGTGGCGCACCTGCTGCGGCTGCAGGGCAAGGAGACTCAGGAGATCCCGCGCGCCGGCCCGGGCGATATCTGCGCGGTGGCCAAGGTGGACGAACTCGGCTTCGATGCCGTGCTGCACGACGCCACTGAGGACGGCAATATCCACCTGACGCCGCTGGAGTTCCCGACCCCCATCTACGGGCTGGCGATCGAGCCGGCGCGGCGCGGCAACGAGCAGCGCCTGGCCGAGGTGCTGCACAAGCTCAGCGCCGAGGACCCGTGCCTGCGCGTCGAGCATCCGGTTGGCACCAATGAGACCGTGGTGTTCGGCCTGGGCGAATTCCACCTGCGCTGCGCGCTGGAGCGGCTGACCGAGCAGTACAAGCTGGAGGTGGTGACGCGCCCGCCCAAGATCGCCTATCGCGAGACCATCGGCGGCAAGGCCGAGGGCCATCACCGGCACAAGAAGCAGACCGGCGGCGCCGGGCAGTTCGGCGAAGTGATGCTGCGCGTGGAGCCGCTGTCGCGCGGCGAGGGCTTCGACTTTGTCGATGCGGTCAAGGGCGGCGCGATTCCGGGCCAGTTCATTCCCGCCGTGGAAAAGGGCATCCGCCAGGTGCTGGACAGCGGCCCGCTGGCGGGCTTCCCGATGCAGGACGTGCGCGTGACTGTGTTCGACGGCAAGAGCCATCCGGTCGATTCCAAGGAAGTCGCGTTCGCGACCGCCGGGCGCAAGGCCTTCATCGACGCGGTACTCAAGGCCAGGCCCAGCGTGCTGGAACCGATCGTCGACATCGAGGTGACGGCGCCGGGCACCGCCATGGGCGACATCATCGGCGACCTCTCCACCAAGCGCGGCCAGGTCCATGGCACGCGCACCGCGGCCGGCAACGCCGTGATCGTCGCCGGCCAGGTGCCGCTGTCCGAGCTCAACGACTACCAGTCACGGCTGAACAGCATCACGGGCGGCCACGGCAGCTACACCATCCAGTTCAGCCACTACGACAACGTGCCGCCGGCGCAGCAGGACAAGATGGCGTCGAAGCACAAGGCGCAGGTGGATACGGATTGAGGGTATAGCGCCGAGGATGTGTGCACGCAATGCCGCCGGTGTGCTCCCCTCTCCCGCGTGCGGGAGAGGGGAGCAACAACCCGGCAGTGAGCCTGGGCGTAGCAAGTTCAATACGTCTCCAGGTGCAGCCGCCCATCGCGCTTGAGCCCCTCGGCCAGCGTCTCCCACTGCAACCCCGCCTGCTGCGCAACGTCGCGCAGCGCCAGCACCACGCCCTCTTCCATGCTCTTGAGCCCGCAAACATAGAAGTGCGTGTCGGGGCTCGCCAGCAGTGCGGCCAGATCGGCGGCGCGTTCGCGCATCAGGTCCTGCACGTAGCGTTTCGGCTGCCCCGCCGTGCGCGAAAACGCCAGGTTGATGTCGATAAAATCCTTGGGCAGGTTCTGCAACGGGCCAAAGTAAGGCAGCTCTTCGCGGGTGCGCGCGCCGAAGAACAGCATCAGCTTGCCGCCGTCGAACTTGCCGGCCTTGCGCAGGCGCCGGCGCCATTCGGTCATGGCGCGCATCGGTGCGCTGCCGGTGCCTGTGCAGATCATCACGATGTTGGAGCGCGGGTGGTTGGGCATCAGGAAGCTGGCGCCGAACGGTCCGATCACTTCGACCTTGTCGCCGACCTTCAGGTCGCACATGTAGTTGGATGCCACGCCGCGCACCGGGCTGCCGTCATGGTCCTGCAGCACGCGCTTGATCGTCAGCGACAGGTTGTTGTAGCCGGGGCGCTCGCCGTTGCGCGGGCTGGCAATTGAATACTGGCGCGCATGGTGCGGGCGGCCGCCGGCGTCGGTGCCCGGCGGGACGATGCCGATGGACTGGCCTTCCAGCACCGGAAACGGCGTCGCGCCAAAGTCCAGCACGATGTGGTGGGTGTCGTACTCACGCCCGACTTCGGTCACGCGCACGTTGCCGGTCACGGTGGCGGTGATGGTCTTGTTGGCGGACTTGGCGCCGTACAGGTTGGTGTAGGCATGCGCAGCGGACCACGGCGGCACGGTGGCGCCGTAGCGGGCGCTGTTGACGGCGTCCTCGCCGGTGCCGGCCAGCGGCGACGCGGCGGGAATCTCCGGCGCGGCGGTCTGCATCTCGGCACCGGGCGCCAGGTCGGCCAGTTGCTCGGGCGTCAGTTCTTCCGGCAGCGTGTCCCAGGTGAGTTGCTCTTCGATGCTGTAGGCGCGCAGCTTCGGCATGGCGCGCCAGTTGTCGATCGAGCCCGTCGGGCACGGGGAAATGCAGGCCATGCACAAGTTGCACTGGTCGGCATCGACTACATAGTTGCGCGCGTCGTGCGTGATCGCGCCCACCGGGCAGGTGGCTTCGCAGGTGTTGCAGCGGATGCAGATCTCGGGATCGATCAGGTGCTGCTTGATGATTTGAATTTCTGCCATGTCCATGGCGGTCTCCACAGGATGAGGGGCGCCCGGGGTGAGGGTCGTTGACGGCGGCGGCGCCTTGTCGTGGCGCCTGCCCTCTCCCCCGGCCCCTCTCCCGCACGCGGGAGAGGGGAGCAAACAGGGAGTGGTTGACAGGTCCGTGGCTTAGTTGAAGCGCACGTACTCGAAGTCCACCGGCTGGCGGTTGATGCCCATCACCGGCGGCGCGATCCAGTTGGCGAACTTGCCCGGCTCGACCACGCGGCCCATCAGGCTGGCGACAAAGGCGCGGTCGCCTTCGCTGGGCAGCCACTGGTCGCGGAAGTCGCGCCATTCGGCGTCGGAGATCACGCGGCCGTCCGGCGATACCTTGACCCCGGCCAGCGCGCCGATATTGCGGTGGAAGGCCTTGTGCGGCACCTTCAGGCGGAACGGGATGCCGGCCTTGTCGATGACCTTGTTCCAACGTTCGATGCCGGCCATGCTGTCCTTGATGTAGTCGTCGCGCAGCACTTCATTGAGCGCGTTCAGCAGCGGCACTTCCTTCTCGGTCAGCTGGCCGTTCTGCGCCTGCAGGATGCGGTAGGTCTGGCCCTTGAGCACGTGGTCGTCCATGCGCTTGCCTTCTTCGTAGCGGCCCTTCAGGCCGGTGCTGTAGAAGGTGGCAGCGTTGCTGGACTCATCGGCGCCAAACAGGTCGATCGTCACGCTGTAGTGGAAGTTCAGGTAGCGCTGCAGCGTCGGCAGGTCGATCACGCCGGCCGCGCGCAGCTTTGCCGGATCGTCGGTCTTGAGTTCGTTCATCACCTGGCAGGTACGCTGGATCACGCGCGACACGCCGGACTCGCCCACGAACATGTGGTGCGCTTCCTCGGTCAGCATGAACTTGGTGGTGCGCGCCAGCGGGTCGAAGGAGGATTCGGCCAGCGCGCACAGCTGGAACTTGCCGTCGCGGTCGGTGAAGTAGGTGAACATGAAGAACGACAGCCAGTCAGGCGTCTGCTCGTTGAACGCCTGCAGGATGCGGGGGTTGTCCTGCTGGCCGCTGCGGCGCTCCAGCAGGGCCTCGCCCTCCTCGCGGCCGTCGCGGCCGAAGTACTTGTGCAGCAGGTAGACCATGGCCCACAGGTGGCGGCCCTCTTCCACGTTCACCTGGAACAGGTTGCGCAGGTCGTACATGCTGGGCGCGGTCAGGCCCAGGTGGCGCTGCTGCTCAACCGACGCCGGCTCGGTATCGCCCTGCGTCACGATGATGCGGCGCAGGTTGGCGCGGTATTCGCCGGGCACGTCCTGCCACGCGTCCTCACCCTTGTGGTCGCCGAAATGGATCTTGCGGTTGGCCTCGGCCGGGTTCAGGAAGATGCCCCAGCGGTAGTCCGGCATCTTGACGTGGCCGAAGTGGGCCCAGCCCTGCGGATCGACGCTGATCGCAGTGCGCAGGTAGATGTCATGCTGGTGCGAGCCTTCCGGGCCCATGTCGTTCCACCAGCTCAGGTAGTTGGGCTGCCATTGCTCGAGCGCGCGCTGCAGGGTGCGGTCTTCGCTCAGGTTGACGTTGTTGGGGATCTTGTCGCTGTAGTTGATGCCGGACATGGTGGTCTCCTTCAGGGGACGATTCGGTTGTCGTGTAAGGCTGGATCAGACGCGGTTCCAGTCGAAGGCGGCCTTGTCGCCCTTGCCGTAGACCTTGAGCGCACCCTTTTCACCCACGGCGTTGGGGCGCTGGAAGATCCAGTTCTGCCACGCGGTCAGGCGGCCAAAGATGCGGGTGAACATGTTTTCCTGGCCGTTGAAGCGCAGGTTGGCTTCCATGCCGGTCAGCGCATCGGGCGACATCGCCACGCGCTCTTCCAGCGCGATGCGCACTTCGTCGGTCCAGTCGATGTCGTCGGGGTTGGCGGTGACCAGGCCCAGCGCATAGGCCGCATCGGCATCGAGCGGCTGGCCGGCCCTGGCGCGCACCGCGTCCAGCGCGGGCTGTTCGTCATAGAAACGGCGGCCCAGGCGGCTCTGGCCGGTGGCCATCGGGTAGAGGCCGAAGTTGACTTCCGCCACCGTGATCTTCGGTGCGCGGTCCTCGTCGTCCGGCAGTGCCAGGTGGTAGCTGCGGTCACAGGCCAGCGCCAGTTCCAGGAAGGTGCCGGCAAAGCACGATTGCGGCTCGATCAGCGCGAACAGGCTGCGCGAAGACACGTCCAGGCGACTCAGCGTGCGGCGCAGCAGGCCGATGGTCTCGCGCACCAGCCAATGGTCCTGGTGCGCCAGCAGCGTGGCGTCGCTGGCCAGCACCGCGGCGGCATCGCCGCTGGTCTTGATCAGCCAGGTGCCGATGTCCAGTTCATTGGTGCGCATCGACAGGATCGCGTCTTCCAGTTCACGCGCCAGTTGCAGCGGGTACCAGGCAGCGCCGGCTTCCACGATTTCATCGATGTTCTGCGGCTGCGCGCCCGTCGGCGCCTTGACCGTAAAGGTGGCGGTGCGGCCGGCGCGGTCGATCTCGATCGTCACATGGGTGTAGCGCAGCGCATCGGCTTCGATGGTGCGCTCGATCGGCTCGAGCGCCACGCCGCGCGCATCGGCCGGGCGGTCGCTCTGCGCGGCCAGCGCCAGCGCGCGCTCCTGCACCTTCTGGGCGAACACGGCCGGCTTGGCGATGTCGTCGACCAGGCGCCAGTCCTTGGCGCGCTGGCCGCGCACACCTTCGGTGGTGGTGCAGAAGATGTCGGCCAGGTCATGGCGCACGTGGCGCTTGTCGGTCACGCGGGTCAGGCCGCCAGTGCCGGGCAGCACGCCCAGCAGCGGCACTTCCGGCAGGCTCACGGCCGACGAGCGGTCGTCCACCAGCAGGATCTCGTCACAGGCCAGCGCCAGCTCATAGCCGCCGCCGGCGCAGGCGCCATTGACCGCGGCCAGGAACTTCAGGCCGCTGTGCGCCGAGGAGTCCTCGATGCCGTTGCGGGTCTCGTTGGTGAACTTGCAGAAGTTGACCTTCCACGCATGGCTGCTGACGCCCAGCATGAAGATATTGGCGCCGGAGCAGAACACCTTGTCCTTGCCGCTGGTGACGACCACGGTGCGCACTTCCGGGTGCTCGAAGCGGACGCGGTTGAGCGCGTCGTTCAGTTCGATGTCGACGCCGAGGTCATAGCTGTTGAGCTTGAGCTTGTAGCCGGGGCGCAGGCCGGCGTTCTCGTCGATGTCCACCGCCAGCGTGGCGACGGGGCCGTCGAACGTCAGCTTCAGGTGTTTGTATTGGGCGGGGGTGGTCTGGTAGTCGACGCGGGGGGCGGTGGTCACGGCGGGTGTCTCCTCTGCGAAACTGCACTATCGTGCATGGACAGGAATCTGGTGATAAGAACTATAGTTCATTAAGCAGATTTTCTGCAAGCACTATTGTGCAGTTTTCTCAGGAGGCGCCGCTCACTGCCCCCGATGCCGCGTTACTGCGCCCCAGCCGTCACAACGGCATGCGCAACGCCTGGCGCACCAGTTCGCGCAGCGCGGCAAACGTGGGCTCCAGCGGTTGCGCGCTGGTGTCCAGCGAGAACTCCGCCTTGGAATAGAAGGCCGCGCGCCCGGCCAGGATATGGCGCAAGTCCTCCATGGCCTCCTTGCTGGCCGCCATCGGCCGGAAGTCGCCCTGCTCGCGCACCCGCTCCATATGGTCTTCCGGCTCCGCCCGCAGCCAGACCGTAGTGCAGTGGGCCAGCAACAGGTTGAAGGTGGCGGGGTCCGATACCAGGCCGCCGGGCGTGGCGATCACGGCTTCGGGATAGATCTGGATGGCCTCTTCCAGCGCGCGCCGCTCGTAGCGGCGGTAGGCGTTCATGCCATACAGGCCCTGGATCTCGGAGATGCTGCAGCCGGCAAACTTCTCAATCTCGCGGCTCAGCTCGACAAAGGGGAAATCCAGGTCTTCGGCCAGCATCCCGCCCAGCGTGGTCTTGCCGGCGCCGCGCAGCCCGATCAGCGCCACGCGCGGGCTGCGCGCGGCCTGGCCGGCGTTCTCGCCACCCGTGCCGAGCATCTCGCCCACGGCAATGCGCACGCGCCGCAGCGTGGCTTCGTCGCGGTGCTCCAGCAGCTCGCGCAACAGGATCCATTCAGGCGACGACGTGGTGACGTCGCCCAGCAGGCCGGCCAGCGAGCACTGCAGCGCCTCGGCAATATGCTGCAGCACCAGGATGGAAGCGTTGCCGCTGCCGTATTCCAGGTTGGCCAGGTGCCGCTCCGACACGCCGGCCGCCTGCGCGGCGGCCTTTCGGGTCAGGCCGCGGCAGGCGCGCAGCTCGCGCACACGCTCGCCCAGCGCGACCAGGAACGGGTTCTTCTCAGTGCCGTTGGCAACACTTGAATCTGAATCATGATGCAGGTCGGCTTCCGGGGTTAACCCAGATTCATGCAATATAGTGCTTGACATGATTTCGGTGCGGCTCTATTTTTCATACATGCACAATAATGCATGAAGCCAGTGATAGCAACTGGCGAATCCGACGGAGCCCCTCACCATGTCCCCCACAGAATTCCGCAGCCAGATCGCGCAGCTCACCGCGCAACTGGCAGGCCGCCCGCTGGATACCGCGCTCGATGCCTGGCTCAATGCCGAGCATGGCGCCGGCAGCACCACCTACCAGCAACTGAAGGACGCATGCCAGGCCGGCGTGGCCGAAGGCTGGCTGTGCGACCGCGAAGGCGGCGGCATCCGCTACGGCCGCATCTTCAGGCCGGCTGACGACCTGCACGGCTTTTCCGTCGACGTGGTCGACATGCAGGACATTGCCGGCCCGCATCACACCCATCCCGATGGCGAGATCGACCTGATCATGCCGCTCGAGGGCGAGGCGCAGTTCGACGGCCGCCCCGCCGGCTGGCTGGTATGCCCGCCGGGCAGCGCCCACCGCCCCACCGTCAGCAACGGCCGCGCGCTGGTGCTCTACCTGCTGCCAGAAGGCCGCATCGACTTCACGCGCTGAGATCCCCTATGACTGAATTGCTTTCCAACTACCTCGGCGGCAAGTGGCAGGCCGGCAGCGGTGCCGGCACGCCCTTGTTCGATCCGGTGCTGGGCGACGAACTGGTGCGCGTGGATGCCACCGGACTGGACCTCGCTGCCGGCTTCGCCTTTGCCCGCGAACAGGGCGGCGCTGCCCTGCGCGCGCTGACCTATCGCAAGCGCGCCGCGCTGCTGGCTGACATCGTCAAGGTGCTGCAGGCCAATCGCGATGCCTATTACGACATCGCCACGGCCAACAGCGGCACCGTCAGGAACGACTCCGCGGTCGACATCGACGGCGGCATCTTCACGCTGGGCACTTACGCAAAGCTGGGCGATACGCTCGGCGACCGGCATTACCTGCCGGATGGCGAGGCCACCCGACTGGGCAAGGACCCGTTGTTCCAGTCGCAGCATGTGCTGGTGCCCACGCGCGGTGTGGCGCTGTTCATCAATGCCTTCAACTTCCCGAGCTGGGGCCTGTGGGAGAAGGCGGCACCGGCATTGCTGGCCGGCGTGCCGGTGATCGTCAAACCCGCTACCGCCACCGCCTGGCTGACCCAGCGCATGGTGCGCGACGTGGTCGAGGCCGGGGTGCTGCCAGCCGGCGCGCTGTCGGTGGTGTGCGGCAGCCCGGCCGGGCTGCTGGACCCGTTGCAGCCCTTTGACGTGGTGTCGTTCACCGGTTCGGCCGATACGGCCGCGGTGATCCGCTCGCATCCCGCCATCGCGCAACGCTCTGTCCGCGTGAATATCGAAGCGGACAGCGTCAATTCCGCCGTCCTGCTGCCGCAGGACGGCCCCGATACCGCCGCCTTCGACCTGCTGGTGAAGGAAGCCGTGCGCGAGATGACGGTCAAGTCCGGACAGAAATGCACCGCGATCCGGCGCGTGTTCGTGCCTGAAGCGCTGTATGGCCAGGCCGCCGAGGCCATCGGCGCACGGCTGTCGAAAGTGACCGTGGGCAACCCGCGCAACGATACCGTGCGCATGGGTGCGCTGGTCAGCCGTGCGCAGTTCAACGCCGTGCAAGATGGTCTGGCTTACCTGCGCAAGCATGCACAGGTGCTGCATGACGCCACGCAGCACCTGGTGGATGCCGATCCGGCCGTGGCCTGCTGCATCGGCCCGACACTGCTGGGCGTGACCGATGCGGATGCTGCCGCCGCGGTGCACGACACCGAAGTGTTCGGCCCAGTGGCCACGCTGCTGCCCTATCGGGATACCGCCCACGCACTGGCACTCGTGCGCCGTGGCCAGGGCTCGCTGGTGGCATCGCTCTATGGCAGCGACGCGGCCGCGCTCGGCGCCGCCGCCGTCGAGCTGGCCGACAGCCATGGCCGCGTGCATGTGATCTCGCCCGACGTGGCGCAGCTGCACACCGGCCACGGCAACGTCATGCCGCAATCGCTGCACGGCGGCCCCGGCCGCGCCGGCGGCGGCGAGGAACTGGGTGGCCTGCGCGCCCTGCACTTCTATCACCGGCGCAGCGCCATCCAGGCCAGTACCGCGGTGCTCGACGCGCTCGCCTGACTGTTCAAGCCAACCCGCTTCACCGCGCCGCCACGCCCGCATGGCGGCGCGCGGCACACCGTACACCAGCAACGGGGAGACACCCATGACCGCCACGCCCGCAGAGACACCCGTCCGGCCACCCGGCACGTCCTTCAACTTTGCCGAGCACCTGCTCGGCTGCAATGCCGGACGCGCCGGCAAGGTGGCCTATATCGATGACGACGGCCAGCTCACCTATGGCGAACTGGCGCAGCAGGTGCGGCGCCTGGCCGCCGCGCTGCTCGGCGCCGGCATCCGCCGCGAAGAGCGCGTGCTGCTGCTGATGCACGACTGCACCGACTGGCCAGTCTGCTTCCTGGGCGCGATGTACGCCGGCATCGTCCCGGTGGCCGTCAACACGCTGCTGACCGCCGACGACTATCGCTACATGCTGCAGCACAGCCGCGCGCAGGCGGTGCTGGTGTCGGCCGCGCTGCTGCCCGTGCTGCAGGAGGCGCTGGCGCGTCCCGGGCATGAAGTCGGGCGGGTCCTGGTATCGCGTGCGCATGAGCCGCTGCCCGATGGCATGGCGGCGCTGGATGCGGTGCTTGCCGCGCAGGCGCCGCTGCAAGCGCCTGCCGCCACCAGCTGCGACGATCCCGGCTTCTGGCTTTACTCGTCCGGCTCGACCGGCCAGCCCAAGGGCGTGGTGCACAGCCACGGCAACCCGTACTGGACCGCGGCGCTCTACGCCGGCCCGGTGCTCGGCCTGCAGGAGCGGGATGTCTGCTTCTCGGCGGCCAAGCTGTATTTCGCCTACGGGCTGGGCAACGGCCTCAGCTTCCCGCTCAGCGTCGGCGCCACGGTGGTGCTGATGGCCGAGCGGCCCACGCCCGAGGCCACCTTCCGCCGCTGGCTGCAACACAAGCCAACAGTGTTCTTCGGCGCGCCGACAGGCTACGCCGGCATGCTCGCCTCGCCGGCGCTGCCGCAGCGCGCCGAGGTCGCACTGCGGCTGTGCTCGTCCGCCGGCGAGGCGCTGCCCGCCGATATCGGCCAGCGCTTCACCGCGCATTTCGGCTGCGAGATCATCGACGGCATCGGCTCCACCGAGATGCTGCATATCTTCCTGTCCAATCGTCCCGGCCAGGTGCGGTACGGCACCACCGGCTGGCCGGTGCCGGGCTACGCCATCGAGTTGCGCGACGAAGACGGCCGCCCGGTGCCCGACGGCGAGATCGGCGACCTCTATATCCAGGGACCCAGCGCCGCGATGATGTACTGGGCCAACCGCGAGAAGTCGCGCGAGACCTTCCGCGGCGGCTGGACCAAGAGCGGCGACAAATACGTGCGCAACGCGGATGGCACCTACAGCTACGCCGGGCGCAGCGACGACATGCTCAAGGTCAGCGGCATCTACGTATCGCCGTTCGAGGTCGAGGCCACGCTGGTGCAGCACCCTGCGGTGCTGGAGGCCGCGGTGATCGGCGTACCTGACCATGAAGGACTGATCAAGACCAAGGCCTTCGTGGTGCTGAAGGCCGGGGCGCAGCTGGGCGACGGCGAACTGAAGGCCTTCGTCAAGGAGCGGCTGGCGGCCTACAAGTACCCGCGCGCGATCGAGTTCGTCGATGCGCTGCCCAAGACCGCCACCGGCAAGATCCAGCGCTTCATGCTGCGCGAACGCGAACTGAAGGCCGCCGCAGAGCGCGCCGTCGCGGTGGCATGAGCGGCAACGCCGCCTCATCGCAACCTACCGCCATCCCACCATACCGGAGACAAACCATGCGTCAGATCGATGTCCACAAGCTGGCCGACGAGGCCCGCTTCAACCGCTTCCATGCGCTCATCCTGTTCTGGTGCGCACTGATCATCATCTTCGACGGCTACGACCTGGCCGTGGCCGGCATCGCCCTGCCGTCGATCATGAAAGAGATGGGCGTGACCGCAACCAGCGCCGGCTTCATGGTCAGCTCGGCGCTGTTCGGCATGATGTTCGGCGCGATCTTCCTCGGCACCGTGGCCGACCGCATCGGCCGCAGGCGCGCCATCGCCATCTGCATCCTGCTGTTCAGTGTCTTCACCGCGGCGGCGGGCTTTACCAGCGACCCGGTGACGTTCAGCGTCACGCGCTTCCTGGCGGGCCTGGGCATTGGCGGCGTGATGCCCAACGTGGTGGCGCAGATGACCGAGTACGCGCCGCGCAAGCTGCGCGGCACGCTGGTGACGCTGATGTTCAGCGGCTACTCGGTGGGCGGCATGCTGGCGGCGCTGCTGGGCAAGGGGCTGATCGAGAGCTACGGCTGGCAGTCGGTGTTCCTTGCCGCCGGCGTGCCGGCGGTGCTGATCCCGCTGGTGCTGCGCTCGCTGCCGGAGTCGATGCCCTACCTGGTCCGCACCGGCCAGACCGCGGCGCTGCAGGCGGTGGTATCGCGCCTGGTGCCCTCGCATCGCCCGCAAGCCGGCGACTCGCTCACCCTGCCCGCCGATGACAAGGCCGGCAGCGCGCCGATCCGGCGCCTGTTCCAGGATGGCCGCGGCTTCAGCACGGTGATGTTCTGGGTGGCGTTCTTCATGTGCCTGTTCATGGTGTATGCGCTCAGCTCGTGGCTGGCCAAGCTGATGGCGGGCGCGGGCTACAGCCTGGGCTCGGCGCTGACCTTCGTGCTGGTGCTGAACTTCGGCGCGATGCTCGGCGCCATCGGCGGCGGCTGGCTCGCCGACCGGCTGCCGATCAAGCACGTGCTGATCGGCATGTACACGCTGGCGGCCGTGTCGATCACGCTGCTGGGCTACCCGATGCCCAGCGCAGCGCTGTTCGTCGTGGTGGGCCTGGCAGGTGCTTCCACCATCGGCACGCAGATCGTCACCTATGCCTATGCGGGCCAGTTCTATCCGATGGCGGTGCGCGGCACCGGCATCGGCTGGGCTTCGGGCGTGGGACGCAGCGGCGCCATCCTGGCACCGATCGTGATCGGCGTGCTGGTGGGCATGTCGTTGCCGTTGCAGCAGAACTTCATGGCGATGGCAATCCCGGCGGTGATTGCGGTGGGGGCGGTGTCGATGATCAACCACCGGAGGTCGGCATCGGCGCAGGCGGAGGTCGCTGCGGCGCCCGTAGGAAGGGTTGTGAAAGAAGCCTGAGGGATTCTGCTTGCCACTTGCTGGCTCCCTCTCCCGCAAGCGGGAGAGGGAGCCAACCGACAGGTTGCTAAAGGACGTTGCTTACTTGCTGCTCTTCACCGTCGTATAAGCCGTAATCAAATTCCGATAGTCCGGAATATGGTTCGAGAACAGCGTGCCCAGACCCTCGATGTCGTTGCGCCAGTCGCGATGCAGTTCGCAAGCCACGCCGAACCACGTCATCAGTTGCGCGCCAGCGTCAGACATCCGTTGCCAGGCCGAATCGCGCGTGATTTGGTTGAAGGTGCCCGAGGCATCGGTCACGACAAAGACTTCGAAACCCTCTTCGATCGCCGACAACGCCGGGAAAGCCACGCACACCTCGGTGACCACGCCGGCGATCAGCAGCTGCTTCTTGCCGGTGGCACGCACCGCGGCCACGAAATCCTCGTTGTCCCAGGCGTTGATCTGGCCCGGGCGCGGAATGAACGGCGCGTCGGGGAACATGGCCTTGAGCTCAGGCACCATCGGTCCGTTGGGGCCATCCTCGAAGCTGGTGGTCAGGACCGTTGGCAGCTTGAAGTACTTGGCCAGGTCGGCCAGTGCCAGCACGTTGTTCTTGAACTTGTCGGGCTCGATATCCCGCACCAGCGACAGCAGGCCGGCCTGGTGATCGACCATCAGGACGGCGGCCTGGCTCTTGTCCAGGCGCTTGTAGGGCTTGCTCATGACGTTCTCCTGTGAACAGAAGGCGCGGACCCGCGGCCTTCGCGGTTCCGCAGCCGGGGTGTACAGGCCGTTGCCGGCCTGGCGTCAGCGGGTGGAGTCCAGGACCTCGTGGTTCTTCTCGACGTCCTGGGCCTTGAGATAGCTTTCGATCAGCAGGCGGTACGCCGGGAAGATCTGCGTGTAGACCTCGGCCCATTGCTGCGCGTCGGGGCGGTTCCAGCTCTGCTGCAGCTCAGAGGCCACGGCGGCGGTATCCATCGGCACCACGCCGGCCTGGACAATGCGCGCCAGGGTGATCTCCTGCGCCATCTTGGAATAGGTGCCCGAGGCATCCACCACCGCGAACACCTTGTAGCCGTCCGCCACCGCGCTGATCGACGGGAATGCCATGCACACGCTGGTGATGGTGCCGGCGATGATCAGGGTCTTCTTGCCGGTCTCACGCACCGCGGCGACGAAGTCGGGGTTGTCCCAGGCGTTGATCTCGCCCTTGCGCGCGACGTATTTGGCATGGGGGGCGTTTTCGTGGATTTCAGGGATCAGCGGGCCGTTCGGGCCTTGCGGCACGGAGGCCGTGGTGATCACCGGCAGCTTGCACAGCGTCGCCATCTTGGCCAGCGCGGCCGCACGGGCGCGCAGCTCAGGCATCGGCATGTCGCCAACGGTCTGGAACAGGCCACTCTGGTGGTCGATCAGCAGCATGGCCGTATCGGCGGGATCCAGTACCGGACGTTTGCCGTTGAAATTCGCGGGTGTGGTCATTTGGCTTTCTCCTATGCAGTTGGCGAAACCGGCGACTCGGGGCAATGCCAAGCCGACCGTGTGGCCGAAGCATAGGACTTGGCGGATCACGCCGGTAGGATGGAAAATCTGCCCTCAGCGTCCTACTGGCAGGACGACAGGAGCCGCCCGCTTGCATCCCGACCTTAATGACCTGTATTACTTCGCGCAGGTAGTCGACCATCAGGGCTTTGCGCCCGCCGGGCGTGTGCTCGGCATACCCAAGTCCAAGCTGAGCCGGCGCGTGGCCATGCTGGAAGAACGCCTGGGCGTGCGCCTGATCCAGCGCTCGACGCGGCGCTTCTCCGTGACAGAACTGGGGCAGACGTACTACGCCCACTGTAAGGCCATGCTGGTGGAGGCCGAAGCGGCCGAGAGCGCGATCGAGCAAACCCGCGCCGAACCCAGCGGCCTGGTGCGCATGAGCTGCCCGGTGGCGCTGCTGCACGCGCGCGTGGGCGACATGATTGCGGATTTCATGGCGGCGAACCCCAAGGTCATCGTGCACCTGGAAGCCACCAACCGGCGTGTGGACGTGGTGGCGGAGGGGATCGACCTGGCCATCCGCGTGCGCGTGCCGCCACTGGAAGACAGCGACCTGGTGATGCGCGTGCTGGCCGAGCGCGCCTGGTGCTTCGTGGCCAGCCCGGCGCTGCTGGCAGGCCATGGGCCGCTGCTGTCGCCCGCGGACCTCAACGCGCTGCCAACGCTGGACCTGGGGCCGCCGCGGCCCTCGCACACCTGGTCGCTGTACGGCCCCGATGGCGCCACTGCTGACCTGCACCACAAGCCCCGGATGGTCACCGACGATATGATCATGCTGCGCACCGCGGCCGTGGCCGGTGCCGGCATCGTGCAGCTGCCGATCATGATGATGACCGACGAGCTACGCGATGGCCGGCTGGTGAAAGTCCTGCCGGACTGGTCGGTCAGGGGCGGCGTGATCCACGCCGTGTTCCCGTCACGGCGCGGTCTGCTGCCTTCGGTGCGTGAACTGATCGACTTCCTGTCGCTGCGCTTCGCGCAGATCAGCGAACGCTGAGCACCGCAAGGCGGCCGCACCAGGGGCACTGCCCGTCACGCAGGCAAGTTTGGCCCGGAAGTGGTATCATTCGATATTCTATGCACGGATCGGCAACGCCCGACGTCCGTGCGCCAGCCGCAAGACAATCTCACAAAAGCATTCAGCGGCGGCATATCGGGCGTACACCCGATGCGTCTTTGGGCCGAACGGCCCACCACCCTTATCCGACCGGCGGCATGTCCGCTCCGCAACGATCGCCCCTGTACCCGGCGCATCGGCTTGCGCAGGCATGGTCCACTTCACGCCAGATTCAACGCCCGTGCTGCCGCGCGGGCCCGACGCTGGCACACAGCAACGGCGAACGGCCGCCACCGCGCGACGCTCAGCATCGGCAACCCGATGCACCGCGCCACCTGCGGCCGCGCCCATGAACAGGCATCACATTGAATCGAATCAACCCTACCCCTTACACCGTTTCCGTCTATCCCATCCAGCAGGAACCCGGCCTCTGGTTCGCGACCTACATGATTGCGGAATACCGCAATGGCGCCGAACGCATCGTCGCCAACGTGGCAATGCGCCACGACACGCACCGCTCTGAAGCCCGCGCCAGGCAGTCCGCCCGCCGTGCCGGCGAACGCGCCGCGGCGCGCCTGCGCCAGCCGTAAGCCAGGCATCGCAAACCCCATCCCATCGGCCAGTTGGTGTCCAGTTGGCCGTCACAACAGCTCGCGCACAAGCGGCGCGGCTACAGCAAGGAGCCTCCTTGGCAAAAGAAGAACTGGTCGAATTTGGCGGCAAGGTTTCGGAAGTCCTGCCCGACAACCGTTTCCGCGTGATCCTGGAAAACGGCTTCGAAGTCTGGGCGTATTCGTCCGGGCGGCTGAAGAAGAACCGCATCCGCGTGCTGGCGGGCGACCGCGTCACGCTGGAGATGTCGCCCTACGACCTCACCAAGGGACGCATCAACTACCGGCACAAGTCGTAGGCCAGCGTCCCCTCGTCATGGCATGCGCCGCGCCGGCGCGTGCCGTCCCGCTAACGATTCATCCCTCAATCAAGGAGAACCGATCATGTCCGTCATCGAAGAATGGGAAGCCGTGCACCTGACGCCCGAAGGCTGGCAGGCAGGCAGTTACCGGCATGCACCGTGGCAGGCGGTTGAAGTCGCACCGCCCGCGTCCGGCGTGCTGACCGTCAGGCGCCATGTGACGGCGACCTATTGCGGGCCGTCGCGCGCGGTGGAAGACCGTACTCCGGAGATCGCCGACATGGCGCTGATCGAGGCGCTGCTGGAGCGCCACGGCAACCCGGTATTCCAGATCTGACCTGACGATTGCGTGCGGCCTCAGCCAAGCACGCGCACATGCGGCCGGGCCGTCCTGAGCCCCGCGCCGACCGGCCTCAGCTCGCCGTCCCATGGCGAGGCGGCGAGGTCCAGCACCGCATCGCCCTCGCGCGCCTTGTCGTGCAGCTGGTCGCGCACCACCTGGCCGATGGCCAGGCGGCACAGCGCCTCGCCGCTGGCGGCAAGCTGACCCTGCAGGGCCCCTGGCTCGGCCAGCACGCCGAACGACCGCCGCCCCACACCCACGAAGCTGGTGAACAGCACCCCGGTGGGACGCTCCGCATCGATAAAGCAGACTGCGACGTGATAGGTGATGCCTTTGCCCTCACCGGGCAACGTGCACAGAAAACCAGATGATCCCGAACGCATGTCCATGAACGGACTCCTTGCAGTCTGACGGATAGCGCCGCGCCTGTCTCCCCGCTCCGCAACTGGCCTGTGACCAGGCCGCTGCGGAACCGGATTCCTAGATCGACGTCACGGATTCGCCGGCGACCAGGCCATTGATGATGTCTTCGCCGAACTGCAGCGCACCGCGGCGCGCCGAGCCGATGTTCTCCCAGCGCGACTCGCTCATTGGGAATACGCGCGCATGGTCGCTGCCAGGGCGATAGCCCTCGCGGCAAATCACGATCGACGCGAGGAAGCTGTTGTCGGGCTTGATGCGCGGCCAGGCCTGCTCAGGCCGATGGCGATAAACCAGGGGATACAGATCGAAACCCTTGTAGCTGGCAAAGGGCGTACTGCCGGGAACTGTGTTGCCGGGACTGCGGCTGGGACTGCTGTCGCTCACGACATCTCCATGCGGCATCGTGCCGCGCTGATGGGAAGGATTGCTGAACTCATGTGGATCACGCGCACGGCATGGGCCATGGCCCCGCGCGGGCGGCAGCGGCGCAGAATGCACGGCGGCGCCAGGGCCCGTCGCGGACCTTCAGGACGCCATCGGCGCGCCGGCCGTTGTTACCGACACCCCCGGCACCGCGCCATTGATGATGGCCTCGGCATAGCGCAACGCACCGCGTCGCGCGCCACCGACGTTATCCCACGGTGCGGCTTCCAGGCGGAAGGTGCGCGCCTGCATCCCTTCAGGCGACTCGCCTTCCAGGCAGATCACCACGGCGGCATCGAAGGAACGGTCGGGCCGCGGCTCGGGCCACACGCGCTCGGCGGCGTGCTTGTATACGAGGGGATAGAGATCGTATCCCTTGTAAGTTGCAGCCGGATAGATATCCATGGCAGCCTCCGCCGTTTGGTGATCCTGCCCCCACTCTACGCTTGTTGCCGCGCCAGCAGTGGCTTTATTTCACCGTTGCGGGGAATTGCGGCAACGGAAATAAAAAAGCTCCGCGTTGGCGGAGCTTTTTTCATTGGACTGGCGCCTTGGCGCTCAGCTCAACTCAGGTCTGTGCGATTCAGATCGGCTCGATCTTGGTCGCGGCCGGGCCCTTTTGGCCGACGCCAGCGACGTAACGCACCTTCTGGCCTTCTTGCAGCGACTTGAAGCCGTTGCCCTGGATTTCGGAGAAGTGCGCGAACAGGTCGTTGCCGCCTGCATCAGGCGTAATGAAGCCAAAACCCTTCGAATCGTTGAACCACTTGACGGTACCGGTTTCCATGTTGGATTCCTCAATAATTTTTTTCTCACCGGCAAAAGCGCCGGCAAGGCATGACGATCAAGGAAGACACAAGGAGAAAAAGTGGCGCCGTATGGGCAAGCACCTGGACTTCTAGGTTGCTGCTTGAAAGATCCTGCACTCATCCTTATACAGGCCCCACTCCGGCATGTCAATGAACTTCACCGGATCGGCCACAAATCACATGGAAAGTGCGGGTTGAGCGTCGCGCCCGGAGAAAACCCGTATGCGCCGCATGCACCTGTCCACTTCGGGCCTCGAAGGCGCCGGCATGCTACAGTGGCCGATCGAACGGAACAGACACGGATGACACTCTGCACTGCCTGCCAGGCCATTGAACGCCACGTGCGCGGCGCCCCCGGGCACGCGGCACTGCGCATCACCGATACCCGACGCATCAAGCCCGCCGGTTCCGCTGCCATCACCATCAGCAGCTTCGTCTGCCAGGACTGCGGTGCGCTCTGGACGTACCGGGACCAGAAGAGCGGCCCCGAACAGGGGTGGGACATCCATATGGAAGCGCAGCAGCCATAACGCGTTCTGCGGCGCAAAGAAAAACCCCGGACCAAGGCCCGGGGTTGCGACACCTGCCGGCCCGCCAGGCGGGCCAGCCCGGTCAGGCCGTCACGGTCGACAGCGCGGCGTTCAGCGTCTGGCTCGGGCGCATTGCGGCGCTGAGCTTGTCGGCTTCCGGCATGTAATAGCCGCCGATATCCACCGGCTGGCCCTGCACGGCGGCCAGTTCGCCAACGATCTTCTGCTCGTTGTCCGTCAGCGTCTTGGCCAGCGGCGCGAACTTCGCGGCCAGTTCCGCATCGTCCGACTGGCCTGCCAGTTCCTGCGCCCAGTACATCGCCAGGTAGAACTGGCTGCCGCGGTTGTCCAGCTGGCCGGTCTTGGGCGACGGGCTCTTGTTGTTGTCCAGCAGCTTGCCGGTGGCCGCGTCCAGCGTCTTGGCCAGGATCTTGGCGCGCGCATTGCCGGTCTTGATGCCGACGTCTTCCAGCGACACCGCCAGCGCCAGGAACTCGCCCAGCGAATCCCAGCGCAGGTGGTTCTCTTCCACCAACTGCTTGACGTGCTTCGGCGCCGAACCGCCGGCGCCGGTCTCATACATGCCGCCACCCGCCATCAGCGGCACGATCGACAGCATCTTGGCGCTGGTGCCCAGTTCCATGATCGGGAACAGGTCGGTCAGGTAGTCGCGCAGGATGTTGCCGGTCACCGAGATGGTGTCCAGGCCGCGGATCACGCGCTCCAGCGTGTAGCGCATGGCGCGCACCTGCGACATGATCTGGATGTCCAGGCCCTTGGTGTCGTAGTCCTTCAGGTAGGCCTCGACCTTCTTGATCAGCTCGGCTTCGTGCGGACGGTACGGGTCCAGCCAGAACACCGCCGGCATGCCCGAATTGCGCGCGCGCGTGACGGCCAGCTTGACCCAGTCGCGGATCGGCGCGTCCTTGACCTGGCACATGCGCCAGATGTCGCCCTGCTCGACGTCCTGTGCCAGCAGCACTTCACCGGTGGCCAGGTCGACGATGTTGGCCACGCCGTCTTCGGCGATCTCGAAGGTCTTGTCGTGCGAGCCGTACTCTTCGGCCTTCTGCGCCATCAGGCCCACATTGGGCACCGTGCCCATGGTGGTCGGATCGAAGTTGCCGTTGGTCTTGCAGAAGTTGATGATCTCCTGGTAGATGCGCGCGAAGGTGCTTTCCGGGATCACGGCCTTGGTGTCCTTCGGACGGCCGTCGGCGCCCCACATCTTGCCGCCGATGCGGATCATGGCCGGCATCGAGGCATCGACGATCACGTCGTTGGGCGCGTGCAGGTTGGAGATACCCTTGGCCGAATCCACCATGGCCAGTTCCGGGCGATGCTCGTGGCAGGCGTGCAGGTCGCGGATGATCTCTTCACGCTTGGAGCTGGGCAGCGCCTCGATCTTTTCGTACAGGTTGACCAGGCCGTTGTTGACGTTCACGCCCAGTTCATCGAACAGCGCGCCGTGCTTGGCAAAGGCTTCCTTGTAGAAAATCTTGACGGCGTGGCCGAACACGATCGGGTGCGACACCTTCATCATGGTCGCCTTGACGTGCAGCGACAGCATCACGCCGGTCTGGCGCGCGTCTTCGAACTGCTCTTCATAGAAGTCGCACAGCGCCTTCTTGCTCATGAACATGCTGTCGATGATTTCGCCGTCCAGCAGCGAGACCTTGGGCTTGAGCACGATGGTCTTGCCGCTCTTGGTGACCAGCTCCATCTTGACGTCACGCGCCTTGTCCAGGGTCATGGACTTTTCGCCGTGGTAGAAGTCGCCATGCTTCATGTGCGCCACGTGCGTGCGCGAGGCCATGCTCCACTCGCCCATGCTGTGCGGGTGCTTGCGCGCGAAGTTCTTGACCGCTGCCGGTGCGCGGCGGTCGGAGTTGCCCTCGCGCAGGACCGGGTTCACGGCGCTGCCCAGGCACTTGGAATAGCGCTTCTGGATGGCCTTTTCTTCGTCGGTCTTCGGGTCTTCCGGATAGTCCGGCACCTTGTATCCCTTGCCTTGCAGTTCACGGATGGCGCTCACCAGCTGGTGCACCGAGGCGCTGATGTTCGGCAGCTTGATGATGTTGGTGTCCGGCAGCTGCGTCAGCTTGCCCAGCTCGGCCAGGTTGTCCGGCACGCGCTGTGCTTCGGTCAGGAATTCGGGGAATTCGCCCAGGATGCGGCCCGCCACCGAGATGTCGCTGGTGGTCACGTTGATGCCGGCCGGCCTGGTGAAGGTCTGGATGATCGGGAGGAACGCACTGGTCGCCAGCAGCGGAGCTTCGTCGGTCAGCGTGTAGATGATGGTGGGTTGCTGGGTGCTCATTGCTTCTCTCAGATCCTCGAACGGGTGGTGGGACATCCGCCTGCTGGGTCACAGCGCGGCGGCATACTAGGCGAAAAATAGAATTTTGCCTCAGTTTGCTTTCATGGGCCTGAAAACCCACTGCTTTTTGCGCGGCTATCGGCAGAAATCCGGACGCCGGTGCCGCGTTGCGCCGCCCGCGCAGCATGATCGCTCTCCGATTGCACCGGCACTGTGGCCCGCATGACGCCTACGCTGCAGCGCAGCATGGCCGGGGCCGTGCGCCCCGCGGATCACAGTTCTGTCAAACTTGGCGCCGACAATGCAGGGTTTTGTCTCTTCAACGCCAAGGAAAACCACAATGTCTCGTCATTTGCTGCTGGCCCCGGCGGCCATCGTACTGGCCTGCCTGGGCGCGGCGCAGGCATGGGCGCAGGCCCCTGCTGCCTACCCCGCCACGCTGGCCGGCCACGCGCTGCTGCCGGCCCAGACCCTGCTTGCCGTGCCGAAGGACGCGCCCGCTGACCTGCAGGTCAGCGGCAAGTTCACCACCGCGCAGCGCGTGGAGAGGCCGGGCACGGTCGAAGGCAAGTCCAATGGCCGCCCCACCGGCGTGTCGCTGCCGTTCCGCGGCCAGCCGGCACAGGGGCATTCCGGCATCAAGCGCATGGCCGACGGTAGTTTCTGGGTGCTGACCGACAACGGCGCCGGCGCCAAGGCCAACTCGCCGGACTTCATGCTGTACCTGAACCACTACAAGGTGGACTTCGGCAGCGGCCGCCTGCAGCGCCTGAAGACCATCTTCCTGCACGACCTGGACAAGAAGGTGCCGTTCCGCATCGTCCACGAGGGCACCAGGCAGCGCTACCTGACGGGATCGGATTTCGATACGGAAAGCTTCCAGTTCGCCGATGGCGCGATCTGGATCGGCGACGAATTCGGCCCGTTCCTGATCAAGGCGGACATGGACGGCAAGGTGCTGGCCGTGTTCGACACCATGGTCGACGGCAAGGTGGTGCGCTCGCCCGACCATCCCGCCGTCACCGCGCCCGGCGCGCCGGACGGCAGCGTGAAGTTCCAGGTGCGGCGCTCCAAGGGCTTCGAGGGCATGGCGTCCTCGCCCGACGGCAGCAAACTGTACGCGCTGCTGGAAGGCGCGCTGTGGGACGCCGCCGCCAAGGGCTACGAGAACGAAGGCGGCAAGCCCTACCTGCGCGTGCTGGAGTTTGATGTCAAGCAGCAGGCCTGGACCGGCCGCCACTGGAAGTACGTGCTGGAAAGCGCCAGCCATGCCATCGGCGACTTCAACATGATCGATGCCCCACCGGCCTCATCATCGAGCGCGACAATGGCGAAGGCACGCCGGACAAGGCCTGCCCGGCCGGGCAGAAGCGCCCGGACTGCTTTGACGATGTGGCAAAGTTCAAGCGCGTGTACAAGGTCGAACTGAGCGATGCCAACGCCGGCGGGCCGCTGCGCAAGATCGGCTATATCGACCTGCTGCGCATTGCCGATCCGGGCAAGCTTGCGCGCAAGCCGTTGACGGATGGCGTGCTGGCGTTCCCCTTCTTCACCCTCGAAAACGTCGACGTGGTCGACGCCACGCATATCGTGGTGGGTAACGACAACAACCTGCCCTTCAGCAGCAGCCGCGAGCCGAACCAGGCGGACGACAATGAGCTGGCGTTGCTGGAGGTGGGGGAGTTCTTGAAGGCGCGGTGAGAATCCGCCGTGATGGGGGTGCTCCCCTCTCCCAGAGGGGGAGGGGAGAAAACAAGCAGGGTACGCTTACGCCGCCAGCCTGAACGTCGACACCGCCTCTTTCAGCCGCTGCGCCTGCTCCTCCAGCGAGCCCGCTGCGGCTGCGGCTTCTTCCACCAGCGCCGCGTTCTGCTGCGTCACGGTATCCATCTGCGTCACAGCCTGGTTGACCTGCTCGATGCCGGCGCTCTGCTCGGCCGAGGCCGCGCTGATCTCGCCCATGATGTCGGTCACGCGCTTGACCGCGGCAACGATCTCCACCATGGTCTGGCCGGCCTGCGTCACCTGCATGGAACCCTTCTCGACGCGATCGACCGAATCGCCGATCAGCGCCTTGATCTCCTTGGCGGCGGAAGCGCTGCGCTGCGCCAGCGTGCGCACCTCGCCCGCGACCACGGCGAAGCCGCGGCCCTGCTCGCCGGCACGCGCCGCTTCCACCGCGGCATTGAGCGCCAGGATATTGGTCTGGAAAGCAATGCCTTCAATCACGGCGATGATGTCGACCACCTTCCTCGACGCGCCGTTGATCTCTTCCATGGTTTCGGCAACCTTGCCCGCCGCGTCGCCGCCCTTCCCGGCGATGTCCGAGGCATTGACCGCCAGCGTGCTGGCCTGGCGCGCGTTGTCGGCGTTCTGGCGCACGATGCTGGTCAGCTCCTCCATGCTGGCCGCGGTCTGCTGCAGCGACGAGGCCTGTTCTTCCGTGCGCTGCGACAGGTCGGTGTTGCCAGCCGCGATCTGGCTGGTGCCGGACACGATCGACTCCGTGCCCGCGCGCACCTGGCGCACGATGCGCAGGATATTGGCATTCATGTCCGCCAGCGCCTGCAGCAGCTGTCCGGTTTCATCGCGGCTGTCGACGTCGATGCGGCTGGTCAGGTCGCCCGACGCCACGGTGCGCGCCACCGCCACGGCGCGGTGCAGCGGCCGCGTGATGCCCACCGTCAGCCATACCGAGAACGCGATGCCGACGGCCAGCACCACCATGCCCAGCCCGATCAGGCTGTTGCGGGCGTTGACGTAGATGCCGTTGATCTCGCGCGCGGTGGCGTCGATGCTGGCACGCTGGATGTCGAGCAGCTTCTGGATCTCGCCCAGGTAGGCGTCGCCGGCCGGGACGAACTCTTTCTCCAGCACCTGGTTGGCCTCTTCGGTCAGCCCCTCTTGCTTGAGCCTGGTGATCTTGTCGCGGCCGTTGTTGTACGGGTCGCGCACGCTCAGGATCTTCTGGAATGCGGCCTTCTCCTCGGCCGAGCTGAGCATCGGCTGGATCTTGTCGCGCAGCGCGGCGATGCCTTCGATCGACGCCTTGGTCTCGGCCGCGAAGAATGCGCCGAGCGACGGGTCGGCGCTGCGCGCCACCGCCGTGGTGCGGCGCACGCTGGTGTGCATGAGGCGGTACCAGTCGCTGACCACCCGCTCCTTGGTCAGCGGCTGCTGCATCATTGCGTGCGTGCGCTCAGCCACCTGTTGCAGGCGCATCATGCCGAATACCGTCATGAGCGCAGAAAGCAGCAATACCACCCCAAAGCCGATGCCGAGGCGGACCCCGATGCCTAGATTCTTCATGTCTTCTACCTGATTAGCACTGGTTATGGCGAAGTGCCGCCGCGCACGGCTGGTCGGCGCGGCGCTCTTCGCTCTCATCGTCCGCGGGCGGGCCGCTCGGGCCGGCGCACTTGCGGGCTATGGATGCCAACGGCATGGGGGATGGAAACTTTAGGGTCTTTCTCGATTGACGGCCAGAAGTGTGCGGATAGCGGCTATAGTGGACAGGAACCCGGCCAAAGGGCGCTCCATCCCCCGTCGCCGGCCACCCTGCCAGTCCTTTCAGAGAGATCGAGTATGGCCACGCCTCCCAACCCCTTTGCAGACTTCACCAAGATGATGGAACAGTTCCGCCTGCCGGGCGTGGACATGAGCGCAGTGATCGAAGCGCGCCGCAAGGACATCGAGGCCCTGACCGAGGCCAACAAGCTGGCCTATGAGGGCATTCAGGCCGTGATGAAGAAGCAGCAGGAGATCTTCGCCCAGACCATGCAGCAGCTGCAGGCGGCCGCCCAGCAGTACAGCACCGCGGGCAGTCCGGCCGAAGCCATGGCCAAGCATAGTGAATTCGTGCAGCAGCAGCTGCACCAGGCATTGGAGAACATGCGCGCGCTGGCCGAGACCACGCAGAAGGCGCAGGCCGAAGCGCTTGCGGTGATCAGCAAGCGCGCCGAGCAGAATGTGAAGGAGGCCGGCGAGTTGCTCCAGCCGAAATCCAAAGGCTAGCGCTAACGCTGCTCAGGCGGGACCGGGGCGATCGCCCCGGCAAAGCGGGCATGCGCCTCGAGGTCCACCGGCCGGTGCTTCACCTTGGTACTGGCCGGATCGTTGCCGAGGCAGTTGCCGTTCTTCCAGTCGCGTGCCGGGCGCACCGGGCGCGGCACGAACCCGCCCCCGCAGTTCGGGCAGACATTGCTGAGCGTAGCCACGCAGTCCGCGCAGAAGGTGCATTCGTACGAGCAGATGCGGGCTTCGGTGGATGCGGGTGGCAAGGGCTTGTTGCAATGCTCGCAGCCCGGTCTGAGTTCCAGCATATCGCTTGCTTCCTGTGTGGGTGAACGATTGGGGATCCACGCTATCGTAGCCGCATTTCCGGTGACGGGGCTCGCCCGTTCCAGCGCGCCACCGCAGCCGGCCCCCGCCTGGCCGTTGCGCCACCCGCGCGGCACCGGCATAGTGCCAGGCAAGCCGCCGCCAGGCACCCGGCCGCCCCCGACATGCTGCGCAACACCCTGACCCGCCTGATGCCCGGCGCCGCCGAGCTGCTGCGCCACCACCTGCGCGATGATCGCCGCCACGCTGTCGCCGCTGGCGCTGCCTGCTGGCCGCAGCCATCGCGCTCCTGCGCTTCCTGGCGCCGCTGACCCGCCCCGGTGAGCAACAGTTGGGCCTCTGGCAAGGCCACGATGGCTTCTACGAACTGGCCCACTACCCCGAGGCCCGACCCTTGCCTGGGCTGTTGATCTACCACTTCGAATCGCCGCTGACGTTCTTCAACGCCGACTTCCTGCGCTGGCGCATCCTGGCCCTGGCCACGCTGAACGAGGTGCGCTGGGTCGTGATCGATGCCATCTCCATCGCGCACGTGACCTGACCGGCGCCACCGTGATGCGCGACCTGCGGGCGCAGCTGTACGCAAGCGGCACGCAACCGGTCATCGCCGGACGCACCGCGCAGCTGACCGCCTGGCTGGAGCGCCGGCCGGCGCCCGCCGGCACAATGCCCTGCCACTCGCGCCCCTCCCCCCCGTGCACAGGCGCCCCGACCGCGAAGATTCTCCGCGGTCCGAAGACATGTCGCCGCATCAGGCAGCCACTGCTGCATCAACTCGCAGAACCGGCCGTCTCGCCATACCCACTGGCGCCGCTAACCTGCAGCACACCCACATCAACGCGAACGATTCCCATTTCCGTGCTGCACCACACCTCGCCGGACTTGCTCCAGACGCCCCAACATGAAACGCCAGCTCATTTCTATCCTCGCACTGACACTGGCCGCTTGCTGAAGCGTTGAACCATGACAAGGCTGGCGACACCTGTCGCCGGCCGATCGCAGAGGCGGCAATGGAATATGGCATCACTGACTACGAGAAGCTCAAGGCAATCTATTCCTGCTTTGTCTTCTTCTACTTCGTCCCGAGACTCGTGGTGTTTCCGCTCGTCTATGGCGAGCGTTATCTTCGGACGGTCATCACGTTGTGCGCGGTGTTTGCCGCGAACTATCTCGTGCTCACGCGTTTCTTTGGAGGCGAGGTAGTGCCAACGCTCTGCGAGGCATGCTACGGCCCCGTCATGAGCGTCTGGTTCGCGCTGCTCTGCAGCAAAATCGAGAAGGACAATCCGGGCTACTACAAGAATGAGGTTCGCCGCAGATGGTAGGGACGCTGACACTCTCAGACTTCCAGGTCAACGGCTACGGCATTGCCATGCTTTGCTACATAGCCATCGTGCTCGGCATCCTGGCGCCGAAGTACTTGTTGGTTCCACCGATCCTTCGGCGCCAGTATGGCTGGGCGGCCGGGGCAGCCGCCGGCGTCTTGCTGATCAACCTTTGCATCTTCACCCTCCTGATGCCTACAAGACCGCGGGTGCCATTCTATGAGTCCTTCGCGGGCGTGTTCCTGAGCCTATGCCTGTCGTTTGCGATATGCCATAGGGCCAGGAGCCAGGCTGACAGATCCTGACACCGGGTACTACGCCGGCCGGCATTGCACCGGCCGCCCGATCAGATCGCCAGATCACCCCTTGCGCCAGCATGGCATCCGCCACCTTGACGAAGTCCGCGATGTTCGCGCCTTCGACATAGTTGACATACCCGCCCGCCTTCTGTCCGCGGTGGATGCAGTTCTGGTTACAGCCGCGTCGAGCAGGACATCGCGCTGGTGACGGTGGCAGGGGTAGTGCTGCTGGGTGTGATGTCAGGCATCCTGCTGGCCGTAGCCATCGCGCTGCTGCGCTGATTGATCTCCGAATCATAGCCACAGGCGCACCGATCTCGCACCGGCGAAAAATCCCCCGCCCCTCGGAGATCTCGCTGCAACAGGCAGCCATGGCTACATGGTTTCGCTGAATCGGCCGTCTCCGCCAGCCCGCTGGCGTCGTTAACCTGCAGCACATCGACAGCAGAGAACGAATTTCATCTCAGCGCTGCCCCGCTCCTCGCAGGACATGCTCCAGACGCCCCGACATGAAACGCCAGGTCATTCCCCTTCTCGCGCTGATGCTCGCGCAGGCTTGCCAAGCCAGGCGGTGCGCAGATAGCGCCCGGAACGGTAGTGAAGCTGGGCGCCATGCCCGAAAGGGACCGTTTGCAGTAACCACCTTCGACTTCAAGGAGAACTCCAATGCATTACGCAAGGAAGACAGCGGCCACGCTTGTGCTGGCCAGCCTTTGCTGCGGCGCTTGGGCCAAGGCGCTGACGTTTGAAGAAATCGAGCGGGCAGATACCGTTTCCGGGCGCTACATCAGCCATCTGTCAGCGACGGAAATGAATATGGTCGACTCACCGCACCCACCCCCTTTCCATCAACGGCACATCCCACGGCGGCTCACCCTGCAGGCTTTCCGCCAGGTAATCCACCAGCACCCGCACCTTCAGCGCCTGCCGCTGCGTGGCCGGGTACACCGCGGCGAACTCGAACGATGACAGCGCATAGTCGTGCAGCACCGGCACCAGCCGGCCGTCCAGCAGGTCTTCGCTGGCGACCAGCGTGGGCAGGCAGACCACGGCGGCGCCGCTGACGGCGTAGTCGCGCAGCAGGTGGACGGAGTTGGTGCGCATGCGCGGGGCCAGGTCGATCTCGACCGATTCGGCATCGCGCGAGAAGGTCCACTTGTTGCGGGTCGGGTAGGCGGAGTAAAGCGCCACCTTGCTGCAGACCAGGTCCGATGGCCGCTCCGGCTTGCCCCAGCGTTCGATGAATGCAGGGGCCGCGCAGAAGATGCGGCGCAGCTTGAACAGGCGCCGCGCGATCAGCGAATCGTTTTGCGGCGCGAAGATCTGGAAGGCCACGTCGAAGCCTTCTTCAATGGGATCGATCACACGGTCGTTGACGACGATATCCAGTTCGATATCCGGATACTGCTCGCTGAAGCCGGCCAGGATATCGGCGAAGTGCCCGATGGCAAAGCCGGGCAGCACCTGGATGCGCAGGCGCCCGGCGGGGGTGGCGCGCAGGTCGCGCATCTGGTCGGTCAGGTCGGCCAGGTTGGCGACCACGTCGGCGCATTGGCGGTAATAGGTCTCGCCGACTTCCGACAGGCGCACGTGCCGCGTGCTGCGATGGAACAGCGGCGCATTGATGTACTTCTCCAGCTGCTGCACCCGATTGCTGACGACGGAATTGGTCACGCCGAGCTGGCGTGCGGCCTCGGCAAAGCTGAGCGTATCGGCGACCCTGACGAAGGCTTCGATGCTGAGAAAGCGGTCCATGGCAAACCTGGGGCGAGGGGATCGAAGTTGACATGTGGCAGTGCTACCATCGGGCGCTCGCCGGGCCGACGAGAGCGGCCGGCAACATGCCGCGGTTGGCTGCACGAGGTTGGTGCGCGGCGCCATTTCAGCCGCGACCAGAAGGCACCTGGCGGCAATCATAGCGAACGAGGGGCAGATCCGTCATGCAGATCCGTGCATTGCATCGCCGCCGCCTGGTGCTGGGCGGCGCCGCCGCCATGCTGCTGGCCGGCCGCGCCGGCGCGCAGGCGCACAGCACCGGCCCGCTGGTGCTGGTCGTGCCATTTGCGCCGGGCGGCGTGGTCGACAAAACCGCGCGCGAAGTCCATGCCGGCCTTGGGCGAAGGCTCGGCCACACCGTGGTGATCGAGAACCACGACGGTGCCGGCGGCACCATCGGCACGGGCATCGTGGCGCGCAGCAAGGCCGACGGCCACACCATCGGCCTGGTCTATGACTCGTATGCAACCGAGCCGCTGGCCTACCCGAACCTGCCTTACCGTGCCGGGCGCGACCTTACCGGCGTGGCCTACATGGTGCGCGCGCCGATGGCGCTGGTGGTACCGGCCGCTTCGCCCTGGCACACGCTGCAGGACTACGTGCGGGCCTGCCGGCAATCGCGCGAAGTGTCTTATGCATCCGTGGGCGTCGGCAGTTCCAATCACCTGACCGCCGAATGGTTCCACCAGGCCGCGGGCACCCATGGCCTGCATGTGCCGTTCCGCGGCGGCGCGCCGGCGCTGAAAGACCTGCTGGGCGGCCATGTCGATTCGATGTTTGCCAGCCTGCCGCTGGTACTGGCGCAACTGCAGGCCGGCAAGCTGCGGGCGCTGGCGGTAAGCGCCTCGGCGCGCAATCCGCATCTGCCGACGGTGCCCATCCTGGCAGGAACCTGGCCAGGCCTGGTTACCTACTCCTGGGTCGGCATGATTGCGCCGGCCGGCACGCCGGCCACGCAGCTAGACCAGCTGGCCGCCGCCGTCAGCCAGTCGCTGCGCGAGCCGGCCGTGACGCAGCGGCTGCATGACAACGGCTTCGAAGTGGTGGCTGGCGGACGCGATGCGATGAATGCGCTGGTCGCATCCGAAGCGGCGCGCTGGGCGGTACTGGCGCGGCAACGCACGCTGGCGCTGGGCTAGCGCAGCGCTAGTGCGCCTGCGGCTGGTCGTCCGCGGTTTGTGCCGCGGGGCGTGATGCCGTCGGCGCCGCTGGTGCGCCCGTGATTTTCGGCACGCACTCGCCGCGGAACCACGCCACCGTGACCGGCTCGCCCGCCAGCAGGCGCTTGACCGGCGGCACCACTTGCTCGCCGATCAGCATGCCCAGCAAGCCGATCAGTGCCACCACCGGCGGCGCCGGCGAGCGCACCTGCAACAGCGCGTAGATGATGCCGACCAGGATGCCAGCCGCCAGTGATACCAGATAGAGCTTCATTGCCATCTCCCTGAAATGATCCGTGATGTCGCGCGGGCTTCAGCGCGCAAAGTGCTGCGCAATGCCGGCATCCACGTTGATCCACACCGAACGCGGCTCGGTGTAGCCGTGCATCGCCTCGAACCCCATGTCGCGCCCGTAGCCGGATTCGCCCACGCCGCCGAAGGGGCTGCCCGGATGGACGCGCTTGTAGCAGTTGACCCAGCACATGCCGCCGCGGATATCGCGCGCGAGGCGGTGCGCGCGGGCCAGGTCGCGCGTCCATAGCCCGTTGCCCAGCCCGTATTGCGTGGCGTTGGCGATAGCCAGCGCCTGCTCGTCGCTGGCAAAGCGCAGCACCGCGACGACCGGGCCGAAGACCTCTTCCTGGGCGATGCGGTCCTGCGGGCGCGCCGCGACCACGGTGGGCTCGACATAGAAGCCGTGGCGCAGGCGGGGGTCGGCAGGCGCCTTGCCGCCGGCCAGCACGGTGCCGCCCTGGGCCCGCGCCATCTCCACAGACTCCAGCACGCGGTCGCGATGGGCGGCCGAGGTCAGCGGCCCCATCTCGGTGGCGGGGTCTGCCGGATCACCCACGCGGATCGATTGCGCCAGCGCCACGAAGCGCGCGAGGAAGGCATCCGCGATGTCCTCATGCAGCAGCAGGCGCGAGCCGGCGATGCAGGCCTGGCCCTGGTTGTGGAAGCTGGCCCAGGCCGCGCCCGCCACCGCGGCATCCAGGTCGGCATCGGCAAAGACGATATTGGCGCCCTTGCCGCCCAGCTCAAGCTGGATGCGCTTGAGGTTGCCGCGCGAGGCCTCGACGATGCGCCGCCCGGTGGCGGTGGACCCCGTGAAGGCAATCTTGCCGACGTCGGGATGGTTGGCCAGCCGCTGCCCGGCCACATTGCCGAAGCCGGGCACGACGTTGATCACGCCCGGCGGGAAACCGGCGTCAGCCGCCAGCGCCGCCACGCGCAGCGCGGACAGCGGCGTCAGCTCCGACGGCTTGAGCACCACCGTGTTGCCCGCCGCAAGTGCGGGCCCCAGCTTCCAGCCGGCGAACATCAGCGGAAAGTTCCACGGCACGATCTGCCCCACCACGCCGACCGGGATCCGTTGCACGTAGTTGAGAAAACCGGGTTCGACCGGCACCACGGTGCCTTCGATCTTGTCGGCCATGCCGGCGAAATAGCGGAAACACGCCGCGGTGCGCGGCACGTCCAGGCCGCGCACATCGCGGATGGGATGGCCGGTGTCGGCGCTTTCTAGTTCGGCCAGCCCCGTGTCCGCCTCGATGGCGTCGGCCAGCCGCGCCAGCAGCCTGCCCCGTTCGCCGGCGGCGAGGCGCGACCATGCGGGAAAGGCGCGGCGCGCCGCGGCCACGGCGCGGTCAATATCGAGCTGCGCGCCCGCGGCCACGCGCGTGATCAGGCTGCCGTCGTGCGGATTGACGACGTCAAGGGTGTCACCGTCGAGAGCGTCGACGAAGCGGCCATCGATAAACAGCTGGTTGTGCATGGGGGTCCTTGGGGTGGCGGGCCGTGGCTTGCGCGGGGCGCGGGGCGCGGGGAAAGCAAGGCGTAGTGGTCAGCCAGCGCCTGCCCTCTTCCCCGGCCCCTCTTGCGCAATCGGAAGCGGAGCAAACCAGGGGACATTGGTTGTCTTGTGGTTGGCTGGACAGGTCGCTTGCGGCCTCAGCCCGGCGTGGCCGGCGGCCGCCCAATGCCCAGCAAGTGCCGCACCCGCGGCGGCCCCTCGCCAGTGTGGAAGCGCGCGACCTCGCGCTGCAGGTCGGCGTCCGCGTGCGGCACGCGTTCGTGCTGGCGCAGGTGCTCGGCCCAGGATTCGACCAGGAACCACTCGGTGTAGGCCTCGGCGTCGGCCGAGGTCTTCCATCACGCCCCAGCTGAAGGCGCCGTCGCGCAGCCGTTCCTCGGACAGCTTGTGGATGGCGTGCAGGAAGCTGTCGCGGTCGGCCGCGCGCACGCGGTATTCGATCAGGATCATCACCGGGCCACGGTCGTGCGCCACCTCGGCGGCTTCAGGTGAGTTCGCTGGCCGGCACCAGCTCCGGCACGATCGACTGCCAGGTCGGCCCCATCATCGCCGTGCCGATGCCGCCCAGAAAGGCCAGGCCGATCAGCAGCTCGATGGTCAGCCCGTCCCGCCATGCCAGCAGCATCAGCGAACCGCTGACCATTGTCAGCCCCAGCTGGATCACGATCAGGAAACGGCGCCGGTCGAGGATGTCAGACAGCACGCCGGCGGGAATCGCCAGCAGGAACACCGGCAGCGTGCCGGCCGCCTGGATCATGGCGACCGCGGCGGGCGAGCCCGACAGGTCAGTCGCCAGCCAGGCGCTGGCCACATCGCGCATAAAGCTGCCGATATTGCCCAGCACCGTCGCCGCCCACAGCACGGCAAAGGTGCCGTGCGCCAGCGGCGCGAAGCTGCCGCCGGCCGGGGCGGCGGCACCGGGGATCGGCGCGGGCTTGGCGGCCGGGCTCATGCCTGGCCCCTGGCCGCGCGGCGTTGCCGCAGGTCTTCCCAGGCCACCAGGCAAAGGCCGCCGGCCAGCGCGATATGCTCGAAGAAGGCGTTGGCCTGCCCGAAGCGGGCATCCGGCGGCGCCTGCCAGAAGCGGTTGGCGACCAAGGTTGCCAGCACGGTGAAGACGGCCAGCGCCAGCGCGCCCAGCCACCGCAGCCGCCCGCTCAGCATCAGTGCGGCCGCGCCCAGTTCCAGCACGATCACGGCGGCCGCCAGCGGTGCGGCCGGTGCCAGGCCGAAGTGCTGCATCTCGGCGATGGCGGCACCAAAGCCAGCCGCCTTGACCAGTCCACCCTGCAGGTAGGGCGCGGACAATGCCAGCAGCGCCAGCCAGCGCAGCCATGCGGGGGGCGCGCCGGGCGTGGTCGCTGTGCCCGCCGCGGGGAGGATGGGATGGGCTGTCATGGTCGGGTTTCCTCGTATCGGCAACGCAGCGGCATCAGAACGCCCAGCATGAGCAACCCAGCGCGCCCCAGAACGTACTCTCGTCCGAGGCGGGCACGCCGGCCGTCCAGGCCCTGGCATGCGCATGGCCATGCACGCCGCACGAACTGGCACAGCCGCAGGCCGTGTTCAGCGCCAGCTTTTGGGCTTGCGGGCGCGGCTGGTAGCCGCCCGCGTGGCGCACCGGCGACCAGTCCGGCATGGCCGGCGGGATGGCGGGCGACAGCTTGCCGAAGTCGCCGTCGCCATAGACCACCTCGCCGCCCAGGATGGTCAGCACCGAGGTGATGTCCTGGATCTCGTCGCCCGGCACGCTGAAGTAATCCGCGGACAGCACCGCCAGGTCGGCCAGCTGGCCCGCCTTGATCTGCCCCTTCTTGCCGGTTTCGGACGAGAACCAGGTATTGGCCTCGGTCCACAGCCGCAGCGCGGTCTCACGGTCGAGCAGGTTGGCCTGCGGGTACATCGACATGCCGCCCACGGTCTTGCCGGTGGTCAGCCAGTACAGCGACACCCACGGGTTGTAAGAGGCCACGCGCGTGGCGTCGGTGCCGGCTCCGACCTTGACGCCCCGCTCCAGCATCTTCTTCACCGGCGGCGTCGCCTCGGCCGCGCGCGCACCGTAGCGCTCGACAAAGTACTCGCCCTGGTAGGCCATCCGGTGTTGCACCGCGATGCCGCCGCCGAGCGCGGCAATGCGGTCGATATTGCGGTCGGAGATGGTCTCGGCGTGGTCGAAGAACCAGTTCAGCCCGTCGAACGGAATGTCCTTGGCGACCTTTTCATAGACGTCCAGCGCACGAGAGATGGTCTGGTCGTAGGTGGCATGCAGCCGCCACGGCCAGCGCTTTTCCGCGAGCAGGCGGATCACCGGCTCCAGGTCGGCCTCCATCGACGGCGCCATGTCGGGGCGCTCGACGCGGGTCCTCGAAGTCGGCCGCGGTGTAGACCAGCATCTCGCCGGCGCCGTTGTGGCGGTAGAGATCGTCGCCCTGGCCTGGACTGACCTTGGCGGTCCAGGTCTTGAAGTCGTTCAGTTCTTCCTTGGGCTTCTGCGTGAACAAGTTGTACGCGAGCCGCACCGTCAGCTGTCCTTCCTTGTGCAACGCCTCGATGATGCTGTAGTCCTCGGGATAGTTCTGGTACCCGCCGCCTGCATCGATTACGCCGGTCACGCCCAGCCGGTTGACCTCGCGCATGAAATGGCGCGTCGAGTTCTTCTGATATTCGGGCGGCAGCTTGGGGCCCTTGGCCAGGGTGGCGTAGAGGATGGTGGCATTTGGCTTGGCCAGCAGCAGCCCGGTGGGATTACCGCGCGCATCGCGCACGATCTCGCCGCCCGGCGGGTTGGGCGTGTCCTTCGTATAGCCCACCGCGCGCAGCGCGGCGCCATTCAGCATGGCGCGGTCGTACAGGTGCAGGATGAAGACCGGGGTGTCGGGCGCCACGGCATTCAGTTCCTCGATGGTGGGCAGCCGCTTCTCGGCGAACTGGTGCTCGGTGAAGCCGCCCACCACCCGCACCCATTGCGGCGCTGGCGTGCGGGCGACCTGGTCCTTCAGCATGCGCATGGCGTCGGCGAGCGAGCGCACGCCGTCCCAGCGCAGCTCCATGTTGTAGTTCAGGCCGCCGCGGATGATATGCATATGGCTGTCGATCAGCCCGGGAATGGCCCGCCGGCCATTCAGGTCGACCACCTTCGTCTGCGCGCCGGCCAGCTTCATGATGTCCTGGCGCGTGCCGACGGCGACGAAGCGTCCGTCGCGGATCGCAACGGCGTCCGCCTGCGGCCTGGACTTGTCGAGCGTGGCGAACTTGCCGTTGACGAGGATGAGGCTGGGTTGGCTGCCAGGCGACATGGCGAAGGTCTCCGAGAGAGGCGCCGCGCCGAGCGCGGCGGCCGAGGCGATGAATTGCCGGCGGGTGACTGACATCGTGGCTCAGGCCTTCAGGAAGGCCAGCAGGTCGGCGTTGACCTGGTCGGCATTGACCACGCACATGCCGTGCGAAGCGCCCGGATACACCTTGAGGGTCGCGCCCTTGACCAGTTCCACCGACCGCTTCGCCGAAGCGTCGATGGGCACGATCTGGTCGTCGTCGCCATGCAGGATCAGCGTGGGCACGTCGAACTTCTTCAGGTCCTCGGTGTAGTCCACTTCCGAGAACTCCTTGATGCAGGCGAACTGGCCCACGATGCCGCCGGCCATGCCCTGCGCCCAGAAGGCATCGATGGTGCCTTGCGAGACCTTGGCGCCGGGACGGTTGAAGCCGAAGAACGGCGTCGCCAGGTCCTGGTAGAACTGCGAGCGGTTGTCGGCCACGCCCTTGCGGATGCCGTCGAACACATCGATCGGCAGCCCGCCGGGGTTGGCCGCGGTCTTGAGCATGATCGGCGGCACCGCGCCGATCAGCACGGCCCTGGCGACACGGCCGGTGCCATGGCGGCCGATGTAGTGCGCCACCTCCCCGCCACCTGTGGAATGGCCCACCAGCGTGGCATCGTGCAGGTCCAGCGCGTCCAGCAGCGCGGCCAGGTCGTCGGCATAGGTGTCCATGTCGTTGCCCTGCGCCGGCTTGTCCGAGCGGCCATGGCCGCGGCGGTCATGGGCGATCACCCGGAACCCCTGCTGCACCAGGAACAGCATCTGGGCGTCCCACGCGTCGGCATTGAGGGGCCAGCCGTGGGAGAAGACCACGGGCTGGCCACTGCCCCAGTCCTTGTAGAAGATCTGCGTGCCGTCCTGCGTCGTGATGATGCTCATGATGGGGCTCCTGGATGCAATCAAGGGATCGGGCGAGCTTGCGGCGGGTTCGGTGCCGGCTCAGCGGGCAGGCACGGCGGCCAGTGCCTCGTGCGGCGTGGCGGTGCGCTGCGCGGCCTTGTGGACCATGGTGTAGGCGTAGTCCACTCCCATACCGTAGGCGCCCGAGTGCTCCTTGACCAGTTTCATCACCGCGTCATACGTGTCGCGGTGGGCCCAGTCGCGCTGCCATTCCAGCAGCACCTGCTGCCAGGTGACCGGCACCACGCCGGCCTGGACCATGCGCTGCATGGCGTAGTCGTGGGCTTCCTTCGAGGTGCCGCCGGAGGCATCGGCCACCATGTAGATCTCATAGTCGCCCTCGGCCATCGCGCAAAGGGCAAAGCTGTTGTTGCAGACCTCGGTCCACAGGCCGGACACCACCACCTTCTTGCGGCCATTAGCCTTGAGCGCATCGCGCACCTTCTGGTCGTCCCAGGAGTTCATCGAGGTGCGTTCCAGCAGCTTGTGGTCCGGGAACACATCCAGCAGTTCCGGGTAGGTAAAGCCCGAGAACGACTCCGTTTCCACCGTGGTGATGGTGGTCGGGATATTGAAGATCTTCGCCGCCTTGGCCAGGCCAACGGTGTTGTTCTTCAGGGCCTGGCGGTCCATCGACTGCACCCCGAAGGCCATCTGCGGCTGGTGGTCGATAAAGATGAGCTGGCTGTTTTGCGGGGTCAGGACTTCGAGCTTGGGGTTCGTCATGATGATCTCCGGTCAGGGGCGCCTGGATAGGCTGGCTTGCAAGTTAGTAACTGCTACTGCTGCATTCATTCACCAGTGGCATTCACCAGGTGTGCGGGCATAGTAGGCAAGGCGCCGTGCACTGACTATGGGGCAAAGTCCGAGGACAGTGTTCGCGATTTGCGAATAATCGGGAGATGTCGGCGGGCCGTGGCGCCGGGCGACGGCATGGGGGTGCTGCCGGCGCTGCGGGATGGGTACTGCCTGAGGGGGAATCGGGGGAGATGCGCCAGACGGGTGCGTGCCTGCACCCGCCCGGCAACGGCCGGCATTGCGCCGGCCGGAACTTCAGGTCAGATCACGCCTTGCGCCAGCATGGCGTCGGCCACCTTGACGAAGCCGGCGATGTTCGCGCCTTCCACGTAGTTGATATAGCCATCCGCCTTCTGCCCGTGGTGGATGCAGTTCTGGTGGATGTCCTTCATGATTGCATGCAGCTTCTCGTCGACCTCGGCATGGTGCCAGGACAGGCGCATGGCGTTCTGCGACATTTCCAGGCCGGAAGTGGCAACGCCGCCGGCATTGCTGGCCTTGCCCGGGGCGTAGAGGATCTTCGCATCGACAAAGCGGTCCACGGCTTCCAGCGTCGACGGCATGTTGGCGCCTTCGGCCACGCAGATCACGCCATTGCCGAGCAGGGCCTCGGCGTCGTTGCCGTCCAGTTCGTTCTGGGTGGCGCACGGCAGGGCCACGTCGGCGGGCACGTGCCACGGGGTGCGGCCGGCTTCAAAGGTCATGCGGTGGCGGGCGGCGAAGTCAGACAGGCGGCC
This sequence comes from Cupriavidus sp. UYPR2.512, assembly GCF_000379565.1. Taxonomy (NCBI): domain Bacteria; kingdom Pseudomonadati; phylum Pseudomonadota; class Betaproteobacteria; order Burkholderiales; family Burkholderiaceae; genus Cupriavidus; species Cupriavidus sp. UYPR2.512. The sequence continues at coordinate 375,630 of NZ_KB902852.1, read as the reverse complement.
GCGCTCTTCATTCTTGAAGGCCATCACTTCGGCCAGCTGCTCGGTGGTCATGCCTTGCGGGTAGTGCAGCACGCCGCCGGAATCGGACAGCGTCAGCACCGTGGCGCCCAGCTCGATCGCCTTCTCGGCCGCGTACTGGGCCACGTTGCCCGAGCCGGAGATCAGCACGCGCAGGCCGTCGAAAGCGCGCCCGCGGCGGTGCAGCATCTCCTGCGCGAAGTAGACCGTGCCGTAGCCGGTCGCTTCCGGGCGCATCAGGCTGCCGCCGTAGGCCAGGCCCTTGCCGGTGAAGACGCACGCGGACTGGTTCGACAGCTTTTTCATCATGCCGGCCATGAAGCCGACTTCGCGCGCGCCCACGCCGATGTCGCCGGCCGGGATGTCGGTATCCGGGCCCAGGTGGCGGTACAGCTCGGTCACCAGCGCCTGGCAGAAGCGCATCACTTCGCCGTCGGACTTGCCCTTGGGATCAAAATCCGAGCCGCCCTTGCCGCCGCCCATGGGCAGCGTGGTCAGCGCGTTCTTGAAGGTCTGCTCAAAGCCCAGGAACTTCAGCACCGACAGGTTCACGGTCGGGTGGAAGCGCATGCCGCCCTTGAACGGGCCGATGGCCGAGCTGTGCTGCACGCGGAAGGCGCGGTTGACCTGCACGCGGTTCTGGTCGTCGGTCCAGGCCACGCGGAACTGGATCACGCGCTCGGGCTCCGCCAGCCGCTCAAGCAGGGCCTGCTCGGCGTAGCGCGGATTGCGCTCGACAAAGGGCCAGAGCGTCACCATCACTTCCTTCACGGCCTGGAGGAATTCAGGTTGATTGGGGTCGCGGCGGGCAACCCCCGCCAGGAATGCGTCAAGGGACGGAGAATTCACGGATGTCTCTGCTGTGCTGGAGTGGCTGGATCCGGCAGCCTTGCCGGCTTGGTGCCGGTCTGTGGTGCCGTCTGGCGTTGCGCCGATGGAAGGTGGGTGACCTCCGGTTGTCTGCACATTCACGGCGGGCCGTGCCTGTCTGACAACGCAGCACTTTAGCACCAGCGTGGGGCACGCAACAGTCAAAACACCTGTGACAGCGGCGTGCAAGCCGCAATTTTATTGCAGGCGACAGGGTTTTCCGTTCGATCAGCGGACAGCGTTGGGTCCAGCGAGTGGGCTTCCCGGCCTTCAGGCGATGAGCAGCCTGGCGCCCCGCTCCTTGAGCGCCGCCGCCAGTTCCGGCTCCGGCGCCATGTCCGTGATCAGCCAGGCAGCCTGTTCGCCATGCTTGATGTTGACCCCGGTATTGCGGCCGAACTTGGTGTGGTCGGCGACCACGCAGGCCACGTCGGCGGCCAGCAGCATGCGGCTGCGCAGCTCCGCCGCGGCGCGGGAGAAGTCGCAGATCTCGCCGCGCGGCGTGACGCCGCCGATGCCGACAAAGGCAAAGTCGGTGTGGTAGCGCGACAGCTGTTCGATGGTGTCCCAGCCGTGTGTGGCGTCTTCGTTGTCCTGCAGCTCCCCGCCCAGCACGATCACCCGGTTGCCGTTGCGCCGGCCCAGCAGCTGGGCGATGGCAAGGTCGTTGGTGTAGACCAGCAGGTTGTGGTGGCCATGCAGCGCCTGCGCCACCGCGTGGGTGGTAGTGCCGTAGTCCAGGATCAGCGAAGCGCCGTCGCGCACCAGTTCCGCCGCGCGCACGCCGATGGCGCGCTTGCCTTCGGCATTGACTGCGGCGCGGGTCTGGGTATCAGGCTCGGTGCGGTCCGAGGCCAGCGCGCCGCCGTGGGTCAGCACCAGCAGGCCACGTGCCGCCAGCGCGTTCAGGTCGCGCCGGATGGTCTCGCGCGAGACATCGAGCTCGGTCACCAGTTCGCTGATGGCCAGCGCGCCGGTGGCGGACAGCTGGTCGAGGATGTATTTCTGCCGTTGTTCGGCGAGCACGGTGACTCCGGGAGCGTCAGGGGATGGGGGCTGATTCTAGCGCAGCCATTCCTTGGCGTGCCAAGGCGCCATGCCCCATGAACAACCGCTTGCACGCTCCCTCTCCCGCAAGCGGGAGAGGGGAGCAAACCGGCGGTAGGTGCAATGTCCTCAGTCCTTCACCCCCACGGCAGCGTAATCGTCTTCAAATTGGTAAAGCTCTTGGCCGCCTCCTGCACCCCTTCCTTATAGCCCAGCCCCGAATCCTTGATCCCCCCGAACGGCGTCAGCTCAATACGGTAGCCCGGCACTTCCCACAGGTTGACCGTGCCCACCTGCAGTGAATTGGCGATCTTCGTGAAATCCTCGATACGGTTGGTGCAGACGCCAGAGGACAGCCCGAACGCGGTGCCGTTGGAAATCCGGATGGCATCGTCCACGTCGCGGAAGGTGATGATCGGCGAAACCGGCCCGAAGGTTTCCTCGCGCACCACGGTCATCGACGGGTCCACGCGGTCCAGCACCGTGGGCGAATAGCTGGCGCCGTTGCGCTGGTTGCCCACCAGCAGCCGCGCACCCTGCGCCACTGCCTCATTGACGCGTGCCTCGAACAGCTGCGCGGCCTGCTCGTCGATCACGGTGCCCATGTCGACGCCGCGGTCCATCGGGTCGCCGTATTTCCACGCGCGGGTCTTCTCCACCACCAGTTCGGTAAAGCGCGCGGCCACGGCTTGGTGCACCAGCATGCGCTTGACCGCGGTGCAGCGCTGGCCGGAGTTCTTGTACGAGCCCTGCACCGCCAGGTCCGAGGCGCGGTCCAGGTCGGCGTCGTCCAGCACGATCAGCGGATCGTTGCCGCCCAGCTCCAGCACCACGCGCTTGTAGCCGGCCTTGCTGGCAATGTACTTGCCGATCGCCACCCCGCCGGTAAAGGTCACCAGGTCCACGGCGGGGTGCGTGATCAGCTCGTCGGCGATCTCGCGCGGGTCGCCGGTGATCACCTGCAGCATCTGCGGCGGCAGGCCGGCTTCATACAGCAGGTCGGCCAGGTAGAACGCCGACAACGGCACCTTTTCCGACGGCTTGAGCACCATGCAGTTGTTGGTGGCGATCGACGGCGCCACCTTGTGCGCCACCTGGTTCATCGGGTGGTTGAACGGCGTGATGGCGCAGATCACGCCCAGCAGCGGCTCGCGCTGGGTCATCACGCGGCGCTTCTTGCCGTGGGGGGTCAGGTCGCACGAGAACAACTGGCCATCGTCGCGCAGCGCCTCGGTGGCGGCAAAGCCAAGCACGTCGGCGACGCGGCCGATCTCATACAGCGAATCCTTCTTGGACAGGCCGGATTCCAGCGTGATCAGGTCCGACGCTTCCTCAGTGCGCTCGCGCAGCAGCGCGGCGGCGCGGTTCAGGATGGCGGCGCGCTCGTAGCGCGTCAGCGTGGAGCGGTAGGCCTGGCCCACTTCGAAGGCACGGCGCACGTCGTCCAGCGTGGCCTTGGGCACGGTGCCCACCAGCGCGCCGTCATACGGGTTGCGCACTTCGATCACGCGCTCGCGCACGATCTTCTGGCCGTCGATGCGCAGGGCCTCGGCGCGGAAATGGGGGCTGACGGCGCCAGCGGGGGATTGGGGGGCGTTCATGAGTCTCCTCCGGTCAATACAGTTCGGTACGGCTCCAATGCACTCAGTGCAGATGGTTCAGCGCGACATCGAAGATGTCGAAGTTGCGCAGCAGGGCCTTGCCGGGAATGCCGGCCGTGGCACGGTTGAATACCAGCGGCACGGTCTGCTCCGACACGCCGCCGTGCGAGCGCAGCGGCGCGTCCAGCCCGGACAGGTCGTGGCGGCTGCGGCTGGTGCCCAGCACCACATGCTTGTCGCTCGTCACCACCAGGTCGCCGACGCGGTCAGGCGGCAGTTCGAAGCGCGCGCAGGCCTCGGCGTTGGTCAGCACGCTTTCCACGCCCTGCAGGTCGGACAGCCGGGCCTTGATCGCGGCCGGGTCGGCATCGTCGGGCAGATAGATGGTGGCGTAGGATCCGAGCGCGCCGTGGTGGACCACGTAGGGATCGGTGATCGGCAGGATCACGCGCGCGCCGCCGTCTTCCACGCCGCGGCCCAGCCATGCGTCCAGGTGGTCCTGCAGGTAGATCACGTTGGGCGCCTTGGTGGCGTCGTCGTGCTTGGCGTTCATGCCGTGGTCGGCGGTCAGCGCGACCACGCAGCCGAGCGCGTCCAGTTGCGCCAGGTATTTGTCCATCATGGCGTAGAAGGCGTTGGCGCCGTCCGAGCCGGGCGCGAACTTGTGCTGGATATAGTCAGTGGTGGACAGGTACATCAGGTCCGGGCGGCGCGTTTGCATCAGGCGCACGCCGGCGGCGAAGACGAACTCCGACAACTCCGCGCTGTACACGTCAGGCACCGGCATGCCGACCAGCTCGAGCACGCCGTCGATGCCGTTCTCTGCCACCGTGGCCTGGTCGGCCTTCTCCGACGAGAAGCAGATGCCCTGCATGCCGTGGCCCAGCAGGCGGCGCAGCTTGTCCTTGGCGGTCACCACTGCGACGCTGGCCCCGGCATCGGCAAACGCGGCCAGGATGGTGCCGGCGCGCAGGTACTTGGGGTCGTTCATCATCACTTCCTCGCCGCGCCCGCCGTTGGCGCTGCGGTCAAAGAAGTAGTTGCCGCAGATGCCGTGCACCGCGGGCGGCGCGCCGCAGACGATGGACAGGTTGTTGGGGTTGGTGAAGGTCGGCACCACGCAGGCGCCGCGGAAGGCGGAGCCGGCTTCCAGCAGCCGCTTCAGGTAGGGCGCGCGGCCGCTGGCGGCGGCGGCTTCCAGGTAGTCGAACTCGCAGCCGTCGACGCAGACCACCACGACGGGCTGCTGCATCCAGCGGTAGGTGCGCTGGTTGACGGTAATGGTGCGGGCATTGGTGTCGGGCATGGCGAGGTTCCTGTGCGTAGGCGCGATCGGGGTCGGTAGCTTCAATGGATTCGGTCGGATTCAGGCGGCAGCACCGTTGTCGGCGCTGGCCGGGTCCACCGCGGCATGCATGCGGGCGCGGCCGCGCTCGACGTGCTCGCGCATCAGGCGCGCGGCCAGTTCGCCGTCGCGCGCGGCAATCGCCGAGACGATAGCGCGGTGCTCGCGGATGGAATCGGGCATGGCGGCGTGGCTGCCGGACAGCGCTTCGCGCCGGAACAGCGTCAGCTCCTTGACCAGGCGCCGGTAGGTATCCAGCAGCTTGCGGTTGCCGGCCAGTTCGACCATGCGGTCATGGAACGCCAGGTTCAGCCGCGTGTATTCATCGACATCGCGCGCCTGGCTGGCGGCACCCAGCGACTCCACCAGCGCACGCAGTTCGCGCAGGCTCTCGGGCGTGATGCGGGCGGCCAGCTGCCGGCCGATGAACTCATCCAGCACGGCTCGCAGCTCATAGATCTCATCGGCTTCTTCCACCGAGATGGCACGCACGAACACACCGCGGTTCTTCTCGGTGCGCAGCAGGCCAGCCTGCTCCAGCGCCCGGAAGGCTTCCCGCACCGGTCCGCGCGACACATTGAGCTGCCCTGCCACCTCGATCTCATTGAGCTTGGCGCCGGGGGGCAGGTCGCCCGACATGATCCGCAGTTCCAGTTCGCGCTGCACCAGGGTGGCCAGGGATTGGCTCTGCAAGATGGTGATTTCGCTCGCCAGTGGCGCTTGGCCTGACATGAAAACTCCCGTTTGTGACGGATTGAGCAATATCGAAAATCCTTGTTGCCATTAAAGCAAGCGGTTTGTATATTGTCAACAATCTAGACATCGGTGTGGCGCAGATGGTGACGTACGGAGCGCAAGAAACCCGGCATATGTCTTGAAAGTGTTGTAGCACAAGGGTTTAACGGTGATTCAATGTTGTGCGGCACGCCCCGTGGCAATGCAACATATTCACCAAATCGACACATATCTCCACCTACAATGCCAGAAGGAGTCCCCATGCAACCGTCCTTCACATCCACCCTGCGCGCCGCCGCCACCCTGCTTGCGCTAGCTGCCTCCGGTACGGCGCTGGCCCAGAAGACCACCCTCACCGTCTACACGGCGTGGGAGATCGAGACCCTCAAGCCGTACGCCGAGGGCTTTGCCAAGGTGGCGCCCGATATCGAACTGAAGTACGTGCGCGATTCCACCGGTGTCATCACCGCCAAGGCGCTGGCCGAAAAAGGCAACCCGCAGGCCGACGTGATCGCCGGGCTGGCGGCGTCCAGCCTGGAACTGCTCAAGCAGGAAGGGATGCTGGCGCCCTATCCGCCCAAGGGCTTCGAGAAACTGACGCGCGACTACAGCGACAAGGCCACGCCGCCGTCCTGGGTGGGGCTCGACGTCTGGGGCGCCACCATCTGCTTCAACACCATCGAAGCCAAGAAGCGCAACCTGCCGCGCCCCGAGACCTGGAAGGACCTGGCCAAGCCCATCGACAAGGGCACCATCGTGATGCCCAACCCGGCCTCTTCCGGCACCGGCTTCCTGGACGTGACCGCCTGGCTGCAGCTCTATGGCGAGCAGGATGGCTGGAAGTACATGGACGCGCTGCACGACAACATCGCGCAATACACGCATTCCGGCTCAAAGCCATGCAAGCAGGCCGGCTCGGGTGAGTTCCCGATCGGCATTTCGTTCGAACTGCGCGCGCACAAGACGCTGGCCTCGGGCGCGCCCATCGAGATGATCTTCCCCAAGGAGGGCCTGGGCTACGACATCGAGGCCGCCGGCATCGTCAAGGGCACAAAAAAGATGGAGGCCGCGCAGCGCTATATGGACTGGCTGGCCAGCAAGGAAGCCAACCAGCTGTTCGCCAGGGACTGGGCCATCGTCGCCTATCCAGGCGTGGCGAGGAAGGTCGAGACCATTCCGGCCAACTACGAGCAGATGCTGGTCAAGAACGACTTCAGCTATATCGCCAAGAACCGCGAGCGCGTCCTGACCGAGTGGCAGAAGCGCTATGCCAGCAAGTCGGAGAAGCAGCCCTGAGCGCCGTCCTGTACCGGCGCCCTCGCCCCCCCCCGGGGGCAGAGGACGCCGGGTCCCCCAACAGAACACACCGGGCCCCACGCCATGCAGACCTCCCCATCCACGGCCGAGACCTACCTCAGCCTGAAAGGCATCCACAAGCGCTTCGGCAGCAGCAGCGGCACCTTCGTGGCACTCCACAACATCGACCTGGACGTGCGCCAGGGCGAGCTGCTGTGCTTCCTGGGCCCGTCGGGCTGCGGCAAGACCACGCTGCTGCGCATCATCGCCGGGCTGGAATCGCAGAGCGCCGGCACCATCCACCAGGGCGGGCGCGACATCTCCACGCTGCCGCCGATGGAGCGGGACTACGGCATCGTGTTCCAGTCTTATGCGCTGTTCCCCAACCTGACGGTGGCAGACAACGTGGCCTACGGCCTGGTCAACCGCCGCATGCCGCGCGACCAGCGCCGCGCCCGCGTGGCTGAGCTGCTGACGCTGGTAGGACTGCCCGAGCGCGGCAACCAGTACCCGGCGCAGCTTTCCGGCGGCCAGCAGCAGCGCGTGGCGATTGCGCGCGCGCTGGCCACCTCGCCCGGCCTGCTGTTGCTGGATGAGCCGCTGTCCGCGCTCGATGCGCGCGTGCGGGTACGGCTGCGCAGCGAGATCCGTGCGCTGCAGCAGCGGCTGAACATCACCACCATCCTGGTCACGCACGACCAGGAAGAGGCGCTGTCGATGGCCGACCGCATCGTGGTGATGAACCAGGGCGCGATCGAGCAGGTGGGCACGCCGGCGCAGATCTACCAGCGCCCGGCCACGCCGTTCGCCGCGGACTTCGTCGGCAAGACCAATATGCTGGGCGCGCGCGTCTGCGGCGACGGCGAGCTGCACCTGGGCGGCGTGCGCATGCGCTGCGCCGCGCCCCCGGGCTGTTGCGCCGACGAGGACGTGCAGGTGTTCTTCCGCCCCGAAGACGTATGCGTGCGCGGCATCGAACAGCATGGCCCCAACGTGCTGGAGGCCACCGTGGACAAGATCGAGTTCCTCGGCGCGTTCTCGCGGCTGACGCTGCGCCTGCCCGACGCCGCCGCAGGCGCGCCGGGGGGTGCCCCGGGGGGTGCTCTTTATGCCGACCTCTCCCTCAATGACCTGCACGAGCTGCGCCCGCACACCGGCGACCGGCTGCGCCTGGCCATACCCGCTGACCGTATCCGCATCTTCCGTCACGCATGCGCATGAGCCTCACTGCGGCGCCGGCCAATACGTCTGCCACCATGCCGGCCACCGATACCGTCCCCGCCCCCGCCACCAGCGCGCCGGCCGGGCCTGCCAACCCTGGCGCGCAGCCCGCGCCGCCGGCGCTGGTCACCACTTCCGTGCGCGCGCACTGGACCGACCGTCTCGCCCATGTGCTGCTGGCGCTGGCCGCGCTGGCGCTTGCGTGCTTCGTGTTGGCGCCGATCGTGATGATCCTGGCCAAGAGCGTCCAGAACCGCGACGGCAGCCTGGCCGGCATCGCGCACTTCCGCGCGTACTTTGAGTCGCCCGCGCTGCTGCGCTCGGTGTGGAACAGCCTGTGGGTCTCTGCCCTGGCCACCTGCATCACGGTGCCGCTGGCGTTCAGCTTTGCCTATGCGCTGACGCGCAGCCGCATCGCCTGCAAGGGCCTGCTGCGCAACCTCGCGCTGATCCCGCTGCTGGCGCCATCGCTGCTGGCGGCGATCTCCTTCATCTTCTGGTTCGGCAACCAGGGGCTGTTCAAGCCCTGGATGGGCAGCACGCAGATCTACGGGCCGCTGGGCATCGTGGCCTCGCTGGTGTTCGCCACCTTCCCGCATGCGCTGATGATCCTGATCACTGCCCTGTCGCTGACCGACGCGCGGCTGTATGAGGCGGCCGATGCGCTGGGCACCTCGACCGTGCGCAAGTTCTTCACCATCACCGTGCCGGGCGCGCGCTACGGCCTGGTCAGCGCGGCGATGGTGGTGTTCACCTATGCGATCTCTGACTTCGGCATTCCCAAGGTGATCGGCGGCAACTTCCATATGCTGGCCACCGACATCTACAAGCTGGTGATCGGCATGCAGGACTTCTCGCAGGGCGCGGTGGTGTCGCTGATGCTGCTGGTGCCGGTAGCCGTCACCTACTATGTCGATGCGCGCGTGCAGCGCCGCCAGATGGCGCTGATGTCGGCGCGCTCGGTGCCCTACGTGCCGCGCCGCAGCCCCCGCTACGACCTGGCCATGGCGGTGTTCTGCTGGCTGATGGCCGCGCTGATGCTGGCGGTGATGGGCATGGCGGTCTATGCGTCCTTCGTCAAGCTGTGGCCGTACAACTTCTCGCTGTCGCTGAACCACTACCGCGTGGGGCTGGTCGAGGGCGGCGTGGTCGATTCCTACCTGAACAGCCTGCGCATGGCGGGCCTGGCCGCGCTGATCGGCCCGGTGTTCATCTTTGCCACCGCCTACCTGCTGGAGAAGACCCGCGGCATGGACTGGCTGCGCAGCTTTGTGCGGCTGATGGCGGTGCTGCCGATGGGCGTGCCGGGGCTGGTGCTGGGCCTGGGCTACATCTTCTTTTTCGTGCCGCAGGCCAACCCGATGCACGGGCTGTACCAGACGCTGGGGATCCTGGTGCTGGTGACCATCGTCCACTATTACGCGTCCTGCCACCTGACCGCCGTGACCGCGCTCAAGCAACTTGACAGCGAGTTCGAGGCCGTGTCCGCGTCGCTCAAGGTGCCGTTCTACAAGACCTTCTTCAAGGTCACGGTGCCGGCCTGCCTGCCCGCCACCCTGGAGATCTCGCGCTACCTCTTCATCAATGCGATGACCACGGTTTCGGCGGTGGTGTTCCTGTACGGCGCCGACACCAAGCTGGCCTCGGTCGAGATCGTCAACCTGGATGAGTCCGGCGACATCGGCCCCGCGGCTGCAATGGCAACGCTGGTGGTGCTGACCTCGGCCTTCGCCTGCCTGCTCTATTACCTGCTGCAACGCGTGCTCGATCGCAAGACCCAGGCCTGGCGCCAGGGCAACGACTGACCTTCCCTTTTTCCACGCCTTCCCAATCAGGAGCTCACCATGATTCGCGGCAACGACCCGATCCTTCTGACCCCCGGCCCCCTGACCACCTCGCTCGCGACCAAGCAGGCCATGCTGCGCGACTGGGGTTCGTGGGACGCCGCCTTCAACACCATCACGCGCAGCCTGTGCGACGACCTCGTGCGCATCGTCCACGGCGAAGGCACCCATGTGTGCGTGCCGATGCAGGGCAGCGGCACCTTCTCGGTGGAAGCCGCCATCGCCAACGTGGTGCCGCGCGACGGCAAGGTGCTGGTGCCGCAGAACGGCGCCTATTGCCAGCGCATCCTCAAGATCTGCAAGGTGCTGGGCCGCGCCTGCGTGGAACTGCCGATCCCCGAAGACCAGCCCGCCACCGCCGCGCTGATTGAAGACGCCATCCGGCGCGACCCGTCAATCACGCACGTGGCGCAGGTGCACTGCGAGACGGGCGCCGGCGTACTCAACCCGCTGCAGGACATCGCCGCGCTGTGCCAGCGGCTGGGCAAGGGGCTGATCGTCGATGCCATGAGCTCGTTCGGCGCGATCGAGATCGACGCCCGCACCATGCCGTTCGATGCGCTGGTGGCCGCCACCGGCAAGTGCATCGAGGGCGTGCCGGGCATGGGCTTCGTGCTGGTGAAGAAGGACGTGCTGGAAGCCAGCCAGGGCAACAGCCACTCGCTGGCGCTGGACCTGTACGACCAGTACGTCTACATGCAGAAGACCACGCAGTGGCGCTTCACGCCGCCCACGCATGTGGTGGCGGCCTTCCGCACCGCGCTCGACCAGTTCCTGGAAGAAGGCGGCCAGCCGGTGCGCGGCGCGCGCTACCACAGGAACTGCGACGCGCTGGTGCAGGGCATGGCCACACTCGGCTTCCGCGCCTTCCTGCCGGCGGCGGTGCAGGCGCCGATCATCGTCACCTTCCATGCGCCGGCCGACGCGCGCTATGACTTCAAGACCTTCTACGCCAAGGTGCGCGAGCGCGGCTACATCCTGTATCCGGGCAAGCTGACGCAGATGGAGACCTTCCGCGTGGGCTGCATTGGTGCGATCGACGACAACGAGATGCGCAACGTGGTGACGGCGATCGGCGAGGTGCTGCGCGAGATGGGGATCAAGGCGCAGGCGCCTCTGGCCGAGGCGGCGTAGGCCATTTTCCTCCAACGCCCGCAGCAGGCTCCCCTCTCCCGCAAGCGGGAGAGGGGAGCAAACCAGCGGGTTCGCGAATACGTCCGAAGACCAGACCACAAGAACCACCCACCCCTTAATGTCGCTCCCCCCAGATTTCCACGGCTTGGCCTTTGCCGCCGTGATGCTGTCCGCGCTGATGCATGCGTCGTGGAACGCCATCGTCAAGATCGGCGGCGACCGCCTCTCGTCGATGGCGCTGATCGACACCTTCTGCCTGCTGGTCGCCCTGCCCTTTCTGTTCCTGGTGCCGCTGCCCGCGCCGCAGGTGTGGCCCTTCCTGCTGGCCACCGTGGCGCTGGAGGTCGGCTACAAGCTGTCGCTGGTAGCCGCTTACAACCGCGGCGACTTCAGCCAGGCCTATCCGCTGATGCGCGGCTCGGCGCCGATGATGGTGGCCATCCTGCTGTTGCTGGCCGGCAGCGAGCGGCTGGGGCCAGGCGGCTATGCCGGCATCGCGCTGATCTGCTGCGGGCTGGTCAGCCTGGTGCGGTGGCGCCGGCAAGCGCCCGACCTGCTCGGCTTTGCGCTGCTGGCCGGGGCCTGCCTGGCGGGCGGCACCGTGATCGACGGCACCGCGGTCAAGCGTTACGGCGAGGTCTTCACCTACATCGTCTGGCTGCAGGCGATGTCGCACATCTTCATGCCGACCTACGCCTTCAGCCGGCGCGGCACCGCGCTGGTCACGCTGATGCGCACGGAATGGAAGCGGGCCTGGATCGGCGGCATCAATCGGGTCGGGTCGTATGCCCTGATGCTGTGGGCAATGACGATGGCACCGGTCACCAAGCTGGCGGCACTGCGTGAATCCAGCGTGATCTTTGCCGCGCTGCTCGGGCACTTCCTGCTGCGCGAGCCCTTTGACCGGCGGCGGCTGATTGCCACGGCGCTGGTGCTGGCGGGGATCCTGACGCTGCAGCTGGCGCGCTAGGCCCACCTCATCCACCTGATCCGGCCGGCGTTGCCGGCCGCCCTTCCCCACGTCGGCGCACCGGGGCATGGCTGCCGCACCCCGGGACCCGCGCCCCCCATCCGGCGCGCACGCGCAAGTCCCTGATTCTGCGCGTCTTCCGTCTCCGGCGCCGGGACCGTGGCGCCCCATCCCCTTGCCCTTGTCCGGCGCGGCGCGGCCTGCCACAACGCTTCGCCGCCCTGGCCCGGTTGTTGCGCAACAGACCCTGAACCCAGCACCCAGCCCTACCCGCGACGGCTTCCGATATGGTCGACACCTCGGTCTCAGGCCTTGACCCCCGCGCCGCCGCCGTTGCGATGCAGGTCGCCGGGTATGTGCGCCGCTACCCCAGGGCGGCCGACACCTGTATCGGCATCACCCGCTGGTGGCTGCCGGCAGGGCCTCAGGCCGACCCCGCGGCGGTGTTGCGGGCGCTGGAAGCGCTGGTGCGCGGCGGCGTGCTGCAGGCGCGGCGCCTGCCCTCGGGCGAGTTCCTGTACAGCGCCGCCGGCGGCCCGGACCATGACAGCGAGCAGCAGAACGAGCACTGAGCGATGAAGACAGCGATACGTGATGCCTGCCAGAGCCTGCGCCGCCATATCGAGCAGGCGCTGCGCGACGACCCCGACCTTTCGCCCTACTTCGACCCGGCCGATCCGATGCCGGATGCGATCGGCACCATGATCGTCTCGCTGGACACGCCGCAGGAGCTGGAGGAGCGCGACCGCGAAGGCCTGTCGCTGTGGCTCTACCTGGTCCAGCGCGAGGAATTCACGCTCAACCGTCCGCCGCGCCGCAGTGCCGCCGACCGCCTCGAGCGCCGCCCGCTGCCGCTGCGCCTCCATTTCCTGGTCACGCCCCAGGTCGCCGACGAGCGCGACGACGCGACCGACCTGGAACACCTGATCCTTGGCAAGATCCTGCAGCTCTTCCACGACGACGCCAGCCTCAGCGGCGCGCGCCTGGCCGGCACCCTGGCCGGCTCCGGGCTGGAGTTCTTCATGCGGCTCGAGCCGCTGTCGCTGGAAGAAATCACCCGGGTCTGGGACGCGCTCGACAAGCCTTACCAGCTGTGCGTGTCGTTCGACATGAGCATCGTGCCGATCGCGTCGGGCAACGATGCGGAGCAAGTCACGCCGGTGGACTCGGTGCTATCCGAGCACGGCACGGCCAGCCTGCAGGAGCCGGCATGATGGACTGCCGCCCGGAACATGTCGGCGCCGCCAGTTGGCACCTGTGCCCCGACCCGCTGCAGGTGCCGGGCGCCCGGCTGCGCGCGCTGGTACAGGCGCGGCTGGTGGACGAGATCTCGCTGGGGCCGGTGACCGCAGACGTCGTCGCCACCCCCGACCTGCGCCTGGCCCTGCACGTGGCGCCGCGCATCGGGCGCGACGGCATGATCGGGCTGGCCGGCCGGCCCGAGAGCCTGTTCCCCGGGCTCGCGCTGGCCGCCGCGGCGGTTCCCATGCACGTGACCGCGCGCGGCTACCTGCCGCTCGACCTCGACGGCACGCTCGGGCCGTTTGGCGGCTTTCCCGAGAACTTCGCCGCGCTCGACCACGGCGACGTGTTCCTGCACCGCACGGGGGTGGCATTCAAGGGCCGCGTGGTGCAGCGTGGCACACCGCAGAACCTGCCACTGGCGGGCGCCACGGTCGAGATCGATGGCCTCTGGCCGACCTACCCGCCGCCCAACGTGATGCCCGCCGCGGTGATGGAGCCGGCCGACGTGGTGGCGCTGTCGCCCGGCTTCTATGGCAGCCATGCCACGGCAACGCTGTCGCGCTGCGACGTGGTCGACGACCTGCCGCAGGCAAAGCGCCTGCTGCTGACCGCAGCGCCCGGCACGCGCCGGCTGCGGCTGGACAACCGCGGCACGCTGGTCGCAGGCATGCCGCTGCGGATCGATGCCGACGATGCCGCGCGCGGCGAAGTGATCGGCATCCATGCCGTCGATACCAGCCTGTCGGCCGATCAGCCCGCATGGATCGAGCTCGACCATCCGCTCAAGCACCTGCACCGGCGGCTGGCACGGGTGGTGCCGGCGAGCATCCCTGCTACGCACGACCCGCGCAATCTGTCGCGCGCGGCCCAGCCGGGCGATCCCTGCGCTTTCCTGACCGCTGCCGCGCCGTGGGCCGCGCTGTCACTGGTGCAGGTGGACGACGGGGTCGGCCCGCCCGAATTCCAGCGGATCGCGCGCTACGCCGCGAGCGCCGATGCCGACGGCTACTTCCGCCTGCCGCGCATCTCGCGGCTGGCCCTGTTCCGGCTGCGCGCCACCCACCCCGCGCCGCCGCAACCGCTGCGGCTCACCATCGAGCCCGACTACGGGCTGGCCGAGCAGGTCCTGACGGTGGCCTTCGAATGACGTGAATGAAAACCGCGCTCCTGTTCCGTCCCGCAACCGCATAGGGGAACCAACATGCCCGAATATCTCGCACCCGGCGTCTATGTCGAAGAAACCCAGGCGAGCAACAAGCCGATCGAAGGGGTCAGCACCAGCACCACCGGCCTGGTCGGCGTGACCGAGCGCGGCCCGCTGAACGTGCCGCAGCTGGTCACCAGCTTCGGCGAGTTCCAGCGGCTGTTCGGCGGCATGCTGCCGCCGGGCGAGTTCACCGGGCCGGGTGGGCGCGTGCACAGCTACCTGCCGCATGCGGTCGAGGGCTTCTTCCTCAACGGCGGCAAGCGCGCCTACGTGACGCGCGTGCTGCCCGCGCAGGCCGAGCGCGCGCGGCGCAACATGTTCCACCTTGACCTGGCCAATGCCGCCATGGGCGGCAGCGTGCTGCTGCGTCCGGCGCTGCAGGACACCGGCACGGCCATCAACCTGCCACGGCTCCATGTCCTCGATGCCGGCAACTTCGGCATCGGCGACTGGGTGCGCGTGGGCGACGGCAGCCGGGCCGATTACCGCCAGGTGCAGGCGCTCGGCGCCGCCCCGAGCCATACCTCGCTGACGCTGCCGCTCTATTTCTCGCACGCGGCCGGCGCGCCCACGCGCGATATCGCTGTCACCGTGGCCGCCGCGCTCAGCCCCTTCACGCTGCGCGACAACGCGCGCGCCGGCGCCACCGAACTGGTGGTCAGCGGCACCGCTGCGCTGATCACCGGCCTGCTGCCGTCGACGCACCGGCTTCTGCAGGTCGATGGCGCCGAGTATGTGTTCGCCGCCGCAGTGGTCGGACTGGGCACCACAGAGGCCCGCGTGCTGCTGGAAACGCCGCTGCGGCTGCCGCACGCGCGCGGCGCGCAGGTCGACGGCCTCGACATCCCGGCCGGCGCCAACGTCAACCTGGAGGTGGCGGCCAGCGCCGGGGATCTGCTGCTGTTTGGTCCGAACTTCAGCACCGCGGGCAAGCTGGTAGTGGTCGGCGTCGGCAGCGCGCAGGAAGAAGTGCAGCGCGTCGGCACGCTGGCGCAGTTGCCGCTGGACGTGCCTGCCTACGCCGCCTATCCGGCCGGCACGGTCGGCCAGTTGGTCACGCTGGATGACGACGCGCGCATGGTGGCGGACCTGCCGACCAACGTGGTGGTGCCGCTCGATACGGTGGCCGGCATGAGCGCCGGCATGAGCCTTACCTTCGGCGCCAACAGCCAGGTGGTGGCGGCGGTCAACCCGGCTCTTGGCCTGGTGCGCCTCGCCGCTGCGCTGCCTGGCCCGGCGCTGGCTGCCGGCGATGCCGTGCAAGTGGGCGCCGTGGCGGCCAACGTGGTGGCCTATCCCACTGCGCGCGTGGTGCCGCTTGCCAGCATCAACGGCGTCGAGACCGGCATGACCTTCGATAACGCCGGCGATACCGCGCTGGTCGGCACCGTGCTGCATGATCTGCGCGCCGTGGTGCTGGCCACCTCGCTGGCGGCCGCACCCGCGCCCGGCACCGCCGTCACGATCGGCGGCAATGCCAATACCGCGCAGGCCCTGCTGCGCCCCGACGTGATTCCGCTGGACGATGTCGACGGCCTGGCGCCCGGCATGTCCATCACCATCGGCGCCGATACCGGCACCATCAGCGCGGTCAACACCACGGTGGGCGCGATCGCGCTGCAGGCGCCGCTGCCCGCGGCCCCGGCAGCGGGCAGCAGCGCCAGCTTCGCGCTGCGCCACGCCACCCAGGCCGCGGGCGCGGGCGCCGCGACGCTGGCGCTGGACAACCGCCTCGGACTCGATGCCGGCGACGTGCTGCGCATCGGCGTATCGCCGGACGAGGAATACGTCACCATCGCGCGCGTGCTGGGTGAACGCGGCGTCTCGCCCGACGCCGGCGTGGTCCAGCTCGCGCATCCGCTGAGCGCGGGCCATGCCAGCGGCGTGGAGGTCGTGCGCCAGGAAGTGGCCGTCGACACCACGCGCCAGCCGGCCACCCTGGTGTTGTCGCCCACCGCCGGCAGCGAACAGTTGCTGGTGGGCGATGGCACGACCTATGGCGCGGTGCTGCCGGAAGTGGTCCGCTTCACCACTTCGGATGGCGTCGCCTATTTCCACCGCCTCGACGGCGCCGCGGCCAATGCCAGCCCGCTGGAGCTCGAGCTCGACGACCGCCTCGGCTTCAGCCACGCCGCGGGCGCGGTGGTGGTGGAACGCAATCCACTGTTCGTGGTGCAGGCGCTGGACGCCGGCGCCTGGGGCGACCGCCTGATGATCGCCGCCGCTGACGAGGCCAGCAGCCTGGCAGCCAATGCCAATGTGCTGGCCGCCAACCCGCCGCCCGGGCCAGGCATGTTCTCGTCGCTGCAACTGGCCACGCTGACCGGCATCGAGCCCGGCAGCATCCTGGAGCTGCTCGAGCCCGACGGCTCGCCTGTGGCCGGCGCGCCGCTGCTGAAGGCGCGCGCGCTCGACCGCGCCAGCCGGCTGGTGCTGCTCGATCCGCCCGGGCTGCAGGCCGCGCACATGAACGCGGTCAACAATGCGCTGATGGCGGGCCTCAACGCGCGCGTGCGCTCGCGCGAATGGAGCCTGACGGTGCTGCTGCGCCAGCGCCCCGACCCCGCAGTGCCCACGCGCAGCGACAACCTGCTGGACCAGGAAAGCTTCCGCCAGCTGTCGATGGACCCGCGCCACAGCCGCTATTTCGAGCGCGTGATCGGCGTCACCTTCACGCCAGGATCGCCGACCGACGATGCCGGCAATCCGCTGCGGCGCTGGGACCGCCGCTCCGAAGGGGCGTCGCACTATATCCGCGTGCTCGACCTGGAGCCGGTGATGGCCAACCGCACCGCGATCCGGCTCGGGCCCGAGGCGTTGCTGGACGTGCTGCCCTCCGGCCTGGTACGTCCGGCGCGCCTGCCATTGTCCGGCGGCAGCGATGCGGTCTCGCTGATGGGCGACCCGATGTACGCCGGCGCCGACAGCAATGAGCCGGACCTGCGCACCGGCCTGCAGGCGCTGAAGAACCCGCAGAACATCTCGCTGGTCGCGATCCCCGGCCAGACCACGGCGGCCCTGCAGCAGGCGCTCATCGACCAGTGCGAGGCCATGCGCTACCGCTTCGTGGTGCTCGACGGCCCACCGCCCGACAACGATACGCTGGCCGACGTGCAGGACCTGCGCAGCCGCTACGACTCGCGCTATGCCGCGGTCTACCACCCGTGGCTGACCATTCCCGACCCGTTCCCGCAAAGCCTGGCCAACCTGCGGCAGGTGCCGATTCCCCCGTCCGGCCACATGCTCGGCATCTATGCCCGGGTCGACAACGAGCGCGGGGTGCACAAGGCGCCGGCCAATGAAGTGGTGCGCGGCATCACCGGCCTGACGCGCTACTTCAGCAAGGGCGAGCAGGACATCCTCAACCCGTATCCGGTCAATATCAATGTGGTGCGCGATTTCCGCCCCAACAACCGCGGCCTGCGGGTGTGGGGCGCGCGCTGCATCACCTCGGAGAATGAGTTCAAGTACCTGAACGTGCGCCGCCTGCTGATCTTCCTGGAAGACTCGATCGACCGGGGCATGCAGTGGGTGGTGTTCGAGCCCAATGCCGAGGAGCTGTGGGCGCGCGTGCGGCGCAGCATCACCAACTTCCTCACCACGGTGTGGCGCAACGGCGCGCTGGAAGGCACCACGCCCGAGCAGGGCTTCTTCGTCAAGTGCGACCGCACCACCATGACCCGCGACGACATCGACAACGGGCGCCTGATCGTGGTGATCGGGGTAGCGCCGGTCAAGCCTGCCGAGTACGTGATCATCCGCATCGGCCTGTGGACGGCCGACGCCGAAAGCTGAGGAGCGAAGCCATGGCTGCCACCGACATCCGCATCGATCCCTTCCCGGTCTTCAATTTCCGCGTTGAACTCGACGGGCTGGTCGTAGCCTCGTTCAGCGAGGTCAGCGGCCTCACCGCCGACGGCGATGCGATCGACTATCGCGAAGGCAAGGATCCGACCAACAACGTGCGCAAGCTGCAGGGCCTGCGCAAGTACACCCCGCTGATGTTCAAGCGCGGCTACGTGCAGGATGACACGCTGTGGCTGTGGTACCGCCATATCGCCGACGGTGCCAACGAGCGCCGCAACGGCAGCGTGATCCTGATGAACGAGGCGCACCGCGACGTGCTGAGCTGGAACTTCGTCAACGCGTGGATCAACAAGATCGAAGGGCCCAGCCTGACCGCCACCGGCAACCAGGTGGCCGTGGAAAGCATGGAACTGCACCACGAAGGCCTGACCATCGAGATCATCAGCACCGCACCCTGAGCGCCACGCCAACGAGAGCCGGAGACCGTCATGCACCACGGCATGCCCGCCGTCACCATCGAACGGACCGACGCCGCCGGCACCGAGCCGGTGGTGCTGCGCACCGACATCGCCGCGTTCATCGGACTGGCCGAACGCGGCCCGCTCGACACGCCGGTGGCGGTGGAGTCGTGGCGGCAGTTCCAGGCGCATTTCGGGCGGCCATTCGGCAGTGCCTACCTGGCGTGGGCGGTGCGCGGCTTCTTCGATAACGGCGGCATGCGCTGCTGGGTGGTACGTGTGGCGGCGCGGCAGTTTGGCGATGGCGATGACGCTCCCGGCGGCGGCGCGCGCAGCGCCTGCGTGCTGCTGGCGGATATCGCCGGCGTGCCGCGCTGGCGGCTGTCGGCCACCTCGCCCGGCACCTGGGGCAACGAACTCAGCGTGGCCTGGCGCCGCGAGCGGCCGCTGACGCAGCGCGCGTTGTCCGCCGATGCTAGCGGCGCCCGGCTGGAGGCCGTGGCCGGATTCGCGCCGGGCGAACTGGTGCGGCTGGCCCAGCCAGCGGCGAGTGCGCATCGCGTGCTGGTACAGGTCGATGCCGCCGCCGGCACGCTCTCCTGGGTCCATCCAGACCCACGCCAGCGCAGCGCCGACCAGATGGCCTGGAACGCGCTGGACCCCGCCCAGCCGCTTGCCGTGGAACGCGTCGCGTATGCGCTGGACGTCTGGAGGCGCGACGCCTTCGCCGCGCAATACCGCGACCTGCATCCGTCGCCGCAACACCCGCGCTACTTCGGCACCGTGCTGGCGCCGCCCTACCGCAACGGTGCCGAGCTGCTGCGTGTGCCGCCGGTGAACCCCGGTGCCCTGCCCGTGCCACCGGGACTGGTCGAGATCGCCCCGCTTTCCCCGCAGCTGCCGCCGCTGCCGCTGGCGGCAATGCCAGTCCGGCGACTGCCGCTCGCGCAGGGCGCCGATGGACTCGCCGCGCTCACGGCAAGCGACTTCCTCGGCGAGCCGTTTTCGCCGCGCGACAGCGACTTTGCCCGCCTGCGCAAGGCCCGCGGCCTGCGGGCGCTGGCGGAGATCGACGAGATCTCCCTGGTGGCCGCCCCCGACATCCTGATCCGCCCGCAGCCGGATCCCCGCTATGAGCCACTGCCGCCGGACAGCGTCAATCCCTGCAGTCCCTGTCCGTCGCCCGCGCCGCCGCGCTGGATGCACCAGCCCCTCGCCACCATCGAACTGCCGCCGGTCTTTGCCGAGGCCGACATCCTGCGCGTGCAGACGGCGCTGATCGCCGACTGCGAGGCGCGCGGCGATCGCTTTGCCGTGCTGTCCGCGCCGTTCGAGCGCGCCACCAGGCGCTGCCGCGGCATCCGCGCGCTGATCGAATGGCGGCGCATGCTGGTCGGGCAGCAGCCTGCCCGCGCCGCCGCGTTGTACGCGCCATGGCTGGCAGTGGCCGAGGACGACGGCGCCGCGCCGCCGGTTGCCGGCAGCGTGGCCGGCGTCAGGGTGGTGCCCGCCTGCGGCCACGTTGCCGGCGCCATCGCCAATACCGACCTGACGCTGGGTGTGATGCGCGCCCCGGCCAATGTGCCCGTGCAGGGGGTGGCCGACGTGCGCAGCGCGGTCAATGATGCCCAGCACGGCGAGCTCAACCATGCCGGTGTCGACGTGCTGCGCGCCGAATTCGGCCGCGCGCCGGTGCTGCTGGGCGCGCGCACCATCAGCGACGAGCCCGAATGGCGCTATGTCAGCACGGTGCGCATGCTGATCGCGCTCAAGCGTGCATGCGACATCGCGCTGCGCTGGGCCGTGTTCGAGCCCAATGACGCGCCCACGCGCGCCGCCGTCGCCTCCACGCTGATCGCCATCCTGACGCTGTTCTGGCAGCGTGGCGCCTTTGCCGGCGCCACCGCGGCGGAATCGTTCTTCGTGCGCTGTGACGAAGATTCGACTGGTGCCGATGCGCGCGAGCATGGCCAGCTGATCGCACTGGTGGGCATCGCGCCGGTGGCGCCGGCCGAATTCATCGTGCTGCGCGTGGGCCGCCAGGACAACCTGCCGGTGTTTTCGCTGTTCGAACGCAAGGAGTTCGCATGAGCCTCGCCACGCGCCGGGACCCGCTGCTCGGTTTCAATTTCCTGGTCACCCTGTATGACTCCACCGCGTCCACCGGCTCGGCCGTGACGCGGATTGCACTGTCGCCGCTGATGCCGGCGCCGGTGGCCGGCTTCAGCGAATGCAGCGGGCTGGAGATGTCGATGGAAACCGATGACTACATGGAAGGCGGGCTCAACGGCACCGTGCTCAAGTTCCCCAAGCGCATCCGCAATACCGAGATCGTGCTGCGCCACGGCGTGACCAGGAGCACCGAGCTGTTCGACTGGTTCTATGCCTTCACGGCGGGGGCCGGCAAGCGCAAGGACGGGCTGATCACGCTATGCGACGCCCGCCACAAGCCGCACACGGTGTGGGGCTTCCGCCGCGGCCTGCCGACCAAGTACAGCGGGCCGCAGCTCAATGCCCAGCAAAGCGCGGTGGCGGTCGAAGCCGTCACCATCACCCACGAGGGCCTCTACCAGCTGGGCGGCGCAGCAGCGCTGGCCGGCGCCATCGGCGAGGCCGCCGAAGCCATCGGGAGCCTGTTTTGAGCGACGTCATCATCGAAAGCGTGGTCAGCCGCGTGCGCATCGTCGACGGCGCCGGCGGCCTGTCCGAGCAGACCGTGCGCAGCATCGTTGCCGCGATCCTGCCGGCGGTGCAGCAAATGCTGGCCCACCAGCGCCAGGTAGCCAGCGAGACCTCCACCCGCAACGGCTACCTGGACTGGATGGAAGGCGAAACCGGATCCGATGGGCGCAGCGGCGACTGACGGAGCAAGCCATGACCATACCCGCCAAGGGCAAGTTCAGGGTGCAGGTAGGCCCCAAGCCCGCCAACACCATCACCTATCCGGTTCAGTTCAACCCGACCGAACTGCAGTTCGACAAGCAGGTGCAGATGGCCGAGATCGGCATCCCGGGCCTGGATGCACCGCTGCAGCAGTTCGTGCGCGGCAATGCCGAAAAGCTGACGCTGGAGCTGTTCTGCGACAGCACCGACAAGGGCATGGGCATCGGCGCGCAGTCAGTAACAAAGGAAACCGACAAGTACTACCAGCTCGTCAAGATGATCCCCACGCTGCACGCGCCGCCCATCGTCACATTTATCTGGAACGACCAGTTTCCCGGCAACGAGGTCGGCAAGGCATGGGGCGGCAGCCAGCGGCGCACCAGCTTCACCGGCGTGGCCGAGAGCGTGCGCAGCCGCTTCACGCTGTTCAGCCCCGAGGGCATCCCGCTGCGCGCCACGGTCAACCTGGTGCTGCGCGAGTGGCGGCCGATCGAACAGCAGCTCGGCAAGCAGAACCCGAGCTCGCCCGACCGCAGCCACGCCCATGTGCTGCAGCGGGGCGAGACACTCAGCGCCGTCGCCGGCGACTACTACGAGCGCGCCGGCGAGTGGCGCGCCATCGCCGACGAGAACGGCATCGAAGACCCGCGCCGGCTCGCGGCGGGGTTGCGGCTGACCGTGCCGTCGATCCGCTAGCCACCATTTCGAGCTGCCGCCGTGGACGCCGACGAATACCTGACCCTCGCACGCGAATCGGCCCGCGCCGAAATCGGGGGTTTCCGCGTACCGCGCTTCGAGCTGACCGTCGACGGCGCCAGGCCGGAGAACAGCGTGCTGCGGGACATTGTCGACATCACCTATCGCGACAACATCGACCAGATCGACGGCTTCGAACTGACCGTCGGCAACTGGGATCCGGCGCGGCGCCGCTACAAGTACATTGGCTCGGACGACAGCAAGACCGCAGCCGATGCCACCCTGCATGAGCTGGAGACGCTGTTCGAGCCCTGCTCCAAGGTGGTCCGCATCAAGATGGGCTACGGCAGCGAGCTGGTGGAGATGCTGACCGGCAACTTCACCACCATGGAGCCGACCTTTTCGACCGGCGGCCCGCATACGCTGGCGGTGCGCGGGCTGAACCGCCTGCACCGGCTGCGCCGCAAGCGCTACGACGGCAACTGGCACGCCACCACCGACAGCGCCATCGCCAGGAGCTTCGA
Organism: Cupriavidus sp. UYPR2.512; assembly: GCF_000379565.1. NCBI lineage: Bacteria > Pseudomonadati > Pseudomonadota > Betaproteobacteria > Burkholderiales > Burkholderiaceae > Cupriavidus > Cupriavidus sp. UYPR2.512. The sequence goes on along the minus strand of NZ_KB902852.1, from coordinate 352,729 downwards.
GGGCCTTACCGACCCGGACTGGCGCAACAGCGGCCAGGACGCGCGCCGCATCCCGATGCCGATCCGCACCGACCCGGAGCAAGAGCCGCAGCTGGTCTTCGTCGGCCAGAAGAACGAGTACGACATTGACTTCCTGTGGCGGCGCGCGCGCATCCGTGGCTACGTCGTGACGATCGAGCAAGACCCGGCCGACGGCAGCGACCGGCTTTACTTCGGCCCATCCACCAAGGGCGGCCCGACGCCCTACCGGCTCGACTGGGGCGCCGGCCTGGTGGACCTGAAGGCAACACTGACCACAGCCAACCAGGTCAAGAAGGTGACGGTGCGCGGCTGGGACCGCGCCAGCCAGCGCGCGATCGAGGAAACCGCTGACCTGGAAGACCCGCGCTTCCTGCGACGCAACCCGCGCCTGCTGGAAATCGTCAGGCAGTGCGACCCGCGCGAGGAACGCGTGGTGACACGCCCGGTTTCGACCCGCACCGAGGCGCGGCAACTCGCGCTCGACATCCTCACGGGCCACGCACAGGAGCTGGTCAAGGTCCAGGCCACCGTGGTCGGGCTGCCGCGGCTGCGCGCCGGCTCTCACGTCAGCATCCAGGGCATCGGCGCGCGCCTGTCGGGCGAGTACTTCGTCACTGAGACCACGCACACAATCAATGCCAGCGGCTACGTCACCCGCTTCACTGCGCGCCGGGAAGACCCGGACACCGGCCTGCAGCTACCGCCCGGAGGCACGCCATGAACCGCAGCGAACGCAGCGCAGGCATCGTCATCGGCAAGGTGATCGCCGTGCGCGACCCTGAGCGCCTGGGCCGCATCCAGGTCAGCTACCCCTGGCTCTCAGGCCCTGAGCAGCGCTGGGTGCCAGTGGCCGCGCCGATGGCCGGCGGCGACCGCGGCGCCTTCTTCATGCCCGAGGTCGACGACGAAGTGATCCTCGCTTTCGACCAGGGCATGTGGGACCACCCCTACGTGATCGGCTTCCTGTGGAACCCGCGGCAGCGCCCGCCGTCGCCCGACGAGCGCCAGCGCATGATCCGCTCACGCAACGGGCATGCGCTGCGCATGGTCGACTCGACGCCGGTTGCCGGCAACAAGGGGGCGCTGATCATTGAGGACGCGCACGGCAATACCGTGGTGATGACCAATACGCATATCAGCATCAACACGCGCGGCGCGCTGGCGATCAACGCGGTTGGCAGCGTGACCATCAACGACCGGCTGGTGCGGCCCACCGGCGGACCGATCTGAAGGCTGGCGCAGCAGCCGGCACATCCGACGCACACGACACGGCGAGGCAAGCATGGACGTCCCGATCGAAGTACCGCTGCCCGAATCCCTGCAGAAGGCGCTGCAGAAACCGATCTGCATCCCGTTGCCAAAACCCGGCAAGGCGCAGATCCAGCTGCCCACCGGCGGCACGCTCAAGGGCATCGTCGACATCACCAAGGGCATTCCGGACGACTGCTCGCTGAACTTCTCGCTGGTGCTGCAGCTGGCGCCGGTGATGGCGAGCATCGAGTGCCTGGTCAAGGTGCTCAAGCTGATCAAGCCGCTGATCGACGTGGTCAAGGCGCTCGGCCCGCCCGACCCGCCCACGCTGATCAAGGTGGTGCCGGAGTTCCTGCAGGCGGCCGAGGCGGTGCTGCCCTGCCTGGCCGTGCCGACGCCCGCGGTGATGATCCCCTTCGTGCGCGACGTTCTGCTGCTGATCATCAAGCTGCTCAGGTGCATCGTCGGCCAGCTCAAGAGCATCCTGGCGGTGATGGGCGGCCTGGCACTGCAGATCTCGTCGGCACAGGCCGAGGGCAACAGCGAGCTGATGGCGGCGCTGGAATGCGCGCAGGCCAATGCCAATGCCTCGGCCCAGCACATGATGTCGGCGATCGACCCGGTGCTGGTGCTGCTGGCGCTGGCCGAGCCCTTCATGGGCATCGCCGGCGTGGACCCCATCAAGACGCCGGCCATCGGCTCGGCCGAAGACATCGAGAGCCTGCAGAACGTAGTGAGCACCCTCGACGAACTGGCCAAGGCGCTGCAACTGGTGGCCGATGCCCTGGGAGGCTGAGATGAAACCCGAATTCCTCGGCACCGGCCTTGCCTTCCCGCTTTCCGTCACGCCGCGCGGCAAGATGGCGCTGGCGCGGGCCGGGCAGCGCATCGAAGAATCGATCTACCTGATCCTGGGCACGCGGCTGGGCGAGCGCGTGATGCTGCCCGCGTTCGGCTGCGCCATCCACGACCTGCTGTTTGCACCCAACGATCCCACCACGCGAACCGAGGCAGTGGACGCGGTGCGCGAAGCGCTGGCCATGTGGGAAGCGCGCATCGACGTACTGGCCGTGACGGCCGATTTCGACCCTGCGCAACCCAGCCTGCTGCTGATCCGCATCGACTACCGTATCCGCGCCAACAACGCGCTGGCCAACCTGGTGTACCCGTTCTATATCAACGAATCCTACGTGTAGGGTCAGGATCATGCCGCTCAGGAACGAATACCCGGTGATCGACGACAGGCGCTACGCGGAGCTGGTGGCCGAGGCGCGCGCGCGCATCCCGCGCTACACGCCGGAGTGGAACGACGTCAACGACAACGAGCCGGGCATGGCCGTGGTGCAGCTGATGGCCTGGATGAGCGACCTGCTGATCGCACGGCTGGGACGGGTGCCCAAGCTGAACTACCTGAAATTCCTGGAGCTGATCGGCATCGAACTGTTGCCGGCGCGCCCGGCGCGTGCCGAGCTGAGCTTCCCGGTGCAGGCGACCTACGCCGAGCCAACGCTGATGGTGCCGCTGCACACGCAGGTGGCGGCCGAGGTGCCGGGCGAAGAGCGGCCAGTGGTATTCGAGACAGAGAAGGCACTGATTGCGCTCAGCGCCAGGCTCGACAAGGTGCAGGTCGACCAGGGCCTGCAGGCCACCGACGTCAGTGCTGCCAATGCCGAAGTGCAGGCCGGCTTCCTCGCCTTCGGGCCGGCGGTGCGCGTGGGCAACGCATTGATGTTGGGCTTCGATTCGGCGCTGGACTTCCCGAGCGTGGCGGTCGACCTGGCGGTGTGGGTTGCCCGGCGCGACGCACGCGCACCGCTTTATGTCGACAGCCCGCTAGCCACCGCGCCGCCTGCCACGCTGGCCTGGGAATACTGGAACGGCAAGGACTGGTACCCGCTCGACACGCTGCGCGACGACACCGCCGCCTTTACCCGCAGCGGCCATGTGCTGCTCGGCGCCGCGCCGCGCCACGGCCCGCAACGCGCGGTGCTGGGCAAGGTGGCCGCGCCGCGCTACTGGCTGCGCGCGCGTCTGGCCGGCGGTGCCTACCAGCGCCCGCCGCGGCTGCTGGCGGTTCGTACCAATACCGTGCCCGCGATCGCCGCGCAGTCGGTCGATGCGGAGATCGTCGGGCGCAGCACCGGCATGCCCGACCAGGTGTTCCAGCTTGCCCAGCACCCGGTGCTGGCCGGCAGCCTGGCGCTGGAAGTCGATGAAGGCGACGGGCTGCAGTCATGGCAGGAGGTGGCAGACTTCCTGGCCTCGGGGCCGGACGATGCGCACTACGTGCTCAACCGCACCACCGGCGAGATCCGTTTCCACGGCATCGGCGGCCGCATTCCGGTAGCCAACCCGAACCGGCCCGCCAATATCGTCGCGCGGCGTTACCGCGTGGGCGGCGGCGCGCACGGCAATGTCGGCGCCGGCCTGATCGCGACATTGCGCGGCAGCCTGCCGGGCATTGATACCGAGGGTGTGGGCAATTTGTTCCCGGCCTTCGGCGGTGGCGATGAAGAGACCCTTGAGGCCGCGCGCGAACGCGCCGCGGCTACGCTGAAGAGCCATGAGCGCGCCGTGACGCGCGACGACTTCGAGCTGCATGCGCGGCGGGTCGGCGGCGTGGCGCGCGCGCGGGCGCTGCCGCTGTTCCATCCCGCCTTCCCCAACGTCGAGGTGCCGGGCGTGGTCAGCGTGGTGGTGGTCTCCGAGGCCAGCGACCCGCAGCGGCCGCTGGACGACCCCGCGCCGCAGCCGACCGAGGGCCTGCTGCGCGAAGTCTGTGCGCAACTGGACCAGCGCCGTCTTGCCACCACCGAACTCTATGTGCTGGCGCCCACCTACCGGCTGCTCAGGCTTTGCGCAACGCTCACCGTGGCCGGCGATGCCGACCTGGCCGTGGTCAGGCAGGCCGCGCTGCTGGCGCTGCGGCGCTACTTCCATCCGCTGGCCGGCGGGGAGGACAGCAAGCCTGACGCCAACGGCAGCGGCTGGCCGTTCGGCGGGGACATCCACTATTCGCGCGTGGTGCAGCGGCTGCTGCTGCCCGGCGTGGTCAGCGTCGACGACCTGCTGTTCCGCCTCGACGACACCGACTACCCGGCCTGCACCAATGTCCCGGTCGGCGGCGGCGCCCTGCTGCGGCTGGCCGATGATTCCCTGGCGCTCAGCGTGCGCTACGAGACCAGAGAGGTGGACGCATGAGCCAGCCCCAGCCCTGTACCCTGCCCGCCCGTCTGCCGGACGCCGGGCCGGCCTCTCATGCGGCCTCTCATGCGGCCTACCTGCCGCCGGTGCCGCGGCCCCCGCACGATCCCCTGACCCTGGTGCTCAACGGCCAGCTCGGCTGGCGCGTGCTGCCCGGCAAACCGCCAGCCGTCCCCGCTGCCACCATCGGCCCGCTGGGGGAATGCGGCGCGCTGACGCTGCTGCCGCTGCCCGGCTCGGGCCGCACGCTGCTGGAAGCCAGCGGCAGCTTCGGCGGGCTGGTGCTGCCGCGGCACATGGCGCTCGCTTCGCTCGGACCCTGCCAGCAGGCATTGCTGCTGTTCGATGCAAAGAATCGCCGCCTGTTGCGCTTTGACCCCTGTGCCTGCGTGTTCGCTGCCAGCTTCTGCCTGCGCGCGCAGGATCCGCGCCTGCCCTCGGGCCCTGCCGCGCTGGCCGCCAGCTGCGGACGCCTCTACCTGGCCGATCCGGCCGGGCGCCGCGTGATCGTGCTCAACGCCGCCACTGGCGCCGCCCGCGGCGTCTGGCGCGCGCCGCTGTCCACCCCGCCGTGCGACGCCGGCAGCGGGCTCGATGACTGGCAACCGGCTGCGCTGGCGGTGGCGCCCAACGGCGATATCTGGGTCGGCGACCGCATCAATGGCCTGCTGCTGCGCTTCTCCCCGACAGGTTGCGTAGTGGAGCGGCATCACGGTTTCGGTGCCGTCGCCGCGCTTGCCGCTACCTGCGACGGCAGGCTGCTGGTCGCCGGAGATGGGGCCGCGGCCATCGTGTACTACGATCCGTCTACGCGCCGACGGCTCGATGCGCCACTGCGCCCGGCCGACCTCGCCGACGCCTTCGCGCCACTGCCGCTGACGGTCCATGCCGATGGCTCGGTCGACCTGTCCGCGCTGTGCAGCCCGCCGTGCGCCGCACCGTGCGTGTTCGACCCGTCCGGCAACCTGCTGGACACGCCACCTGACGATCCGCCCGATGCCTGGCCGGCTACCGGCACCTGGTACTCGCAGGCGCTCGACAGCGGCATCTCGGAATGCGTATGGGACCGCATCGTGCTCGGCGCCAGCCTGCCCGCGCACACGCGGCTCGCCATCGACGTGCTCACGGCGGAAACCGAGCTGCCGCCATCCGGCCTGTTCGAAAGCGGCGACTGGCAGGCCGCGCTGGCACTGCATCCCGAGCCCGACGGCAGCAGCGCCTTCGACGGCATCGACTACATGCTGCAGGCCCGGCCCGGCCGCTACCTGTGGCTGCGCCTGCGGCTGGATGGCAACGGCAGCGGCACGCCATCGCTGGCGTGCCTGGCGCTTGATTTTCCGCGTATCAGCTGGCGCCGCTACCTGCCGGCGATGTTCGGGGCCGAGCCGGTCAGCGCCGAATTCACCGACCGCTGGCTGGCGCTGTTCGACCGCCAGTTCCGCGACATCGAGCAGCAGATCGACCGGCAGGCGCGGCTGTTCGACCCGCTCTCGGCCCCTGCCGGCGGGCGCCAGGACTTTCTCGGCTTCCTGGCCGGCTGGCTCGGGCTGGGCAACGGCCTGTCCGCCCTGCCGCTGGCACGCCAGCGTGCATTCATCAAGCATGCGGCGCGCGCGTTTGCCTGGCGCGGCACGCCGCGCGGGCTGACGCATACGCTTTACCTGTTCCTTGGCCTGCAGCGCTGGTGCGGCTATGCCGCCGACGCGGCGGCCTGCGTGCCGTGCGCCACCGACATTCCCGCGCGCTTCCGCTGGCGCCCGCCGCGCCTGCTGCTGGAGCACTACCTCCTGCGGCGCTGGCTGTTCCTGGGGTTCGGCCGGCTGTCCGACAACGCGCGCCTGTGGGGCGAGCGCATCGTCAACCGCGGCCGGCTGGGCACGGGCGCGCCGCCCGCGGCAATGCCGGGTTGCCCGCTGCCGGCCGGTGCCGGCGCCGATGACTGCGAGCCCTGCGTCGGCGCGTCCCATGCTGGCCGGCATGGCGCCGCCAGCCCCGACGAGAGCGCGCGCATCGGCGTGACCCAGCTCAAGACCGCGCAGGACCCGTGGCGCGATCCCTTCCATGTCTATGCGCACAAGCTGTCGGTATTCGTGCCCGCGGCCTGCGTGCGGGAACCCGCGCTGGCACGCGCGCTGGCGCAGCTGCTCAAGGCAGACGTGCCAGCGCATGTGCAGGCCACGCTGGTGCCGGTGGAGCCGCGCTTCCGTATCGGCGTGCAGGCCATGCTGGGGCTGGATGCCGTGATCGGCTACCGTGCCGCGCCGGTCACGCTGGATGCGATGAAACTCGGGCGCGCGACCGTGCTGGGCAGCGCCGACCGCGACGGCGGCGCGCGCGCCTTGCGCGTGGGCACGCGGCGCGTGGGCATGGACACCACCATGCAGTAGCGGCTGCCGTAGTGGGCCACAACAGCGGACGAACGACGAGAGGTTTCAACCATGGGCAACGCAATGCATACCCCCACTGGCTGCTGCGACGAACCCTGCCTGAGCTGCGAGGTGCAGACCCCGCTGCGCAACCACTACTTCTTCGGCAAGCTGATGGACGTGCCGGACTTCGATGTCGAGCAGGCCTATGTGGTGGACAAGTTCCGGCGCCACCACGCGCGGCTGCATGGCACCGGCGTGATCTGCGGGCTGGAGGTGGTGGCGCACCAGAACCCCGCCTGCCGCGACCGCTACCTGGTGGTGAAGCCGGGCGCGGCGCTCGACTGTTGCGGCAACGAGATCCTCGTGATCGACGCGGACACCCTTGACATCACCTGCTTCCCGGCGGTGCGCGCACTGGTCGAAGATCCCGACGGCAAAGACCATCTGCTGCTGCTGTGCATCCGCTACCGCGAGTGCCCCACCGAGGAAGTGCCGGTGCTGTACGACGAATGCGGTTGCGACGATAACCGCTGCGCGCCCAACCGCATCCTGGAGAGCTATGAATTCGACGTGCTGGTTGATCCGGAACTGCCCGCGGTGCCACCCGCGCAGCCCCGGCCGCCCACGCTGACGTGGCAGGCCAGCGTCACGCTGGACGGCGCGCGCGCGGTGGCGCTGCAAGAGGCCAGCCAGCGCGCCTATCTGGCGGCGGACCTGGCCGGCGGAGGTGGCACCGTGCAGCAGTTGTGGCTGTCGAACCAGGCCTATATCGCCACGCACAACTTCACCACCGCGGTCTTCGGCATTGCCGGGAACGGCGACGGCACGCAGCTGGTGGCACTGGTGGCCGGCGCGAGCGCGGCCGACCCGGCGCGGCTGGCGCTGCTCGATACGGCTTCAGCTGGCGCGTTTGCCGGCCCGGAAGACGCGGCCCTCGATCTGGCAGGGACTGCAGGCGCCACGCGCGGGTGGATGATGACCATCGGCGCCAACCGCGTGGCAGCGCTGGTGGTCAGCGGAGGCGACAGCCTGCTGTTTACCGTCGATGTCGCGCCCGCCACGCTGACGGCCGTGCTCGACGCGACGCTGAGCGGTTTTGCCGCGACCGCATGGGCGTTGGGCAGCGACGGCAAGACGCTGTATCTGGCGCAGGCCAACGGCGCCATGCAGTCGGTGGACCTGACAGCGGCAGCGCTGACACCGGCTGCGCCCGGCCTGTCCGGCACCAACGTCAGCGCACTGGCGGCGGTAAAGACCGATGCCCTCGACCTGCTCGCCTGGACCGACCAGGGCGCCCAGCGCATCACGTTATCCAGGCCGGACGGCACGCTGCTGCACCAGGACGCGCTGCCGGCGCCGCCGGTGGCGCTGGTGGCCGAACCCGCCGGCCGCTTCGGCTACGTGCTGATGCAACCCGCCACCGGCAACAGCAGCATCGTCGCAGTGGACTTGCGCCGCATGCAGCAGGGCCAGCCGGCGCTGCTGTCCAACGCGCTCGAGATCGGCCCGGGCGGCGACGCGCTGGCGCTCACCGGCGCGCGGCTGTGGGCGGTCTACGACGACGGCGCCGCCATCGCGGCCATCGAAGCCACCCATTGCGAAGACTTTCTCGACCCGCATCCGTGCCCCGCCTGCCCGTCGCCGGACTGCGTGACGCTGGCCACGATCACGCAATACCGTCCGCAGCGCAAGCTGGAAGACCCGGCCGAACCGCCCACCGACCCGCTTGCCGACGCCGCCGCGAACATCGCCCGCATCGACATGCTGACCTGGCGCGCCACCGTACCCAGCGTCAGCGACCTGGCGCTGGCGGTGCGCTGCCTGCTTGAGCATTGCTGCGGCGGCACCAGCGCCAAGGGCGAACAGGGCGATCCTGGCCTGCCCGGGCAACAGGGCGAGCAAGGGGAGAAGGGTGATAAAGGCGATAAGGGCGACAAAGGGGACAAGGGGGACAAAGGGGACAAAGGCGACCCCGGCCAGCAGGGCGAGCCGGGTATCCCCGGCGACGGCCTGGACTGGGCCCTGCCCCATATCTGCGACATCAACTGGAGGCATGCCGAGCGCGTGCCCTTCGACGCCATCGCGCGCGGCCTGGTGGTGGCGTTCGATGCGCCGGTGGTAGCGGCCGACCTGCATGCCGATTCGATCCACCTGCAGGTGCAACACGACGAGCGCCTGGGCGATACCGACCTGCCGCTGCGCTGCTGGTGCGACCTGCCGCTGTCGCCCGACGACCTGGAGCCCGGCCAGCTGGAGCGCGACTGCGACGCACAGGCACAGTTCGATCCGGGCATCGATGCCGATGGCATGTCCACCGCCGTGCGTATCGGCCAGCAGATCCTGCCCAAGGTGTTCGAGACGCTGCAAGGCAAGCCGGTCAAGCTGCGGCTGCTGCTCAACGGCGACTTTATCCGCGGACTGCACCACGACACCAAGCAGTTGCGCGCGCTCGACGCCGACCACATCCCCAAGCTGATCCCGCCCTCGCCGCCCAATCCGCCGCAGCCTGGCAAGGTGCCGGAGTGGCTGCAGCCGCAGGACGACCGCGTCAGTGGCGACGGCATCGAGGGCGGCACCTTCGAGAGCTGGTTCACCGTAGTACGAGGATAGGGAGCACCAGGCGATGAACACCGTGAACGACCTCTATCGCAGGCGCCAGGGCCAGAGCCCCACCGCCTGCCCGCCCGAACCCTGCGTCTGCAGCACCTGCGGCATGCTGGAATGCCTGTGCCGGCCACGCTTCTTCGCCGGCCAGGTGCTCACCGCTGACGACCTCAACCGGCTCGACGGCTATATCCGCGGCAAGCACCGCCTGCACAACCGGCAGTTGCACGGCTGGGGCGTGGTCAACGGCCTGGAAGTCACCTGCAATCCGTGCGGCAACGGTGTCGCGGTCGGCTGCGGCTATGCGCTCAGTCCCTGCGGCGACGACATCGTGGTGTGCGAAGCGGTCAGTGTCGACGTGTGCGAGCTGATCCGCCGCTGCAAGGACGCCGAGCACAGGTGGCAGCAGTGCGAGCCGATGCAGCATCCTTCGCCTCAGCACTGCGACGCCAGCGAGGAGGAGTGGATCCTGGCGATCCGCTATGCCGAAGCGCCGGCACGCGGGGTCAAGCCGCTGCGCCCGGCCCCGGACTGCACCGCCAATAGCTGCGCCTGCGGCGGCAATGGCGGCAAGTGCGGCTGCGGCGGAGCCTGCGGCGGCATGAAGTGCGGCTGCAACGGTGCCACGCTGGCCAAGCCACGCGGCGCCCCGGTGCAGTGCGAGCCCACCGTGATCTGCGAGGGCTTTGCCTTCGAGGTCTACCGCAAGCCTGCCGAAAACGCCCCCGATCCGGTTGGCACCACTGACAGCACCGTCGGCGGCGCGGCCAACAACAAGCAGGCCTTCAACCCGGACGCCGAGCTGATGCAGCGCTTCCGCTGCTGCGTCGAGCTATTGGTCACGCAGATGCCCAAGCTGCCCGGCGTGCTCAAGGTGCCCGCCACCGCTGCCGAGGCGCAGGCGTGGTACCAGTGGGTCAGCGCGGCGCGCATGCAACTGCGACGCTATTTCGCCAGTCACGGCAGCTACAACTGCGACCTGATGGCGCAGTTCAATGCCATCCCCTACCCCGGCGCGGGCACGCTCGCCAACGCCGGCGCCATCTACCTGGCGGTGGTGCTGCTGATGATCGTATGGCTCGACGCACTGCTCTCCTGCTTCTGCTCGGCGCTGCTGCCGCCCTGCCCGCCGCCCTCGCGCGAAGTGCGGGTACCGCTGGCATCGCTGCATGTCGCCGGCGGCTGCAGCGCCCAGTCGTGCCGCGTGCTGCGCGTATGCAACTGGACCGTGCACCGCAAGTTCGCCACCACGTTCCCGGCGCTGCAATACTGGCTGGGCATCCTGCCCTTCGGCAAGCAACTGCGGCAGCTGCTGGAGACGCTGTGCTGCTTCGATATCGGCGGCATCCTGCCCGAACACCGTCCGCAGGACACCACGGCGGGCGCGCAGCCCGGATTCTTTGCGATGCGCGCGGGGATGGCGCCGGAGGCCGCGGCCGCGGCCGGTAACAACGACGACCACGACAACGCCGACATCAAGCTGGCCAATGCCGCCTACCAGCGCGCCAACGACCTGCTCAACCCGGCGCTGGCCGAGCCCGAACGCATTGCCAGCGCCACCGGGCTGCTGCGCGCCGCGCTGGCGCGCACCGGCAAGACGCTGGAGTTCAGCACGCTGGCCGAAAGCATGATGCTGCCCGGCAGCGCCGGCAACGGCCGGGACCGGTTGTCCCCCGCGGAAACTGCCAACCTGCCCCAGTTCGTGATCGCCAACCAGCTGATGCGGCCGGCCGCCGCGGCCGCGATCGCACCGCTGCTGGATGCCGCACTGGGCCTGTCGCTGCGCGCCACGGCCTTCACCGGCGCGGCACCCGGGACGGCACCCGAATCCGTCACACCTGATGCCATGACCGCTCTGCGGACCGAGATGGAAGCGCTGCGCGACAGCGTCACGGCGCAAGCAGCGGAGATCGAACGGCTCAAGGCGGCGGCCAGGCCCGCGCCGAAGCCGGCCACCAAGCGCAGCGGCCGCAAACCCGGCTAGGAGGAATGCGCCATGACCACTGAATTTGCCGAGCGGCCGCGCTTCTTCGAAGGCCAGTACCTTGGCGCCGAAGACCTGCAGGCGCTGTTGCGCTACTTCAGCACGCTGCTGGCGCGCCACCAGCTGGGCAGCCACAGCTGGGGCATCGCTTCCGGCATCGAGCTGGTCTACCAGGACTCGCCGCAAGGTACGGTCGAGGCCTACCTGACGCCTGGACTGGCCACCGACGGCTATGGCCGCGCCATCGTGGTCGCCGAGCCCTTCGCGCTCGACGCCGGCCTGCTCGCCGGGCAGCCCGCCGGCCTGGTCAATGTGTGGATCCGCTATGACGAGTCCGCCGGCCAGGGCGTGCGCCCCGGCTTCGAGGTGTGCGGCGCCAGCGATGCCTATGCGCGCGTGATCGAGTCCTTCCTGGTCGAGGTTGGCGAGCGCAAGACCATCGAGACCCGCCGGAGTGGCGTCGCGCTGGGCGACGACAGCTACAGCGATGCGCGGGAGGCCCCCGGCGCGCAACTGCCGAAGCAGCCCGTCGCGCCGGACGGCTCCGCACCGGCGCAGCGCTTTCCGGGCGAAGACGATCCCAACCTGTGGCTGATCCCGGTCGGGCGCGTGCTGTGGCAGGGCGGCGTGCTGCACAAGCCCACGCAGGCCAGCGCCACGCAGTCGCGCCTGTTCCGCCGGCACTCGGGCTGGATCGGCGAGGCGCTGCATGGCACCGGCGGACTGCTGCGGCTGCGCGGGCGCTTTATCCCCCGTGGCGCCGGCACGCCAGTGGAGCAACTGTGCCAGGCTGACCAGCCCACCGAGAGCGACCTCATCTTCTGCGCAGCCGATCCGGACACGCCCCGCTTCCGCGAGCCGGTCTGGCTCGACGCCGACACCCGCGCACGCGGCCACCTGCGCTTCTACGGCACGCGCGCCGAGTGGGTCGATGCCGGCGGCACCGACTACCTGGCGCAGGGCACCGTCACCGCGCTCCAGCGCGTCGCGCCCGGTGCCGTCGACGGGGTCGACCTGCAGCTGCTGCTGGGCCAGCCACAAGGCACCGCCGGCCCGACCCGGCTCACCATCGGCGCCGCCACCCCGGCCGGCACCGACCCTTGCGCGATCGGCTTCAGCTACACCGCCGGCGTGGCCATCCAGCACGACGGCCATGTCGGCATCGGCAGCACCGACAAGACGCTGGCCCTGCCACTGACGGTACGCGCGATCGCCACTAACGGCGGCCTGGTCGGGCTGGAAGGCACGGGCGGCGCGCTGGCGTGGCAGATCAACATGGGGCCGGCAAAGAACGGCCTCAATGTGACCCAGGCCGACCCCACGCTGAGCAACCTGTTTATCGAGGCGGCCAGCGGCAATGTCGGCGTCGGCACCCTGACGCCAGGTGCACGCCTCGACATCCAGCAGGTGCCGTCGCCGCAGGGCAATGCCGTTGGCAACGGCAAGTGGCTGCAGATGGGCAACAGCGCCGCGCCGGACGCCGGCCAGGCCTGGTTCCAGTACGGCCCGCAGCTGGCGCCGCTGCTGGTGCTGAGCGACCTCGACGATCCGCCCCGCGTCCAGTTCCAGCAAGTCGGGAACGGCAACGAGGCCGCGGCGCAGTTCTCGAGCTGGATCGGCCAGGCGCGCAGCAACTCGCCCGACCTGGCGCTGTCCGGCGGCAGCGTGGGCATCGGCACGCTGACGCCGTCGCGCACCCTGCATGTGGTCGGCAACGAGATCCACAGCGGGGGCGGCGGCGCCGGCTACTCGTTCGAGAACCGCGAGACCGGCGCCTTCATCAACAACCCCGCCAACGGCGAGCGCTGGGTCTGGTACGCCAGCGGCGGCAATGCGCGGCTGTGGAGCAACGGCGACAAGCTGACCGTGACCCCGGCCGGCCGCATGGGCCTTGGCACCGCGGCGCCGGCCAGCGCGCTGGAAGTGCGCGGCGCGATCCGGCTTGGCGATAACGGCGACTACTTTGCGGTGGGCGGTCTGGCGGAGATGCGCATCGTGGCCGGACAAGTCGCCGCCGGCGGCGGCTCCGCCGCGACCGGCTGGAGTGCCACGCGCACCAGCAGCGGCCACTACAGCGTGACCTTCTCGCCAGGCTTTACCAGCACGCCGGTGATCGTCGCCAGCCTGGTCGACTCGGCCAACAACGACCAGGTGGCCACCGTGCGCAATGTCGGCACGGGCGGCTTCACGCTGGTCGCGCGCGACACCACGCCGCCATCGGAAGGCACCTTCGTCGACAACGACTTCCACTTTATCGCCTACGGGCCCCGCGCCTGAAAGGAGCCGCCATGGACCACGCCACCCCCGCTGCAGCCGCCGTGCCGATCGAACGCAGCCTGCTGCAGGCGCGCCTGGCCACGCTGCGCAGCGAATACGGCACGGGCCAGCGCCTGCTGGCCGAGGCCGAGGCGCGCGCCGCCACGCTGCGCGAGCAGTTGCTGCGCATCGGCGGCGCGGCGCAGGTGCTGGAGGAGCTGCTGGCAACCGCGGATGAACCGGTTACGCCCGCAGCCAGCCCGGCGCCGGGAGACCGCTGAGCACGGATTGCAGTCCACCAACGGCATTCGAGCGCTGCCATGACCGAGCTTCGCATCCGCCACTGGCACAACGACTACACCGTGCCGGGTTCGCATCCTGCACCGGGCGTGCTCGGCCATGCGCTCGACCAGCTGGCGCCGCAACTGGCGCAAGCACTGGCCGCCCACCTCGACGCGCTTGGCCTGGATGACCAGGCCGTGGTGCTGCTGCCGCGCCTGGAGATCGATTGCGAGCTCGATACCGCCTGCCCGCCCGACCGGCTCGTGCAGCACTGGTCGCGCCAGCTGGCGCTGGCCTTTGCCCGCGCGTTGGCCGATCCTGCCGGCGACGCCGTGCAGCTGCCCTCGCGCGCCGCCTACCATGCGTGCTTCATCGAACAACTGCTGCGCGGCGACGGTTGGGACAACTGGCTCTACCACCGCTTCGCCGGCCTGCGCGTGCTGCCGGCCGCAGCTGCCATCCGCACGCTGCTGACCGACGACGCGGCCACGGGACGCGCCACGCTGGCACTGCTGGGCGAGGCCGCCTGGCCCTTGCTGCTGCCGATGCTGGGCGAGCGCGAAGCCATACGCATCCTGTCGCACTGGCACGAGCAGGAAGATTCGGCATCCGACATGGTCCTTGCGGAACCAGCGGTCACGCCATGGCTGCACGCCGCGCCGGGCCGCATCGATGCGCCGCTGCTGGCGCTGTGGCTGCTGGCACACGCAAGCGCACCGCGGCGGGCCGGGATCGGCGCGCTGTGCTGGCTCGCTGCGCTGCTGTCGATGCCACAGGACATGCCTGCCGGCGAGCTGGCCCGCATGGCAATGCACGGCACCATCGACGCGAAGACGCCGGCCACTGCCAGCACGGACCCCGACTGGCTGCTGCTGCTCGCCACCACGCCCCAGACGGTTCGCGCAGCCAGCGCGGAGCTGGCCGCGCAGGCACGTCAGGTTCAATTCGACCACGCGCGCACCGCGCCGGGAGCAACGCCCGACCATCTGGATGCCCCCTTCGGCGGCCTGGCCTGGCTGCTGCCGGCACTGCACGACCTGCTGGCAAGCGGCTGGCCGGCCACACTTCCCGCGCCACCGGCCGACACTGGCAGCGCACGGGACCTTGCTGCGCTGCTGGCGCTGGCGGTCGCCGCGGGCCATCGTGGCGAACGGGTGTGGCGCGATCCTTTCTGGCGCACCTTCCTGCGGGTGGCCCCTGGCTTTGACCTGGCGGCCTTGCATGACTGGCTGGCCGCTGCGGACCCCGGCCCGCCTGGCCTGGCCCTGGCCGCCGCGCTGCACCGCTGTGCCTTCACCGGTGCCGCACGGCTACGAGTGCCGACGGGCACGGCCCGCACGGAGCGCACGGAAGTATGGGTCGAGCCCGGCAGCGCCTGCCGCCTGCATGCCGCACCGGCGGAGCTGGCTGCATCGGCCCCGCTGTCATTCGCCTTGCGGCTGCGCCTCACGCGCCTGCTGCGCCAGGATCTTGCGCTGCTGTCCGCCGGCCCGGTGCTGGCGGCGCTGCCACCGGCCTGGCAGGAGGTCTTCGCCACGCTGGCGCAGGCGGCGCTGCGACGCACCGCTTTCCGCATTCCCGGCGCGGCCTGCTGCACGTTGCCATACCTGTTCGCCAATGTGCTCGACCCGCGGGGCGAAGCCAGCCTCGACGGCGGCGGCGCGGCCTGGACCCTTGTGCTGCGCCGGCCGCCCCTGCACGTGCTGCTGAGCCTGAACGGCATGGCGCGGCTGCGCCTGGCCTGGCCGGACCAGCGCCAGCTGGCCTTGCACTGCACGGAGTGAAGCCATGCGCCGCAATCTCGACCCGCTCATTGCCGGCGGCCCGCAAGCCCCGATGCCGCCACCGTGGCCGCAGGCGCATCCGTTCGGCAACGAACGGCTGTGGCTGGACTGCCTGGTCGAGCGCGAGATCCTGCGCCTGCGTGCGCGCTATGAGCTGTCGCTCGACGAGCTGCGCGGCCTCTATATCTCCGATCGCCAGGTCGATGCGCTGCTGCGCCAGCAGGCCAGCCACGCCGGCCCGGGCGGCGCCGATCCCTCTGGCGCGCTGACGCGCCAGGCCGCGCAGTGGCGCGAGCATTTCAACGCCGGCTCGCCGCTGGCACTGCTGGGCGAGCGGCTGGCACTGGCGCCTGCTGACCTGGAACTGCTCTTTATCGTGCTCGCGCCCGAACTTGACCTGCGCTATGAGACGCTCTACGCCTATCTGAACAACGACATCGCGCGCAAGTTCGCCACCGTCGACCTGGTGCGTCGGCTGCTCGGCGCCGACGTGGTCCCGCACGACGCCGCGGCGCTACGCAGCCGCATCGACGCGCTGGCCGCGGCCGGCATTGTTGTGCTGGCCGACAGCGGGGATCAGCGCAGCGCGCTGGGCCAGGGCCTGGCGCTGGCCCAGCCGGTCGCCCAGTTCCTGCTCGGCATCGCGCCCGCGGCGCATGAGCATGCCGATGCAGGCCACCTCTGGCTCGAACCCATCGCTGCCGATGCCGGCACCATGCCATGCGCGCCCGGCGAGCTGATTGCCTGCCGCAGCGACGACCCCGACCGCCAGGCTGGCTGGGCGTGCCGCCTGCTGGCCCGCCGTGGCCGCCACGCGCTGCACCTGGCGCCGCACGCCCTGCTGGCTGGCACGGCCGCGATGCTGAGCGCCCGGCTCGCGCACGCCGCACTGGTGCTGCACGACAACGCCGGCACCGGCCGCGACGCCGCCGCGGACGAGCGCCTGGCCGGCGCGCTGCAGCGCGCGCTCTGCGCCGGCCTTGATGTGCTGTGGCTGGTGCCGCCCAACTGGCGCGCCACGCCCGCGCTGTCGCGCCTGCCGCTGACCACCTTCGCACTGCCTGCGGCCAGCAGCACCGAACGCGCACAGGACTGGGCCAACGCGATCCACGACGCCCGGCTTGCCGACGCGGGGCTGTCGGCCGAAGCCATGGCAAGCGCGCTCGCCGCGCGCTTCTCGCTGTCAGGCCCGCGCATCCGGCAAGCCGCGCGCGCGGCGCAGGCCTTGCGCGCCGCCGACCCCGCCATCGCCACCCACCAGGACGCGCTCGACCGCGCCGCGCGCCAGCTCGCCGCGCAGGGGCTGGCGCAGGTGGCCGAGCTCGCCACGCGACCGCACCGCTGGCCACAACTGGTGCTGCCCGCCACCACGCTGCAACTGCTGCAGGAAATCGCCGCCGCCATCGCCTGCCGCGAGCAGGTGTTCCGCGACTGGAACATGCAGCGCCGCACTGGCCGCAGCGCCGGGCTGATGCTGCTGTTTGCCGGCGCCTCCGGCACCGGCAAGACCATGGCGGCCTCGGTGCTGGCCAACCATGCCGGGCTGGATCTGTTCCGCGTCGACCTGGCCAGCGTGGTCTCGAAATACATCGGCGAGACCGAGAAAAACCTGGAGCGCATCTTCACCGCCGCGCAAGACGCCGACGCCATCCTGCTGTTCGACGAAGCCGACGCCCTGCTCGGCAAACGCGCCGAGGTCAAGGACGCGCACGACCGCTACGCCAATATCGAGGTGGCCTATCTGCTGCAACGGATGGAAACGCACGACGGCGTGGTCATCCTGGCCAGCAACCTGCCCAAGAATCTTGATCCTGCCTTTGCGCGGCGCATGCATTACACCGTAGAGTTCGGGCGCCCCAACGCGGCCCTACGCGAGCAGCTATGGCGCGGGATGTTCCCGGCCGGCGTACCGCTGGCGGCGGATATCGACTATGCGTTTGTCGCCGAGCAGTTCGAACTGACGGGTGGGGACATCCAGACCATTGCGCTGGAGGCCGCCTTCCTGGCCGCCGGCGAAGGCAGTGCGGTGGGAATGGCGCAGTTGATGCGGGCGCTGTCGCGGCGGCAGACCAAGCATGGGGACCCTGGCACGGCGGCGCGCCTGCGCGCGCACCAGGCTGCCAGCAATGGGGGGCGCGCCTGAAGGCGCGGCGCCGCTGATGCCTGCGTACCCCACCTGGCTGCCGCGCCCGGCCAATCTCAGCGGACCCGGCCCGGCGACCAAGCCGCCGGCGGGTACGCACGAGCCCGCTCCCCTGGACAACCAGAGTGCCCAGGCCATCTACCAGGCAAAGGCGGACCCTGCCGCGCTCACCGGCGGTGATCCGCTGGATGTGCAGGCCATGACGCTGGAAGAATTCCAGCAGCACACGGGGCTGGACGCCTCGACGGTGCCGGAAAACGAGTACACGCCGATGCAGGCGATGCTCAATGCCGCAGGCTACGGCATGGTGTGCCCGGCACCGTCTCTTATGGCCGGATTGCCCGATACCACCGGCATCCTGTGGGAAGGCGCTCATGTCTCCGACTTCTCGGTGCGTGGCGGCGTGATCACCGATATGCGCGGCTTTCGCGCCGGCTTCTGGCGGCACTTCTTCTCCGCAATGGAACGCAATCGCTGGACCAGTCCCCTTGCCACTCCGCTGGGCAAGCTGTTCTATCCTCCCGGCGCCACCACCACGCTCAACCGCGGCGTGCCGGGATCCTACGCCAACGACTGGATGTTCAAGTACAACCCCAGCGCCACCGTGGTCTACCGCACTGATCCGATGGTGGATCCGGCGGCGTTCTCCGAGTACATGAAGTCGTCGGTACCGGAGTACGCCGGCAAGACCTATACGTTCAGCCCGCCCCCCGAGGGCAGCGCCGCATTTGCCGAAGCCTTTGGCGGCGGCTGCTCGCCGCCGACCACCAATTGCGTCAACCTGCCGCAGTCGCAACACCGCAACGCGCTGGGGCTTGAGCCGAAGGAGCCCCTGCCCTTCGTTCCGGAGCCCGGCGCCGAAGGACGCTTCCTGGATCCGGTCGACCGCTATTTCTCCGGCAACGAGGGGCTTCCGCCCGGCCTGGCGCGCGCCCGCGTCGGCCCCTCGATCCTGGCCGGCGGCGTCATCCGGGTGGGCGGCACGGTGCTGCTGGTCTACGGCGCGTGGCACAGCGCCAGCCGCATCGCCGCAGCGGAGCCCGGCAGCGAACGCACCAAGGTCGTGATCGAGGAGGCCGGCGGCTGGACCGGCAATCTCGTCGGCGGCACGCTGTCGGGCATGCTCGGCCGCGCCGTCGTCTGCGCGGAGACGGGCCCGGCCGCCTTCTACTGCATGATCGGCACTACCCTGGTAGGCGGCGTGGTGGGCGGCATGCTCGGCGCGCTGATCGGCCGCGATGTCGGCGACGCACTCGTCGAAGGCGGCGAGCTGTTGGCGGACCCGGACCGGTTCATGGAAGCCTCGGCGTGGTTCAACTCGGCTGCCACCAACGGCCAGAGCGTGCAGGACTACTACGAGATGGCCGCGACCATGGCCGAGATCAACGGGCAGCCCCTGCCGGACAACGTGCAGGCCTACTACGACATCTTCCACGGCGGAGAAGTGCCATGAATCCAGGCCGCACACAGGCGCCGGACCGTGTGGCGCGCGGCGCCGAGCGTGCCGCAGACGCACCCGCGCCAGCGGCAACGCATAGCGCTCATGCCGCAAGGCTGCAGCCGACGGGCGACAACCTTGCCCTGCAAGCACTGTATGCCAGTGGCGAGCTGCGTGCGCGGCTGACGGTTGGCGCGGCCGACGACCCGCTCGAAGCGCAAGCCGACCGCATGGCCGACGCCGCGCTGGCTGGCACACCGGCCGGCTGCACCTGCAACGCGGGCGAGCCGCCTTGCCCCGCTTGCCAGGCGGGCGCCGCAGCCGGCATCCGGCGCAAGCCGCGCGGGCCGGACCCACCACCGCCCCAGCCATCGGCACCACTGCTTGGTAGCGGTCGTGCGCTCGGCGCCGCAGAGCGCGCCATGTTCGAAACGAGCTACGGCGCCGATCTGTCCGAGGTCCGGATCCACGACAATCCGCAAGCCGCCGGCAGTGCCGCGCGGCTGAACGCGCGTGCCTTCAGCCTCGGCACGTGTATCGCTTTTGGAGCCGGCGAGTACCAGCCGCATACCGCTTCCGGCCGGCACCTGCTCGGCCATGAGCTGGCGCACGTGGCGCAGGGCCACGGCGGCATCCGGCGCCAGACCGGGCCCAGCATGACCCCGGTGGACGCGAATGCCAGCTTCGCGCCACCGGCCGAGGCTCTGCAAAGCTCGATGGCGGGCCCGGCCCATGTCGAGCACGCGACCGACTTCAATCCGTGTGCCGTCGACGTGCGCGCGCTGACCAACTACCAGTTGCTGGCCGAATACAGCCATGCGCTCAGCGTGGTCAACCGGGGGCGCGGCGCCGACGGGTATTTCGACTACCGCAACCTGCAGCGCCGCCTGATCGCCGAGCGCGACCGCCGCGTCGATCTGGGCCATGCCTGGCTGGCGACGATGCCGTCGGCATTGCCCGAACAGCTCTACCACATTGTCGACGGCGAGGCCGGAAGCTTCCAGGTCGTCGCCGTGCCGGGCACACTGGCCGCGGGCGCGCCGGACCGCGGCGCCCTGCCGCTGATGACGCGCGACCAGTTCGACCGCTTCCTGCTCACGCACAACGTGGAGCGCGTAAACGCCCACACCTTCCAGCTGCGGATGTTCGGGTCTGCGCCCGAGAGCGGCGGCCTGGGCAGCACCATGGCTGCCGGCGGGCTCTACAACCGTCCCGTCGACATGCTGCGCCTGTTCAGCCCCCCCGCGTTTCCGGCCGAAACCCCGCTGGTATGCGGGGGCGCGCTGGCATCACCGTTTGACCGCCCTGACTGGTTCCTCAGGCAACCGGCCTACATGCAGCTGGACCTGATGCTCAATCCTCCGGCGCTGGATCCCGCCCGTGCCGAAGCCATGCGCCGCCTGCTGGGAAACTATCGCAGAGCGCCAGGCGTGCCCGCGCGCATCGACCCGATCGGCAGTTCCGAAGCCGTGCGCGGCGGCACTGCAGCTGTCGCGCAGACAGACATTCCCGGCCTGGCAGGGCGCAACTTTGTCGGTGCCTCAGCCGAAGCGCTGCCGCCCGCGCTGCGCGGCACGCCGGGCACCACGGGCGGCAGCGTGCTGGTGGCCGCAAACCCGACGGCGGTCAACCACGCCGAACACGTTGCGTTGGAGAACCTCAGGCTGGCGATCGAGGACATGCTCAGGCGCGGCGTGCTGACGCGCGAGAACCTGCGCGGCAGGACTGTCTTCGTCATGGTCGAACAGGAGCCCTGCCCGTCATGCGCGGCGGGCGCCGGCGAGGGGCGCGCCGGGGTGCTGCAGCAGTTCGCCGAGCTCTACCCCGAACTGACCGTGGAAGTGCGCAACGCACGAACCACCCGCGCCTTTCTCTATCGCGGCGGTGAACTCCTCAATCCGCTCAGCGGCGTGATGCCTGAGGGCGCGCTCGCTCCCACCACGGAGGGTGGCCCGCGCGGGCTGACCGCCGCGCAACTCGAACCGCTGGTCACGCCGGAACTACGCCGCAGCCTTGCTGTCGGGGACTTCCGTGCGGGCGGTGGGGCAACGCTGACCGGCGCAGGCATTGGAGCAGGGGTGGCGGTGCTGGCCAATGGCGTGGTGATCCTGCTCAATCCGTCGGCGCATCCCGATTGGGGGCGTGAGCTGGCCACCTCCGGCGGGCTGGGCGGCGCGGGCGGCGGTACCGGCGCGCTGACCGAACAACTGCTGATATCCAGCCTGAACCGTTCCATGCTGAGCGACATCTCGGCCACCGGCGCATCGCGTCTGACGCCAGGGCTGATCACCGGTGCAGGGCGCTTCGGCGGCGGCAGCGTCGGCGCGATGTTCGTCGAAGGGATCAGCATGGGGCTGCTGGAGGAGCGCGAGCATTCCGCGCTGGAGGTCGGCACCCGCATGACGCGGTCGGCGGCGCTGGGCGGCGGCAGCGTCTGGGCCGGTGCGGCCGCGGGCACGGCGGTCGGCGGGCCGGTGGGCTTCATTGTCGGCTTGCTGGTCGGGGGCGCGCTCTACTATGTCGGCGACAAGCTGGTCCCCGGCGGGCGCGAAGACTGGGATGCGCATGAGGCGGGCTGCACGCCCCTGCCGACGGCTTCGCCCTGGACCGGTAGCGCGCCTGGCGGCTTCAACTCCGTGATATTCAATTGCTTCGAGGCCGAAACGCCAGTGCGGCTGGCCGACGGCAGCGAGCGGCGTATCGCCGAGATCGCGATCGGCGATGCGGTGCTGAGCTACAACGAGCGGCTGCAGCGGCTGGAAACCTGCTTGGTCAGCGCGGTCCACCAGGCAGCGCCGGCACTGATGCTGCGGCTGCAACTGGACAACGCGGCGCCAGTGCAGGTCACGCCCGCCCACAAGCTGCGCGGCCCGCACGGATGGATTCCGGCAGGCGACCTGCGGCCCGGCGACATCCTGTGGATCGCTTCATCTGCCGAACGCGTACCGGCAGTAGTGGGCGCCCGGCTGCAGGCCGTGACCGTCGCGGCGCCGGCCGGGGCCGTTTACGACCTTTCGGTGACGGGCACCCACACCTATTTCGCCGGCGGCATCCTGGCGCACAACAAGCTGCCATGAGCCACGCCGGCAAACCAGCGGGGCACGCTGCGACATCCGGGGGCCGCCACCAGGCCGGAGATGCCCGCGAGGCCACCAGGCCAATGGCGGGCAAGTCTCATCATACTGCTGCCCCGGCACCCCGTGCGCGGCTCGACAATCAGACGCACCAGGACCTGGCCAGTCATGGGCTGGTACGGACCACCCGCGACGTCACGGGCGACGCCCCTGAGCCGCTCGCCAATGCCGGCTGCAGCTGTACGCCAGGGCAGCCGCCCTGCCCCGCCTGCCTCGCTGCCGGCAACGCAGTCTTGCGCCGCAAGCCACGCAGCCAGAGCCTGCTGCACGACTCGCCGGGCTTATCGCTCGGCCCTGCGCAGCCACTTGGCCAGTGCGAGCGCAGCTTCTTTGAAGCGCGCTACCAGGCCGACCTGTCCGCAGTGCGCGTGCACGACAACCCGGATACCGCCGCCAGCGCCGCACAACTGCACGCGCGAGCCTTCGCCCTCGGCCCGGCCATTGCCTTCGGCGCCGGCGAGTACCGGCCCGACACCGGCACGGGCCGGCGGCTGCTGGGGCACGAACTGGCGCATGTGGTGCAGGCCACCGGCGCGGCGCATGCACACCCGGTACTGCGGCGGCAGGAATCGGCCAGCCAGGAGGCCTCCCCCGGAAGCGACCTGGTCTGCAGCGCGGAAACCGACGAGCCGCAGGTATGCGAGGACACTCCGGTGCCGGCCGCCTCCGCACAGGCAGGGCAGCCGGCCGCCCTGAACCTGAGCGGAAGCTTCGACGAGCGCATGAGCGCATTCAAGCAGCTGGTCAAGACCACCGCGATCCACCGCCTGATCGGCAATCAGCGCAACCTCGACTTGTGGGCAGTGCTGATCGACAAGGTCATACCTGCCACCGATCTCGCCAGCGTTGGCATGATCCAGAGCGGCGGCCTGCGCGCCTACAACGAGATGCAGGACATCCGCGATCCGATGGTGCGCGAGCTGCGCGCCCACCAGGCCGTTGGACGCTATCGCGCCTGCACCGGGTGTCACATCGAAAACCAGGCATGGGGTACGCGCACAGAGCGCTCGGCGCTGGGCGGGCCCGAGTGGCTGTCGCCCAACGAGCGGCGTGCGGGCCTGGCCGCTCCGGGACCGTTCTCAGGCACGGCGTTTCCGGCTTTGCGGTGGAGCGCCTCGCCGCCGCCGGACAGCGCACGCGCGATGTCCGACTGGATCAGCGGCAGCGCCACGGTCCAGGCACCGGGCGGAGCGGGCTACCAACCGCCGGCAGGCACGCTGGAGGGACGCCTGAACCAGCTGTTCCCTGACCCGGCCGATGTTCCCCGCGCGATGAAACGGGTGCGGCCCGTCCTGCAGGCCCTTGGACCGCAGGGCTACAAGGTGTTGCCGGATTCGATCCTGACCGAACTCGAGGGAGACTCCGTCGAAGCGCTTCGCCATACCATCGACACCGCCATCACCGAGCGCAAGGAAGGGTACGCCGAACTGATCCGCATGATCCGCGCCGGTGAGGTCGGTTACGAGCATTTCGGGCCGATCGTTCGCGACTTGCTGCCGGCGGCCGACGCGGAGGTGCGCGACGCGATCCAGCAGGAAATGGACGATCACGCCTTCTGGGCCAAGGTGGAAGGCATCGTGGTCGGCCTGCTGAGCATAGCCGCCCTGCTGCTGACCATCTTCCCGCCAACCTCGGCGGCGGGCCTGATGGCGCTGGGCGCGCTCGAAGCCGGCCTGGGCGTCTATGGCGCCGTCAAGGGCGAGGAGATGATGCGTATCGGCCAGGCATACCTGCTGGGCATCGGCGCTGACGACGTCTTTACCCGGGAACAGCAGGAAAGCGGCGGCACGATGGTCGTGGGTGGCTTCGCCAGTGTCGCTCTGGCGCCGCTGGCAGTGGCCGGCGGCACCGGCCGGATGATGGGCGCAGCCTCGCGCATGGGCGAAGCCTCACTGGAAAGTAGCCTGGCGCTGCTGCGGGCCGGACAGACAGTACAGCGCGGCAAGTACGTCATCACAGTGGCCGAGGATGGCTCGCTGGTGGCGACCGTCGCCGATCGCCCCGACGTGCTGATCATCATGCGCGATGGCACTGCCACTGCCTATCAGTCGACCGGCAGCGGCGGCATGCGCGTGCTGGAAAGCCGCACCCTGCTGCCCCCCGGCGCCGGTGGTGCCAGCGAAGGCGGGGCGGCCTTCGAGGGCGGCCTGCCCCATGTCCAGCAAAAGGCATCGAACTGGTGCGGAGCGGCCTGCGGCGAGATGGCGGCCGGGCGCCTGGGCGTGGAAGCCAGCCAGGAGCAGATCGCCGCGACACGCTTCTTCGAGCACCCCGTCATTGCCGACGGCCAGGAATTGAGCGCGGGTGGCTTCCAGACCTCGGGGCTGAGCAGTGCAATGGAGGAAGTGGCACCGGTGGCGGGCCGCCGCTGGATCGGTGGTACGATTTCCAACAGCTACCCGATGTCGACTGCGGACGGCCTGCGCGAGACCATGCGCGGTTTCCTTGGCAGCACGGAATCAAGCATCATCCTGCGCGTGCGCGGGGGCAACCACTGGATCGTGGTGGATGAAGTCAGTGCCGAAGGCATGCTCCTGATCCGCGACCCTGCCCGCCAGGCCTCCACCATGGTCAGCGCGGACGAACTGCTGGCCATGCAGCCGACAGGAGACGCAGTGCTTTCCTTCCCACGGAAATGAGCCCGACAGCCCCCCATTCCCCGGATCCCATCCTGTTAGTGGTCGACGCCGTCACGCGCGACCTTCAGGTGCCCACGCAGCTTGCCGCCCGGTTGCGCTTCGGTGGCCACCGCCTGCGTGTCGTGCTGGATTTCGCGCAGCGCGAGCTTGGCCTGATCGAACACGTCGAACTGCCATGGCTGCTCGGCTTGCACCCGCCCTCGCAGCGTGCGGTGATCTCACTGCTGGAGCGCATCGACGCCGGCGAAGCCATTCCCCTGCCCTGCGACCTGAGCGACGAGGTGCGCGCCGCCGAGCCCCCGTTCCCGCTGCGAACGCTTGCCCGGGACGAGCGCGCACGGCTCGAAGCCGCCGCCGCGCAGGTGCCGCTCGAAGTCCTGTCGATCCGGTGCAGCGGCGCCGCCCCGGTCCGGATTTCGGCACGCCTGCGCCTTGCAGGCCAGGCGTTCGATCTGGAAGCAGAGCTCTATGCCGAAGCGGGTGCCGTGCCGCTGCTGCGCTGGCTGGCGGGTCCGGACCCGGCCAGCCTGGACGAGGCGCAACGGTACGCGATCCAGCAAGCGCTCACCACGACGGCTGGCGGACCGGCTGCCCGGTAGCGTGCCTGGCTACGCAGCAATGCTGCTGGCAATCATCCCATGGACCCGCACCACGCGATGCCCCGTATACCGCTCGGCACGCTGCTCGCTACCGCCGAGCGCGCGCTCGCCTGAGCCTCGCCGGCAGCGCCATTAGCAGAATTCGGCGCGGTCGATGCCGTGCTTTTTCAACAAACGCCCGAACACCCGCCGCTCCTTGCCCGCCTCACGCGCGGCTGCCGACACATTGCCGCGGCTGCGCGCCAGCGCGGCGCGCAGGTAGGCCGCTTCGAATGCCGCCAGCGCCTGGTCGCGTGCCTGCTTGAAAGGCTGCCCGCAACCGGCGGCGGCGCTGCCGCCCTCGCGTGCCGCGCATGGCACCGGGATACAGCCTTCGGCGTGCACGATGCTTCCGTCGCATGACAGCAGGCAGCGCTGCACAAAGTTCTCCAGCTCGCGCACGTTGCCACGCCAGGGCTGCGCCAGCATCCAGGCCAGCGAGGCCTCGTCGAAATGGCAGCCGGGCCAGCCGTAGCGGGTGCAGAAGCGGGCAATGAACAGTTCGGCCAGGCGGGGAATGTCTTCGGGCCGCTCGCGCAGGCTGGGCATGCGCACGTTGGCCACGTTAAGCCGGTACAGCAAGTCTTCACGGAACCAGCCGTCCTCGGCGCCCTGCTTCAGATCGCGGTTGGTGGCAGCGACGATGCGCACGTCGGCGCGGCGGCATTGCGCCGCGCCCAGCGGCCGGTAGTGGAAATCCTGCAGAAATCGCAACAATGCGGCCTGGCTGCGCAGGGACAGCGCGTGGACTTCATCGAAGAAGAGCGTGCCGCCCTCGGCCTGCGTCACCAGGCCAGCGGCATCGCGCCGCGCGTCGGTGAAAGCGCCGCGCACGTGGCCGAACAGTTCACTCTCGAACAGGGTCTCGGGCAAGGCGCCGCAATCCACGGGGACGAAGGGGCGATCGCCCCGCCGGCCGGCGTAGTGCAAGCTGCGCGCCGCCAGCTCCTTGCCGGTACCGGTCTCGCCGACGATCAGCACGGGCACCTCCACGCGCGCCAGCCGGGCCACCACGGCCAAGGCCTGCCGGAACACGTGGCTGGACCCCAGCAATCCGCCGGCGTCCTCGCCCGCGGGCATGACGCGATCCTCCAGCGCCGGCGGCATGGCGCCGGGCGCGATTTCCTGATGCGGAGACATCCTTTCCTCCCCCGGTGCGCGGCGGCGCACTGACAAGCATGGCAGCGCCGACGGCCCAAATGCCTCGACTCGACCCGTTGTGCAGAGCAGCAGCGAACGCGGCGAGATGGCTACACACTAGCCCATGGCGGACGAAACGCAATTTAGTTTCCGGCAGATCAGCCCTTACGTGGGTTTTCTTTTTTTAATCAAAGGATTAGAGGAAAGTTAGACCAAGTTACGATCCGTGCCTGCGTCTTTCGCTACTTGAGAACAGATTTTCGGCTGTCATTCACCCCAAGTCGCGACGCCGGTGCGCCATCCGTCATGTTGTGTTTTGTGTTGTTATTTGGCATTTTGTGGCGTAGCATTGGGACTTGACCTACCCTGCGCCGAGGTACCCATGACCCCACCCCTCCCCGCCCAATCCCGCGTCGTCATCATCGGCGGCGGCATCATCGGCTGCAGCGTCGCCTATCACCTGACCAGGCTGGGCTGGAAGGAGGTGGTGCTGCTTGAGCAAGGTCAGCTTTCATGCGGCACCACCTGGCACGCGGCCGGTCTGGTCGGCCAGCTGCGCGCGCAAGAGAGCATGACCAAGCTGATCCGCTACTCAACCCGCCTCTACAGCGAGCTGGAAGCGGAAACCGGCCTTGGCACCGGCTGGAAGCAGTGCGGGTCGTTGTCGGTAGCCCGTACGCCGGAGCGCATGACGCAACTGCGCCGTACCGCGGCGGTGGCGCGGGCCTATGGCGTGGAATGCGAGGTCATCTCCCCGTCCCAGGCTGGCGAACTCTGGCCGGTGATGCGTACCGACGACCTGCACGGCGCGGTGTGGCTGCCGGGCGACGGCAAGGCCAACCCGACCGACCTGACCCAGGCGCTGGCACGTGGCGCGCGCTCACGCGGCGCTGTGATCGTGCAGGACACCAAGGTCACCGCCATCCACAGCCGCGACGGCCGCACCACTGGCGTGAGCTGGCGCAACAAGGCCGGCGACGAAGGCCCCATCGGCGCCGAGATCGTCGTCAACTGCGCCGGCCAGTGGGCGCGCAAGGTCGGCCAGATGTGCGGCGTGACCGTGCCGCTGCACTCGGCCGAGCACTATTACATCGTGACCGAGCGCGTCGCCGGCGTGCACCCTGACCTGCCGGTGATGCGCGACCCGGACGGCTTCATCTACTTCAAGGAGGAAGTCGGCGGGCTGGTCATGGGCGGCTTTGAGCCCAATGCCAAGCCGTGGGGCATGCAGGGCATTCCTGAGCCGTTCGAGTTCCAGTTGCTGCCTGATGACTGGGACCAGTTCGAGATCCTGATGGAAAACGCGCTGATCCGCGTCCCGGCACTGGAGTCGGCACAGGTCAGGCAGTTCTACAACGGGCCCGAGTCCTTCACGCCGGACAACAACTTCATCCTCGGCGAAGCCCCAGAGCTGCGCAATTTCTACGTGGGCGCGGGCTTCAACTCAATGGGGATCGCGTCTGCCGGCGGCGCCGGCATGGCGCTGGCGGAATGGATCGTGGCGGGCGAGCCGACCATGGACCTGTGGCCGGTCGATATCCGCCGCTTTGCCGGCTTCAACGGCAACGAAAGCTGGCTGCACGACCGCGTCAAGGAGACGCTGGGCCTGCACTACGCGATGCCCTGGCCCAACCGGGAACTGGATACGGCGCGGCCGTTCCGCCGCTCGCCGCTCTATGCCCACCTGCATGCCGCCGGCGCCAATTTCGGCAGCAAGATGGGATGGGAGCGGCCGAACTTCTTCGCGCCAGCCGGACAATCGCCCGAGATCCGCTACGCGTTCGGGCAGCAGAACTGGCTGCCGTGGAGCGGCGCGGAACACCGTGCCTGCCGCGAGGCGGTGGCGCTGTTCGATATGAGTTCGTTCTCCAAGTACATCGTCAAGGGTGCCGATGCCGAGGCCGTGCTGCAATACGTGATGAGCAACGACGTGGCCGTGCCGCCGGGGCAGACCGTGTACACCGCCATGCTCAACGACCGCGGCACCTATGAATCCGACCTGACCGTGACGCGGCTGGCACAGGACCAGTACCTGCTGGTGACCGGCTCGGCGCAGACCACGCGCGACTTCAACTATATCGAGCGCCTGATTCCCGCCGACAAGCGCTGCGCGATGGTCGATGTCACCGGCCAGTACGCCGTGCTGGCCGTGATGGGCCCGCGCTCGCGCGAGCTGTTGCAGAGCATGTCGCGGGCCGATTTCTCCAACGCGGCGTTCCCTTTCGGTACCTCGCGAGAGATCGATCTGGGCTATGCCACGGTGCGCGCCACGCGCCTGACCTATGTGGGCGAGCTGGGCTGGGAACTGTACGTCCCGGTGGAATTCGCGGTGGGCGTCTATGAAACCCTGCACGAAGCCGGACAACGTTTCGGACTGGTCAACGCCGGCTACTACGCCATCGAATCGCTGCGCCTCGAGAAGGGCTACCGCGCCTGGAGCCGCGAACTGACCACCGATATCCATCCGTTCGAGGCCGGGCTGTCGTTTGCCTGCAAGCTGAGCACGGACATCCCGTTCCGCGGGCGCGAAGCGCTGCTGAAGCTGCGCGCTGCCGGCGGTGCCGCGCAGGTGCGGCGGCGCGTTGCCGTGGTCACGCTGGACGGCGCCAGCGAGGCCATGCTCTGGGGCGGCGAGGCGATCCTGCGCACCGCCCGGGACGGCACGGTGCGCCCGGCCGGCTTCGTGACGTCGGCCGCGTTCGGCCACACCCTTGGCTGTCCGGTGGGCATGGGGCTGCTGGCACGCGACGATGGTCCGGCCGACGCGGCATGGATCGAGGGCGGCAAGTATCACGTAGACCTGGCCGGGGAACTGCTGCCTGCGCGCATCCACCTGCGCGCGCCGTACGATCCGGCCAGCGAACGGACCAAGGCCTGAACATCGATGCCAAGCGGATACCGGAGTGCCCATGCCAGTGATCCAGACTGAAACCGCCAGCTACATCCTGACGCTGTCGTGCCCCGACCGTCCCGGCATTGTCCATGCCGTCTCGGCCCTGCTGGTGGAGGCCGGCGCCAATATCGTCGATTCCGCGCAGTTCGGCGACCGCGACAGCGCACGGTTTTTCATGCGCGTGCACTTCCAGCGGCCGCTGCCCGAAGGCCAGGATGCCGGCGAGGCGCTCGCTGCCCTGCGCGGCACGCTGGCGGGCGTGGCGGCCGCGCATGAGATGGACTGGTCCCTCCACGACGCCGCGCGCAAGCCGCGCGTGATGCTGATGGTGTCAAAGATCGGCCACTGCCTGAACGACCTGCTGTTCCGCTACCGCACCGGCCAGCTGCCGATCGAGATTCCGGCCATCGTCTCCAACCACAAGGACTTCTACTAGCTTGCGGCGAGCTACGACATCCCGTTCCATCACCTGCCCCTGCTCAATGCCACGCCGCAAGGCAAGGCCGCGCAGGAAGCGAGACTGTGGGACCTGGTCTGCGACTACAGTATCGACCTGGTCGTCCTGGCCCGTTACATGCAGGTCTTGTCCGACGAAGTGTGCCGCCGCCTGGAGGGCCGCGCCATCAACATCCATCATTCCTTCCTGCCCAGCTTCAAGGGTGCGCGCCCCTACGCGCAAGCCTATGAGCGCGGCGTCAAGCTGATCGGGGCCACAGCCCATTATGTGACCGGCGACCTCGACGAAGGCCCCATCATCGAGCAGGAAGTCGCGCGCGTGGACCATGCCATGGACGCCGCGCAGCTGACCGCCATCGGACGCGACGTGGAATGCGTGGCACTGGCGCGGGCGGTGAAATGGCATGCGGAACATCGGGTCCTGCGCAACGGCGGCAGGACGCTGGTGTTCCGCTGAAGCGCCCGCCTTTGCCGCCGCTTCAGCCGGCCACCACCCGCCGGACCTTGCGCAAGGCCTGCTCCAGCGCATCTATGGAGATCGATCCGAGCGCCAGCCGCAGCGCATGCGGCACGCTCGCGCCGACCGCGAACGGCTCGGCCGTCGTCACCAGCACACCCTCGTGTTCCAGCGCGG
Source organism: Cupriavidus sp. UYPR2.512 (assembly GCF_000379565.1). Classification (NCBI taxonomy): domain Bacteria; kingdom Pseudomonadati; phylum Pseudomonadota; class Betaproteobacteria; order Burkholderiales; family Burkholderiaceae; genus Cupriavidus; species Cupriavidus sp. UYPR2.512. The sequence goes on along the minus strand of NZ_KB902852.1, from coordinate 321,859 downwards.
CCGCGGCCTGGTCGGCGCGCAGGTCCTCCGCGAGTTCAAGCCACAGGTAGTACGAAGACGGGTGCGCCGTGACGCGGCAGCCACGCAGGATGCGCCGCGCCAGGCTCTGCCTGCGCCGGGCGTCCTTGCGCTTGCGATCTTCCAGGTCATCGACCGTGCCGGCTTCGATCCACAGGCAGCCGAGCGCCACGGTCAGCGAAGGCGTGTTCCAGGTTGACACGCGAATGGCGCGTTCCAGTGCCGGCACCAGGTGCCCGGGCGCCGCGATGAACCCCATCCTCAGGCCCGATGCCACGCTTTTCGACAGGCCCGAGACGTAGACGGTCCGCTCTGGCGCGAAGGTGAACACCGGTTTCGGCGCCGGTTCGGCAAGGAAGGCGTAGGCACCGTCTTCAATGATCAGCAGATCATGCCATTGCGCCAAGGCCGCAAGGCGGCCGCGGTCCGCCTCGCTCATGACATAGCCCAGCGGATTGTGCATGGTCGGCATGGTGTAGACCGCCCGCACCGGACGCCGCTTGCAGAGCGCGGCAAGGCGCTCCAGGTCCAGGCCCGCGGCGGTCGCCGGCAACGGTTCCAGGTCGAGCCGGTATGACTGCGCCAGCGCCTTCATGCCCGGATACGTCAGCGCGTCGATCGCCACGACGTCGCCGGGCTTGAGCAGCCCCATCACCGTCACCGCCAGGCCCTGCTGCGCGCCGTTGACGATCAGCACCTGGCTGCCCGGCACCCGGATGCCGCGGTTGCGCAGGTGCCGGGCAACGGCCTGCCGTTCGTGCGGGCGCCCGCCCTGCGGCGCGGAATGCAGCAGCGCGTCAAGGTCGCCCGAGGCCGCGATGCTGCGCAAACCGTCGCGCAACAGTTCAACCTGTCCGGGCAGCGACGGGTAGTTGAAGGTCAGGTCCACCGCGCCTGCGCGCACCGGATGCTGCTCCAGCCCCAGGCCGCGCGGCAGCGAGGTATCCCGCACGAAGGTGCCCCTGCCGGTCTCGCCGACCGCCAGCCCGACGGCCTCCAGCTCGACGTAGACGCGTGCAGCCGTTGCCAGCGCCACACGGTACTGCTTCATCAGCGCGCGCACCGTCGGCAGTTGCGTGCCCGGAGGCAGGTCGCCGCTGTGAATGCGCGCGGCAATCTCGTCAACGATGGCTTTGTAGCGTGCGTGGGCCATGCTTTGTATCTAGAACAATTCTTTGCGTGTATCAGGCCTCCAGAATAGCCTGCATGCCTAGTCAACGCTAACCATTTCCTGCACATGATTGCCCTGACCACCCTGTCGATCTTCGCGGCGGCAGTAATGCTCCTGCTGCTGTCACCCGGCCCGAACATGGCATTCGTGATGGCACATGGCATCACCCACGGCCCTCGGGGCGGCGTTGCCACGGCACTGGGGATTGCCGTAGCCGACCTTATCCTCACGGTCCTGACAGCCACCGGCATCACCGCCCTGGTCATGGCGTGGGCGCCGGCGTTCGACCTGATCCGCTATGCCGGCGCGGCCTATCTGCTGTGGATGGCGGTCAAGGCGCTCCGGCAGCCGCTCACGCTGAACGAGGCAGTGGTAACGCAAGCGTCTTTGCGCTCGGTGTTTGTGCGCGCCATGCTGAACAGCCTGCTCAATCCCAAGGCGCTGCTGTTCTTCATGGTCTTCCTGCCGCAGTTCGTGGAACCTGGCAAGGGTAGCGTGACCCAGCAGTTGCTCGTGCTCGGCGTAGTCCTGACGGTGCTCGCCACCGTGTTCCATGCGTTGCTCGGAGCGGCTGGCGGCACCGTGCGCCGCTTCCTGTCTCGCCATCCCAGGGCGGCAACACTGCAGTCGCGCGGCCTGGCAGCCGTGCTGGTGCTGCTGGCGCTGCGGCTGGTGCTGACCTCACGCCCGTCCTGAACCCGTTTCCCACGCAGAGCCCTGGATGTATATCGCAGCCTTTATTTACCGGCCCGGCCAGGCCGATGACGAGTTCCACCGCCTTAGCGCCCTGATCGACGAGATCGCGGCCGGCATACCCGGCTTTGTCGGTGCCGAGTCCTGGCGCTCGCCAGATGGCCAGCTCTCCAACGCCAGCTACTACTGGCGGGACAAGGACTCCCTGCAGGCCTTCGCCACCCACCCGCGGCATCTGGACGCCAAGCGCCAGTACCGCAAGTGGTATGACGGCTATCACGTGGTGATATCCGAAGTGCAGCGCGCCTATGGCGACGGTTCGCTCCTGCACTTCGTGCCCGACAGCCGGCGCCAGCCGCCGCGGGGGTAAACGCAGTCACCCTGCCCGGCCGATATCTGGTCGGCCGGCCGCACGCCGTCGACTTCCTGCATGAATACCTGGACCCTGCCCCGGGTGTTCCATTCCGGAACACCCGGTGTCACGCGCTGACACAGCCGTGCCGGCGCGTGACACATCCCACCCGTGCCATTGGCACGCGCCCCGCCAAATTCCGCGTTTTTGCTCCGATTCCGTCCCCGGCACAGCTTTTGCAATCTGTCTGCGGTGCGCGCGGCGTCCACGCCGTGACGACACTACAGACATCACTGAACGGAGCGAGACATGAACATGGCCGAAATCGCCCAGCTGGGCGTCAGCAACCCCTACAAGCAGCAGTACGAGAACTACATCGGCGGCGCCTGGGTGCCGCCTGCCGGCGGCGAGTACTTCGAATCGGTCACGCCGATCACCGGCAAGCCGTTCACGCGCGTGCCGCGCTCCGGCCAGCAGGATGTCGACGCCGCGCTGGACGCCGCGCACGCCGCCAAGGCCGCGTGGGCGCGCACCTCCACCACCGAGCGCGCCAATATCCTGAACCGCATCGCCGACCGCATCGAGGCCAACCTGACGCTGCTGGCCGTGGCCGAGAGCATCGACAACGGCAAGCCGGTGCGCGAAACCACCGCCGCCGACCTGCCGCTGGCGGTCGACCACTTCCGCTACTTTGCCGGCTGCATCCGTGCGCAGGAAGGCGGCATCTCCGAGATCGACGCCGACACCATTGCCTACCATTTCCATGAGCCGCTGGGCGTGGTCGGCCAGATCATCCCGTGGAACTTCCCGCTGCTGATGGCCACCTGGAAGCTGGCCCCGGCGCTGGCCGCCGGCAACTGCGTGGTGCTCAAGCCCGCCGAGCAGACGCCCGCGTCGATCCTGGTGCTGATGGAGGTGATCGGCGATCTGCTGCCGCCGGGTGTCATCAACGTGATCAACGGCTTCGGCCTGGAAGCCGGCAAGCCGCTGGCATCGAGCCCGCGCATCAGCAAGGTGGCCTTCACCGGCGAGACCACCACGGGCCGGCTGATCATGCAATATGCGTCGCAGAACCTGATCCCGGTGACGCTGGAGCTGGGCGGCAAGTCGCCCAACATCTTCTTTGAAGACGTGCTGGCCGCCGACGACGCCTTCTTCGACAAGGCGCTGGAAGGCTTTGCCATGTTCGCGCTGAACCAGGGCGAGGTCTGCACCTGCCCGTCGCGCGCGCTGATCCAGGAATCGATCTACGACCGCTTCATGGAGCGCGCGCTCAAGCGCGTGGCCGCGATCCGCCAGGGCCATCCGCTCGATACCGGCACCATGATCGGCGCGCAGGCGTCGGCCGAACAACTGGAGAAGATCCTGTCGTACATCGACCTGGGCCGCAAGGAAGGCGCGCAGTGCCTCACCGGCGGCGAGCGCAACGTGCTGGACGGCGACCTCGCGGGCGGCTACTACGTCAAGCCGACTGTATTCGCCGGCCACAACAAGATGCGCATCTTCCAGGAAGAGATCTTCGGGCCAGTGGTATCGGTGACCACCTTCAAGGATGAGGAAGAGGCGCTGGCCATCGCCAACGACACGCTCTATGGGCTCGGTGCCGGCGTGTGGACCCGTGACGGCGCGCGCGCATTCCGCATGGGCCGCGGCATCCAGGCGGGGCGCGTGTGGACCAACTGCTACCACGCCTACCCCGCCCATGCCGCATTCGGCGGATACAAGCAGTCCGGCATCGGCCGCGAGAACCATCGCATGATGCTGGACCACTACCAGCAGACCAAGAACCTGCTGGTGAGCTACAGCCCCAACGCGCTCGGGTTCTTCTGACCATGGCGGGCTCAACGTCCGCTCCCGCCACCGCGCCGGTTGCACGCGTGGTGGCAACCCCGGCCGCGCTCACGCTGATCGCGGAGCTCGCCGCGCGGCATGGCCCGCTGATGTTCCACCAGTCCGGCGGCTGCTGCGACGGCAGTGCGCCGATGTGCTTCACCGCCGGTGAACTGCTGGTGGGTGCGGCCGATGTCTGCCTGGGCGAGATCGGCGGCGCGGCGTTCTATATGACACGGGCGCAGTTCGAGTACTGGCAGCACACGCGGCTGGTGATCGATGTGGTGCCGGGCGCGGGCGGGATGTTCTCGCTGGAGGGACGGACGGGGAAGCGGTTCCTGACCCGCTCGGAGTTGTTCAGCGATGAAGAGGCCGCGTGGCTGGCGGCGCAGCCGGCATTGTGAGGAGGTGCGCGATGATAGCTTGCTGATGTCGATGCTTGCTTGCCGACAGTGTGCTCCCTCTCCCGCAAGCGGGAGAGGGGAGCAAACAAGCGGGACGGGATGAAGTCTCAGCGTCCCGGCTCTTGCTCGTCGCCTTCCAACCCCTCCCGCAACCGCCGATAAATCGTGTTGCGCGACACCCCCAGTTCACGCGCCGCGTGGCTGACATTGCCGCCGTGCCGGGCAAGCGCCTGGCGGATCAGGCCGGCTTCCCAGTCGCGCATGCGGCTGGCCTTCGCTGACGCCGGCGCCTGCGCTGCCGCCGCCGCATCACTGCTCTCGCGCAAATCGCCGCATTCGTGCTCAAACCCTTCCGGCAGGTGTTCCACCCCGATCTCCGCCTCCGCTTCTGCCAGGATCGCCGCCGTGTGCAGCACGTTGGCAAGCTGGCGGATATTACCCGGCCACGGATGCCGGCGCAGCAGCGCCAGCACTTGCGCGTCGACCCGCAGCGGCCGCGCGCCGGCTTCTTCGCCCTGCCGCCGCAGGATGCGATCGACCAGCAGCGGCAGGTCGCTGCGCTCGCATAGCGGCGGCAGGGTCACGGCCAGCGCATTGATGCGGTAGTACAGGTCTTCGCGGAAGGCGCCATCGGCAATCATCGCGCGCAGGTCGCGGTGGGTGGCGCAGACCACGCGCACGTCGACCGGCAGCGCGCGGGCGCTGCCCAGCGGGGTGACCGCGCGCTCCTGCAGCACGCGCATCAGCCGCACCTGCTGTGGCAGCGGCATGTCGCCGATCTCGTCCAGGAACAGCGTGCCGCCGTGCGCCTGCACGAGCTTGCCCTCGCTGCCGCGGCGGCGCGCGCCGGTGAAGGCGCCTTCTTCGTAGCCGAACAGTTCGGCCTCGATCAGCGATTCGGGGATGGCCGCGCAGTTGACCGCGACGAAGGGCCCGCCGGCGCGCGGCGAGGCGGCGTGGATGGCGCGCGCCAGCCACTCCTTGCCGGTGCCGGTGCGGCCCTGGACCAGGATGGTGATATCGCGCCCGCTGACCTTGCGCACCCGGCGCAGCACCGCGGCCACGGCGGCGTCGCCGGTATCGAGCGCGGCCAGTGCCGGCGGCAGCGGATCTTCAGCGCTGGGCTGGCGCACCACGATGGGCGCGGCCAGGTATTCGAGGCGGGCAAACACCTGTACCCGGCTGGGCAGCGTCAGCGTCTGCAGCGATCCCGCCGCGCCGGCGCGCGCCTGCATCGCCACGCGCACCGGCTGGCCGAACAGCCCGGCAAAACCGGCTGCCGCCAGCGCGTGCGGGGCCAGCCCCAGCTGGAACAGACCGCTGCGGTTGGCAGCCAGGAAGGCGCCGTCGGGCGAAAACGCCGCCATGCCCTCGAACAGCGTGCCGACGAACTCGGGCCGCGCATGGAAACGCACCAGCAGCGCCTCCGGGAAGTGGTTGGCAAACAGGTGGTTCTCGATCATCTGCGCCGACATCCGCACCAGCGCCATGGTGTGCCGGTGGAAGCCGCGATGATCGCCACTGACATCGAGCGCGCCCAGGATGGCACCGGTCGGGCCGGCGATCGGCGCGCATGAGCAGGTCAGCTGGTGGTTGGACTCGAGGAAATGCTCGCTGGCGTGGATCAGAGTGGGACGGGCCTCGGCCAGTGCGGTGCCGATGGCGTTGGTGCCCTTGCTCGGCTCTGACCACGATACCCCCGGTGCCAGCGCCACGTGCCGCGCGCGCGCGACGAATTCGCCGTCGCCCAGGCTGTGCAGGATCACGCCGCTGCTGTCGGTCAGCAGCACCATGCTGTCAGTATTGGCGATCTGCGCGTGCAGGGTCTCCATCACCGGCAAGGCATGGCGGTACAGGTCGCGGCTGGCGTCCACCAGTTCACCCAGCGCGCGCGGGCTGACGGCGTCGAAGCCGGGCGCATGGCGCGCGTCCAGCCCGAAGCCGGCCGAGCGCGCATGCGCGCGGGCGATCAGGCCGGCGCGGTCGGCATCGGCCGGGTCGACATGGGCAGCCTGGCGGGCAACATCGGAAAGCGCAGCGGGATCGGCGGCACAGTGCATGACGGCGGGTCTCCTGTATCAGCAGGCGGCGCGCGTTGCGGCCGCTGCCCTGCCGTCCCGTGGCGCGTGCCGTGCAACTCAGGTGCGGCGGCAGGCCGGGCGGCTGTAGTCCGGCAACCTTATCACAGGCTCCCGGCCGTGTATTGCCCCCGCGCCCTGCCGGGCCGGGTCAGCGTTTTTCGTCGAGCAGGTCGTTCAGGATCTCGTCGAAGGTGGCCTGGGCATCTTCCAGCGCCTGCAGCGCCGCATCGAACGTCTGCAGCGCAAGCTTGGATGGCTTGCCGCTGCCCTGCGGCGGATAGTGGGTCTGCAAGGCGGTGAAGGCCACCTGCACCTGCCGCGTGGCCGCGACCACGCGTTCCATCGCCTGCGCCTCTTCGGCGCGGTATTGCTCGTGTTTCTGCTCGCTCATGCCTGTTTGCTCCGTATGCGCGTCATCCCGGGAGGGGGCGCGCGCGTGAATGAGGTATATCGTACAAGAACTGCGCCAGCCGGCTTGCGCTACGCGCTCGCGCCTGACAAAAATGAGGTAGGCTGCGCGGCTGGGCGGCAAGGCCGGCGCTGGTGCGCCTCGCCTGGCAGCGACACTGAAGACTAGCCATGCCATTGATCACCCGCCGTACGCTGGCAGCCGCGCTGATGACTGCCAGCGGCTTCGCCTGCTACTGGACCTACCTGACGCTCAACCAGGAGCGGCTGCTGTTCGATGCGCGCCGGCGTCCGCCGCGCGACCTGCCCGACGGCATCATTGGCTATTCGCACCTGATCCCCGGCGGCGTGGTGCGCGGCTACATCTACCATACCCCCGGCGACAACGTGCGCGACCTGCTGTTCTACCTGCCCGGGCGTGGCGAGGATGTGCTCGAAACGCTGCTGTACGCGCGCTGGCTGCCCGCCGGCATGGCCTTCGCCACCTACGATTACCGCGGCCTGGGACACTCCGACGGCCTCCCGTCCGAGGGTGCCGCAGTGGCCGACGCCAGCCAGTTCCTGCTGCATGCACGCCGTGTCTTCCCCGACACCCGCGTGCATGTGGTGGGGCGCAGCCTGGGCACCGGCGTCGCGATCCAGCTGGCGGACCTGCAGGACTTCGAGAGCCTGCAGCTGATCACGCCATACGACTCGCTGCTTGAACTGGTGCGCAAGCGCTTCCCGCTGGTGCCGCTGCGCCAGCTGATGCGCCACCATTTCGATTCGATCTCGCATTGCAAGAAGGTCGTGCAGAGCACCAAGGTGCTGCTGGCCGAGACCGATGAAGTAGTGCCCCATGAATGCTCAGAACGGCTCATGGCCGCCTGGCCCGGCCCGGTGGCGCTGCAGACCGTGCCAGCCACGAATCACTTTACCATTATCGAACGCGAGGAAACCTGGCTGGCGCTAGGCGAATTTGCCCGGCATCACAACCAGGCCAGGCTGCACGTGGCTACGGCCCAGCCCGCCCGGCCCGGTCCGGCGGCCGCCGCCGGCACGCCGCCCGTCGACCATGACGAGCTCGGCAATCCGTTGCCGCTGGCGGCCAGCCGCTAGCGGCGGTCAGGCAGCGGGTAAAATGCGCGCATGAAAAAAATCGCAGTCAAGGCAGGCGGCGCCGTACTGGCGCTGGCTGCAGCCGGTGCCTTGCTTGCCGGCTTTGCCGCGGTGGTAAGCCTGCGGCAGCTTCCCCCGATCGACGCCCTGCGCGACTACCGGCCCGACGTGCCCCTGCGGATCTACACCAGCGACAACGTGCAGATCGGCGAGTTCGGCAGCGAGCACCGCGAGTTCATCCCCTTCGAGCAGATTCCGCCGCGCATGGTCCAGGCGCTGCTGGCAGCCGAGGACGACCAGTTCTACGAGCACGAGGGTGTCGACGTCCCCGGCGTGTTGCGCGCCGCGCTGGCCAACCTGGGCCAGGGCTATGCGCAAGGCGCCTCCACCATCACCATGCAGGTGGCGCGCAATTTCTACCTGTCGCGCGAGAAGACGCTGGCACGCAAGTGGTATGAAATGCTGCTGGCCTGGCGCATCGACCAGACCCTGCCCAAGGACCGCATCCTTGAGCTGTACATGAACCAGGTCTATCTGGGCGAGCATGCCTACGGCTTCGGCAGCGCCGCGCATGCGTACTTCGGCAAGCCGCTGGCGTCGCTGTCGCTGGCCGAGACGGCCATGTTGGCGGGGCTGCCCAAGGCCCCCTCGTCCATGAACCCGGTGGTCAACTTCCCGCGCGCCAAGCGGCGCCAGGAATATGTGCTGGGTCGCATGCTGGCGCTGGGCATGATCAGCCAGGACGACTACCGCGAGGCCCGCGCCGCGCGCCTGGCGATCTCCGACGACAGTCCCGGCAGCTTTGCCGGGCATGCCGAATACGTGGCCGAACTCGCGCGCCAGCTGGCGCGCGAGCGCTTTGGCGACGAGGCCTACACGCGCGGCCTGAACGTCTACACCACGGTGTCGTCGGTGCGCCAGACGCTGGCTTACGATGCAGTGCACGGCGGGCTGGAAGGCTACGCGCGGCGCCACCGCAAGTTCGTCAGGGACCTGTCGCAGGGTCCGCAGGCCGCGCTGGTATCGCTGGACGGCGCCACCGGCGCGATCGAGGCGATGGTGGGCGGCGCCGACTTTGCCACCAGCCGCTTCAACCACGCCACCCAGGCGCAGCGCCAACCGGGCTCGACCTTCAAGCCCTTCGTCTATGCGGCGGCGCTGGAGCGCGGCGTGTCGCCCGGCACGCTGATCAACGACGCGCCGCTGGCCAACGGCTCGCGCTGGCAGCCGTCCAATGACGACGGGCGCTTTGTCGGCCCGATCACCGTGCGCCAGGCGCTGGCCGAATCGCGCAACCTGCCGGCGATCCGCACGCTGCAGGCGATCGGCATTCCGTACGCGGTGGAGTTCGCCAGCCGCTTCGGCTTCGCGCCCAGACGGCTGCCGCGCTACCTGCCGCTGGCACTGGGCACCGGCACCACTTCGCCGCTGCGCCTGGCCGCGGCCTATGGCGTCTTTGCCAACGGCGGCCACCGCATCGAGCCCTACCTGATCGCGCGCATCACCGACAGCGAAGGCAAGGTGCTGTTCTCTGCCGAGCCGGGCGACGCCACGGACAGACCGGCCTCGCCGCGCGTGATCAGCGCCCGCAACGCCTTCGTCATGGACAGCCTGCTGCGCAGCGTGGTCGACGACGGCACCGGCGCCGGCGTGCGCCGCTACCTGCGCCGCGACGACGTGGCCGGCAAGACCGGCACTACCAACGATTCGGTCGACGGCTGGTTCGCGGGCTACGCCGGCGGCGTCGTCACGGTGGCGTGGATGGGCTATGACGACAACCGCAGCCTGGGCGAGCGTGAATTCGGCGCCACCACCGCGCTGCCGGTGTGGGCCGCCTATATGGAGGGCCGCCTTGCAGGCGTGCCCGTGCCTGAAGCCGAAGCGCCCGCAGGCGTGGTCCGCGTGAGCGGCGACTGGATGTATGCCGAGTATGCTGACGGCAGCCATGGCATCGCTGCCATTGGCTTCNNNNCGCCGGCACCCNCGGCGCCGCCGGCGGTCGATCCGGTCGCCAGCAACCTCGGCGGGCCCGCGGCCGCGGCGCCGGCTACCCCCGCACCAACGCCCGTCACCAGCGAGGCAACTGGCCTGCCGGCGCCCGGCGCTGCCACGCCGGCCGTCCCCGCAAGCGCCAGCCTGTAAAATTCGGGGTTTCCCCTATCCCGATCCCGATGTCCAGCCACGCCCCTCTGCTGATCTGGTCGGTCGCCGCGCTGACCACGGCCGGCGTCCTGTTCCGCCCGTTCCGCCTGCCCGAAGCCTTCTGGGCCGCCGCCGGCGCCGTGCTGCTGTGCGTCACCGGCCTGATGGCGCTGCCCGACGCGCTGGTGGCGGTGCTGCGCGGCTATGACGTGTACCTGTTTCTCGCGGGCATGATGCTGATCTCCGAGCTGGCCCGCAAGACCGGGCTGTTCGACCATGTCGCCGCGCTCGCCGTGCGCCGGGCGCGCGGCTCGGCGCCGCGGCTGTTTCTGCTGGTGTACGGCTTCGGCACGCTGGTGACGGCATTCATGTCCAACGACGCCACCGCCGTGGTGCTCACGCCCGCGGTGCTGGCCGCCACCCGCGCCGCGCGGGTCCGGCATCCGCTGCCCTACCTGTACGCGTGCGCCTTCATCGCCAATGCCGCCAGCTTCGTGCTGCCGATCTCCAACCCGGCCAACCTGGTCATCTTCGGCGCACGCATGCCGCCGCTGGCGGGCTGGCTGGCGAGCTTCGCGCTGCCGTCGCTGGTCGCGGTGCTGGCCACGCTGGCGGCGCTGTGGTGGACGCAGCGCGCGGCGCTGGCGGAGCCCATCGAACATGACGTGCCGGTCCCGCCGCTGTCGCCGCAGGCCCGGCTGACCGCGCTGGGTATCGTGCTGACCGGCCTGATCCTGCTGGTGGCCTCGCTGCGCGGCAACGACCTGGGCTGGCCGACCTGCGCGGCGGGCGTGGCCACCCTGCTGCTGGTCTGCGCCACCCGGCGCGAGCTGCTGGTGCCGGCGCTGCGCGAGGTGTCATGGGGGGTATTGCCGATGGTCGCGGGGCTGTTCGTGCTGGTGGCGGCGCTGGAGCAGACCGTGGTGATCCGCCACCTGGCCGATGCCGTCGCAGCGGCGTCGCGCGACGGCGGCGCGCTCGCCCTGCTGGGCGCGGGCGCGGTAGTGGCGCTGGCGGGCAATATCGCCAACAACCTGCCGGCCGGCCTGATCGCTGCCTCGGCGCTGGCGGGCGGACATGCCTCGCATGCCGTGACCGGTGCAGTGCTGATCGGCATTGACCTTGGCCCCAACCTGTCCGTCACCGGCTCGCTGGCCACGTTGCTATGGCTCACGGCGCTGCGGCGCGAAGGGCATATGCTCAGCGCTGGCCAGTTCCTGCGCGTGGGGGCCGTGGTGATGCCGGCAGCGATGCTGCCGGCACTGGCGCTCTTGCTTCTTTAAGCCGCTGGCTCAGCTGGTGGCGGCGTCGTTGGCCGCGGGGGTGTTGGCGGCCTGCAGCAGGGGCCGGCGCAGGCCGGTCGCGCCATGGCGCACGGCACTGGCGTGGTGTTCCGCCACGCCAGTTTCGACCGGCGTGGCCGGAAGCGGCACTGTGACCACATGGAGCAGCATCAGGCTGCTGCACGGAAAGGCAATCGGCATGATGACGTTATTCCCGACAAAGAGTCAGGCCGCGTGCTGCAGCGGCCGGGTGCCGGCGGCTTTATGGCGGGCTGCCTGGCATTGTGCAGACATTATGTGCGCTTGTCGGCGTTGTGCGGCGCGGGCTTGAGCGATGTCATGAACTATTCACGGAGCCATGCCGACTTGTGGCGTAATCGGCCCACCGCGCCGCATCCTGCCATGCCCCCGCGCGGGTTGTGAGGCCACGGCATCTGCCATATAGTGAATCCGGCACACCCGCTGCGCAGTCATCCATCCCACCACGCATAACCATGACCAGCAAGGACGCGGCGCACCGCGCGAAGGACAGCAACGCCGGCGACGATGCCGGCCACCCCCACGCCCACGGCGTCTCGGCCCGCATCCGCGCACGGCTGGAGGCCGCGCAGGAGCGCTTCCACGCCAACGACAATATTGCGCACTACATCGAGCCGGGCGAGATGGAGCAGCTGCAGGCCGAAGTGCAGGCGCGCCTGGAAGACGTGCTGCGCGCGCTGGTGATCGACGTCGACAACGACCACAACACCCAGGAAACCGCGCGCCGCGTCGCCAAGATGTACCTGAAGGAGATCTTCGCCGGCCGCTACGCCAAGGCCCCGCCGGTGACTGAGTTCCCAAACATCGGCCAGCTCAACGAACTGATGATCGTCGGCCCGCTGCGCGTGCGCAGTGCCTGCTCGCATCACCTGTGTCCGATCATCGGCAAGCTGTGGGTAGGGGTGATGCCGAACCAGCATTCCAACCTGATCGGCCTGTCCAAGTACGCGCGGCTGGCCGAATGGATCATGTGCCGGCCGCAGATCCAGGAAGAGGCGGTGGCACAGGTCGCCGACCTGCTGCAGGAAAAGATGAATCCCGACGGCCTGGCCATCGTGATGGAGGCCGAGCACTTCTGCATGCACTGGCGCGGTGTGCGCGACACCGATGCCAAGATGACCAACAGCGTGATGCGCGGCTCGTTCCTGAAGGATGACAGCCTGCGCCGCGAGTTCCTCACACTGCTGAACCACAACCGCGGCTAGGCCGCAGGCCCCGCCACCCACCAGCCGCCACAACCGAGCGCCACGACCATGCTAGTCCGCCTGCTCTATGCCAGCCGTGCCCGCCAGGCCATCGACGCCGCCCTGCTCGACGCCATCCTGGCCGCCAGCCTGGAACGCAATCCGCGCCACGGCATCACCGGGGTGCTGTGCCACGGCAACGGCATCTTCCTGCAGGCGCTGGAAGGCGACCGCCAGGACGTGTCACAACTGTTCCAGTCGATCGCACGCGACCCGCGCCACCACGACGTGACTCTGCTGCATTTCGAGGAAACCTGCACGCGCGACTTTGCCGGCTGGGCAATGGGCCAGGTCAACGCGGCGCGCATCAACACCGCCACCCTGCTCAAGTTCTCGGCGCGGGCCGAACTGGACCCGTACCGCACCTGCGGTGCGGCGTCGCTGGCATTGCTCAAGGAGCTGATCGCCGGCGCGTCAGTCGTGTCGCGCGCCGGCGAACGCGGACGGCACTGAGCCGCGCCGCCAGGCCTGCGGCGCGCTTCTGTCACCAGCGCGCTAGGCGGTCACCTGGCCGAACAGGCCGCATTCCAGGTCGCTCTCGAATTCCTCGACCCAGACCGAATCGGGGCCTGCCTCATAGATGCTGGTCTTGTCCGTGCCCACCCGGCGCACGCTGACGCGCCGCACCCCGGCCTCGTGGCTTTCCTCGAAAATCTCGAACATCTCGGCCGCCAGCCCGACATGCCTGCATACCTGCAGGACCTGTTGCTGCTCGTCGGCGGGAAATTCGGTGAACGGTCTCGTTGCCATGGCATCCTCCGTCAAGGTTGAGATCGCCGCTTGCGCGCAGCGCTGATGCGCGTGGTGCCCATGCACCACGCCTGGAAAAGACATGCCGCGGCCGTCGGCCGGCGGCACACCGCGCGCTCGCCGCACAACGGCGGCGAGCCGCAAAACCTCCTGGGAGGCAGTCGTTCGGACTCGGCGGACTCAGCTCTTGCGCTGGGTCACTGCCACGAACGGGGCCGGTGCGTGCTGGACGGACTGGCTGCCGCAGTTCGGGCAGTTCGGATGGGCAGAGGCGTGTTCCGCGAGATGCTCGGTTTTCTCGAACATATGGCCGCACTTCTCGCAGCGGTATTGGTAGACGGGCATGGCGTTCCCCAAACGCGGTGCACGCGCCGCGGGGCGCGCGTCAGCTTCATTCTAGGACAGCGGTCCGGGCCCCGAAGCGTGAAAGTTCGCGCTGCCGGAGCCGGCACGCTGCGTGCACGCGGCGATGTCACCGCGAATTCACTTTCTCTCGCCGCGCTCCTGCCTGCGCTATGTGAATGCGTCTTCCGCCGCGCATTGACATCAGGCAAATGGCTGGTCGCGCTCGCCGCGGAACAAGCGCCGCAATGCTGCGCAAACCCAGGTCAAGCATCGCGGCATGGCGCCGTTCTATTGGCAGGTCACGCATTTCCCGAACTGGCCATGTCCATGCCCGCCTCACGCAAGTTCCCTGAACTAGCAGAATTACGATTCAAGGGGGCGCGGAACATAGCCAGAATTTCGGATTTGTCGTGGCGCAATTGCCCAGTGCAACCGGCGTGAACCGGTTGCCGCCCATCCGGAGATAGCTATGTACGACGGAGTCTTGCGTATCGCCCTGGCGGACGACCACCCGCTGGTCGTGGCCGCCCTGCGCGACTGCCTGCAGCGCAGCGGCAATGTCCAGATCAGCTGCGAATGCCGCAGCGGCACCGAGTTGCTCGGCGCGCTGGACCAGCATCCCGCCGATATCGCCATCACCGATTTCTGCATGGGCCACGGCGATACCTCGCTGGACGGTTTCAACCTGCTGGGCCGCCTGGCGCGCCGCCATCCGCTGACGCGCGTGGTGGTGATCAGCGCCCAGTCCAATCCCGCCATCATCCGCCGCGCCATGAAGCTTGGGGTGCGCGCCTTTGTCAGCAAGGAAGACCACCTTGAGGAGGTCATGCGCGCCTGCATCCACGTCGCATCCAGCGGCAGCTGCTTCTATTCGCCTGCGGTGCACGCCATCCTGCAACACGCCAGGCTCGCCGGCGCACCGGCCACCGAACTGACGCAGCGCGAACTGGAAGTGATCCGGCTCTATGCGCAGGGCCTGCAGCTGACCGACATCGCCGGCAAGCTCGGCCGCTCGGTCAGCACCATCTCCAGCCAGAAGACCGTGGCCATGCGCAAGCTGGGGGTGCAGACCAATACCGGGCTGATCCGCTACGCCTATGAAAACCGCCTGATCTGACACGGCCCGACCCGCCGATGCAGCAAACCGTCGACCGTACCCGTGAAACCCTGGCCAGCGCCTTCGATGCGCTTGCCGACAACGCGCGCCGCCAGCAACACCTGTACTCAGTGACCATCGCGGTGCTGACCGCGATCGTGCTGTTCTCCGGCTTGCTGCTTGCCGGCCTGGCGACGGGACAGCACCTGGATTACCGCCGCAGCGACGTCTCGCGGTACGTCAGCTCGGTCTCGCAGTTGCTGCATAACGAGTCCTCGTTCCTGCGGCGCACCGTGCTGAGCATCCGCTACCACCTGGATGCGCCCGCACCGGAGCCGTCGCGCGATGCCGCCTTCGGGGCCTTCCGGCGCACCGGCACCGCCAGCCTCCACATCGACGCCGTGCGCAAGGACTATCACCTGCTTGCCGCCGAGGCAACGCGGCAGCGCTGGGGGGCCGGGCTGCCGGCGCAGTTCGTGCGGCTGCGGCAGATTGCGCTGGCTGCAGTGGCCACGCAACAGGCGTTCGATCTCGACCACGGGGCCTATGCGGTCGCGCTGAACGAAGACAGCGCCGTGCTCATCAGCCAGCCCGAGGCCGGCGCGCGCGCACCGCTCGCGCCCGAGCCGACGCTGATCCCGCTGCTGCGCACGCGGCTGACGCAGGCGCTGCAGGCGCGCACCGGCCGCGCCGTGCCGGCGCGCGGCCAGCAGGTCTGGGTGGGTCCGCTGCGCCACCCGGTGGACAACGCCCCCGTCATGATGCTGGCCGGCGCCGCCTATGCCGGCGACACGCCCACCATGCTGGTGGCCGCCTGCGTGCCCCTCCAGGCGTTCCTGGCCGAATTGCAGCGCCCGGATGATCCGGCGCTGCTGGCGCTGCTCAATGCAGCCGGCGAGATCATCGATGTATCGCCGCGCGACTGGCCGGCAGCACCGGCCAGCGTCCATGATGTGGCAGCCGGCGCGCGCCTGCTGTCGCACAACACGCTGGATGTCACGCCATCGGGCGTGCGGCTGGTGCAGGTGCTGCCGGCCGGCTTCGGGCGGCTGGTCTACCACCTGCCGTACCGCAGGCTGGGTGCGGCACTGGCAGCGGAACTGGCCGTGATCGCCGGCGCCATGCTGCTGCTGACCGGCGCCATTGGGCTGGCCGCGCGCTACTGGAGCCGGCACCTGCTGCGACGCACGGACGCAGAAGCCTCGCGCGCGCTGGAAAGCGAGCTGATGAACCACGTGCTGGTCAATGCCACGCCGGTCGGCCTGTGCATCGTGCGCCAGCACGACTACGCCGTACTGACGTCAAACCCGCTGGCCTGCATGCTGCTGCAATGGCAGCCCCATGGACACCTGCCCGATGCGGTAGCGCAAGCGTTCAACCGACAGCCGTGCGTTGGCGACAGCGGGCACGCATCCATTTCCAGCTTTACCGTCGCGGCACCGCCGTGCGCGCCGGCAGATGAGCCACCCGGCCCCGGCGACGCCAGACAGCGCTTCCTGCAAATCACCTACACGCCGGCGCGCTACCGCGAGGAAGCGGTGCTGTTCTGCGCCGTGCAGGACTGCACGGCGCAACAGGCACTGCAAGAGCAACTGCGCTCCGCCCAGCAGGCCACCGAGGCGATGATGCGCGCACGCTCGATCTTCTTCGCCGCGATGAGCCACGAGATCCGTACGCCGCTGAACGCATTGCTGGGCAACCTGGAGCTGCTCGCGCGCGGCAGCAGCCTGGCAGCACACGCGCCCCGGCTCAGGGCACTGGACACCGCCGCCGAGGCGCTGCGCCGGATCGTCAACGATGTGCTGGACTTTTCCAAGATCGATGCCGGCGAGCTCGGGCTGGTCAACGCGCCCTTTCGCCCCGTGGAAGCGCTGGAAAGCGTGGCGCTGACCCATGCGCCGATGGTGGCCGGCCGTCCCATCCGCTTTCACCTGCAGCTGTCGCCATCGCTGGATGCGGAGGTCACAGGCGACCGCATGCGCCTGGTGCAGGTGTTCAACAACCTGCTGGGCAACGCCTTCAAGTTTACCGCCAGCGGGCGCGTCACCGTAAGCGGCGAGCTGCGCCAGGACCACCACGGCACGCAGCGGCTGGTCTGCCGCGTCAGCGATTCCGGCATCGGCATGCCGCCGTCGCTGGCGGCACGCGTGTTCCAGCCGTTCGTGCAGGGCGATGCGGCGACCGCCAGCCGCTACGGCGGCACTGGCCTGGGCTTGTCGATCTGCGCCCGGCTGTGCGAGCTGATGGGCGGCAGCATCAGCGTGGACAGCGTGCCGGACGTGGGCAGCGCGTTCACGGTCTCGGTGCCGCTGCCGCCGGCCGCTGGCACGCCGCGGCCGCTGGTCCCGGCCGCCGCGGCGCAGTGCGGCGACGTGGTCGTGCTGTGCCAGGACATGCGCACCGGCGAGGCCCTGGCCGCGTGGCTCGCCACGGCAGGCTGGCGTGCCGATGTGCTGGCATCGCAGGGGGCCGCGCTGGCGTCCTTCCAGGTCAAGGTGCCACGCGTCATCGTCGCCACGGAAGAGTATCCCCTGGCGGCGCTGGCCGGCCTGCGCGATGCGGCAATGGTGCCGGTTGTGTGGGTGACGCCGGAGGGCCCGCATCGGCTGCGCCAGTGCGCCCCCGGCATCCACGAAGTCACGGCCTACAGCCACCGCGCGCTGATCGACTGCGTGGCCCAGGCGGCCGCGGGCGCCACGCCGCCGCTGGCGCCGGCTGATGGCAACACGCCGGCGGCGCAGGCGTTCCCGGCGCCGGCCGCGGAGCCGCTGACAATTCTTGTGGCCGAGGACAATCCGCTGAACCAGACACTCGCCGCCGAACAGCTGCAGGCACTTGGCTGCCGCCCGATCATTGCAGGAAACGGCAGACAGGCATTGGCGGCGCTGGAGAACACGCACATCGACGCGGTGCTGACCGATATCCATATGCCAGTCATGGACGGCCTCGCGCTGCTGCGGGCGGTGCGCGCGCAGCACCCCGGCATGCCGGTACTGGCCTTCAGCGCATTCACGTGCGGCGAGCCGTCGGCAGACTGGCGCCTGCGCGGCTTTTCCGGTTTTGTCGCCAAGCCGGCGTCGCTGCAGGACCTGCAAGCGTGCCTGGATGGCCTGCCCCGCCGCAGCCATGCCGCGGCCCCGCCTCCTGCCACCCATGACGATCCGGCTACGGCCTCGCACGCCGAAGCCGCCGATCGCTGTCGCTATGAAGCCATGCTGCGCCGGCAATTGCAGCAGGACTTGCCAGCGTTGGCGCACATCATTGCGCAGCAGGACCTGCCGGCATTGCGGCACTGGGCCCACGCCGCGGCCGGCGCCTTCATGATCGTGCGCCGCCAGCGCATCGTCGAGGCATGCCAGGCACTGGAAACACTGTGTGACGCGGCGCAGGCGTGGACCCCGGCCGCCGCAGCCGCTGCCGAAGCCCTGCTGGAACGGCTGGGCGGCTACGTGCAGGCCGCCGCAGCGGGATAGTGCGCCCGGCGCGCTGCGCTCTACCACAATTAGCGGATTTGCGAGCATCGCCACGCGGGACGATAATGGCAATGCTGCGCCGTGGCCGTCCTGGCCATGCCTGACCGATGCTGGCGCGGCATTGTCTTCAATGTCTCTCCCCATGCAGCCAGAACACGGCCTTCCCCAGCCACAGCGGACCTGGGCGATCCTCACTGTTTTCTTCGGCCTGATCATGGCCGTGCTCGATGGCTCGATCGCCAACATCGCCCTGCCCTCGATCTCGCGCGAGCTGCAGGCCGATCCGTCCAGCACGATCTGGGTGGTCAACGCTTACCAGCTGACGGTGACCGTGTGCCTGCTGCCGCTCTCGTCGCTGGGGGACATCCTTGGCTACAAGCGCGTGTACCGGGCGGGGCTGGCCACCTTCCTGGTGGGCTCGCTGCTGTGCGCGCTGGCGGTCAACCTGCCGATGCTGGTGGCAGCGCGCGTGCTGCAGGGCATCGGCGGCGCCGGCATCATGAGCGTCAACACCGCGCTGGTGCGCTTTATCTACCCGCCCACGCGCCTGGGCCGCGGCATCGGGCTGAACGCGCTGGTGGTCGGCGTGACCATCGCCGTGGGCCCGTCGCTGGGCGCGCTGATCCTGGCGGTCGCCAGCTGGCAATGGCTGTTCGCGGTCAACGTGCCGGTGGCGATCGTCGCGCTGGTGCTGAGCCGCACTTCGCTGCCGGCGACGCCGCCGCAGCCGCGCGAGTTCGACTACCCCAGCGCGCTGCTGTCGGCGCTGGTGTTCGGCATGTTCATCCTCAGCGTCGATGTCCTGGGCCATGCCGGCTGGCGCATCGCAGGCGCTGCCGGCATGGCCGCTGCCGTGGCGCTGGGTTGGCTGCTGGTGCGGCGCCAGCACGGCCGCGCCGCGCCGCTGGTGCCGGTGGACCTGTTTGCCACCCGCGCCTTCACGCTGGCGGTGGGCACCTCGTTCTGCTCCTTCATGACGCAGATGCTGGCCTTTATCGCGCTGCCGTTCTATCTCGAATACCAGCTCGGCCGCTCCCTCCAGGAAACCGGCCTGCTGATCACGCCCTGGCCGCTGATGGTAGCCGTGATGGCCACGGTGTCGGGCCGGCTGTCGGACCGCTATCCGGCCAGCATCCTGGCTGGCATCGGGCTGGTCATGCTGGCGTGCGGACTGGTCGGGCTGGCCACGCTCGGCCCGGACGCCGGCAGCCTGGACATCGTCTGGCGCATGGCGATGTGCGGCACGGGCTTCGGCTTCTTCCAGTCCCCCAACAACCGCGCCATGATCGGCGCCACGCCGCCCGAGCGCAGCGGCGGCGCCAGCGGCGCGCAGGCGACCACGCGGCTGCTGGGGCAGACCACCGGCACAGCGGTGGTGGCGCTGCTGTTCAGCCTGGCGCCGACCGGAGCGGCGCGCATTGCGCTGTATCTGGCGGCAGTGGTGGCGGCGCTGGGGGCCTTGATCAGCCTGAGCCGCTTGCGCGATGCCGGCGGCGCGGAGCCGGTGCGGGGTGCGGTGGAACCGGACGCCTGACCAGCGCTTGCGTGCGCCCTCTCCGGCAAGCGGGAGAGGGGAGCAAACCCTCGGGGTTTAAGGGTCTACTCTGCCTTCGCCCCCGACTCCTTCACCACCCGCGCCCATTTCGCAATCTCCTGGCGCTGGTACGCCGCCAGTTTCTCCGGCGTGCCCAGGATCGGATCCAGCCCCAGCGTCTTCAGCTTCGCCTGCACATCGGGCAGCGTGAAGATGCGGTTGAGTTCGGTGTTGAGCTTGGCCACCACGTCCTTCGGCGTATTGGCCGGCGCGAACACGGCGAACCATGAATCGGCTTCAAAGCCCGGCAAACCCTGCTCGGCCAGCGTCGGGATATCCGGCGCCGAGGCCGAGCGCTTCGCGCTGGTAATGCCCAGCGCGCGCAGCTTGCCCTCGCGCACCACGGGCAGCGCTGACGGCAGGTTGTCGAACATCATGGTGATATGGCCGCCGAGCAGGTCGGGGATGGCCATGGCGCGGCCTTTGTAGGGCACGTGCGTAATCTTGACGCCGGCCATCGAATTGAACATTTCCCCGGCCACGTGCGGCGAGGTGCCGACGCCGGGGGTGCCGAAGGTCAGGCCGCCCGGCCTGGACTTTGCCAGCGCGATCAACTCGGCCACGCTCTTTGCCGGCACGCCGGGATTGACCACCAGCACGTTCGGCGTCGAGGCGATCAGGACCACGGGGGCGAAGTCCTTGATCATGTCGTACGGCATCTTGCTGTACAGCGCGCCGTTGATCGAGTGCGTGCCGACGGTGCCAAGCGCCAGCGTATAGCCGTCGGCCGGCGCGTGCGCCACCGCTTCGGCGCCGATATTGCCGCCCGCCCCCGGCTTGTTGTCCACCACCACCGGCTGACCCCATGCGGGCGAGATCTTTTCCGAGACGATGCGCGCGAGCGTGTCGGGCGCGCCGCCGCTGGGGAAGCCGACCACGATCCGGATCGGCTTGGCGGGATAGCCTTGTGCCAGCGCGGGGGCCGCGCTCACCAGGGCGGACGCGGCGAGCACTGCCGCGGCAACGGTACTGAAACGCATGGATTCTCCTCCTGTTGCCGGCGGCTGCATGGCTGCCCGCATTGTGAAGACGGCGGCCAATGCCACCGCCGGGACCTGCCAGGACTACTCGTGCCCTCAGACCGCGATGCCGCCGAACTCTTGCATCACCTTGTCATGCAGGCGGCGCATGCCGCGCAGCCAGCGGTCGTAGTCCTGGCCCTTGCGGCGATAGTACTCAAGCACTTCCGGGTGCGGCAAGATCAGGAAGCGCTCGTCGGCCACCCCTTCCAGCGTCACCGCGGCGACGTGCTCGGCGGTGACCGAACCTTCCTGCAGGAAGCCCTTGCGCTCGCCCTTCTCGCCGAACAGCATGTTGGTCTGCACGCCTTGCGGGCAGATGCAGCTGACCTTGATGCCGCGGTCGCCGTAGGTGATCGACAGCCACTCGGCAAAGCCGATGGCGGCGTGCTTGGTCACCGCATACGGCGCCGAGCCGATCTGCGACAGCAGGCCCGCGGCCGACACCGTATTGATGAAGTAGCCGTCGCCGCGCTCCAGCATCTGCGGCAGCACCGCCTTGGCCGCGTGGATATGCGCCATCACGTTGATTTCCCAGATGCGCTGCCAGTCGTCGGCGCTCGCCTCCAGCCCCTTGCGCAGGATGATGCCGGCGTTGGAGCAGAAGATGTCGACCTGGCCAAAGCGGCGCGTGGCCTCGTCGGCCAGGCCCTGCACGGCGGCCGCATCGGCCACGTCGACCGGCTGGGCGAACACCTGGCACGCAGGCACCGCGGCCTGGACTTCGGCGGCAACTGCGGCGGCGCCCGCCGCGTTCAGGTCGGCCACGGCCACGCCGCGCGCGCCGGCCTGCGCAAAGGCCAGCGCCAGCGCGCGCCCGATGCCGGTGGCCGCGCCAGTCACCACGACGGTCTTGTTGCGTACTTCCATGGGTTGTCTCCTCGTTGAATTCGGTGCGCGCACTACGCGTTGGAGGCGTGGGTGCGCGTATCAGGGTCCGGCTGCGCGGAAGCAAAGCGGGCGGTCGCGCGCGCGCCGCCCGGCTGCCACAGCCGCGCCTGCAGGGTCTCGGCCAGTTCGCGGATGCGCGGGCCCAGGTTGCTTTCCAGGATCTCGGGCGACAGCCGTGTCGCGGCGCCGCCGATATTCAGCGCCAGCACCTCGCTGCTGCCCGCCAGGCGCAGCGGCGCGGCGGCGCCGCTGACGGTGCGGTCCCATTCGGCATGCGCCACGCAGAAGCCGCGCCCTGCGTGGTCACGCAGCGCACGGTCGATGCCGGCGCGCACGCCGGGCCAGCGCGTGCCGTAGTGGCGCGCCAGTTCGGCCAGCGCGGCCTCGCGGTGATCGGCATCGAGCCCTGCCAGCCAGGCGCGGCCGATCGCAGACGTGGCCATCGGCAGGCGCGCGCCCGGCGCCAGCCGGATCACCAGCGCCCCGCGCGGCTGGCAGCTTTCCAGGTAGACCATGGCGTGCCGGTCCGGCATGGCCAGTGCCACCGTGCAATCGGTGGTAAACGCCAGCGACTGCATCAGCGGCTGCGCGATCTCGCGGATGCCGGCGCCGCCTATATAGCGGTGGCCAAGCGCCATCGCGCCCTGCCCCAGCCGGTACTTCTCGGTGGCTTCGATGTAGGTGAGATAGCCGAGCGTGGCCAGCGTGTAGGTGAGCCGCGACACGGTCGGGCGCGGGATGCCGGTGCGCCGCGACAGCTCGGCGTTGCCCAGGTAATCGTCCTGCGGCCCAAAGGCGCGCAACAGCTCCATGCCGCGTGCCAGCGCGGTGACGAAGTTGCGGTCGTCGGCGCAGGCATGACCCGCCTGCGCGTCGTCGGCCGGCACCAGGGTATGCGCGGCATCGGGCGGCGGGGTTGGAATGGTAGTGGTGCGTTTCATGGCAGGCGGTCGGGAAGAGAACATTGATAGCAGCAACGGGGCTGCGCAGGGACCGCTATGTAGGGAAAGCATGCCGGCCAGAAGCAGCGTTTATAGAGATGAATCAAAAGGTTAGCGAGACTTTCCCAGGCAAGATAGGGCACGAAGGCATGCAGATACGGCCTAATAGAATCAGTAAGTTGCCGCAGCTCACTAAATCCCAGCAGACGGAAAGTCGACGGCCACCTCACGCTCTAACGAGAGTTCATGATGGTGGATTGCCGTGCGCCACGATTACTGGCCCTATGGCACCACTGACAAGAACAAATAGGCCGCAAATATCACGAGGTGAACCACGCCTTGCAGGATGGTAGAACGGCCCATACCGAGGGTCAGGGTCAGCACGATCAACGTCAGGAACAGCAACACAATATCCTTGCCACCGAGCCCCAGCGCAAGCGGCTGGCCGGTCCAGATGAAGACAGCGGCTACCGTCGGAATGGTCAGGCCGATACTGGCCAGCGCTGAGCCCAGCGCCAGGTTCAGGCTTGTCTGGATGCGATCGGCGCGCGCCGCACGCAATGCCGCCAGGCATTCGGGCAGCAGCACGAGCGCGGCAATCACGATACCCACCACCGCCGGCGGAGCACCCGCTGACAGAATGGCGTTCTCCACCGACGGCGACAGCAACTTTGCGAGTCCAACAACCGCCACCAGGCAGACCATCAGCAGCAGGCCACTTGCCATCGCCACGCGCGCAGGCGGCGGCGGAAGGTGCTCGTTTTCATCCGAGCTGCCTTCCGCCAGGAAATAGTCGCGATGGCGCACGGTCTGCACGAAGACGAAGCATCCGTACAGCACCAGCGACATCACGCCTGAAAAGCCCAGTTGTGCGGGTGTCAGCATCGGCCCTGGCGTGGAACTCGTGAAGCTCGGCAACACCATTGTCAGCACCAGCAGCGTGGCCAGCACCGCCATGGCCGCATTGGCTCCCGGCGCCTGGAAGGCCTGCTCGCGATGATGAAGGCCGCCTACAAACAGGCACAGCCCGACGATGCCGTTGCAGATGATCATTACCGCCGCAAACACGGTGTCGCGCGCAAGTCCCGCATTCTCCGGGCCGGAAGAGAGCATGACCGAGACGATCAGCGCCACTTCGATGACCGTGATCGCAAGGGCCAACACCAATGTACCGAACGGCTCGCCGACCTTGTGGGCGACAACTTCGGCGTGGTGAACGCTCGCAAAGACGGCGCCGGCCAGGGTGATACCCATCAGGGCGATCAGCCAGCCTTGGCCGGAGAGCAGTACACCGGCAACCAGCGTAGCCGAGGCAATGCACGGCGCAACGATGGTCCATGCAGGCAATTTGTTGGGGTTGATTGTCATCGCTGCATGCTCCTTCCGTTCTTGCTTTTGATGTGAGAGTCCGCACGGGGCGGTCGCAGACGAGCCGCGGCTGCAGTGGAGCTCGCGGCCGAAGCCTTGCAAGCGATACAAGAATAGGATTATTGCGTTTGGGTGGGCAACCGCGTCGGTGGATGTCTGCGTGTCATTTAGATCATGTTCTCCTGCTGGCAGCACCACCGCGCGCCAACACTCCTGAATCCCTGGCACCACTTTTCCCCCTTCACGATCGCTGAATCTTGCGGTCGTGTCTCGCCCTTTTGACCTTGGGTGCCGCCGGTGGCGGGGGCAGGCCCAGCGGTGCAGCAAGGCGTTCGGCTTGCCCCGGCAGGCGCTCGGAACCGGCGCCAGCGTGCGCACGGTCAGGCTGCACGACCCGATGCTTCAAGCTCTCGAGCTGCTCCCACAGTGCGCGCGCCAGCCGGTTCTGCTCCAGCGCGATGGCGCGTACGGCGTCGGGATCTGCAGGAAGATCGGAAGGGGCCAGGACGGCAGGCATGCCGCCATGGTGTCCGGCTGCCGCAGCGTTTCCAATGTCATATGACGCATTCGTGCCTGAATCCTCGGATGCCGCCGAATTACCCCTTTGGCTCCGCCATTGCGAAACGCTACATCCGTAGCGGCGCCCAAACCAGCGGGAAAATGCGCTCAATGATGAAAATCCCACCAGCGTCGCGACTTCAGACAGCGGCCGATCGTCGCTATCGATATACCGCTTCACCAGGTCCTCCCGCACAGCGTCGACGATAGCCAGGTAGCTTTCGCCGTGCTGCGCGAGGCGGTCCTGCGACCGACGCCCAGATGCTGCGCCACGCGATCCACTGAACAGGTGCCCGAAGGAAGCAGCGTGATGACAAGCCTCCTTACCTTGTCGGGCATTGTCGCGTTGGACTGAGCCAGCATCGCATCCAGGTACCGGCGCACCTGCTGTGCCATGACCGGATCGTAGGCCGGGATTGCGACCTCAAGATCGGCCGCGTGGCACACAAGACCATCAAAATCCTGACCGAACAGAACCGGGGCTCCAAACACCCGCGCGTACATGGCGAGGCTGGCGGGAGCAGCATGCGTGAAGCAGATGGTACGAGGCCTCCACGCCACGCCGAGAAGCGTGCTCAGCGTCCTGTGCACGACGCCCAGCACCAATTGCATCGCCTGCCGCGTGGCGCCGGCGTGGCCGCCAAGCAGGTCCTCGCGGATGATGACGATGCCCTCTGCTTCCTCGATGCGCATGTGAAGCGCTTCGTTCTGCAGCCGCAGGTAGTGTGACACCGAGTCGAGCGCCTTGCGTAGCGTGGGCTGCTCCTGCATCACAAAACCGAGCGGCCCAAGGTTGGAGAGCTGGCGGGTCTCCGCCATACGCAGGCCAAGATCCTCGATGCCTGCGGCCTCGGCCGATGCCTCCAGCAGGCGCCCCACCGCCTCGGCTGGAATCATGGTGTCCGAGGCCAATAACGCAGACCGGTCAATTCCGGCATCACTCAAGTGCCGATAGGGATCAATCCCGACGGATCGCGCCACCCGGACGTAGTCGGTCAGCGCGGCACTGCGAACTAAGTAGGCCATAAGGTTTTCCCGTACTGCCCAATATGTAAATTCAAACTCCCGGGATGTCAAATTGGCAATCGGCCGGTATCCGATACTTGCCTCCGGATACACCAGGCGCGCACACGCGGCGCGCCAGTCAAGGAGACGAGTAATGAGCGATAAGACGAGCGGCATGGCTACCCCGGTCTGCGATCACCTGCGCGCGACCGGCAACTGGAATCCGGCCTGGGATCCCATCGCGGAACTGGATCCTGCCTGGGCAGAGAAATTCATGGCGATGGGTGCGCACACGGTGATGTCTGGCGTGCTGGAGCCAAAGGTGCTCGAGTTCATCGCCATCGCAGTGGACGCGTCCTGCACGCATATGTATGCGCCGGGCACGCGCCGCCACATCCGCAAGGCGCTCGAACTTGGCGCCACCAGGGCAGAGATTGCTGCCGTGCTGCAGGCGGTGAGCGTGCTCGGCATCCATACCAGCAGTCTGGGGGCACCAATTCTTCTGGAGGAACTGGCGGCCATCGAGCAGGCCGGGACGACCAGCACCCGGGCCGCCGCCTGAGTACCAATCCGCTCCCCCACCAAATCCCTTAATCCACGTACCTTATCGAGGACGACAGACCATGCATTTCCTAGACGACTCCCTGCTGCCCGAGAACCAGGAAAAACTCGTGATCCAGGTCGCGCCGTACGGCCCGCAATGGATCCCCGGCGACTCGGACGATATCCCGGTCACGATGGACGAGCAGATCCAGAAGGCGCTCGACTGCTACAACGCCGGCGCCACCGTGCTGCACGTGCATGTGCGCGAAGCCGACGGGAAGGGTAGCAAGCGCCTGTCCATGTTCAATGAAATGCTGGCCCGCCTGCGCGAAGCCGTGCCCAACATGGTATTGCAAGTGGGCGGTTCCATCTCGTTCGCTCCGGAAGATGAAGGAAAGGCCGCCAGGTGGCCCAGTGACGACACGCGCCATATGATTGCGGAGCTCGATCCCCGGCCGGACCAGGTCACCGTTGCCATCAATACCGGCCAGATGAACATCATGGAGTTGATGACTGAGGCCGACATCGCCGGCACCTCGCTCACCAATCCCGCAGTGCAGGCGGCGTACCGGGACATGGTCTCCCCGTCCAATCCGTCGTGGCATGAGGAACACATCAGGCGGCTGGTGGCTAATGGTATTCAGCCTCAATTCATGCTTGGCAATCTGGCGCAACTGGAAACGCTCGAGCGCCTGATCCGCAGGGGGCTGTACCAAGGTCCGCTGAACCTGAATTACGTGGCCATAGGCGGCGGCGCTTCAGGCCTGCACCCGGCCGACATGCTCGAGTTTGCCCGACGCACGCCAGATGGTGCGGTGCTCACGCTGGAAACCCTGAACCGCAACGTGGTGCCAATGAACACCATGGCCATTGCATTGGGCCTGCATGTGCGCGTCGGCATCGAGGACACACTGTTCGGCCCCGACCGGGAACGCGCGACCTCGGTGCAACAGATCGAGAAGATGGTGCGCATTGCGCGCGAACTCAACCGCGACATCGCCACTGGCGAAGATGCCCGCCGCATCTACCAGATCGGCACCCACTGGAAATCCACCGACGAGACGCTGAAAGCCTTGGGCATGGTGCCCAACCGTGTGCCAGCGCAGCGCGGTGTTCCTTTGCGCAAGGCCGCGTAAGCCGGCGAGTCCCGGACGGACTGCGGCAGCGAACCGAATTCCGTCCGGCCCGCACCCAATGGCCCTGTGCTCTGGAGACATCTGATGTTCTGGAAGAAAAGCCCCTCTGCCGTTCTGGCGACGCTGTTGACGATCCATCTTCTCGCGCACATCGACCGTAACGTGCTGCTGGGATTCTCGCCGCAAATCATCAAGGATCTGGCGATCAACAATGCGCAATACGGATTTCTGGTCGGCGCGGTCTGGGTGCTGAGCTTCGGCGTCATGGCGATGTTCATGGGCACGCTCGCGGATCGCTTCAGCCGGACGCGGATCATCGCGGCCGGCGTGCTGATCTGGAGCATCTGCACCTGGGCCTCTGGCCATGCACAGACCTTCGAGCAAATGGCGATCGCACGCTTGTTCGTTGCCAGCGGCGAAGCTGCGCTGGTGCCAGCGGCGGTGGGCTTGCTGGCCGAGTTGTTCTCCGAGAAGCGGCGCGGCACGGCGATGGGCTTGTTCTTCATGGGCATTCCCCTGGGCATCGGCTGCAGCTTCCTGCTGGCCGGCACTTTTGGTGCTACATCGGCATGTGCGTGGGCTTCTTCCTGCCGCTGGCGCTTTACGGCCCAGCCAATGCGGCGCTCGCGGGCATGACGCCGCAGAAGATGCGCTCGACAGTCTCTGGCTTCACGATGCTGTGCATCAATGTCTTCGCGATCGCCATTGGCACCGTGGCCGTGGGCGCCGCGGCAGACCATCTGATCGCAAATGGCACCACTGCGCCGCTGACCCGCGTACTGCTGGCCACGGATGTGCTGGCTATCGCTTCGGCACTGTTCTTCGCACTGGCCGCGCGCGCATCGTGCAAGCAGCCCGCCATCGACATGCGACCCCTGCAGACGACAAGGTAAGGAACCATTGCCACAGCATGATCTTCCCGCGAAGCCCCCGCCCCGGGGCATGAGAGCGCTACCCGGGCTGGGCGTTGGGACCAGATGACCACGCAAGAGCGGAAAGGCCAGATCCGTCCTTCGTCACCTGCGAGATCCGAAGCGTGAACCGGCATTTTGATCTACGTCAATCTCACCCGGCAAAGGCGGCCTATTGTGATTATGAGGCGCCGGGAGTGCGATACAAGTCCGGACTCAAGGGTCTACCTGACCCGCCTCACAGGAGGACTCCATGGCCAACCCACTTGCTGTCTGGCATACCGACCATATCCATTTCGCCAGATTACTCGACCTGCTGGAACAGCAGGTAAGCGCCTTTCACCGGGAAGAACCGCCAAACTACGGGTTGATGGGCACCATCATCGGTTACCTGCGCAAGTATGGCGATCTTGTGCACCACCCTCGCGAGGATGTCGCGTACGCGCTAATCGTCGATCGAGAGCCGGGCATGCGGATTGTTTTGAGCCGGCTCCTGCAAGAACACCGTGTGATTGCCACGGTCGGCGAAGAACTGCTCAACCGTCTTCACGAAGCAGAAAATGAGATCGTCACGTCCAGAACGGCTCTGGAAGCCGCTGCGGCCATGTACTTGGTCTACTATCGCAATCATCTCTTCACCGAGGAAAAGCAGGTCATGCCGCGGGCCGCTCAGCTCCTGACTGAAGAGGACTGGGCAGAGATAGCCGCCACTGATCCGGCCAGTTCCGATCCACTATTTGGAGCCAATGTAGAAGAGCGATTCTCAACGTTGCGCCAACAGATCGATGCGGAAGCGAAAGCATAGACTGGCTGGCGACGCAGCACACGTCCTATCGGCAGCCATGGCATCAAGTTGTCAACCTGCCTGAAACCCGTTGTCAGCCTGGCCCTGAGAACCCGGCGGGGAAACACCCCGCTTCATCACCGCAATCACCGCCCCTAAAATCTGCATCCCCCGCTGAATCTGCTCCACCGTCAAACTCGCATAACCCAGCACCAACCCGGCCGCCCGATACGGTCCCTGAGACCGAGCCCCTGCAAACAACGGTGATACCGGGTAGACCCCCACATCCTTGCTGCGCGCAGCGGCCACCAGCGCTGTCTCGTCCTGAGGCCGCAGCGACGGCAACCACAGCACCACATGCAGCCCCGCCGCCGTACCGCAGACTTCGGCGTCCCCTGGCAGGTGGCGTGCGACGCCATCCAGCAAGGCCGCTCGCCGGCGCTCGTTTTCCCGGCGCGTGCGCCGCACATGGCGTTCGTAGGCACCGCTTTCGATCAGCGCTGCCAGCACGCGCTGCTCCAGCACGGGCGCATGGCGGTCAGCCAGCCGCTTGGCCTGCCGGAACACCGGCACCAGTTCGGGCGGCAGCACCAGGTAGCCGAGCCGCAGTTGCGGGGACAGCGCCTTAGAGAACGTGCCGACGTAGATCACGCGGCCGTCGGTGTCGATCGAGCGCAGCGTGTCGATCGGGCGCTGGCCGTAGCGGAACTCCCCGTCGTAGTCGTCTTCGATGATCCAGGCATCGTGGCGCTGCGCCCAATGCAGCAGGTCCAGGCGCCGGCCGATCGGCAGCACGCCCCCTAGCGGGAACTGGTGCGATGGGGTCACGTACACCAGGCGGACACGATCGTCCTGGGGAAGGCTGGCAGTATCCAGGCCATGCCCGTCCACTGGCGTGGCCTGGCACCTGGCGCCGGTGGCTTCGAAGCAGCGCCTTGCCATCAGGTAGCCAGGGTCTTCGAAGGCAAAGGCATCGCCGGCATCCAGCAGCAGCCGTGCGCACAGGTCGATGGCCTGCTGCGAGCCATGTACCACCAAAACCTGTTCGGCCTCGCAGGCCAGTCCCCGGGCACGTCGCAAATAGCCCTGGAGGGCGCGTCGCAGCGATGCCTCACCTTCGGGCGGGGCGTAGGACAGGCTGTTTTGCTGACGCAGCAGCTCAGCCTGGTAGGCACGCCGCCAAGCCAACGTTGGAAAGTCCCGGGAAGCCACCGCCCCATACAGGAAGTCGAAGCGAACCGGTTCAGCCTGCAGCGGTGCTGGCAAGCCGAGCCCCGCCACGCGGCGCCCGAATTCGGACAGGGTTGGGGCGGACCTGGCGCGCCGGCCTGCGGTCATCCCGGCGGGTGCCGGTGCCGCCAACGGGCTGGCAATTCGGGCCGCCCGCCCCACCGCCGTGACGAGGAAGCCCTCGGCCGCCAGTTGTTCATAGGCGGCGGTGACGGTGGTACGCGATACCCCCAACTCGGACGCCAGCGCTCGCGTGGACGGCGCCCGGGCGCCCGGCGGCAGTGTGCCGTCCGCGATCTGGGCACGCAGAAGATCGTAGATGCGGCGTCCCGCGCCCGTGGCTCCGGGCCGGTTACCGGCTGGCTGGCGTGACTGGTCCATAAAGAATCCCGAAAACTGGACCTTCTGATTGTGCCAGTTGTCGGCGAGAGTATCGAATATTCCATCGCTTCCGATTCCGCGCCATGTACATTCCTGCCCACTTTGCTGAAAACCGTCCAGAGGAACTGAGCCGCATCATCCACAAGCACCCGCTGGGGATGCTGATTACGCAAGGCAGCGCCGGACTGGATGCCGACCACATCCCGTTCGAGTTCGATCCCGGCGAGGGAACCCACGGCGTGCTCACTGCCCACGTGGCCCGCGCGAACCCACTCTGGCAGCGTTGCCCCACCGGCTCGCCGGTCATGGTCGTCTTCCGGGGCGCCGAGGCCTATGTCTCGCCCAACTGGTACCCGAGCAAGCATGAGGCGCACCGCCAGGTGCCGACCTGGAACTACGAGGTAGTGCACGCGCACGGCACGATCACCGTGCAGGACGACGAGCGTTTCGTCCGCCGCCTCGTTGCGCGTCTGACACGGCGGCACGAGGCGGTCGAACCCAGGCCCTGGAAGATGGGGGACTCCGCACCAGAGTACATCGACAGCATGCTGCGCAACATCGTGGGCATCGAGATCGCCATCACTTCGCTGGTGGGCAAGGTCAAGCTCAGCCAGAACAGGGCGTTGCGGGACCGCTTCAGTGCCGCCGACACCCTGGAGGCTCGGGGGCATGGCGAACTTGCGCAGTCCATGCGCAAGGCTGGTTGAATTGCCCTCTTGCAACCCGTGAATGACTGGCCCCGGCCCGCGCTCAGCTTTGCCTCACCATTGACGAACACCACACCATGTCATTCGTCCCCTTCCTGATCGCTGCCATCGTTCTCGCCATCACCCCCGGCCCGGCCATCGCCTATGTCGTTGCACGAACGGTGGCTGGCGGCCGATCCGAGGGCCTGGCTTCATGCTTCGGCACCGCCCTTGGAGGCTTGCTCCATGTGCTCGCGGCGGCCTTGGGCCTGTCGCTGGTCATTGCCCAGTCGGCACTGGCATTCAACCTGCTCAAGTATCTGGGTGCGGCTTATCTGGTGTACCTGGGGATTCGCATGTTGATGCGCAAGCAAGCGCCGGTCACGCTCGAAATTATGCCATCCAAAGGTGCGCGCCGCGCTCTGGCCGAGGGCATCATGGTCGAAGTCCTGAACGTCAAGACGGCGCTATTCTTTCTGGCGTTCCTGCCGCAGTTTGTCTCGGCGAGCGAATCTCCGGTGCCGCAGTTGGTGCTGCTGGGCTGCATTTGCGTAGCGCTCAATACGCTGGTTGACGTTGTTGTCGTGTTTGCCGCGCATCGTCTGCTCAAGTCTGGCGCCGCCCGCGAAGCTCGCGCCCGCTTGATGGCCCGGATGTCGGGTGTCACAATGCTGGGCTTGGGCGCCTTCCTGGCGCTGGCCCGGCGCGAGGCATAGACAG
This sequence comes from Cupriavidus sp. UYPR2.512, assembly GCF_000379565.1. NCBI lineage: Bacteria > Pseudomonadati > Pseudomonadota > Betaproteobacteria > Burkholderiales > Burkholderiaceae > Cupriavidus > Cupriavidus sp. UYPR2.512. The sequence goes on along the minus strand of NZ_KB902852.1, from coordinate 289,665 downwards.
GGGGCCGTTCGCCCCCCGGAAGATCAATACACTCCCACCCGTCCGCCGCCCCCGCTGGCAGCGCATTCTGCTGTGCCAGCCTGAGCACACCGCGGCCACGCCCAGCCCACCACCATGAAGCATCGCACCGCCTCATCCACGGAATCATGCATCGACCTTCCCGGCAAGGGTGACTGGGTCCACCGGGATGCTTCCGCTCGCCGCGTCGAGCGTTTCGAAGCATTCTTTGGCGGCCATGGCTACGACATGCACCGTCATGACACCTACGCGATCGGCCGCACGCTGTCCGGCGTGCAAAGTTTCTCCTATCGGCGCGGCATGACGCATAGCACACCCGGCGGGACCATCGTGCTACACCCCGACGAGCCCCATGACGGCCACGCCGGCACCGATGCCGGTTTCCGATACCGGATGCTCTATATCGAGCCTTCGCTGATCCAGCGCGCACTAGGCGGCAAGCCACTGCCATTCATTGCGGGCGGCCGCTCGGAAGATCCACGGCTGTACGCCGCGACCGAAACCTTGTTGCAGGCGATGGGTTGCGCGCTGGCCCCGCTGGAGGAAGACGACGCCATCTTCGACCTGGCACAGGCCCTGGCCGCTGCCGCGGGCGTACGGCGCGGCCGCCAGGCTGTGGACTACCGCGCCGCGGAAATCGCCCGCACCTGCCTGCTCGACAACCTGGAGATCACCGTCACCCTTGGTGAACTGGAGCAAGCCAGCGGGCGTGACCGCTGGAGCCTGTCGCGCGACTTCCGCACGCTTTATGGCACCAGCCCGCATCGCTACCTTGTCATGCGCCGGCTCGACATGGTGCGCCGGCTGGCAGCAGCCGGCGAAACATTGGCCAATGCCGCCGTCTGGGCGGGCTTTACAGACCAGAGCCACATGACGCGGCACTTCACGCGCGCGTTCGGCCATTCGCCGGGACGCTGGATGCGTGCGTTGCGGAGCCCATCGGGCTGAGCTTGCACGAACGTACAAGACCTTGTAGCCGGATCGGCGCAGACTGTCCCTTCCCGCCTGACTGATCTGAAACGAGCCCCGTCATGAATGCATCGCACCACACCGCTGCGCCCTATCATTCGATCAACTTCGCGCAGAAGCTAGGCCTGATCACTGAACATTGGCAACCGCGCGTGGTTGCGGAGATGAACGACTACCAGTTCAAGATCGTCAGGATTGCTGGCGATTTCGTCTGGCACCAACATGCCGATACCGACGAAACCTTCATCGTGCTCAACGGGCAGTTGCGCATCGATTTCCGCGATGGACATGTGCTCGTCAATGCCGGGGAGATGTATGTCGTGCCCAGGGGCGTGGAACACAAGCCCTATGCGCATGAAGAAGTGCACATGCTCCTGGTCGAGCCGCGCGGCGTTGTCAACACCGGCGACCAGGGAGGCCAGCGTACCGCGCCGAACGACGTGTGGATCTGATGCCAGCCCTTCCTGTTGTATGGCCTGGGCTTCTGTGACCCGACCGGTTCTTTAACACGCCCGCCGGCTCTTGGCCGACCGGGCGTGTCATCTCAACGGCCTGCGCTTTCAGCTAACCATCGCCCCTCAAGCCGCGGCCCGCCGGGCCGCGCCGCGATACTGCGCCAGCAACGCCTCCCGCCGTACCGCCGCCGCATCCATGCTGGCCTCCTTCACATGGCCGTAGCCCCGGATATCCTCTGGCAACGCGGCAAGCGCCAGCGCGGCGTCGACGTTGCCCGCGCTCAGGGAAGCGGCGAACTCGTCGACCATGGCCAGATAGTCGTTGACCAGCGCCCGCTCGGCGCGGCGCTCAGCAGTCTTGCCAAACACATCGAGCGCCGTGCCACGCAAACCCTTCAGGCGCGCCAGCAAGCGGAATGCCGTCATCGTGCGCGGACCGAAGCGGCGCTTGACCAGGCGGCCCTTGTCGTCGGCCTTGGCCAGCAAGGGCGGCGCCAGCCAGAAATTGAGCTGGTAGTCGCGGCCGGGCTCGCCTTCGAACTGCGCGCGCAGCTTGTCCAGGAACGCCGGATCCGTGTAAAGACGCGCCACCTCGTACTCGTCCTTGTAGGCCATCAGCTTGGCCAGGTTGCGGGCCACGGCCTCGGTCAGCGGCAGCTTGCGGTCGATGCCCAGTTGCTGCTCCGCTGCGCGGATGCGCTCGACAGCCTCGCGGTAGCGGGCGGCGTAGGCGGTGTTCTGGTAATCGGTCAACATCGTCTCGCGCTTGCGGATCAGGGTGTCGAGCGTCTGCGGCATTGACACGACCTGGGCCGCCGGCGCGGCCGGCAGGAGCGCCTTCACCGTCGCCTCGCCGTGGTGAGCCAGGTACCGTCCCCATTGGAATGCGAGGCGGTTTTTCTCGATCGACACGCCATTGAGTTCGATCGCGCGCAGCAGGCTTTCATGCTGCAGCGGGATCCAGCCCTTTTGCCAGGCAAAGCCGAGCAGCAGCGGGTTGGAGTAGATGGCGTCGGCCAGCAGGGTCACTGCCCATGCGCTGGCGTCAAAGAACGCGCAGGCATCGCCGACGCTGGCGCGCAGGTCCTGCTCAGCACTGGCACCGGGGAATTTCCACTTCGGGTTCTTGATGAATTCCGCGGTGGGCGTGTTGGCGCTGTTGACCACGGCGGCGGTCAATCCGTGCCGGATCTTCGACAGCACTTCGGCCGAGGCCGAGACAATGGCGTCGCCCCCGATCACCAGGCGCGCCTCACCCGTCGCGATACGCGTCGCATGCAGGTCGTCCGGGCCCGGGGCGATCTGCACATGGCTGATCACCGCCCCGCCCTTCTGTGCCAGGCCAGCCATGTCGAGCACGGTCACGCCCTTGCGTTCAAGGTGCGATGCCATGCCCAGCAGGCCGCCGATGGTGACCACGCCAGTGCCGCCGACGCCGGTGACCAGCACGCCGTACGGCCGTTCCAGGGCCGGCAGCCGCGGCAGCGGCAGCGACTCGAAGTCGGCGCCGGTGCCTTTGCCACCCGCTGCCGCGGGCTTGCGCACCTGTGCCCCGTCGGCGGTGACAAAGCTCGGGCAGAAGCCGTTGACGCAGGAGAAATCCTTGTTGCACGACGACTGGTTGATCTTGCGCTTGGTCCCGAGTTCAGTCTCCAGCGGCTCCACCGACAGGCAGTTGGACTTGGCCGAGCAATCGCCGCAGCCCTCGCAGACCGCGTCGTTGATAAAGGCGCGCTTCGCCGGGTCAGGATAGGTGCCGCGCTTACGGCGGCGGCGCTTTTCGGTTGCGCAGGTCTGGTCGTAGATCAGGATGGTGACGCCCGCGGTATCGCGCAGCTCAACCTGGACGGCGTCGAGCTGGTCGCGGTGGAACACGGTCACGCCGGACGGCAGCATGGTGCCGTCGCCATACTTCTGCGGCTCGTCGGTGACGACGACTATCTTCTTCGCGCCCTCGGCCAGCACCTGGTGCGCAATCTGCGGCACCGTCAGCACGCCGTCGATGGGCTGCCCGCCGGTCATTGCCACGGCGTCATTGAACAGGATCTTGTAGGTGATATTGGCCCTGGCCGCGATCGATGCGCGGATGGCCAGCAGCCCCGAGTGGAAATACGTGCCGTCGCCCAGGTTGGCAAACACGTGCTTGTCACCAGTGAAATGCATCTGGCCGGTCCAGGCCACGCCCTCGCCGCCCATCTGGCTGAAAGTGTCGGTATTGCGGTCCATCCACAGGGTCATGTAGTGGCATCCGATGCCGGCCAGCGCACGCGAGCCTTCCGGCACGCGCGTGGACGTATTGTGCGGGCACCCTGAGCAGAACCAGGGCTTGCGCTCCACCGCGATGCGCGGCTGCGCGGCCTCGCGCTCCTTGGCCTCGATCAGCGCCACGCGCGCGGCAATGCGTGCGCGCACCGCTTCCGGCAAGTCCAGCCGTTCCAGCCGCCGGGCGATGGCCTTGGCGATCAGCGCCGGCGACAGCTCGTAGTGCGCCGGCAGCAGCCAGCTGCCACGCGGCACCGACCACTCGCCGCCATCGTTGCCGCGCTGGTCGAACTTGCCGAAGACCTTGGGCCGCACATCCTCGCGCCAGTTGTACAGTTCCTCCTTGAGCGCGTATTCAAGGATCTGGCGCTTCTCTTCCACCACCAGGATCTCTTCCAGGCCGGTGGCGAACTCACGCGCACCATGCGCCTCCAGCGGCCACACGCAACCCACCTTGTAGACGCGGATGCCGATGCGGGCGCAGGTGTCATCGTCCAGGCCCAGGTCCGTGAGCGCCTGGCGCACGTCCAGATACGCCTTGCCGGCGGTCATGATGCCGAAGCGCGCGTTCGGCGAATCGAGCACGACGCGATTGAGCCGGTTGGCCCTCACATAGGCCAGCGCCGCATACCACTTGTGGTCAAGCAGCCGCGCTTCCTGCTCCAGCGGGGAATCGGGCCAGCGGATATTGAGGCCGCCCTGCGGCACGACAAAGTCCTCCGGCAGCGCGATCTGCACGCGGTCGGGATCGATCTCGACCGAGGCGGTCGACTCCACCACGTCGGTGACGCACTTCATCGCCACCCACAGGCCGGAATACCGGCTCATGGCCCAGCCATGCAGGCCGTAGTCGAGGTACTCCTGCACATTGGCGGGATACAGCACCGGGATGCCGGCGGCCTGCAGCACGTGCTCCGACTGATGCGCCACGGTGGAGGACTTGGCGGCATGGTCGTCGCCGGCCAGCAGCAGCACGCCGCCATGGCGCGACGAGCCGGCCGAATTGGCGTGCTTCAGCACGTCGATGGACCGGTCCACGCCCGGCCCCTTGCCGTACCACATCGAGAACACGCCGTCGCGCGTGGCGCCGGGGAACAGGTTGACCTGCTGGCTGCCCCAGACGGCGGTCGCGGCAAGGTCTTCATTGACGCCGGGCTGGAACACCACGTCGCTGGCCGCCAGGTGCTGCTTGGCCTTCCACAGCGCCTGGTCCACGCCGCCCAGCGGCGAGCCGCGGTAGCCCGAGATAAACCCGGCGGTGTTGAGGCCGGCGGCGCGGTCGCGCGCCTTCTGCAGCATTGGCAGGCGAACCAGGGCCTGCACGCCGCTCATGTAGACGCGGCCCTTTTCCAGGGTGTACTTGTCGTCCAGGCTGGCGCTGGCCAGGGCTTCGAGCAAGGCGGGGTTCAGCGGGGCATTCACGATTATCAGTCTCCGTGCTGGTTCTCTTGTATTCGGAGCAGTTTAGAAATCCATGCCGTCATCGTAAAATCATGAATTCCAACACCTGATATCTGCAGAACGGATACCTCGGAGATCACCATGCTCAAGGCGCGCGAAAGCTCGGAAAGACTGGCCAAGGAAGTCACGCTGAGGCAGTTCCGCTATTTCGTCGCGGCCGCGGAGACGGGGCAATTCTCGATGGCCGCGACCGCCGAGCATGTCTCGCAGTCGGCCATCACCAATGCTGTGCTGGCGCTTGAGCAGCGCCTGGCCGTACGCCTGTTCGATCGCCGGCCCCATGGTGTGACGCTGACGGCGGAAGGCCACCTCTTCTTCCAGCACGCTCGCCAGATCCTGGATTCGGTCGAGGATGCGCTGCGCGAGCCGCGTTTCCAGGTGCACGGGTTGCAAGGCAGCGTGCGCCTGGCCGCCTCCTACACGGTGCTGGGCTACTTCCTGCCGGGGCTGCTGGCGCGCTTTCGCACCAACTATCCGGACATCGAACTGGATCTGCTGGATATGGACCGGCCGGATATCGAACGGGCCGTGCTGGCGGGGGAGATTGAGCTGGGCATCGCACTGCTGTCGAACCTGGAACGGCCCCAGCGCTTCCAGCGCCATACGCTGATGCGATCCCGGCGCCAGTTGTGGACCTCGGCCAGCCACCCGCTGCTGGCCGTGGAGCGGCCTTCGCTACGCGATATTGCGGCCTATCCGTATCTGCTCATCACCGTGGACGAGGCCGAGGAATCCACCCTGCGTTACTGGCGCAGCCAGCGGCTCGCACCGAATGTCGTGTTCCGGACCGGCTCGATGGAGGCCTTGCGCGGGCTGGTGGCACATGGCTTCGGCGTCACCGTGCTGTCCGACATGGTGTATCGCCCCTGGTCGCTGGAGGGAAAGCAGATCGAGGCCCGGCCGATTGCCAATGCGGTGCCGGACATGGAGGTCGGCATGCTGTGGCAGCCCGGGCGCAAGCTAGGCAAGCCGGCGGATGCGCTACGGGAGTTCCTGATTCACGCTTGCGGGAGCTGAGGCGGGATACGCGATTGCGGGCGCCCGTTGCTGTTGCCGGGAACCCCCAACGCCTCAGTTCAGCGTGGCGCCAGCCTGCTTTACGATCCGCGCGTGCTTGTCCAGTTCGTTCCTGAAGAACGGCACCGCCGCGTCGGCGCCCGTGGCGGTCACGACCACGCCTTGCGCCGCCAGGTGTTCCTGCACGTCGCGTTCCTGCAGCGTCGCCTTGATCTTCGACTGGAGGTCGTGCACGCCCTGCTTCGGCATCCCCGCGGGGCCGACGATCGCCAGCCATGCGTCGAAGCTGTAGTGGGGAACCCCCGACTCCGCAAGCGTCGGCACATCGGGCAGCGCCGGGACCCGCTGCGCAGTGGACACGGCAATCGCCTTGAGCTTGCCCGCCTTGATCAGCGGCAACACTGCCTGCACTGTCAGGAAGCCCATCTGCACCTGGCCACCGATCAGGTCGGTGGTGTAGTTGCCCGCGCCCTTGTATGGCACGTGCCGGATATCGACTTTCGCTTCACTGGCAAAGAGCTGGCCAGCCAGATGCAGGACCGTGCCGTTTCCCGACGAGCCGTAGTTCAGCTCACCCGGTTTCGACTTCAGCAGCGCGATCAGTTCTTTTGTCGTTTGCGCGCCGACCGCGGGATTCACCACCAGCACCAGCGGCAGCGTGCCGATGACCGTGATCGGGGTGATGTCCTTCAACGCGTCATAAGGCAGGTTCTTGTAGATGAACGGATTGATGACGTGATTCGACGAGATCAGGCCAAGCGTCGACCCGTCTTTCGGCGCCCTGACGATTTGCTGGGTGCCCGGCACGCCGCCGGCGCCGGCGATATTCTCGACCACCACCGATTGACCGAGCTGCTTGCCCAGCGGCTGGCTCAGCGCGCGGGCCACGGCGTCGGCTTGCGAACCCGGCTGGGTCGGTACGATCAGCCTGACCGGCGTGGCCTCCTGCGCACTGACTGAAACGGCCTGGCCGCCAAGCAATGCCAAAGTGGTCAGGGCCGCAAGCGCATTGCACGCCTGTCGAAACAGCGAAGTCCGCATATCTTGTCTCCGTTTGTCGAATCGCACCGTGGGCGGTGGCTTTGGGACGGAGTGTAGTGTTGCGGCGCCGCGGTGGCCGAGTGCTAATCCGCTGGACCGGGTATCTCAGCCTGGCATATCTTCCGGTCCCCCATCTGGCTGCAGCGCGCGGATCATGGCCGCAATCGCGCGCAAGCGCGGTTGCTTGTACGGGGCATAGACCAGCAGCTGGCGCTCGCGCCACCGCTCATCCAGCGGCACGCGGACAAAGCGTCGGGTTCCCGCATAGGCGGCGCTGGCGCTGGCCGGAAGCACGGCGATGCCCAGGCCGGCCTCCACCATGCGGCAAGCGGCCTCGAAGCTGGACACCGCCACGCCCTGGTTGAACGGCAGGCGCAGGTTTGCCGCCTGCTCGCGCAAGTCCTGGTCCAGCGCGCCGCCTGGCTGGACCACGACCAGCGGATGCTCAAGCACCTCGGCATAACGAATCCGCTTGCGCCTTGCCAGCGGATGCGACGACGGAATCACAACGTTGAGCGGATCGCTGGCAAAGGGCCAGGTTTCCAGGCCGCCGGGCGCCTTGGCCGCGACGCCGATGCCGATGTCGACCCGGTCATCGAGGCAGGCCCGGATGGTTTCGGCGGTGGAGCGCTCATAAAGCGCAATCTCGACCAGCGGGTGCGCCGCCTTGAATGCGTGCAGCCGTTCCGGCAGAAAACCGATGATGGCCGACGGGCTGGCTGACAGGCGCACAACGCCGGCGACCCGGTCGCCCAGGTCTTGCACCTCGCGCGCGAAGCTGGCGATATCCGCGTTCAGCTTGCGACCCAGTTCCAGCGCGCGGGCGCCGGCATCGGTCAGCACCACGCCCGCGGGCGAGCGGACCAACAGCACCACCCCCAGGCTTCGCTCCAGCTCGGCAATGCGCCGGCTCAGCGCCGACTGGGCAATATGCTCGGTCTCGGCCGCGCGCTTGATGGAGCCTTCGCGCGCCGCTGCCAGGAACAGTTGAATATTGACGGGATCGATGCGATGCATGGGTCAGTGGGCTCCTGCGGGCGATCCGGAATGTCGCCTGATACTAACCTTGCCGCGCGTCCTGCGCATGCACAAGGGTTTACCTTAATATGCCGCGGACAGATAGCCGCCATGCCGCATCAGCGCTTCGTGTCCGCGCGCAATGGGCAGTAAAGTCCCGCGCAATGCCACCGGAGACTCGCATGAGCGCCATCGATGCCACAGGCCGCATCCTGTTCCTTGCCGACTCAGCGGCGGTCATGGAAAAACAGTTCCAGGGCCAGGCCATGACCCTGGACCAGGCTGGCACCCTGCGCGACGACGTTTCCACGGACGAAATCACACCCGTGCCGATCCTGACGCACTATGACGACGCGCTCGGCCGCTATCCCTATACGGGCTACAAGGTAGAGGGAACCTGCCCGGTCACCGCCAACGCCATCCGCAACGGGGGCTTTTCGGTGACGGTCGCGGGCAACCGCTACGGCAAGGGATCCTCGCGCGAGCACAGTCCGGCAGCAGAGAAGCTGGCGGGCATCCAGCTGGTCATCGCCCGCAGCTTCGAGCGCATCTACCGCCAGAACGCCGACAACATCGGCTTGTTCACCTCGACCGACTTCAGCCTGCTTGCCCGCCTGGAGAAAGGCGAACCCATCGAACCGGACGCGCTCGTCGCCGGGCGCGACGCGCTGGCCGCATCCATCCTGCGGCACGGTGGGCTCCTGAAGTTCGGGCAGGCATACCTGAGCAAGGTGGAACCCGCGGCCCCGGCCCTGCCCACGGGCCCGCTGACCTTGTTCGAAAAGATCGTCCACCGGCATCTGCTTGCGACGCCGGTGACGCCGGCCAGCCCGGCTCCGGGCGACGGCATCTTCGTGCGGGCCGACTGGCGCTTCATCCACGAGTACTACACAGGCATGTGCGCCCACCTGCTGCACGCCACCTTCGGCACACCGCGTCAACTCAAGGATGCGGACCACATCGTTGTCTTTGAGGATCACACCTCCTATGTCACGGAAAGCCCGGCCCACGTGCGCGGCGGGCTGGTCGGCAACGTCGCCAGGATGTGCGCGGCGCAACGGGATTTCGTTCGCGCCTACCAGCTCCGCTGCCACCGCACGCTGACCGAGGACGAGTCCCGCAGCGCTCCGGGCAGCCATGCCGCGGGCATCTCGCACGCGATGATGGCCGAACGCTATGCCCTGCCCGGACAAGTCGTGGTGGGCACCGACTCTCACACCCCGCATAGCGGCGCGCTGGGATGCGTGGCGTTCGGTGTCGGCACGACGGACATGGCCAATGCGTTCGTGACCGGCGCCGTGCGCATGACCATGCCGCAGTGCATTCTGGTCAGGCTGGACGGCGTCATGCCGCCAGGCGTCACGGCCAAGGATGTCGTGCTGCACCTGCTGGCACAAGCCGAGATCAAGGCTGGCGCGGGCGTCGGCAAGGTGTTCGAGTTCACCGGGACGGCTGTCCGCGCGATGTCCATCGACGAGCGCGCCACCCTGACGAACATGTGCGCCGAACTCGGCGGCTTCACCGGCATCGTCGCGCCCGACGCCGAGACCGTCCGCTTCCTCAAGGAACGGCGCGGCATCGATTTCAAGGTCGAGCCATGGATGCAAAGCGACGACCACGCTGTCTTTGCCACCACGATCGACATCGACTGCGGCACGCTCAGCCCCATGGTGGCCCGCCCCGGTGATCCGGGCAACGGCCTGCCGCTGGCCGCGCTGGACCAGCGCGTGCCAGTGGATATCGCATACGGCGGCTCTTGCACGGCCGGCAAGCGCGAGGACTTCGACTGGTATCACGAGGTCCTGCACTGGGCCGTGGAGCGAGGCTTGCGCATTGCGCCTCACGTCACCCTCTACCTTCAGTTCGGCACGACCGACGTCAGGGACTATTGCGTCCGCCAGGGCTACTTGGAAACGTTCGAGGCGGTCGGCGCACGGATCCTCCAGCCTTCCTGCGGCGCCTGCGCCAACTGTGGCCCGGGATCCTCGGAGCGGGCCGAGCAGGTGACGGTCAGCTCGATCAACCGGAACTTTCCCGGGCGCTCGGGCCCCGGCCAGGTCTGGCTTGCCAGCCCGCCAACGGTGGCCGCCAGCGCCATTTGCGGGGAATTGGCTTCCTTCCATGCGTTGCAACAGCGCTATGAAGGGAATGGGATAATCGCGTCATGGCAGATAGGACGGGCATCGCAGAGCTGCCGCTGATGGCGCGGGGGAATTACGGCGCCATGGCCAGCGCCCGCCCCGCAAACCCGCCGCTGGCCGGCGCCTGTATCCCCGGGCAAGCCGGCGGATGCGCTGAGGGAATTCCTGATTCACGCTTGCGGGAGCTGAGGCGCCGGATCCTGTCGTGTCGTGCCCAACCCAGCGCAAAAAACCGAAAGAAATGGTGCAATGCAGCATAAATGCGCCTATGCTTGGGGAATGCCGGCCGGACACGCTTTCGAAAAGCGATCCAGACGCCGCTCGCCTCCCATTTGCCAGAATTTGCCAGGTGTCCGTTTTCATCGGATATCGAAGGAAAACCCCGTGCCCCCCTCCGTTCTTCAGCAACCTGTCCTCGACGCTTCTGCAAACTCCTCTCGCCTCTTTAGTGAAATGTGCGAACTGCTCCAGGCGGCAATACATGTCGTCAGCATTCGCACCACGCGCATGGCGATCGCCGGTCCGGCGCCTGACGAGCAGGACCAGCGCGAATTCAGCCTGATGAGCATTGAAAAGGGAGAGGCCGCATCGGAATCGTTGCTTGCGATGGGTTCGGGATGGATCAACCTGACCATGAGCCTCGCAAAGGACACCAGCGATCATCTCTGGGCGACATCCGCGGCCGCGGCCACGCTGGCGTGCAGTCGTTCCGCTGCGCAATGGTTCGAACGCCAGGCCGACCTTCTGCAATTGGCCGCCGGGTTCCCCGGCAACCCGCTGAAGCTGGCAGACCTGGCGACAAACCTGATGCAGGAGATCCTCGCGCCGATCCACGGCCGTGCGATGGCAAATGCGAAGCGCCTGGGCGCAGCGTGAAGGGCGCCAGGCCCGCGGTTGCATCGCCACGGACCGAATCAGACAGCACCCGCACGCGGGCGCGCGAACAGGAAACCGCGGACCCGGTCGGAGCCAGACGCCGGCAACGCTTGCGCCGATTTCCTAGACGGTGACGGCCGCGACGCCTTCCAGCGCGATAATCCTTGTTGTCGCACACCTTTCCCGAATCGCCTTGAGGCGGGCGTACTCTGGCGAGTCATACCAGGCCATCAAGGCATCCATGTCCGGGAACTCGACGATGACGAGACGATGCGGCTGCCAGTCTCCTTCGAGCACTTTGGTTGCACCGCCACGGCCCAGATATTTCCCACCATAGCGCACCTCGGTAGCAGGTACGTCTCGTTTGTACTCTTCAAAAACGGCGGGGTCCGTGACGTCAACATCGGCAATCAGGTATGCAGCCATGGCACGCTCCTATCTGCGGTAGTTCCCCGGTTGATTGTAGTTGCCACAATCGCCAGTACAGGCCGGGACGCGAGCGAGATCCCCATCAACGCCACGCGCCTGCCCTGCCCGCCCCGCCTCCAGGAACGGCAGCAACTCCACAAGTCCGGGAATCACGGCCTCCGTAAACGGTCAAGCCTGCTCGGCGCCGCGCCGGTAGAATGCAGGTCGCCACAGCATTCATCCGCGAGCACGGCATCGACTGATTCTCGTAGCACTCACCAGCCCATATCAACATCCACGGACGGAGACATGCCTTGAACATAAAGAACCGATTCATCCTGGGCCTGTTGGCGACGGTAAGCGTTATCGCGGCTACACCAGCTTGCGCACAAGAGCAATGGCCGAGCAAGACGATCCGCTTTGTCGTGCCCTTTGCCGCCGGCGGCGCCAATGACCTGATGGCGCGCGCCGCGGCCGAGGGCGCAACCAAGGCGCTGGGCCAGACCGTGCTGATCGAGAACCGGCCCGGCGCGGGCGGCACCGTGGGCGCCGATATCGTGGCCAAGAGCGCGCCGGATGGCTACACCTTCCTGATCAGCGCCGCCGGCGTCATCTCCAACAGCATGATCAAGAAGTCCATGCCGTTCAAGGATGACGCGCTCGTCCCCGTCGCCATGATCGGCCTTGCGCCCTCGGTCATCGTGGTGCCGAAGAACGCGCCCTACAAGGATCTGCGCGACTTTGTCGAGGCTTCAAAGAAGGGGAACGGTTTCAACTTCGCTACCGCGGGAACCGGCAGCACCCCGCACTTCGTGGCGGAGATCCTCAATGTGAAGTACGGTGCGAAGCTGCAGCCGGTGCCCTACAAGAGCGGGTCGGAAAGCACCACGGCAGTGCTGGGCGGCCAGGTGGAAGGAACCTCCGAGGCCAGCATCATCGCCCTTCCGCATATCCTGCACGATGGCAAGTTCAAGGCGCTCGCCACCACCTGGACGCAACGCATCTCGGCCTACCCGCAACTCTCCACCGCCGTGGAGCAAGGTTTCCCGGACCTGCAGATCGCGCATTGGGCCGGCGTCCATGCAGCCAAGGGGACGCCCGACGCGATCCTGGACAAGGTGGCCGCCGCGGTCGACAAGGCCATGAAGGACCCGGCCGCCGCCGCCAAGCTGAAGGCCGTGGGCATCGAGCCGGTCGGCGGCACGCGTGCCGACTTTGTGAAGTTTGTCGATGCTGAGCGCAAGCGGCTGGGCGAGATCGTCAAGGCTGCCAAGATGCAGGAAAAGTAATCGCGGCTTCCGTCATGCCGCCCCATCCGTCAAGGCGTTGGGGCGGCCTTGCTTTCATTGAGCGCTGCCGCAGGCAGGTTGCGGCGCCCCCAGTTCTGCCTGCCGCTCCAGATGCAGGCGGATAAAGTCCATCAGCGTTCGCGTTGCCAGCGTCGGATAGCGGTTTGGTGCGGTCAGCATGTAGACGCTGTCGCCCACGCCTTTCCGGCGGCTGGGAGGTGATCTTCAGCGCCACGTCGTAGCGTAGAACCCGATGGCTTTAGTCCTAGTCGTCATCGTGCCAACGATGCCACTCGCCATGGCGCTCTCTCCACTCGCGTTCCCTCCACCGCCGCTCACGCCACTGTTGTTCACGCCATTCGCGTGCCTGCCAATCGTCGTAGTAACCTGGCGCCACTACCACCGGGCGCGGAGCAACGTAGACAGGGGCCGGTTCGTAGTACACCGGGGGCGGAGGCGCTGCAACTACGACACCTGGAATACCGATGCCAATTCCGACGTCTACCCTTGCCTGGGCGGCGCCTGACGCAAGCATGGATGCGGCTGCGATTGCACAAACTGCCAAGATCTTCTGCATGATGCTGTTCCGTCGACTGTTGCCAATACCTTAAAGGGTTCTCGCCCTGTTTGGTATGAGCAGAACCTAAAGCTGGTTACCTCGTGTAACGGCGACAGCTTGCGACAGTTGACCACTGCGCTTGAGAGTCTTGTAAGGCTTTGTATCCACTCCTTCGTAGGCTGACGCTTCAGTCAAGCGGTGGAGATCCTTCCGTCAACGGGTAGTGCTATCGGTCAGCGCGTCGCAGCTGCGCTCGCAGGCCTGCCCTGCGATGCGGGCAGAAGTCAGGGGCTGGCGCATCAATCCTTGTTACGGTCTCTGCCGCGACCGTTGCCACCGTCGGCATCACGACTCCGCCCACGGTCATCACCGCGGTTACCGCCACGGTCATTGCCCCGGTCCTCGCCACGCTCGCCTCGCCGGTCCCGGCCGCGATTCTCCGCTCGCTCATCGCCGCGATTCCATCCACGCTTCTCGCCGCGGTTTTCGCCTTGATCTCCACCACGGTTCCAGCCGCGGTTATCACGGTCGCTCCAATCACGGCCCCTGTTTCGCTTCTCGTCCCGGTCCCAGCCTCGATCCCAATCACCGCCCCACCTTCGGTTGCCGCCGTAGTACCTCGCGCCGTCCCAATCGGAGTAACCGCCGCCGTAAATCGGACGCGAGTAACCGCCGTGGTAGTAGCCGTCATCATAGGGAGCGATGGCGCAGCCGGTGAGAAGTGCTGCCGTGGCTACGGCGAGCACAAATAGGGATTTCATGGTGACCTGCGCTTGCAATTGGCGAATTTGGCGCAAGGATACCGACGGGCACCTCCCCCGGTTGTAAGAAATCGTGTCCCACAGCGCGGGGGCGGAGCTAGCTGTAGCCGTCAACCCGCGCCGATGACGGCAGCACCGGTCGTCAACGTGCCTGAGATGGCGAGCTAGTCGGTGAAGGAATCGAAACGCTTCGGCGTAGCCGCATGAGGCTACAAGCCGGTCTTGGTGTTCTCGACGCAAGCCTTTGCGTAAGCGATTGCTTCGGTCATTGCCTCGTCCTCGCTACTGAACGAGGCTTTGATCTTGTGTCGCAAGCCTGGGACAAACTCGTTTGCGTGATCGATTCTTCGCTCGAACAATACCGATGCCTCCCAGGTCCCGGATTTAGACTTCCAGACCGTGCAGTGGCAGTAGTACTCCCCTTCTTCGACCCAGACATGGCTCGACATGGCGACCTCCCATCGTTTCGAGGAATCCTAGCATGACGAAAGAACGCCCCAGCCGGCATCTACTGCGGCTGCGCGTAGACTGCCAATCCGTGGGTCTGGGCGGTCGATTTCAGAGGGGTTCAGCCGTGATCATCTACCCACGCTTTCGCCCAGGCAATGCCGGCTGCCGCAGCCCGCTCGAACGAGGGGTAGTACCCCAAGGGATCCGACCCTTCCTCGATGCGGCCCTCCTTCTCAACTGCACCGGATGCCTCGAAGGACCCGTCACCAAGCTGCTTTGCAAAACCGCGGACGGTGTAGCCCTTGTAGCTTTCGATTGTCATGACGACCTCCGATTTAGACAGAAGATCGTAGCATGAAGAAACGGGTCAATCCGACTCTCGACGGCGAGACCGGTTGCATCTCTGCGCCGGCGAGCCATACCGCTACCGCCTCTGGCGCGAGTGGGTCTGAAGCAACCCGAGCCTCGCCTTCATCAGACTGACGATCACCCGCTGCCTGCAGGGCGCGCTATGCATCAAGCGAAGGAAGTTTAGGCCGGCGCTTCACGGCCCCTCGGCATTGCGGCACAGGGCAGGCGAGGGATCGGCGGCGGCGCAAAGCACCCGGCCGCCTCCAACGCTTCCATCGTCAGCCCTTATTCGAGCATCTGCGCACCGTGAAGCCGCATGCCGGGGAGCCAAAGCCGACTTACATTGCAGCTGCCTTTGAGGCCTGCGCCGCACGACGTTGCATGCCTTTCGAGGGCACCTCCGCAGCAGTATTGAAGCTGCTCTCGGCCACTTGCATGGCTTGTTTTGCCGTCGTTTGCATCGACTCATAGAGCGTAGTGGTCGCGTTGACGGCCTCCTGCCAGGCAGCCAATGGCGCCGCCGCCGCACCCGCTGGCGTCTGGCTCACCACGCTGCCAAGGAAGTCGTGCAGACCCTGCTTGCCTGCCGTGTATTGGACTTCGGCGACCTTCTCGAACTCCGCCCGAGTGGCGGCGAGGATGTCGTACAGTTGACGGCGATACGCCAATACATTGGCGGCTGCGGGTTGAAATAATTCGATTTGCAATTCGAGCAATGCTTGCGGGTCCTTGACTGAGAGCGCTTTCTTTGCGCCGTCTTGTGTCTCAGCCAAGGCCGTCTTCATGGTTTGCAGATTCAACTCCAGCAGTTTTTCGAAGCCTTCAAAGGCCTTGCCGGTCAGCCCGGTCAAGGCTTCAATGCCTGCCATTTGGACCTTAATGAATTGCTCGGGGGACCACTGAGTCATCTTGCGTCTCCTAAGTGCGACCCGCTACCTGAGCCTTCCGATGAGAGCTCCGACGGGACGGGAATCGAGTGGATAATGATTGCTGCATCGTGCCCCTGGCAGGCCACGCCGATCAGACCAAAGCACACCAACGCCGGCAGGCGCTACCGGCTAAAGCAATACGCTCATAAGGAGGCCTGGCCAGCCTGACATTCCCTTGCGCGAACTCGCCCGAAGGCTTTCAGAAAAGCGTAGCCTTGGATTGTCACCTGAGGGCGGCTGTGTTTTGGCCCCAGGCGCTCAAGCGTAACCAGTTGATATGCGAGCAGCGCGTCCATATCCGCGCGATCCAGCTCCGTTGGGTCAGAGCTGCCATTTACCAGCACAAGCGTGGCGAATTCATGATGACTCAGCACAGTCGTCTCCCAAGCTGTAGGTCTGCATTTGCTACGGGACTTCACTACCGTCCGTGACAGCCGCCTGGTTTGCACAGACCGCTTGTTTCGTCTCGGACGCGAGGTTCTGGCTGGCGGATGCTTGTTCTCGCACCCGGAACGTTCATCTTAGTTGCTGGCCACCTTGTGTTCAATGTGATTGGAAGCATGTCTGCCCTAATCCCGGTATTTTCTCCGTCGCCCAAAAACGCGCGCAGGGCAGCTCAGCGAATATCGCAACATGATATGCATCCAGGTTCGGGAGCATCCATTCGCCGACCGGCCGGACGGCTTGCATTAGCGCCACTCGCCAAGGTCCGCTACCGATATGTGGCTGCTGGGGAAAGGCATGGAGCTGCAGGCCATATGAGGACCGCGCTGTGTCAAAAAAAACCCGCGTCGCCGGAGCGGTGACGCGGGGGGTAGTAGCAGGACTTCAGGGCGATTCTATATTGACTTAGATTTTTCTTACGTCAGAATTAAGCAGGATCTTGACTCCAAATCTGAAGCCAAGAGTCCCGCGCGCGGGAAGGTGTGAGTGGAGGCAGAAAATGACAACGGCTCGGGCTGGAACCAAAGGGGAAGCTATCAGGCTCCTGGAGGCAGAGGGGGTCGCGCTGGTCGAGCTCGACTATGAGTCAGGCTGGCAAGATGCTATTGAGCTCGGGCGCCTTGGTAATAAGGTAGGGATACGGGTGGAGTATCGCGGACACGAAAGCATTGCCGTGAAGTCCCTCGCGGCGCTCATTGCAGGCCTCAGCCGGCCAAAGGTGTCCTTCCGGCAACGGAACCTTTACTGCCAGTTTGCATTGGACCAGCTGGCAGCCAACGAGTTAGTTGCCCTGGAGACAAAAGCCATGAAGGCTGGCGATTACATTCTGGCCGGGCACCTGCTGCGGGACGTCGATGCCGTTTGGACTGAGTAAGCCTGGATCGAGGGGACTTTCTCAGATCCGGCGGTCGGAAATTTGCGCACTCAGCCCGTATCGCGACTCGCCCGCCTCATCTTCAGCCCTCTGATCCAGAGGTTAACCCGCAGATGCTGCCCGCCCTCCTCTTCGGTATGCTAGGGGTTCGGCGCGCCGCACCGCATTCAACCCTATTTTGGCGACGCGGCGATTCTGGGGCGGGGCTTCTCAGCACGCAACCTGTAGGCACCAAATGTCGAGGACGAAATGGCGACTGGCATCGTGAAGTGGTTTAACAGTGAAAAGGGCTATGGGTTCATCACGCCGGATGATGGCGGCAAGGACTTGTTTGCGCATCACAGCGAAATCCAAGGCACCGGGTTCAAATCGCTGGAGGAAGGCGCGAGAGTGGAATTTGAAGTCACGCAAGGCCAGAAAGGCCCACAAGCGTCACAGATCCGCCCGCTATAGTCGCCCTGGGCCGCCTGACGGCCTGAATTGACAAAGCCCTCCACGAATTGCGAAGGGCTTTTCTGCTTTCCGGCTCGTGGCGGCCCCATCCTGGGGGTCGCTATTTCCTGCGCCAATATCGACTGACAACAGCATTTCGGGCTAAGTGCGACAGACCTCGGGCTCATGGCGACGGAGGTAGTCGACCACCGTTGCGAGTTTCAAACGGAGCCGCTTGCCGCCCCGTGTAAACTCCTGCATCGGCGGATCGCCAACCATCCCCCTATTGAGGAAGAACATGACTCGACAATCACTTCGTACGCTGTGCCTGACCCTGCTGCTAGCCGCTGCCACCGCACCGGCATTTGCCGATGACCTGAAGAACGCCGCGGGAGGCGGCCTGGGCGGTGCCGCGGGCGCGGCCGTTGGCGGCGCACTGGGCGGCAGCACGGGTGCCGTGATCGGCGGCGCGGTGGGCGGCGGTGCGGGCGGCGCGGTGACTGCCAACAAGAAGGAACGAACTGGCGCCGTCGTGGGTGGCGCGCTGGGCGGTGGCGCCGGCGCGGCGGCCGGCAATGCCCTGGGCGGCCGAACCGGCGGCATCGTCGGTGCCGCGGCCGGTGGTGCAGCGGGTTCGGCGCTGGGCGGCAATGTGTCGCGCAACAACTATGCCGATGACCACAGGAACGGCAATGTGTCGCGCAACAGCTATGGCGATGACAAGAACAGCAATCGCGGCAAGCACAAGGGCCAAAAGAAGCATCGTCACGACGACTGAGCGAGGCGACGCGCGATGGCGCCCGTCAGTTGGGCATCCATACCATCGCGCTCTTAACCGCGTCGCGCGGCTGAGGTAGTGGAGCAATCGCTTGACCGCAGACGCGATTCAGCGGCCCATGCGGCGGTTGTAGCTGCGCGAAATGCGCGCCATCAACGCTGGATCTTGTGCAGCCATGCTGTCGAATTCCACCCGCACGTAGCCGTCTGCCTGCTGATGAACACCGGCCATCACCGTCCTGGTATCC
This sequence comes from Cupriavidus sp. UYPR2.512, assembly GCF_000379565.1. Classification (NCBI taxonomy): domain Bacteria; kingdom Pseudomonadati; phylum Pseudomonadota; class Betaproteobacteria; order Burkholderiales; family Burkholderiaceae; genus Cupriavidus; species Cupriavidus sp. UYPR2.512. The sequence continues at coordinate 270,886 of NZ_KB902852.1, read as the reverse complement.
AGACTGCCGACGACCACGCCATTGACCGGGTCCTCGACGCTGATCGCCAGGCCCTGGTCGCGCATGGCCCCAGCTGCTGCGGTGAAGGTGCGATCGAAGCTGGCCGGGCCCATGACCGTAAAGGCGCCTGTTCCGGCCGGATCCAAAGTACATGCCGAAAGCGCCAGCATGGCGCCGCTGACTATCAGTGAGAGTCGCATGATGATGACTCCTTCCGTCAGCCCCGGATCGAAAATGTACGCGTTGCGACTTCAGGCGAGTTTTCCACTCGCTGATCGCTAAGACACAAGATTAGGCGACGCTGGCGCATAGACACAGCCTGCCAGGTGCGCGCCCGCACCCTGGCCGTCGTTGCAAGCTAATGCGAAGTGCGCCGCAGAGCCGACGCAGCGGCAACTAGGCTGCGCCCGCCCCGCGCCCCGCGCATGCCAATGCCAGCGCCAGCCTTGCGCCCACCTCGGCGTTGTGTTTCACGAGCGCGATGTTTGTCGCCAGGCTGCGTCCGCTCGTCAGCGCCTTGATGCGAGCCAGCAGGAAAGGCGTCACGGCCTTGCCGGTGATTCCCTGCGCCGTGGCCTCGGCGAGCGCCTGCTGAGTCAGCGCGTCGATCTCCCCGGACGTCATCGCTGCCGCTTGCGGCACCGGGGTGCTCAACACCACGCCGCCCGCCAGGCCCAGGTCCCACTTGGTGCGGATGAAGCGTGCCTGCTCCGCCGCATGGTCCAGCCTGAAGTCAGCACGAAAGCCACTGTCGCGCGTGTAGAACGCTGCAACATTGTCTTGCTCGCAACTGAGCACCGGCACGCCGTGTGTTTCCAGGTATTCCAGCGTGAGGCCGATGTCCAGGATGGACTTCGCCCCGGCACAGACCACCACCACCGAGGTCCTGGCGAGTTCCTGCAGGTCGGCCGAGATGTCAAAGGTCTCCTGCGCACCGCGGTGCACGCCGCCAATCCCGCCGGTGACGAAGACCTCAATGCCCGCCAGCGCGGCACATATCATCGTGCCAGCCACCGTCGTGGCGCCGAGCCCGCCGCTGGCCAGCACGGCTGGCAGGTCGCGGCGGCTCACCTTGTGTACGCGGTCCGAGCGCCCGAGCAGTTCCAGTTCGTCGTTCGAAAGCCCGATGCGGATTCGCCCACCAATCAGCGCGATCGTCGCAGGCTCGGCTCCCAGGTCGCGGATCAAGGCCTCCACTTCGCACGCCGTGCGAACGTTCTCCGGGTAGGGCATGCCGTGGGCGATGATGGTCGATTCCAGCGCAACGAGCGGGCGGCCGGCAGCCTGTGCAGCGGCCACAGGCGCGCTGAAGGTCAACCAGGAGCGGGCAAGGTCGGCAACCATGTCGATGCTTTCGGTGGCGAGTCACATCGTGTGCAGCAAGAGGCTGGTCCATGAGGCGCAAGCTTGGGGCCACCTCAAGACGTCAATGGTACAGCGGGCAGGACTGGGACGGCTGACTCTGGCACCCTGAATCGCCTGCCCGCAGGTGCCACCTCATCGCGGCCTGGAATATCGTTGTCATAGCCGGGCGGGGGTGCTGCCGGGAGCCTCACGCTAAGGTATGCTGCCGCTTTCGGATCGATTCTCTCCAGAGGGGCAAATGCGGCGCGTCGTGTTCAATCAGAAGGGTGGGGTCGGAAAATCGACCATTGTATGCAATCTCGCGGCGATCAGCGCCAGCGAGGGCTTGCGCACCCTGGTCATCGACCTGGATGCACAAGGTAACTCCACCCAGTACCTGCTTGGCGCGCAGGCCGCTGAGGCAAGTCCGACCGCGGCGAACTTTTTCGAGACCTCGCTGACCTACAACTTCAGGCCGGTGGAATTTACGTCCTTTGTCCACCCGACGCCGTTCGAGAACCTCGATGTGATGCCGGCGCATCCTGACCTGGATTCCCTCCACGGCAAGCTCGAATCCCGCTACAAGATCTACAAGCTGCGCGACGCCTTGCTCGAGCTGGAGGCAGTCTATGACGCCATTTACATCGACACGCCACCGGCCCTGAATTTCTATACCCGCTCCGCACTGATCGCCGTGGAGCGCTGCCTGATCCCATTCGATTGCGATGACTTCTCGCGCCGTGCCCTCTACACGCTGCTCGATAACGTGAAGGAAATCCAGCAGGACCACAACGACGGGCTGCAGGTCGAGGGGATCGTGATCAACCAGTTCCAGCCGCGAGCCAGCTTGCCGCAGAAACTGGTCGATGAACTGGTAAGCGAGGGCCTGCCAGTCCTTGAATCGCGGCTATCTGCATCGGTGAAGATCCGCGAATCGCATCAGCATGCCACCCCCATGATCCATCTGGATCCACGCCACAAGCTTGCGCAGGAATACGTGGCGTTGCACCGCGAGCTGGCTGGTTGAAGAATCGCCAAGGCGCGCTGAGATAGATTTCCCCACGCAAGGACACTGCCGGCGTGAGCCGGATGCCAATTGGCCCCGCCTGGCCGACGCGTGGCCAGGTGGCGCCGGCCACGCCGGCGCCGCCATTGCACGGCAAAGGCTGTCAGGGCTTCTGTGGCCGGACGGCGTCAGCGGTGCCCTGGATACTGGCTCAAGCCATACACGCCGCCCCAGCCCACTGCAATCGAAACGTACTGCTTGTGCCGTCGAGCACGTAGGTCACCGGCGCGGCCACCACGCCGGAGCCGGTCGGCACCTGCCACAGCTTGTCTCCGGTGCCGGCGTGATAAGCCACCAGGCCGCCGATGTTGTCTCAGATCGATGCAGAGGGTGTCTCAATATGAGACAAGCGCCCCGGAAAAGGGCGCTTCAAACTGCTGAAAAGCCTCAACGCCGGTGGTTTTCTGTGCGATGCATTGCCTGAATGAAATGACCGAAAAATCCCTCGCATGCGCGGAAGCTGCACGCCGGTGCACTGGCGTGCATCACAGCCCGCCCGACTCGGTGATCATGCCTGCGGCGAATCGCCCTCAATGACCTTGAGGGCTATCGCTCCCTTAACGCCCAGCCTTGTCCTGCGAGACGTCCATGATCATCCGCGTCAGCAGGTACAACCGCGGCGTGACCGAGTTCAGATCGACATACTCGGCATCATTGGAGTGAGCACCGAAGCCTCGCAGCCCGAAGCGCTCGATCACCGGCGCCTTGGTGTCCGCAGCCGCGAAGGCGGCATCGGTGCCTCCGCCTTCCGCGGTGTCGTGGACCTGGAGCGTTTCACCGATCTCCGCATAGATGCCTTGCGCATGCGCGGCGAGCTTGCGTGCTGCGTCGCTTACCTCCAGCGGTGGACGGCGGCGCTCGAATTTCACGTCAACCTTGGTGTCGGGAATGAGCTGCTTGCGGATGCGTTCCTGCAGCGTTTTCTCGAGGCTATCGTAGTCAGCGGTGCGCAGCACGCGTACGTCTGCCTGCGCGGTAGCGGTGGCCGGGATCACGTTGCGATTGGTGCCGGACGAGGAGACTGTCCAGTTGACCTTGAGGCCGGTGGCCGGATTGGACAGGTCGCGCATCTGCAGGACCTGGTGCGACAGTTCATAGAGCGCATTGCGGCCCTGCTCGGGCGCACTGCCCGCGTGCGACGCCTTGCCCTGCACCGTGAGATAGATCGAACCGATGCCACTAGTCGCCAGCGACAGGCGGTCGCCGGTGACGCGGCTGGCCTCGCATGAGAACACAGCATCCTGCTGCGCGCCCAGCCGGGCCAGCACGGCCCGCGCACCGGGCGAGCTGATTTCCTCGTCGCCGTTGATCAGCACCGTCAGCGTGCCGTAGTCCTTGAACTTCATCTTCTGCAGGAGCGCGATGGTGTGGAGGATCACGGCCACGCCGTTCTTGTCGTCGGCGATGCCCAGCCCGTAGGCGCGGTCACCCTCGATGCGGAAGGGCTGCTGGGCCAGCATGCCGCGCAGGTACACGGTGTCCATATGGGCAATCAGCATGATGTTCCGCTTGCCGCTGCCCTTGAACTGCGCCATCACCATCTTGCCCACTTGCTTGGGCGTGTCTTCCATCCGGTAGATTTCGGCTGGCTCGACCAGCTTGGCTTCGGTGGCTCCCAGCGCCGCCAGCCGGTCCCGGATCAGCGTGCCGATGCGGTCCAGCCCTTCGATGTCCTTGCTGCCGGACTCGATCGACACAAGGTCTTTCAAGGTCGCAATGAGTGCGGGCTTCTCCTGTTGTGCGAGCTGATGAACCGGCTCGACCGCGGTGGCTGCGGCGGTGCCGGCAAGCGTGGCACCGGCGATGAACAGGACGGCAGCGCGCAGAGAAAAAATGCGGCAAGGCATGGGTAGGGTCTCCTGGGTTGCAGGTTACGGTGCGAAAAGGCGGGAAAGCAGGCAATGTCCCAACGGCCGGGATACAGCGCGCACGAGCATAGCGCGTCGCCGTATGGCGCACAACGGCGGGTACGCAGCCATGGAAGGATCCGCGCAGGCCTCGCACAGCGCCAGGTAGCGCGCCGAAAGCGGCGTAGCACAATCAGCAGGCCAGTTCGATAGCATGGCGGCTCTCTACTTGGGCGCAGGCCACACATGCAGCCGACGCCGGATGCCCCCCCGCTCTTGCGCACGATCGGGGCAAGCCCGATTTCCGAGACAGGCACCTCCAGCTGGACCAGCTGGCGTATCAATGTACAGGGAGCCGGCCGTCGGCTCGGCGAGTCGCACGCCGATGCCGCTGAAGCCGCCAGTGGTCAGTGCCTCGGCAATCAAGCAGCGGCCGCACCGGTGTCATCCATGTACAGCAGTTCATGCAGGGAAAACATAGGGGTCATATGCCCCGTCGATGGCGGCGGGCAGACCCTCTCCGGACATACCCGGAGGCCAGCGTCTTGCTATTTCGCCGTGCGGAATACTCCGCCGCTTTCCTTGACGATGCCTCGACGCCTATGCAACAGTCGGTGAAAACGAACGATCGTGCGGGAACACTCCCGACACCTCGTCACCGGGTCGCAACGCCGCCGTTCGCGCCGACGCGGCCAGTGCCCCGGCTTGCCGGGCGGCCAGCGCGCCGCATCGCACAGGAGACAAGCATGCAGTACCTGCAACACGCATCTGCGCACCCGCGCCGTGACCGCCACGGCGCGCCCTGGGCCAGGCCATTCCGCCCGCGCATCGCCGCGCGCGAGCCGGCGCTGCCGCCCGCCTGAGTTCCGCCCCCGACTTCCTGACCGTGGCCGCGCCTGGCGCCGCCGCGACGGAACACGCACGGCCTTTGCCGCTGCGTGCCTGGTTTCCCGAACCGCACGAGGTACCCCTGTGGCATTGTTCCTTCAACAGTTCCTGAACGGCCTGACGCTGGGCGGCGTATATAGCCTGGTGGCGCTTGGCCTGACGCTGGTCTACGGCATCCTGCACGTGCCCAACTTCGCCCACGGCGCCTTCTACATGGCCGGCGCCTATGTGTCGTACTTCCTGATGACATCGCTGGGTGTGAACTACTGGCTGGCGATGCTGGGCGCGGCGCTGGTGGTGGCCGTATTGTCGATGGCTGCCGACCGGCTGGTGTTCCACCCGCTGCGCAACGCGCCCGAGCTGCACGACATGATCGCCGCGATCGGCATCCTGCTGTTCCTGGAAGCCGGCGCGCAGGCGCTGTGGGGCGCGGACTTCCACCGCATGCCCACGCCCTATGGCCAGATCGTCGAGGTGTTCGGGCTGACCGCGCCGCTGCAGCGCCTGCTCATCATCGGCGCCGCCTTTGCCCTGATGGTGCTGCTGCACCTGTTCCTGACGCGCACCATGACCGGCGCCACCATCATGGCCATGGCGCAGAACCGCGAAGGCGCCGCGCTGGTCGGCATCGACGCCACCCGCGTGACGCTGCTGGTGTTTGCCATCTCCGGCGCGCTGGCCGCGATCGCCGCCACGCTCTACGCCCCGATCAACCTGGTCTACCCCAGCATGGGCAACCTGGTGATCACCAAGGCCTTCGTCATCATCATCCTGGGCGGCATGGGCAGCATCCCCGGCGCCATCGTCGGCGGGCTGATCATCGGCATGGCCGAAAGCTTCGGCGGTTTCTACGTTTCCACCGACTACAAGGACATCATCGCCTTCGTGCTGCTGGTGGTGATCCTGTCGATCCGGCCGCAGGGCCTGTTTGCCGGCAAGGCAGCCTGAGGAGTCACCAGACATGAAAGCACTGCAAGGAAAAACCGGCTGGACGTTGCTGCTGGCACTGGCCATCGCCTTCCCGCTGATCACGCCCAACAGCTACTACCTGACCGTGATGACGCTGGCCTTCATCTACGCCATCGCCACGCTCGGGCTGAACCTGATCACCGGCTACACCGGCCAGCTGAACCTGGCCCATGGCGGCTTCATGGCCATCGGCGCCTATACGCTGGGCATCCTGACGGTGGACCACCAGGTGCCGTTCTGGCTGGCCTTCGTGCTGGCGGGGGTGATCTGCATGGTGCTCGGCTATGTGGTCGGCGTGGTGTCGCTGCGCCTGAAGGGCCATTACTTCTCGATCTTCACCATGTGCGTGGGCTACATCATCTACCTGCTGATCGAGAAGTGGGAAAGCCTGACGCATGGCACGGTGGGCCTGATCGGCATCCCGGTGCCGGCCGCGATCGGGCCGCTCAGCTTTGACAGCGTGCAGGCGCAGTATTACCTGGTGCTGTTCTTCCTGGCGGTCGGCACCTTCCTGATGCACCGCATCGTCACCTCGCTGCTGGGCCGCAGTTTCATGGCGGTGCGCAACAGCGACGCGCTGGCCGAGGCGCTGGGCATCAACCTGATGCGCACCAAGGTGCTGTCGTTCGTGCTGTCGGTGGGCTACGCCGGCTTTGCCGGTGCCCTGTATGCCGGACAGGTGCGCTTCCTGGGGCCGGACATCGCGCGCACCGACCTGACCTTCGACATGGTGATGTCGATGCTGGTGGGCGGTATCGGCACCATCTTCGGGCCGCTGCTGGGCGCGGTGCTGGTGCCGTGGATCACGCAGTCGCTGCAGTTCATGCAGGACTACCGCATGCTGGTGTTCGGCCCGGTGCTGATCCTGCTGATCATCTTCGTGCCGGACGGCATCGTGGGTTCCTGGCTGAAGAAGCAGGCACGCAAGGCCGCGGCCGAACGGCGCGGCAAGCTGGCGGCGCAGTCCCCCGCACAACCCGCCACCGCTGTCCCGACCACCCGCGCCGGAGCCGACCATGCTTGAGATCCGCAACCTGACCAAGAAATTCGGCGGCCTGACCGCGGTGCACGATGTCTCGGTGACCTTCGAGCAAGGCCATATCAACGCCATCATCGGCCCCAACGGCGCTGGCAAGACCACCTTCTTCAACCTGGTGGCAGGCACGCATGCGCCCAGCTCCGGCCAGATCCTGTTCAAGGGCCAGGACGTGGCCGGCCTGCGCGCCGACCAGATCGCGCGCCTGGGCGTGGCCCGCACCTTCCAGGCCACGGCGCTGTTCGACCGCGCCACGGTGCTCGACAACCTGATCGTCGGCCACCGCCTGCGCACCCGCTCGGGCCTGCGCGACGTGCTGTTCAACACGCGCCGCCTGCGTGAAGAAGAGCGCTTGTGCCGCGACAAGGCCGAAGCCGCGCTGGACTTCGTCGGCCTGTCGCACCTGGCGCATGAGGTCGCCGCCGACATCACGCAAGAGGCGCGCAAGCGCGTGGCCTTTGCGCTGGCACTGGCGACCGATCCGGAACTGCTGCTGCTCGACGAACCCGCCGGCGGCGTGAATCCGGAAGAGACCGTGGGCCTGGCCGAGCTGATCCGCAAGATGGTGCGCCATGGCAAGACCGTCTGCCTGATCGAACACAAGATGGACATGATCATGCGCCTCGCAGACAAGATCATGGTGCTGAACTACGGCGAGAAGATTGCCGAAGGCACGCCCGCGCAGATCCAGCAGGATCCGCATGTCATCGAGGCCTACCTGGGAGCCGACCATGTTGCAGCTTGAACGCGTCTCGCTGTCGTACGGCAGCTTCCGCGCCCTCGACAACATCACCCTGCACGCCGGCGCCGGCGAGCTGGTGGTGCTGCTGGGCGCAAACGGTGCCGGCAAGAGCTCGATCTTCCTGGCGATGAGCGCGATCCACCGCGTCAGCGGCGGCAGCATGCGCTTTGACGGGCGCGAACTGTCCGGCATGAAGCCGTCGCAGATCGTGCAGGCCGGGCTGGTGCACTGCCCGGAGGGCCGCAAGCTGTTCCCGGCGATGAGCGTGGAGAAGAACCTGGTGCTTGGCGCCTACGTGCACCGGCGCGATGGCGCGGGCATCCGTAAGACGCTGGAAGAGGTCTATGAGCTGTTCCCGATCCTGCGGCAGAAGAAGGACGATCCGGCCGGCTCGCTGTCCGGCGGGCAGCAGCAGATGGTGGCACTGGGCCGCGCGCTGATGAGCCGCCCGCGCGCGCTGTTGCTGGACGAGCCGTCGCTGGGGCTGGCGCCGCTGGTGGTCAGGCAGATGTTCGAGATCATCCAGCGCATCAACCGCGCCGGCACCACCGTGCTGCTGGCCGAGCAGAACGCGTATGCGGCGCTGGGGATCGCGCATCGCGCCTACGTGATCGAGAGCGGGCGCATCGTGATGGAGGGGGATCGGGATACGTTGCTGAAGGATGAGGGGATTCGGAAGGCGTATATCGGGGGGTAGCGGACAGGCTCGACACGATGGGCTCGCTGTACCGCAAGCATGCCCCCTCTCCCGCAAGCGGGAGAGGGGGCAAACCAAGCGGTCGTCAACGGATATCAGGCATAACAAGCGCAGTACATTCAGGAGACATAGCAATGCAAAGCAAGATCATGCGCCGTATCTTCCCGCTGGCCGCCACCGCCGTGGCCGCCATGCTGGCCTCTGGCACCGCGCTGGCGCAGGAAGTGGTCAAGATCGGCTATACCGGCCCGCTGTCCGGCGGCGCCGCGCTGTATGGCAAGAACGTGCTGTCGGGCGTGCAGATGGCGGTGGACGAGATCAATGCATCCGGCCTGGAAGTGAAGGGCAAGAAGGTCAAGCTGGAGGTGGTGGCGCTGGATGACAAGTACTCGCCGGCCGAGGCCGCCATCAACGGGCGCCGCCTGGTGCAGCAGCACAAGACCCCGGCGGTGTTCGTGCCCCATTCGGGCGGCATCTTCGCGCTGCAGGCCTTCAATGAGCAGGAGAAGTTCCTGGTGATGGCCTACTCCAGCGTGCCGCGCATCACCGACGCCGGCAACAAGCTGACCATCCGCATCCCGCCCGCGTACACCGGCTATATCGAGCCCTTCATCAAGGCGCAGATGAAGCGCTACGGCAAGAACGTGGCGCTGGCCCCGGCCGACCACGATTACGCCAAGGCCTGGGTGCAGGCCTTCGTTCCGGCGTGGGAATCGGCCGGCGGCAAGGTGGTGGCCAACAACCCGATGTCGTACACCAAGGCCACGGATTTCTACAGCGGCGTGTCGCGCGCGATGAGCGAGAAGCCGGACGTGATGTTCGTCGGCGGCCCGTCGGAGCCGACCGCACTGGTGGTCAAGCAGGCGCGCGAACTGGGCTTCAAGGGCGGCTTTATCGTGATGGACCAGGCCAAGATGGACGAAATGGCCAAGGTCACCAACGGCCTGGGCATGCTGGAGGGTGCCATCGGCGTGCTGCCCCTGGTCAACGACGGCCGCCCCGCCGCGCAGAACTTCAACGCCAAATACAAGAAGCTGCATGACGGGCGCGATGCCACCACCGAGATGTCGCTGAACTACACCATGGTGTACGCGCTGGCGGGTGCGATGAAGCTGGCCGGCACCACCAGCGACGCGGCCGCGATCCGGGCGAAGATGCCCGACGCGGTCAAGGGCCTGGCCAAGGAGGTCAACCCCAACGAAGTCGACGGCATCGACGCCAAGGGCGGGTCGATGGCCGACACCATTGTCGGCTGGGTGCAGAACGGCAAGATTTCGCAGGTCCGGTTGTCGGAGCTGGCGAAGTAAGCCAGGCCGCGGCGGCGCCCGCGCGGCGCCACGCAAGAACAAACCCCGGCAGGCCGCGAGGCCTGCCGGGGGTTTCTGCCTTCCGGGCTCCGTCAAGCGGGCCGCGCTACTGACGGCGATCGCCGTCGCGCCCGTTGCGCGCTTCCATCTGGCCGCGTTCGTTCTGGGCGCGCTGTTGCTGCTGCTGTTGCTGCTGTTGCTGCTGGCGCTGCTGCTCCATCTGCTGCCGCTGGCGCTCCTGCATCTGCCGTTGCTGGTCCTGCTGGTGCCGCTGCTGCTCCTGCATCGCACGCTGCTGCTCCTGCGCCGCACGCTGCTGCTCCTGCGCCGCACGCTGCTGCTCCTGCGCCGCACGCTGCTGCTCCTGCATGTGGCGCTGCTGCTGTTCCGCCTGCTGGCGCTGCATGGCCTGCTGCCGTTGCTGCTCTTGCACCTGGCGTTGCTGCTCCTGCATCTGCCGCTGCTGCGCCATCTGCTGGCGCTGGGCCGCCTCGGCCTGCCGCTGCTGGGCCTCCTGCATTTGCCGCTGCTGCTCGGAACGCTGGCGCTGCATCTCCTGGCCCTGCCGCTGCTGCTCGGCCATCTGGCGCTGGCGCTCCACCTGCTGGCGCTGCTGGTCGGCGGCCTGGCGTTGCTGGGCTTCGGACTGGCGCTGTTGCTCCATCTGCTGGCGCTGGATGTCTTGCGCCTGGCGTTGCCGCGATTCCTGCATCTGCCGTTGCTGCTGGGCTTCGGACTGGTGCTGTTGCTCCATCTGCTGGCGCTGGGCGTCTTGCGCCTGGCGCTGCCGCGCTTCCTGCATCTGCCGTTGCTGCTGGGTCTCCTGCATCTGGCGTTGCTGCTCAAAGCGCTGCCGCTGCATTTCCTGCGATTGCCGCCCCGGATCGGGACGGTCCTGCCCATCCGCCCACTGGCGCTGTTGCATGCGCTGCTGATCCTGCTGGCGTTGCTGGTCGCGGGCCTGGTCCTGCCAATGGCGTTGCTGGGCGTCGCGTTGCTGGGCCTCCTGCTGTTGCCGCTGCAGATCTGGCCCCTGCCGCTGCTGCTCGCGCAGCGCGCGCTGTTGTTCCATCTGCTGGCGCTGCAAAGCCTGCTGCGGTTCGCGCTGCATCCCCTGCGCCTGCCGTTGCGCGTCGGCCGGTCCGCCCGGCTGGCCAACAAAGCCGCGGGCTTCGTCGGGCCGGCTGCTCTGGCCGCGGCCGTTGCCGCGCCAGGGTTCGCCCGGGGCGTTCGAATAGTTGCGATCACCGCGATCGCCACGTGCGGGGCCATCGGCATCGCCGCGGCCGGCGCGCGGCTGCGCCTGGTCGCGCGCGGCGATGGCCGCCTGGCTCATGCGCACATCGGGAGCCCGCTGCACGTCGCGCCCGGGCCGCCGTTCATTGCCACCGCGCCAGGCAGGGCCGGCGCCGGGCACAACCCCGCCCTCGCGCGCGAAGCGGCGGGCCAGGTCGTCCGTGGCGGGCCGCCCCGGCGCGCGGGCGGCGATGGCCTCGCGCTCGAAGCCATGGCGGGCCTGCGGCGGCAGCGGCCGCATCGGGGCCGATCCCACCAGGCTGCCCTTGACCGGCGCCACCGGCGGCGCCCCCCTGGCCTCGCCGGCCGGCAGGTTGCGCCATTCGTCGCGATGCATGCCGCGCGCCGGGCGCCCTTCGACGAAATTGCGTGCCGGCATGCCGGTGATGGCGCCGGGCACGTTGCGGTTGGCGTAAGGCGCAGGCCGGCGGTCGCCCATCACGATGTTGTTGACCGTGACACGGTTGATGCGGGCGACATAGGTCGGGCTGGCACGATAGACCGGCCGGTACGCGTCGCTCGGCCCAAGCGGATACCAGGCCACGCCCGGCCCGCTGCCAACGCGCACGCTCCAGTTCGGCCCGCTGGCGCCGACAAAGGCCACCACCGCGGGGGCGTAGCACGGGCGCACGCGCGGGCCCGGCACCCAGCCCCAGCGCGAACCCACATAGGCCCAGCGGCCGTAGTGCGACGGCGCGAAACCCCAGGGCGCGTCATCGATCCAGGTCCAGCCCCACGGGGCGATCCAGGCCCAGTGCCCGGCGCTGTACGGTGCCCAGCCGGCGCTGACCACGCGCGGGAACCAGACCGCGCCGTAGCCGGGGTCTTCCTGCCAGTCGCCATAGCCGTCCAGCGCGGCGTAGCCCGGCATCTCGCGCGGCACGTAGCGGGCGGACGGCGAGGCATCTTCGCGCGCGTCGCGTGCCGCGGTCCAGCGGTCGAAGGCGTCTTCCGGCGCGCCGCCGCCACCGGCGTCGGCCAGGTCGGTGCCGGCAAAGCGCATGCGGTCGCCGCGCTGCAGCTCGATCGAGCGGCTGTCGCCATAGACTACGGCGCTGCCGTGGCGCATGGTCACGGTGGTGGTGCTGCCGTCCGGCGCCACGTCCAGCCGGTAGTCGCCCGGCTCACGCGGCACGAAGGCCAGGTTGGGGGTGTCGACCTCGACTGTCTGGCCCGGCGGCAGCGCGCGCACGCGCAGTTGCAGCGTGCCCTGGGTCAGCTTGACCTGCGTGGCGCTGTCGTCCAGGTTCAGGATGCTGGCCGCGGTGGCGCCGCCCAGCCGGACCGCCACCGTGCCGGCATGCAGCTCGGCACGGCCGCCATGGTCCAGCCAGAGCCGGTCGCCGGTGGTGACGGGCCGGTTCAGGCCTGCGGCAGCCCAGTCGTCCGAGCCTGCCGGCGCAAAGCTGAGGTTGCCGTCGACAGCGGTCAGCGTGGCAATGCGCGAGGAAGGATCGGCTTGCTGGATCGGGGCATCAGCCCCCGGCGCATCGAGATAGGCCTCGCCGGGGGGGCCGGCGGGCACCTGGGCCAGTGCAGCAGCCGCCACCGCCAGGCCGGCGGCTGCGGCCAGGGCCGTCAGCGCCAGCCTGCCACGGAATTGGCCACGAGCACGGGGGACAGATTGGGAAGAATCGAACATGGAAGTCAGGACCGGGACAAAAGGCATAACGCATGGGGGCGGCCGGCCGATGTCAGCGGCAACCCTAATGTCACCATACATTGCCCCGGGATGCCGCGGCACGCCCGGCGCGGCAGACTTTGTAAGTTCGTATTTCGCCATGCGGCAGTGCAGCGCAGGCCGGCGCGCTATCCCAGGCAGGCTGCGGGCGGGCGGGGGGTCAGCGGGTGCCCGGGACGGGCAGGCTCGCCGTCAAAGGTGGAAACAACTTCCCTGACAGGGGGGGCGAAACCGGGAGCAGAGGCGGCTCAGCGGCCGGACTGCTGGCGCAGCATTTCAGTCAGGCGCTCGGCCGGCATCGGGCGGCCGTACAGGTAGCCCTGCGCCTCATGGCAGCCGTTGGCCAGCAGGAAGTCGCGCTGCTCGGGCGTTTCCACGCCTTCGGCGACCACGCCAATGTGCAGGCTTGCGCCCACGTTGATCACCGAGCGCACGATTGCGGCATCGACCGGGTCTTCGGTCACGTTGCGGATAAAGGACTGGTCGATCTTGAGCCGGTCCACCGGGAACGACTTCAGGAAGCTGAGCGAGGCATAGCCGGTGCCGAAGTCATCGCAGGTCAGCGTCACGCCGTCGCGGCGCAGCGCCTGCAACTGGTCCGCGACCTCGTCGCCCTGCTGCAGCGCGATGGTTTCGGTGATCTCGATCTCCAGGCAGTCCGGCGCCAGTTCCAGCGCGCGCAGCACGTGGCGCACCTCGGTCAGCAGCCGGCTTTCGGACAGCTGGGCCGCGAACAGGTTGATCGCCACCCGCGGCGGCTGGGGAAAGGCCAGCGACCACGCGCGCGCCTGGGCACAGGCGGTCTGCAGCAGCCACATGCCGACATCGCTGGCGATGCTGCTGCCGGCCAGCGCGTCGATGAAGGCGGCGGGCGCCAGCAGCCCGCGGGTTGGATGGCGCCAGCGCATCAGCGCCTCGGCACCGTGCACGCGGCCGTCGCGCAGGTCGACCTGCGGCTGGTACAGCAGCTCGAACTGGCGCTGGGCATAGGCTTCGTGCAACGCCTGCACCAGCGACAGCCGCGTGGTCACGTCCGAGCGCATCTGCGGCTTGAAGAAGCGCATGGTGCGGCCGCCGTCGTGCTTGGCGCGGGCCAGCGCCAGGCTGGCCGCGGCCAGTACGTCTGAACCCTGTTCGCCGGCGGCGGGGATCACGCAGGCGCCGATGCTGGCCAGCACATGGTGGCGGCGACCTGCGTTCTCATGCGGGGAGGACAGCATCGAGAGGATTGCCGCACCAACATGGCGCACCAGCGTGGGATCGGCAATGGAGGGAAGCAACACACCGAACTCGTCGCTGCCGATGCGGCCAATGGCGGCGTCGCGCGGCGAGGCGTCGCGCACGCGGCGGGCCACGCGCTGCAGGATCAGGTCGCCTTCGGCATGCCCGTGCATGTCGTTGAAGGCGCGGAAATCGTCAATGCCGATCAACAGCAAAGCACAGCGGGGCACCGCCTCGCTGTGCAGGCGTGCCTCCAGCCGCTTCAGAAATCCCTGGCGATTGTCAACGCCGGTCAGCGGATCGAGATCCGAGCCTGGCGAGGCGCCAGTCGCCTTCGCCCCCGACTTGGCCACCATCCCTGCCCCATCTGTAATTGTCGACATTGTTACCTGCTAGCAATTTAGCAAGTGTGACGAAAACTTGGAAAAAATCAAGCAGTTCCGATTGTGGCGGGAACAACTATGCGGCGGCGCAACGGCGCCGCATTGCGCGTTGAATCGGCTCCCGGCTTACAGTACCCTACCGCGCATCGGGCCGTCCCCCGCCGCCCCGCAACCTCCTGCTTGCCCGGAGCGGCGCCCCTGAGGCGGCTTTGCGGGGAACGGCCGCTCCTGAACAAGAACCTCACCGGCACCTCACCGTGAACGAATGGACCATCCGCACGCGCATCCTGGCAAGCTTCTCGCTGATCCTGCTTGTCATGGCACTGATGGGCGTTGTCGCCTACACCCGCCTGAGCGCCATTGAACGCGAAACCACGCTGATGCTGCAGGACGCGCTGCCCGGGCTGAACTACAGCACCGGCATCCGTGGCGTCTGGGGCGAGCGCTATGTGCTGGCGTGGCAGACCATCAATGCCGCCGACCCGGCTGAGCGCCGCGGCTTCCAGCAGCAAAGCCAGGACGCCGCCGGCCGCCTCGACAAGCTCGAGCAGCAGTATGAGACCTCGATCACGCGCGACGAAGACCGCATCGCCTTCAAGGCCTATCGGGACATGCGCGCGCGCTACGAACAGGCCTCCCAGATCCTGTCCCACCAGGGCGAGTGGAACGGCGCCGCCGCCGCGGCAGCGCTGCGCGGCGAGGCGCATGACCACTGGGTCGAGGCGCGCAAGGCGGCCCAGCACCTGGTGGACGACAACAGCGCGGTCAATTCGCGGGCGGCGCGGGGCATCGACGATGCCGTCAGTGCAGCCAAGACCGGCATCGAAGCGGCGCTGATCGTGGCCCTGGTGGTCGCCCTCATCTGCGGCTACCTGCTGCTGCGCGCGATCACGGTGCCGATGCAGTCGATCGTCAACCTGCTGTCCGGCATCCGCGGCGGCGACCTGCGCCTGCGCATGGCGCTGCGCCGCAAGGACGAATTCCACGAAGTGGAGGAAGGTTTCAACCAGATGACGGGCGAGCTGACCTCGCTGGTGGGCCAGGCACAGCGCACCGCGATCCAGGTCACTACCTCGGTCAACGAGATCGCCGCGACCGCGCGCCAGCAGCAGGCCACCGCCACCGAGACCGCCGCCACCACGACGCAGATCGGCGCGACCTCGCGCGAGATCTCGGCCACCGCGCGCGACCTGGTGCGCACCATCCATGAAGTCTCGAGCGCCGCCGAGCAGGCAGCCGGGCTGGCCGGCACCGGCCAGGTGGGGCTGTCGCGCATGGAAGGCACCATGCAGCATGTGATGGACGCCGCCGGCTCGGTCAATGCCAAGCTCGCCACGCTCAACGAAAAGGCCGGCAATATCAACCAAGTGGTAACCACCATCGCCAAGGTGGCCGACCAGACCAACCTGCTGTCGCTGAACGCCGCGATCGAGGCCGAGAAGGCCGGCGAATACGGCCGCGGCTTCGCCGTGGTGGCGACCGAGATCCGCCGCCTGGCCGACCAGACCGCGGTGGCCACCTACGATATCGAGCAGATGGTGCGCGAGATCCAGTCGGCGGTGTCGGCGGGCGTGATGGGCATGGACAAGTTCTCGGAGGAAGTGCGCCGCGGCATGTCCGAGGTCACGCAGGTGGGCGACCAGCTGTCGCAGATCATCGCGCAGGTGCAATCGCTGGCGCCGCGCGTGCTGATGGTCAATGAGGGCATGCAGGCCCAGGCCGGCGGCGCCGAGCAGATCAACCAGGCGCTGATGCAGCTGTCCGAGGCCGCGCAGCAGACCGTGGAGTCGCTGCGCCAGTCGAGCCAGGCGATCGACGAACTGACGCTGGTGGCCAACGACCTGCGCAGCGGCGTATCGCGCTTCAAGGTCTAGGGCCTGCGCCCCGCCGCCATGAAACTCTTCCTGCTGTTCCGCCTTGGCGCTGACCACTATGCGCTCGATGCCGCCGAGGTGGCCGAGGTGCTGCCGCTCACGCGGCTCAAGCAGATCCCCGGCGCGCCGGCCTGGGTGGCGGGCCTGATGGAGCGCCGCGGCCAGCCGGTGCCGGTGATCGACCTGCCGGCGCTGGCCACCGGCGTGCCGGCGGCGCTGCGCACCAGCACGCGCACGGTGCTGGTCCACTACCGCCGCCATGGCGGCGAGGCCAGCCGGCTGCTGGGCCTGCGCCTGGAATCGGCCACCCAGACGCTGCGCTGCCCGGCGCAATCGTTTGTCGACGGCGGCATCGCCGGGGCCAGCCCGCGCTACCTCGGGCCGGTGCGGCACGACGCGCGCGGCCTGCTGCAGTGGGTTCGGGTCAATGCCCTGCTGCCGGACGACGTCCATGCCATGCTGTTTGCCGACCCCGCCGGGGAGGCCGCGCCATGAGCACTGCCACGCACATCGAGGCCCTGCTCAAGGCCCGCATCGGCCTGGACGCGGGCGCCATCGGCACCGGCGCGGTGGCACGCGCCGTGCGTGAGCGCCAGCAGGCACGGCAGGCGCCGGACACCCAGGCCTACTGGGACTTGCTGCACGGCACCGCCGATGAATTCCAGGCGCTGATCGAGGCCGTGGTGGTGCCCGAGACCTGGTTCTTCCGGCATCGCGAAGCGCTGCTGGCGCTGGGCCGCCTTGCCGCCGAGCGCGCCTTTGCCGACGGCAGGCGCACGCTGCGCGTGCTGAGCCTGCCCTGCTCCACCGGCGAAGAGCCCTACTCGATCGCCATAGCCATGCTCGATGCGGGCGTGCCGGCGAGCCGCTTTGCCATCGATGCCATGGACATCAGCGCGCGCGCGCTGGCCCGTGCACGCCAGGGCGAATATGGCGCCAACGCCTTTCGCAGCGCGCCGCTGGATTTCCGCGACCGTTATTTCACGGCCACGCCCACCGGCTATGTGCTGGATGCACGCGTGCGCGCGCAGGTGCGGCTGCTGCAGGGCAACCTGGTCGATCCCGGCCTGCTGGCCGGCGAGCCGCCCTATGACTTCGTGTTCTGCCGCAACCTGCTGATCTATTTCGACGCGCCGGGGCAGCGGCATGCGGTGCGGACGCTGGCGCGGCTGGCCGCCGCCGACGGCCTGCTCTTTGTCGGGCCGGCCGAGGCCAGCATGCTGAGCGCGCAGGGCCTGGAGCCGGTCGGCTTGCCGCTGACCTTTGCCTTCCGCAAGCCGTCCGCCGTGCCAGCCGCCAGGGCGGCGCCGCGTGTGCCAGTGCACGCGGCCCAGCCGCCCCGCATGGCCGCACCGCCACGGCTGCCGAGGCCACCAGCCTCGATGCGGCCTGCCCCAGTCACGCCCCCGCCGCTGCCCGCAGCGCCCGCGCCTGGCAACGATCAGCGCGCCGCGCTGGCTGCCATTGCCGCCCAGGCCGACCGCGGCGAGCTGGAGGCCGCCACCGCCGCCTGCCTGGCGCTGCTCGAGCGCACCCCGGATGCCAATGCCGACGCCTATTGCATGCTGGGCGTGCTGCACGACGCCGCCGGCCGCACCGCGCAGGCCCATGCCGCCTACCGCAAGGCGCTGTACCTGGACCCGGCGCACCAGGAAAGCCTGTACCACCTGGCCGCGCTGCTCGATACCGAAGGCGATCACGACGGCGCCATGCGCCTGCGCCAGCGCGCGCAACGCCACACCCGCAAGCACCATGGCTGAGCCCCAAGGCATTCTCCTGCGCACCGAAAACGTCGACGACTGCTGGCGGCGCATCGGCGTGCGCGGCGACGGCTCATGCCCCGCGCTGGCCGAGCATGCGCACTGCCGCAACTGCCCGGCCTACGCCCAGGCCGCGGCCATGCTGCTGGACGCGCAACGGCTGGACGTCGAGCCGGACGCACTGCCCGATGCCGCCACGCTCACCGACGATAACGGGGCCTTGCCGGCCGAACGCGGCACCGCGCTGGCCTGCCTGGTCTTCCGCATCGGCGATGAGTGGCTGGCCCTGCCCACCGCTGCGCTGGGCGAAGTCACCGCTCCCTGCCCGATCCATTCGCTGCCGCACCGGCGCGATGCCGCCGTGCTGGGACTGGCCGCGGTGCGCGGCAACCTGCTGGCCTGCCTGTCGCTGGCCCGGCTGTTCGACGCGGGTGCCGGTGAAAGTGCCGGCAGCAGCCGCTTCCTGATCCTCGGGCAGGGGCGCGCCGCGATCGCGCTGCCGGTAGCCGAGGTGTCCGGCATCGCCCGCGTGCCGGCGCCCGCGCTGCAGCCGCTGCCCGCCACCCTTGCGCGGGCGTCGGCGCGCTATACGCAGGCGCTCTTCCTTGACCAGGGCCGCAGCGTCGGGCTGCTCGATGCCGCACTGGTGCGCCAGGCGCTGGCCAGGAGCCTGGCATGAATCCCGAGCAACTGCGCGATGCCTCGCTGCTGGAACTGTTCGCGCTTGAGGCCGATGCCCAGGCCGAAGTCCTCAATGCCGGCCTGCTGGCGCTGGAGCGCAACCCGGCAGCCGCCGAGCAGCTCGAAGCCTGCATGCGTGCCGCCCACTCGCTCAAGGGCGCGGCCCGCATCGTCGGGCTCGATGGCGGCGTGCGGGTGGCACACGCCATGGAAGACTGCCTGGTCGCCGCACAGGGCGGCATGCCGCTGACCGCAGCGCATATCGACGCGCTGCTGCAAGGCACCGACCTGCTGCTGCGCATCGGCCATCCGCCCGGCGGCGATCCGGGCTGGGCCGAGCATGCGGGCCGCGCCGAGATCGATGCAGTGGTGCATCGGCTGGGCACGGTCGATGGCGGTGCCGGGGCGCCGGTCGGACTGGCACCACCAGCGCCGGCCGCGCCCTCGTTACCGGAACCAGCGCCCGCGATACCGGCAGACGACACGCAGGAGCGCATGCTGCGCGTGAATGCCGATGCGCTTGACCAGCTGCTGGCGCTGTCCGGCGAGGCCATGGTCGAGTCGCACTGGCTGCGCCCCTTCGGCGCCTCGCTGCAGAAAGCAAGGCGGCAACAGGCACGCGCACTGCGCGCCGCCGATGCACTGCAGGAAGCCTTGCAGGACGCACCGGACGGCAACGCGGGCGCGGCTGCATACACCGCACTGGCCGAACTGCGCCAGCTGCTGGACGAAGGCCACGACCAGCTGGCCGCGCGGCTGGAAGAGTTCGAACAATACGATCACCGCGCCACGCGGCTGGCGCGCCGGCTCTATGACAGCGCCCTGGCCTCGCGCATGCGCCCGCTGGCGGACGCGCTGACCGGCTATGCGCGCATGGTGCGCGACCTCGGGCGCACGCTGGGCAAGCCGGCGCACCTGGCGCTGATCGGCGCCGGCACGCAGGTGGACCGCGATATCCTGGAAGCGCTGGACGCGCCGCTGGCGCACCTGCTGCGCAACGCGGTGGATCACGGCATCGAACCGCCCGAGGTGCGCGCCGCGCAGGGTAAGCCGGCGGAGGGCCGCGTCACGCTGCAGGCGCGCCACAATGCTGGCCGCCTGGTCATCGAGATCTTCGACGACGGTGCGGGCGTTGACCTGGATGCCCTGCGCCGCGCTATCGTGCGGCGGCGGCTGGCGTCCGAAGAGACCGCGGCGCGGCTGTCGCAGGCAGAGCTGCTCGACTTCCTGCTGCTGCCGGGCTTCAGCATGCGCGACACGGTCTCCGAGGTCTCCGGCCGCGGCGTGGGCCTGGATGCCGTGCAGGAGATGGTGCGCCGCGTGCGCGGCAGCCTGCGCCTGACGCAGCAGCCGGGCCAGGGCCTGCACTTCCGGCTGGAGCTGCCGCTGACGCTGTCGGTAGTGCGCACGCTGCTGGTGGAGGTCGCGGGCGAAGCCTATGCCTTCCCGCTGGGCCGCGTGCTGCGCGCGGCCGCGGTGGCGCGCAGCGAGATCGAGCAGACCGAAGGGCACCAGCATTTCCGCCACGAAGGCCGCGCCATCGGGCTGGTCAGCGCGACGCAGGTGCTGCAACGCCCCGAGGCTGACGCTGCCAATGTGCGCGAGCAAGTGCCGGTGGTGGTCATCGGCGAGGCCGAGCGCATCTATGGCATTGCCGTCGACCGCATGCTGGGCGAGCGCCTGCTGGTGGTGCAGCCGCTGCCCGCGGCACTGGGCAAGGTCCGCGACATCGCCGCCGGCAGCCTCACCGACGACGGCACGCCGGTGCTGATCTTCGATGTCGAGGACATGATCCGCTCGGTCGAGAAGCTGGTCTCCGAGGGCCGCATCGAAGGCGTGCGGCAGGCGGCCGTGGCCAGCGTCCAGGCGCGCGCGCGGCGCGTGCTGGTGGTGGATGACTCGCTCACCGTGCGCGAGCTGCAGCGCAAGCTGCTGGCCGGGCGCGGCTATGATGTGGCGGTGGCGGTCGACGGCATGGACGGCTGGAACGTGCTGCGCGCCGAGCCCTTCGACCTGGTCATCACCGATATCGACATGCCGCGCATGGACGGCATCGAGCTGGTGCGCCGGATCCGCCAGGACGCCGCGCTGCGGCAGCTGCCGGTGATGGTGGTGTCATACAAGGACCGCGAACAGGACCGCCAGCGCGGGCTGGAGGCCGGCGCGGACTATTATCTGGCCAAGGGCAGTTTCCACGACGCCGCGTTGCTCGACGCGGTCCAGGACCTGATCGGCGAGGCACGTCCATGAAAATCGGCATCGTCAATGACTCGGCGCTTGCGGTAGCCGCGCTGCGCCGCGCGCTTGCGCTGGATCCGTCGTTCGAGATCGCCTGGATCGCCGGCGACGGCGAACAGGCGGTGCAGATGGCCGCGCGCCAGACCCCGGACCTGATCCTGATGGACCTGCTGATGCCAGTCATGGACGGCGTCGAGGCGACCCGGCGCATCATGTCCGCGACGCCCTGCGCGATCGTGGTGGTGACCATGGACCTGGGCCGCAACGCCTCGCAGGTGTTCGACGCGATGGGCCACGGCGCCATCGACGCGGTCGACACCCCCACGCTGGCCGAACCCGACGCGCAGCTTGCCGCCGGGCCGCTGCTGCGCAAGCTGCGCAATATCGGCCGCCTGCTGGCGGGCCGGGTGGCCCCGCAGCACACGCTGACGGCGGCGCCGCGCGCAGTGGCCGCACCACGCCTGGTAGCAATCGGCGCCTCCGCCGGCGGCCCGGCCGCGCTGGCCACCCTGCTGGGCGCGCTGCCGGCGGACTTCGGCGCCGCGGTGGTCACCGTGCAGCATGTGGACGAGGCCTTTGCCGCCGGCATGGCCGACTGGCTCGACGGCCAGTGTGCGCTGCCAGTGCGCATTGCCCGCGCCGGCGACACGCCCCAGGCCGGCACGGTGCTGCTGGCCGGCACCAACGACCACCTGCGCCTGGCCGGCCCCACGCGCATGGCCTACACCGAGCAGCCCTGCGACTACCTGTACCGCCCCTCCATCGATGTGTTCTTCGAAAGCGTGGTCGAGCACTGGCGCGGCGACGTGATCGGCGTGCTGCTCACCGGCATGGGCCGCGACGGCGCGCTGGGGCTGAAGGCGATGCGCGAGCGCGGCTTTCTGACCATCGCCCAGGACCGCGCCACCAGCGCCGTGTACGGCATGCCCAAGGCCGCCGCAGCCATGGGCGCGGCGGCGGAGATCCTGGCGCTGCCGCGCATTGCGCCGCGGCTGGTACAGGCATGCGGCGGCACCGTGCTGCTTTGACCCAATGCAATCCGTCCCGGCCGGGACCGGGACCGTGACACCCAGGAATTGAACATGCAACCCGAATCACCCAACCAACCTGAAGCGCCCGCAGCCGACAAGGGCTACCTTGCCATGGTGCTGCTGGTGGACGACCAGGCCATGGTCGGCGAAGCGGTGCGCCGCGCGCTCTCCACCGAACCCGACATCGACTTCCACTACTGCTCGCAGCCCGATGAGGCCGTGGCGGTGGCGCAGCGCACCAAGCCCACCGTGATCCTGCAGGACCTGGTCATGCCGGGCATGGACGGCCTGACGCTGGTGCAGCGCTATCGCGAGAACCCCGCCACGCGCGATATCCCGATCATTGTGCTGTCGACCAAGGAAGAAGCCGCGACCAAGGGTGCGGCATTTGCCGCCGGCGCCAACGATTACCTGGTCAAGCTGCCCGACAGCATCGAGCTGATTGCGCGCATCCGCTACCACTCGCGCTCGTACCTGAACCAGCTGCAGCGCGACGAAGCCTATCGCGCGCTGCGGCAAAGCCAGCAACAGCTGCTGGAAACCAACCTGGAGCTGCAGCGGCTGACCAATTCAGACGGCCTGACCGGCCTGTCCAACCGGCGCTACTTTGATGAATACCTCAGCGCGGAATGGCGCCGCGCGCTGCGCGAGCAGACCCAGGTGGCGCTGCTGATGATCGATGTCGACGCGTTCAAGGCCTACAACGACACCTACGGCCACGTCGCCGGCGACGAGGTGCTGCGCCGCGTAGCCACGGTGATCCGCGACAATTGCGTGCGCGCCACCGACCTGCCCGCGCGCTTCGGCGGTGAAGAATTCGCCATGGTGCTGCCGGCGACCTCGCCCGGCGGCGTGCGGCTGCTGGCCGAGAAGGTGCGCCGCGCAGTGCAGGGACTGGCCATTGCCCACAGCGGCTCCCCCACCGCCGACTGTGTCACCGTCAGCATCGGCGGCGCCGTGCTGGTACCCCAGCCGGACCAGCCGCCGAGCCAGGTGGTGGAAGCAGCCGATGCAGGCCTCTACCAGGCCAAGCGCAATGGGCGCAACCAGGTAATGATGTCGCAAGACTGAGTCACTGCGGCAGCACAGCAGCAACAACCAGTTACACACTGGCAGCCACCCGGCCAACCGCGCCACCTGCCCCGCCCACGTCCGCCGGGCGCCGCGCCTGCTGGCCTGGCTGCCCCCCGCGCACGCACGCGTCATCGCTTGTCGGAATCGTCCGACAAACGATTAGGAACCCCGCGTCTGTCTCGCCCCTGGGTTGATACCTATCGTTGCATCACGGCAAGCGCTTTGCCGCGCCTGCACGCCAAGCAAGCAGATAGCGAACTGGCCTCGCTACCGGCGCCCCCGCGCGGGCATGGGCCAGCACGTCCCTGAATCCAATGAACGGTAAGAGGTGATCCATGTTCCGATCCAAGACACTTTTGATAGGCCTGGCGCTGGCCGCCACGGCGGTGCTGTCGGCCTGCGGCGGCGGTGACGACGATCTCGGCGACCGCATCGGGCTGAGCAAGCCGAGCGTCCGCGTGATACACGCCATCACCGGCGGCCCCAATGTCGACGTGCTGCAGAACGGGGTGCTGACCAAGTTCGTGAACGAGCCCTACAAGTTCGTCTCCACCTACTTCAACGTGGAGACCGGCAACCAGTTGATCTCGTTCAACCGCACCGGCACGCAGACCGAAATCGGCCGCGCCACCATCATTGCCGCCACTGGCCACAAGTACACGGTAGTGGCACTGCCCGGCGCGACCGCCGCGGAAACACTGACCATTGACGACCCCTTCGAAAAGGGCCTGCTGTCGACCAAGGCACGCGTGCGCAGCCTGAACGCCTCGTTCAATGCGCAGAACGTTGACATCTACCTGACCATGCCGGCCATCGACCTGAACTCGGTGGGCCCGACCTTCGCCAGCGTGGGCTACAAGCAGGCTGTGCCAGCCTCGGGCGCCGACTCGATCGACGTGGATGGCAACACCACCTACCGCCTGCGCATCACCACTGCGGGGACCAAGACCGTGATCTTCGATTCCGGCGCGCTGACACTTGCCAACAATGCCGACTGGCTGATCACCACGATCCCGGTGGACGGCATCGGCGGGCTCACGCCGAACAAGATCAAGGTGCTGGTGGCACGTGGCGATGATGAGTCGCAGGCTGGGCTTGAGCTCGTAACGCAGTAACAGGGTGCTTGCAGCTGCCTGCGGCAGGCGGGCAGCATGCAGGAGGCCGGTCCAAAGGATCGGCCTTTTTTGTTTGAGGGGTGGCGGCTGACCGCCCCCTACTCTTCTTCCCCCGGCTCCAGCTCCGCCTTCAGCACCGCCAGGTGCGATATATAAGCCTCCAGCTCCGCCCGCCCCTGCTCGGTGATGCAATAAACGCGGCCACTGCCTTCAACCAGCTCGGCAGTAATGGCCCGCGCCATCATCAGGCTGCGCAGGATCGGCCGCAACGAGCGGATATTCTTGTCGATGCCGCGCTCGCGCAGCCGGTCGACCAGGCTCAGGACCGTGGACGGGCTCGACTGGACGAGCTTGAGCACATAGATACGTGAGAAAAACCGGTCAAAGATAGGCGGTTTCATGGGCGCTGTCGGCGCACCCGACGGTGCGGGAATCCTGATCATCATGCGCAGCCCATGACTGCTGCCGCAGTCGGGCACTCTCTGGTCTTGTTGGCGGGCGCACGCGAGAGCGCGAACGGCCCGCGAAAGCAAACGGGGTGCGCGAAGGCACCCCGTTTGCTTGCGTTGCGTGCGCCGTCTGGCATGAGCCAGGCCGGCGCCACTCCGGGGAGCGCGCGTGGCGCTATTCTTCCTGGAACGCTTCTTCGCGCTTGGCCTTGATCGACGGCAGCGCCACCACTGCAACCAGCGCAGCGGCTGCGACCAGCAGACCCAGCGACAGCGGACGCGTCACGAACACGCTGAAGTCACCGCGCGACAGCAGCAGCGAGCGGCGGAAGTTCTCTTCCATCATCGGCCCCAGCACGAAGCCCAGCAGCAGCGGTGCCGGTTCGCAGCGCAGCTTCAGGAACAGGTAGCCGATGATGCCGAAGCCCGCAGCCATGAACACGTCGAAGGTCTGGTTGTTGACCGAGTACACGCCGATGCCGCAGAACACCAGGATCGCCGGGTACAGGAAGCGGTACGGCACGGTCAGCAGCTTCACCCACACGCCGATCATCGGCAGGTTCAGGATGATCAGCATCAGGTTGCCGATCCACATCGAGGCGATCAGGCCCCAGAACAGCGCCGGGTTGCTGGTCATCACCTGCGGGCCGGGCTGGATGTTGTGGATGGTCATGGCACCGACCATCAGCGCCATCACCGCGTTGGGCGGAATGCCCAGCGTCAGCAGCGGGATGAACGAGGTCTGCGCCGCGGCGTTGTTGGCCGACTCCGGACCGGCCACGCCTTCGATCGCACCCTTGCCGAATTCATGCGCGTACTTCGAGGTCTTCTTTTCCAGCGAGTAGGCCGCGAACGAGGCCAGCGCCGCGCCGCCGCCCGGCAGGATGCCCAGGGCCGAGCCCAGGAACGTCCCGCGCAGCACGGCCGGGATCATGCGCTTGAAGTCTTCCCTCGTCGGCCACAGGTTCGTCACGCTATCGGTGAACGTCTCACGGGCTTCCTTCTGCTCCAGGTTCGCGATGATTTCCGCGAAGCCGAACATGCCCATGGCCAGCGCCACGAAGTCGATGCCGTCGGTCAGTTCCGGCACGTCGAACGAAAAGCGCGCGGCGCCCGAGTTCACGTCGGTGCCGATCAGCCCCATCAGCAGGCCCAGCACGATCATGGCCACCGCCTTCGGCAGCGAGCCCGAAGCCAGCACCACGGCGCCGATCAGGCCCAGCACCATCAGCGAGAAGTATTCGGAAGGGCCGAACTTGAACGCCAGTTCCGACAGCGGCGTGGCAAAGGCGGCCAGGATCAGCGTCGCCACGCAGCCGGCGAAGAACGAGCCGAGACCGGCGGTGGCAAGTGCCACGCCCGCGCGCCCTCGCCGCGCCATCTGGTAGCCGTCGATGGTTGTCACCACCGAGGACGATTCGCCCGGCAGGTTCACCAGGATGGCGGTGGTCGAACCGCCGTACTGGGCGCCGTAGTAGATGCCGGCCAGCATGATCAGCGCGGCCACCGGCGGCAGCGTGTAGGTCACCGGCAGCAGCATGGCGATGGTGGCCAGCGGCCCCAGGCCCGGCAGCACGCCGATCAGGGTACCCAGCACGCAGCCCAGGAAGGCGTAGGCCAGGTTCTGCAGCGACAGGGCCGTGGAAAAGCCCAGCGCAAGGTGATCAATCAATTCCATGGTCGGCGCTCCTTAACCGGTGATGAAGGCCGGCCACACCGGCATCTGCAGGTTGATGGCGTAGACGAATGCGCCAAGGCTGATCAGCACCAGCACCACGGCGTTGAGCAGCGCACCCTTCCAGCTGAACTCATGGCTGGCCATCGACGACACCATCACCAGCACGAACACCGACAGCACCATGCCCAGCGGCTTGAGCAGCAGGCCGAACAGCACCACCGAGCCGAGGATCCATAGCAGCGTCTTCAGGTCCCAGCGGGCGAGATGGTCTTCCTCACCCCCGGACGACAGCGAGGCCAGCAGCACCACCGCCCCAAGCAAGGCCAACACCAGTCCCAGCAGGAATGGAAAATATCCGGGTCCCATCTTGGCGGCTGTTCCCATGGAATAGCCGCGAGCGACCCAGGAAAAGCCCAGACCGACCAGAACGAACATCAGGCCGGAGGCAAAGTCCTTTTGGCTGCGTATGCGCAAAACGATTCTCCTCAAAGTTCACGAAATGCCGTGCCGGGGGGCGCACTGGCTCGGGCGCGGCAAAACATGCACAAGGCATGCTCCCCGACGGTTGACCCGAACCTTAGAGACGTGATCTTTCAGGTGCCTTTCATTTGTCTTGGTTTAGGGGTATTCACCGATCGCCCTTAAAAACAAGGCAAATCCAATCGATGCGCACGAATAGATACATCACAACGTGATGTATCTATTCGTGAAGAATCCGGGAGTAAAGTCGGCGGGAATGTCAGACGAACAAGACGGCGCGCGCGCTTGCATCAAGGCAAGGCGCGGCCGGAAAGACGCGCGCCTGCTCTGGCTGGGCTGGCGACGCGTGCGCTGGGAGGGAGTGCCAGCGGTGACACGATGACACACCGGTCTTTCGAATGGCTTTCAAAGCCGGCGGCACGATGACGGGCCGCTGCCGGTCAGCGCACGCCTTCGGGCTCGGGCGTTGCCGAAGCCGTCTCCTCGACGACCTCGCCCGCATCTTCGCAGGGCGTTCCCATGCTGGTGTCGGGCGCCAGCCCCACGGCTTCCGCCGGGTGCGGCACGGTGGGCAGGATATGGCTGCGGCGCCAGTTGCCGAGGCGGTAGTAGCCAGCCGCCAGCACCAGCGACACCACCGAGCCCAGCGGAAAGCTCCACCAGATCGCCTCGGCGCCGATGCGCGGGCCCAGCACCCACGCGAACGGCAACCGGATCACCCACATCGACAGGAACAGGATCACCAGCGGCGCCATCACTGCGCCGGTGGCGCGCACCGTGCCGAAGATGACGATGGTGAAGCCAAACAGGATGAATGACCACAGCACCACCACATTGATATGCTGCGCGATGCCGATGGCCACGCCGTCGGTGCCCAGAAACAGCCCCAGCGAATGCCGGTTGAACAGATAGATCAGCGCGACCAGCGCACCGGTCATCACCACATTGATCAGCAGGCCCACGCGCGTGATGCGCGACACCCGCTGCCACAACCCGGCACCGACGTTCTGCGCCACCATCGACGACACGCTCGCGCCTACCGCCAGCGCGGGCATCTGCACATAGGTCCACAACTGCGAGGCCACGCCGTAGGCGGCGGTGGTCTGCGAGCCATAGGCATTGACCAGCGCCATCATCACGATCGCCGACGACGAGATCACCACCATCTGCAGGCCCATCGGCAAGCCCTTGACCACCAGCGCCCGCAGGATTGCCGGATCGGGCCGCAGCAGTGCAAGCTGGCCACGGTGCAGCAGCAGGAAATGGCGGCGCCGGTACAGCAGCACCATCATCGCCGCCAGGCTCACCAGCTGCGCGATCAGCGTGGCCAGCGCCGAGCCCGCGATGCCCAGCGGCGGGATCGGGCCCACGCCGAAGATCAGCACCGGGTTGAGCACCACGTCCAGCACGACGGACAACAGCATGAACCAGAACGGCGTGCGGGAATCGCCCGCGCCGCGCAGCGTCATCATCACGAAGTTGTAGAAGTACATGAACGGCAGCGCCAGGAAGATGATGCGCAGATAGCTGACTGCCAGCGGCGCGGCGTCTTCCGGCGTGTGCATCGCCGCCAGGATGACCGGTGTATAGAAATAGCCCAGCGCCGAGGCCAGCACCGACAGCCCGACAAAGAGGGTGGTGCTGGTGCCGACCACGCGGCGCGCCTCGTCCAGGTCGCGCGCACCCACGGCCTGGCCGATCATGATGGTGTTGGCCATGCTGATGCCGAACACCACGCCCAGCAGGAAGAACAGGATGATGTTGGCGTTGGAGGTTGCCGTCAGCGCGGCCTCGCCCAGGAAGCGGCCGACCCAGACCGAGTTGATCGAGGCGTTCAGCGACTGCAGGATGTTGCTGCCGAGCACCGGCAGCGAGAACAGCAGCAGGGTGCGGCCGATCGGGCCGGTGGTCAGTCTGGCGTCTGGCTTCATGAGGCGTCGCGCATGGGAAATCCGCCCAGTCTATTCCTGCCCGGAGGCGGCAACAAGGACACATGGCCGGCATGGCACAGTGCTTTTTACCTGAATGAGTTATTCCCCTCCGGTTGCGGCCCCCTGCATACTCGGCGCGGGACCACCGCGTCCCAGGCCGGCTGCCGGACGGAATGCCTGGCATGCGAGTGCGCCCTTCAGTCGCAGTCAAAACGAGGAGGTGGGGTCATGTTTGTCGGTTTCCAGCCTGTTTCCGGCGCCGTGGTGCCGTTTGCCTATGACTGGCCGATGGTGGGCCTGTCGTTCCTGATCTCGGTCTGCGGTGCCTACGTGGGCCTGCGCTGGTCGCGGCGCGTGCGCTTGCCCGACGGCCGCCTGGACGTAGACCGGCTGTTGTGCGCCAGCGTGGCGCTCGGCGGCGGCGCGGTCTGGTCGATGCATTTCATCGGCATGGTGGCTTACCGGACCCCCACGCACCGCGAGTTCGGGCTGTTCATGACGCTGGCTTCGCTGGCCGTCGTGATGGTACTGGCCGGCGCCGGACTGGCGATCGCCTCGCGTCCGCGCGGCAGCCGTACCAACAACGTCGTCAAGGGCGGCGTGCTGACCGGGCTGGGCGTGGTGGCGATGCACTACACCGGCATGGCGGCGATCCGCTCCAATACCCGCTTCGACTGGGACCTGGCCGTCATCGGGCTGTCGGTGGTGATCGCGGTGGTGGTGTCGGTGGTCGCGCTGTGGCTGGCCACCACGGTGAAAACCCGAGGCAAGCAGCTGGCGGCGGCAGTGGTCATGGGCGTTGCCGTCTGCGGCATGCACTACACCGGCATGTTGGCGGGCACGATGATCTGCACCAGCCCGACCTACGCGCCCGGCCTGTTCGCCATCGAGGGCGACAGCATCGGCTATGCGGTGTTCGGCCTGACGCTGATCACGCTGCTCGTGATCCTGGTGGTGGAAGCCACCCGCACCGGGGCTGAAGTCGTGCCGGTGGCGCGCACGCGCGATACCGCCCCTGATATCGGCTGATCCGGCCGCGGGGACATTCCCGCACATTCCACCTGGGAACGCACCCGGCGCGCTGCATGAACGCGGCCGCCGGGTTAAGCTTGCGGTTTCACCGCCCACCAGGAGAACACGCATGTACCAGGATCTCGCCCTCTATATCGACGGGGAATTCATCAAGGGAGGCGACCGGCGCGAGCAGGATGTCATCAACCCGGCCACGCAGGAAGTGCTGGGCAAGCTGCCGCATGCCAGCCGCGCCGACCTGGACCGCGCACTGGCCGCCGCGCAGCGCGCCTTTGAAACCTGGAAGAAGACCTCGCCGCTGGAGCGCGCCAAAGTGCTGCGCCGCGTGGGCGAGCTCACCCGTGAGCGCGCCAAGGAGATCGGCCGCAATATCACGCTGGACCAGGGCAAGCCGCTGGCCGAGGCCGTCGGCGAAGTGATGGTCTGCGCCGAGCACGCCGACTGGCACGCCGAGGAATGCCGCCGCATCTACGGCCGCGTGATCCCGCCGCGCCAGCCCAATGTGCGCCAGATCGTGGTGCGCGAGCCGATCGGCGTGTGCGCCGCTTTCACGCCGTGGAACTTCCCGTTCAACCAGGCCATCCGCAAGATCGTGTCGGCGCTGGGCGCCGGCTGCACGCTGATCCTGAAGGGCCCGGAAGACTCGCCCAGCGCGGTGGTGGCGCTGGCGCAGCTGTTCCATGATGCCGGCCTGCCCCCGGGCGTGCTCAACATCGTCTGGGGCGTGCCCGGCGAGGTCTCGACCTACCTGATCGAATCGCCGATCGTGCGCAAGATCTCGTTCACCGGCTCGGTGCCGGTGGGCAAGCAGCTGGCGGCGCTGGCCGGCGCGCATATGAAGCGCGTGACCATGGAGCTGGGCGGCCATTCGCCGGTACTGGTGTTCGACGACGCCGACATCGACCCCGCCGCCGAGATGCTGGCGCGCTTCAAGCTGCGCAATGCCGGCCAGGTATGCGTGTCGCCGACGCGCTTCTACGTCCAGGAGAAGGCCTATGACCGCTTCCTGGCGCGCTTTACCGAGGTGATCGGCTCGATCAAGGTGGGCAACGGCCTGGAAGACGGCACCCAGATGGGGCCGCTTGCGCACGAGCGCCGCGTGCTGTCGATGGAGCAGTTCCTGGACGATGCCAGCCAGCGCGGCGGCAAGGTGGTGGCCGGCGGCTCGCGCCTGGGTGACAAGGGCTACTTCTTCGCGCCCACCGTGGTCACCGACCTGCCCGACGACTCGCGCTTGATGACCGACGAGCCGTTCGGCCCGGTGGCGCCGGTGACGCGTTTCAAGGACACGGCCGAGGTGCTGCGCCGCGCCAACAGCCTGCCCTTTGGCCTGGCGTCGTACGTGTTCACCAACTCGCTGAAGACCGCGACCGAAGTGTCCAACGGCCTGGAGGCCGGCATGGTCAATATCAACCACTTCGGCATGGCGCTGGCCGAGACCCCGTTCGGGGGCATCAAGGATTCGGGCATCGGCAGCGAAGGCGGCCAGGAGACCTTCGACGGCTACCTGGTGACCAAGTTCATCACCCAGGCCTGAGCGTTTCGACGTTGGCGCCGTTCCCGCATGCGGAAACGGCGCTTGCACCTGTCGGCGCCCGCTCAGCCTCCCCGCGCCTTGCGGTAATCGTCCGCGTACGCCTTCCATTGCGCCACCGACACCGCGCAGCCATGCCGCGCCAGCCGCAGGACATTGGTGCGCCAGCGGGTGCCGGCGGCAAACGCCTGCAGCTGCTCGATCCGGTCTGCGGCATGGTGCCCGCACCCACGCAGATGCGCCCATGCCGCGGCGTGCGCCATGGTGCCCAGCACCTCGCGCAGCGAGGCAAACCCGCGGCATTGCGCCAGGTCGACGCGGTCCGCGGTTGGCTGCAAGCTCTTTACCAGGTAGGAAGCCTCGCCCATGTCGACCGCCGACAGCAGCGCGGGTGAGGCCGCCTGCATGATCTGCTGCGCGGCCGCCACGCGCATGGCATCGCTGTCCCAGGGCGGCTGGGGCCGGCTGGCCACGTCCTGCCAGGCACTGGGCGCGGCACGCTTGATATCGACCAGGCGCTGCATGCCCCCCAGCTTGTCCCTGGCCAGCACCATGTAGCGCTCCAGCCCGAGGCTGCCGATGCCCGCCACGCGCCGCGCGGCATCGTCGGCGGCAAAGCGGTGGCCATGGTGGCTCTGCTTCGAGTAGGCGACAAGGATGGCGCGGGCCTGATCACGGGCCGCCTTGTCGGCCGGCAACGCATGGCGGCCATCGCATAGCAGTCGCCGTTTGCCCTTGCGCAGCGCGGTGCGTTCGGCCAGCAACTCGCCGCGCCTGCGGCGCTTGACCCGGCGCAGCAACGTCGCCACCATGCCGACCGCCGTGGCGCGCTCGAGCCAGCGTGGCTTGCCCGTCTGGAGCACGGCCGCATAGGTGGACAGCATGGCTTCGCATGCTTGCATGGCATTGGCCTCGGACAGGCCCAGTGTGCCGGCGGCCACCAGCACGCTCGACAGTACCCGGACCACATCCACGGTAAGCGGTGCGACCAGGGCATCGTCAAAGTCGTTCAGGTCGAAATAGACCAGCCCGTTATCGCCCTTGAAGCTGCCGAAGTTCTCCAGATGCAGATCGCCACAGACGTAGGTTGTCGGCGCATCGAGCAATGATGCCTCATGGCGCAGCGATGCGGCATAGAGATGGTTGGTGCCTCGGAAGAAGGCAAACGGATCTGCGGCGATTACCGCAAGCTTGCGGGTCAGCCGTTCGGGATCGCGCCCATGGTTGAAGATCAGGATTTCCTGTGTGGCAGCGTGCATGGGCTCTGCTTCCATTCAGACTTGGAACCCGGCAGCGGCGCAACCGGTCAGCGCGCGCCCCGGCGTCCGGGTCAGCGGAAGAACAGGCCGCGCGTGATGAAAGTGTAATTCGCTTCCTCGGCCATCAGGAAGACCAGCACCAGCAGGCAAAGCGGCGGCACCAGGATGGCGCAGATCAGCGCCATGCGCTCCCATGCCATATGCATGAACACCGCCACGATCAGCCCCGCCTTCATCGCCATGAGCAGCAGGATCAACGTCCAGCGCAGGTAGCCGGTGAAATTGAAATAGTCCACCAGGTAAGACAGCGTCGACAACACGAACAGCAGCAGCCAGATCTTCAGGTATAGCCCGATGGGATGCTGCTGGCCGGTGTGCGCGGCATGCCCGGCATCGTGGCCGGAGCCGTGCGGCGTGCCCTGCGCCGGGGCCACTGGAGTTGCCGGATTCGATGCCATGGCCGCCTCACCAGAGATAGAACAATGCAAAGATGAACACCCACACCAGGTCAACGAAGTGCCAGTACAGGCCCGCGATCTCGACGATCTGGTAGTTGCCGGTGGCTTCGTAGCGCCCGCGCAGCACGCGCGAGGCCACGATCAGCAGGTACACCACGCCGCACGATACGTGCAGGCCGTGGAAGCCGGTGATCATGAAGAAGGTCGAGCCGAACTGCGCCGCGCCCATCGGGTTGGTCCACGGCCGCACGCCCTCGTCCACGATCAGCTTGGTCCATTCAAAGGCCTGCATGCCGACGAACATCATGCCGAACAGCGCCGTGACGAGCATCAGCATCGCGCACTCGCGGCGCGCGCGCCGGTAGGCAAAGTTGACTGCCATCGCCATGGTGCCGCTGCTGGTGATCAGCACGAAGGTCATGATGGCGATCAGCAGCAGCGGAATATCGGCGCCACCCACATGCAGCGCAAACACTTCGCTGGGATTCGGCCATGGCACTGTGGTCGACATGCGCACGGTCATGTAGCCGGTCAGGAAGCAGCTGAAGACAAAGGTGTCGGACAGCAGGAAGATCCACATCATGGTCTTGCCCCACGACACCTTGAAGGCCTGCTGGTCCGACGACCAGTCGGCCAGCAGGCCGCGCACGCCGCCCAGCGGCGACGCGGGCACCCCTGCGGGTGCAGGCGATGGTGAAGACAGTTGCGTTGACATGCCGGTCCTCCTTCTTGCCGGCGCTAGGCCGTGCCGCAGATATAGCGCACCAGTTCAGGCGTGAGCCAGCCCAGCGCGGCGAGCAGCACCACCCACACCGCCAGCAGGAAATGCCAGTAGCGCGCGCACAGCCGCATGCGCAGCACCGCGGCCTCGCCGCTGCCGCGTGTCGAGACGGCAAAGCCCCAGCCGGCCAGGCCGCCCAGCACGTGCAAGCCGTGCATCGCGGTCAGCAGGTAGAAGAAGCTGCCGGCCGGATTGCCGGCAGGCATCACCTGCATCGCACCCAGCGCCTGCCAGGCCCACAGCTGCGAGGCGACGAAGCCGGCCGCGCCCAAGCCGCCCAGGCGCAGCGCTTGCCTGGCCACGGCCATCTCGCCCCGGCCCGCGGCGCGCGACGCCACCGCCATCGCCACGCTGCCCGCGGCCAGCAGCGCGGTGGACAGCCACACCTGCCAGGGCAGCCCGATGCGGTGCCAGTCCGGGCTGTCCATGCGCAGCGCATAGGCGGTCAGGAACAGCGCGAACAGCGAGCTCACCACGCCCATGAACACCCACAGGCCGATGCTTGCGGGAGCGCGCCCGCGCGGCCGGTGGTTGGCGGCATTCTCGTCGGACGGGTTGCCGCCGAAATCGTCGCGGCTGACCTTGTACAGGGCTTCGGCGTTCATGCGACGGCTCCGCGGCTGGCATGCGGTTCAGGCTCGGCCCCACCCTCTTCCGGCGGCGCGTTCTGCGCGATAAAGTCCTCGCGCGCGCCCGGCACGCTGTAGGCATAGGCCCAGCGGTACACCACCGGCAGATGCGGTCCCCAGTTGCCGTGCACGGGCGGCGTCTGCGGCGTCTGCCATTCCAGCGAGGCGGCGCGCCACGGGTTGGCGTCGGCCTTGCGGCCATGCCACAGGCTCCACACCAGGTTGAAGACAAAGAGCAGCTGCGCCGTGGCGACGATGAATGCCGCCACCGAGATGTACATGTTCATCACATGCGCCGACTCCGGGATAAAGGCGTAGTTCTCGTAGGCGTAGTAGCGGCGCGGCATGCCCAGTATGCCCAGGTAGTGCATCGGGAAGAAGATGGCGTAGGTGCCGACGAAGGTGACCCAGAAATGGATCCGGCCCATGTTGTCGTCCAGCATCCGGCCAGTTACCTTCGGGTACCAGTGGTAGATGCCGCCGAACACCACCAGGATCGGCGACACGCCCATCACCATGTGGAAGTGCGCCACCACGAAGTAGGTGTTGGACAGCGGGATATCCACGCTGACATTGCCCAGGAACAGCCCGGTCAGGCCGCCGATGACGAAGGTGCTGATGAACGCGATCGCGAACAACATCGGCACGGTGAAATGGATATCGCCGCGCCATAGCGTGATGACCCAGTTGTAGACCTTGATCGCGGTAGGGATGGCGATGATCAGCGTGGTGGTGGCAAAGAAGAAGCCGAAGTACGGGTTCATGCCGCTGACGAACATGTGGTGCGCCCACACCACCACCGACAGCACCCCGATCGCCAGGATCGCCCACACCATGGTGCGGTAGCCGAAGATGCTCTTGCGCGAATGCACGCTGACCAGGTCCGAGACGATGCCGAAGGCCGGCAGCGCGACGATATACACCTCGGGGTGGCCGAAGAACCAGAACAGGTGCTGGAACAGCAGCGGACTGCCGCCCTTGTAGTTCAGCTGCTGCCCCATCGACACCATCGCCGGCATGAAGAAGCTGGTGCCCAGCGTCTTGTCCAGCAGCATCATCACCGCCGACACGAACAACGCCGGGAACGCCAGCAGCGCCAGGATGGTGGCCATGAAGATGCCCCACACCGACAGCGGCATGCGCAGCAGCGTCATCCCTTCCGTGCGCGCCTGCAGCACGGTGGTGACATAGTTGAGGCCGCCCATGGTGGCCGCGACGATAAAGATCGCCAGCGACACCAGCATCAGGATGATGCCCCAGTCATGGCCTGGGGTGCCGGCCAGGATGGCCTGCGGCGGGTATAGCGTCCAGCCCGCGCCGGTGGGCCCGCCGGGCACGAAGAAGCTGGTCAGCAGCACGATCACCGACAGCAGGTAGACCCAGAAGCTGAGCATGTTGAGGAAGGGGAACACCATGTCGCGCGCGCCCACCATCAGCGGGATCAGGTAGTTGCCGAAGCCGCCCAGGAACAGCGCGGTCAGCAGGTAGATCACCATGATCATGCCGTGCATGGTGACGAACTGGTAGTAGCGGTTGGCGTCGATGAACTCGAAGCGCCCCGGGAACCCCAGCTGCAGTCGCATCAGGTTGGACAGCGCCACGCCCACCAGGCCCACCACGATCGCCACGATGGTGTACTGCACGGCGATCACCTTGTGGTCCTGGCTCCAGACATAGCGGGTCCAGAAGCTCTGCGGCGCGTGATGGGCGGCATCGTCGGCGTAAGCCATGCGGGTCTCCTCACTTCCTGGCGGGCGCAGGCGCCGCCGAGGGCGGCACGGCCACGGCCGTCGAAGTCGTATAGGTGCCGGACGCGGCCCCGGGCGTGGCAGCGGGCGCGCCGGAGCCAGCGGTTGCCGTGGTGGCGGCGCTGGTCGCGGCAGCCGGGCCGGCGGGCACGTCCGCGGGAGCGACCGGCGCAACGGTTCCCGCCTCGGCCGCGCCGCTGCCGGCTGACTTGATATAGGCGATCAGCGCCGCGACCTCGTCCTCGCTCACCGGCAACTTCGGCATCACCGGCCCGAAGCCCTTGACCAGCCGCGCATGCGGGTCGGTGATCTCCTCGTGCAGGAAGACATCGTCCACCTTGGCGCTGCTGCCGTCGGCAAAGGTCTCGGTCTTGCCGTACAGGCCCTTCCAGGTCGGCCCCACGCCCGGATTGCCGTCGATGCTGTGGCAGCCGACGCAGCCCTTGCTCTGCGCCAGCGCGCGGCCCTTCTCGACGATGCCGGCGTCGCCCGCGGCGCCGGGTGCGGCAGCGGCCATTGCCGCCGGCGGTGCCGCGGCCTTCGCCAGCGTCATGGCAAAGGTCTGCTGCTTCGCCAGCCATGCCTCGTACGCAGCCGGTTCTTCCACCACTACCGTGCCGCGCATGTTGTAGTGCCCCACGCCGCACAGCTGCGCGCACAGGACGTCGAAGCGGCCCGTCTGCGTCGGCGTGAACCAGAACGACGTCACCATGCCCGGCACCATGTTCATGCGCGCGCGGAATGGCGGCACATAGAAATCATGCAGCACGTCCTTGGAGCGCAACAGCACCTTGACCGGCTTGTTCAGCGGCAGGTGCACCTCCGGGCCGATGATCACGATATTGTCCAGGCCGCGCGGATCATCGGGGTCCAGCCCGAGCGGATTCGCGCCGGTGACAAAGCGCGGATCGGACGCACCCAGCTGGCCGCTCTTGCCGGGAAAGCGGAAGGCCCAGGACCACTGCTGCCCCACCACTTCCATCACCATCGCGTCGCGCGGCGGGCGCACGTAGTCGGCGTAGACGAACAGGCCCGGCGCCAGCAATGCCACCACGCCCAGAGTGGTGCCCCCGATCAGCCACAGCTCAAGCTTGCTGTTCTCCGGGTGGTAGGACGCGCGGTGGCCGGTGCCGCCATTGGGATGCGGCGCCTCATGCCGGTAGCGCCAGACGATGTAGCCGACAAACAGGTTGATGCCGATGAAGAAAATGCCAGTGATGACCAGGGTAATGGTCAGCGTGTCGTCCATCTGCTTCCAGTTGGACGCCAGCGGGGTCGCCCACCACGGGCTCAGGAAATGGAAGAGCACCGAAGCGACGACCATGACTACGAGTGCGATGGCCAACGCCATATCCACCCTCCTCCTCGCGCGCGGCGAGGGATGCGCAAGTCACGCAGGTAGACATAAGACTAGTGCATGCCGTCAGGTCACTGCAAGGCGACATGCCAATGCATTGGTGTCGCACTGCACAAGCGCGCAGCGCGGGAAAAAGCGGCGGCGGGAACCCTTGATTCCGGCCGCCGCGGGCCTTGCGCGCGTATCCGCCCAGAGGCTGGCGCGCGCAATGCAACCGTCATGTGCGGGCGCTCACAGCGCCCTGCCCCGATGCGATTGTCAGTGCGATACGTCCTTGCTCTCCAGCTTCCAGTAGCATGCCGCCGCGGTCATTCCGAAGATCAGGTGCCCGATAAACGTATGCCATCCGCGCACCTCGACAAACCAGTGGAAGGCCCGCGTCATCACATAGAAATTGAAGAAGTACACCACCAGGCCAAACACGGCGCCCGCCAGCATTGCCATGCCCAGGCTCGAATCCAGCGTGAATGGCGCGATGATGGCCGCCAGGATCATGCCCAGCACGGCACCCAGCACGAAATGGATCACCAGCGCCGCGGCCACGGTGCCGACGGTGAACGTTGCGCTCTGCAGCACACTCTGGCCCATCAGAATCCCCGCGATCATGCGCGTCGCGACCCACGGGTTCACGCCCGACACCATCGACGACCAGAACAGCTCCAGCACCAGCAGCAACGCCCCGGCCGCCAGCCCCGAGACCGCTGCCGCGGTCCAGTCCGGCTGCCGCCGCACGTAGTGGTGCGATTGCATGTGAAGTTCCATAGCCACCTCCGTCTCTCTCGGTCCGCGGGGCATTGGACTTAAATGGGAACGGGGCCCCGCGTCTCTGATCAGCATAGGACACGTGTTTCCCGCTTCGGGGTTCGCATGGCGAAAAACGTGAGGCATGCGTACGCAGCGCAACACCTGAAGGCCCTATGTGCACGCATCAGTACCTGGGTGGCATCCGCATCGCCCCGGTTCGGGACAATCCCGATGCACGCAGCCATGCATCGGGCACACACTGCCTATACTGGAATCACAAAAGAGAGACAGGAGACCGCCATGCACTTCAACGCGCATGATCTTGTATTCCTGATTCCGATGGCGCTGGTAGGCGTGATCGCCATGGGTTCGATCCCGGTGACCGCCAAATTCCTGCGCATCAGTTGCCGGACCCTGGGCGCCCTGATCGGCGCACTGGTTGCGGTGTTGGTGCTAGAGGCATTACCGCTGCTGATCTGACCCCCAGAGGTCGGACAGACGGTTTTTCGGGAGGAGGGCCGTTATGTCGATCGGCCTGCTCGCTGCCGTCATGGCTGCGCTGCTGTTCATTACCGTGTTGCGGGCCATCTGGCGCTGCAGCCATCCGTACCGGATGCGCTACCGGCGCTGCGCTGCACAACGGCAACGCGCGGGGCTGTGCCGGCATACGCTGCGACGGCACGGCTAGCAGCAACAAGGCACGCGAACCGGGCAACAGCCCGTCACGCCGTCGGCACGCGCAACGCCGCCAGCGGCGCGTTCACTGACTCCCCCAGCCGCTCCATCAGCGAATAGCGCGCCACGTAGTGCCGGAAGTGTTCGAGGAACGCCGCCTCGGCCGGCGTCTGGCGCCGCTCCGGATTCCACAGCAGGTACATGTCGATATCGGCCACGCCTTCTTCGGGCGGCAGGCGCCACAGCCGTTGCTGGGCGACATCGTCGGCCACGATGTGTTCCGGCAGGCAGCCAATGCCATAGCCCGCGAACACCAGCCGCCGGATTTCATCGAGGCTGGGCGAGGTCGCGACGATGCGGCCCGAAAAACCGTGCTGGTCACGGAATACGGCCAATGGCGCCAGCACGTCGCCAAGCTGGTCGCTGCTGAACGACACGAAGTTCTCGGCCAGCAGGTCGGCAATGGCCAGCCCGGTGCGCCCGAACAGCCGGTGATGGCGCCCGCAGAAGATGGCGTAGCGCTGGCGCAGGAAGAGCATGTGCTCAAGCCCGTCGCCCGACTGCCGGCCCGACTGCCGGTACAGGCTCAGGCCCACGCCGGCAGCCTTCTGCGCAAGAGCGTCTGCGATCTCGGTGCTGCGCATCACGTCCACCTGCAGCGTGACGCGCGGATGCTGCCGATGGAACGCCGCCAGGCATTCGTCATAGACGCCGGAATGGATCCGGCTCACGGTCAGCAGCCGCAGCAGGCCGCTAACTTCATCCTGCTGCTCCGCCAGTTCAGCCCCCAGCCGCGCCACGCTGCCATAGACATCGGTGGCGATGCGCAGCACCTCTTCGCCGGCCCGGGTCAGGCGGAAATTGCTGCCGCGCCGCTCGATCAGCGTGTGTCCCAGATGCTCTTCGAGCCGGCGCAAGGCCAGGCTCACCGCCGGCTGGGTGATATGCAGCCGCACCGCGGCACGGCTCAGGCTGCGCTCGTGGACGATGGTCAGAAAGGTGCGCAGCAGGTTCCAGTCGAGCCGGTCGGTCAGCAGGGCCCGGTCCAGCGCAGAACGCTCCATCCCGCCCCCCATATAAATTCAGATTATGTGAAAAATAAATATTAGAAATTTGACTGATGTTTGTCAACGGGCGATAACTGCTCCCACAGCTGCCCCTGATGCAGCGGCACAAACATAGTGAGGAGCCAGTCCATGCAAGTGTCCCCTTCCGGCACGCGCCAGCCCGTGCGCGCCGCCACGGCCGCCTTTGTCGGCACCATGATCGAGTGGTACGACTTCTACATCTACGCCACCGCCGCCGCGCTGGTGTTCGGCCCCTTGTTCTTTCCCGGCGGCGATCCCTTCCTGAGCACGCTGGCATCATTCGGCACCTTCGCGGTCGGCTTCTTTGCCCGTCCGCTCGGCGGCATCGTGTTCGGCCACTGGGGCGACCGCATCGGCCGCAAGAAGGCGCTGATGGTCACGCTCATGATGATGGGCGTGGCCACCATCGGCATCGGCCTGCTGCCGACCTACGCCACCGCGGGCGCCATCGCGCCGGTGCTGCTGGTGCTGCTGCGCGTGGTGCAGGGCATCGCCGTGGGCGGCGAATGGGGCGGTGCGGTGCTGATGGCGGGCGAGCACGCCCCCAGGGGCCGCCGCACCTTCTTCGCTTCGTTCGCGCAGCTCGGCAGCCCGGCCGGCCTGATCCTGTCGCTGCTGGCTTTCCGCGCGGTGACGTCGATGGAGCACGACGTGTTCATGGACTGGGGCTGGCGCCTGCCATTCCTGGCCAGCGCGGCGCTGCTGCTGGTGGGCGTGGCGATCCGGCTGGGCGTGAATGAATCGCCCGAGTTCGCGCAGGTGCAGGCGCAGCGCAAGACCGCCAAGCTCCCGATTGCCGAAGTCTGGCGCACGGCCCGCGTGCCGGTGCTGCTGTGCATCGGCGCCAATACCATCGGCATTGCGGGGGTGTACTTCACCAACACCTTCATGATTGCCTACACCACGCAATACCTGTCGCTGTCCAGGACGCTGATTCTCGACTGCCTGTTCGCCGTCGCCATCATCCAGTTCCTGGCGCAGCCGCTGGCCGCCTGGCTGGCAGAGAAGCTTGGCGGCGCGCGCTTCCTCAAGCTGGCTGCGCTGCTGGCCATGGCTTCACCCTATCCGATGTTCCTGCTGGTGCAGACGCGCCAGGCGCCGGCCATCGTGCTCGGCATCGCGCTGGCGGTGGTGTGCATGGCGAGCTTCTATTCGGTGATCGCGGGCTTTGTCAGCGGTGTCTTCGAAACGCGCGTGCGCTACTCGGCGATCTCGTTGTCCTACCAGGTCTGCGGCGCGGTGGCGGGCGGGCTGACACCGCTGGTGGGGACCATCCTCGCGCAGCGCTTCCAGGGCCAATGGTGGCCGCTGGCGGTGTTCTACACCTTGCTGGCCGGCGTGTCGCTGCTGTGCATTGCCTGTATCGATGCACGCCAGCGCCAGCAACAACAACCCGCCGCGCAAGCCGCGCAGGCCTGACGGCTTTCCACAGAGGTTGCAAACCCATGCTGACGTTTTTCCATCCCGAGCAATTGCTGCACCATCCGCAGAGCTACTACTCGCGCGGCAAGATGCGCTCGCCGCAGGAGCTGCCCGCGCGGGCGCAGCGGCTGGTCCAGGCGGCAGAAGCGCTTGGCTTCGCGCTCCACGCCCCCGCTGACCACGGCCTCGCACCGCTTGCCGCCGTGCACGACCATCCTTACCTGCAGTTCCTGCAGGACGCCCATGCCAGCTGGCGCGAGCTGCCTGAGGACTGGGGCGACGAGGTCATGTCCAACATCTTCGTGCGCGAGCCCAACGCCTTGCGCGGCGTGCTGGCGCAGGCCGCGCGCTATCTCGCCGACGGCAGTTGCCCGGTGGGCCTGAACACCTGGCGCTCGGCCTACTGGTCGGCGCAGAGCGCGGTGGCCGGCGCCGGGGCGCTGCTGGACGGCGAACGCCGCGCCTATGCCTTATGCCGGCCGCCGGGCCATCATGCGCGGCGCGGCGCGGCGGGCGGCTTCTGCTACCTGAACAATGCCGCGATCGCCGCCCAGGCCCTGCGCGCGCGCTTTGGCCGCGTGGCCATCCTCGACACCGACATGCACCACGGCCAGGGCATCCAGGAGATCTTCTACGACCGGGCCGACGTGCTCTACGTATCGATCCACGGCGACCCGACCAACTTCTATCCGGTGGTCGCGGGCTTCGACGATGAGCACGGCCGCGGCGCGGGCGCCGGCCACAACCTCAACCTGCCGATGCCGCACCGTTCGCCCGAGTCCGTCTTCTTCGACAAGCTGGACCAGGCGCGCGGCGCCGTCGAACGCTTCCAGGCAGACGCGCTGGTGCTGTCGCTCGGCTTCGACATCTACCGCGAGGATCCGCAGTCGCTGGTGGACGTGTCCACCGAAGGCTTCGGCCGCCTCGGCCGCGCGGTTGCCGCACTGGGCCTGCCCACGCTGATCGTGCAGGAAGGCGGGTATCACCTCGATTCGCTCGCCGCCAATGCAAAGGCATTCTTCGGCGGCGTCCAACAGTCAGGAACGGGCGCATGAACGCAATCACGATCAATGGTGAACGCCTGTGGCAAGCGCTGATGGAACTGGCGCAGATCGGCGCCACGCCCAAGGGCGGCAATGCGCGCCTGGCCCTGACCGCGCTGGACGGGCAGGCGCGCGACCTCGTCACCGGCTGGATGCGAGATGCCGGCCTGACGGTGCGCATCGACCGCGTGGGCAACATCTTCGGGCGCCGGGCGGGCCGCAACGACGCGCTCGCCCCGGTCACGACCGGCAGCCATATCGACACCCAGCCCACCGGCGGCAAGTTCGACGGATGCTATGGCGTCATGGCCGGGCTGGAAGTCATGCGCACGCTCAACCAGCACGGCGTGACCACCGAGGCGCCGCTGGAACTGGCAATCTGGACCAATGAGGAAGGCGCGCGCTTTGTGCCGGTGATGATGGGATCGGGCGTGTTCGCCGGCGTTTTCCCGGAAGCCACCGCGTTGACGGCAACGGACAACGCCGGCAAGTCCGTTGCCGGCGAACTCGCGGCGATCGGCTATGCGGGCACCGCGCCGGTCGGCCACAAGGTTGGCGCGTACTTCGAGGCGCATATCGAACAAGGCCCGATCCTCGAGGCCGAGGACAAGGTCATCGGCGTGGTGACAGGGTCGCTTGGCCTGCGCTGGTATGACGTCACGGTGACGGGCATGGAGGCGCATACCGGCCCCACCCCCATGCCGCTGCGCCGGGACGCCCTGCATGGCGCGTCGTTCCTGTTTCAGGAAGTGACGAAGATCGCGAACGACTTTGCCCCCGATGGCCGGGGCACGGTCGGGGTGGTCAATGTCCACCCGTCTTCACGCAACGTCATCCCCGGGCGAGTGCAATTCAGCGTCGACCTTCGCCATCTCGATGGCGGCCAGCTTGACCGGATGGAAGCAAGGCTGCGCGCAGCGTGCGCGGCGCTGGCCAGCGGCAGCACGACAGGTGCCGCGCTGGCGGTGGAAGTCGAAGCGATCCAGCGGTTCGAGCCGACCCCGTTCGCGCCCGAGCTTGTGGCGCATGTCCGGCAGGCGGCCGTGGCGCGCGGCTACACGCATTGCGATATCGTCACCGGCGCGGGCCACGACGCGGTCTACCTGGCCAGGGTGGCGCCGGCGGCGATGATCTTCGTGCCGTGCAAGGACGGCATCAGCCATAACGAGGTCGAGGACGCCAGGCCCGAGCATCTCGAGGCGGGCGCCAATGTGCTGCTTGCCGCCATGCTGGCGCAAGCCCAGGGCTGAGCCTGCAAGGATCAGCCGGACCGTGCCTGCGGCGTTACAGCTCGATCATGGCGAATTCAGCCTTGCCGACGTCGCATTCCGGGCAGCGCCAGTCCTCGGGGATGTCTTCCCAGCGCGTGCCGGGGGCGATGCCGTCTTCCGGCCAGCCCAGTTCTTCATCGTAGACCCAGCCGCAGATCACGCACACCCAGGTCTTGTAGGCGACGGCGGCTTCCATTTGATCCTGCTGCAAAACACACTCCTGAATCGGCTATAGAACGGATTGTCCGGGCCGAATCATACCGGTTTTCGTGGCCTTGCTTGCTGCGCCGCCGCGCGGTACGCCGCCGGCCAGTCAGCCCGAGAATCGTTCACGAGCAGGAAATCCGCCCTGAGCGGGTGCATCCCGAATCCACCGCATATTTTCTTCAGTCGTTATTTCCGGTTTGCGAGCAAATGTATGGTCGCTGTTTTGCGCCGGGGTCGCCTTTGCGCCGCCGCAGGCGTCTCTCAAAAACGGGGCCTATTAAGAAGTACCTAATACAGCACTTAAT
Organism: Cupriavidus sp. UYPR2.512; assembly: GCF_000379565.1. NCBI lineage: Bacteria > Pseudomonadati > Pseudomonadota > Betaproteobacteria > Burkholderiales > Burkholderiaceae > Cupriavidus > Cupriavidus sp. UYPR2.512. The sequence continues at coordinate 226,545 of NZ_KB902852.1, read as the reverse complement.
ATTGCCAATGGCTCTTAATCCATACATTGACCCAAGATCTGAATTGTCTGTGTCGGCAACACAGCAGGCCGCCACGCTGCCGGCAGTGGTGGTCAACGGCGAGGCCTCCCGCGGCGATTTCAACGCCGGCAAGGGGTCGCTGAGCAAGCTGCCCGCCGACCTGCGGGACGTGCCGCAATCGGTCACCGTGGTGAACAAGGCGCTGATGGAATCGCAAGGCGTCAGCTCGCTGGCCGATGCGCTGCGCAACGTGCCGGGTATCACTATCGGCGGTGCCGAAGGCGGCCAGATCGGCAACAACATCAACCTGAACGGCTTCTCGGCGCGGACCGACATTTACCTGGACGGCTTCCGCGACCGCGGCCAGTACTATCGCGATACCTTCGCGCTCGAGCAGGTCGAGGTGCTGATGGGGCCGTCGTCGATGCTGTTCGGCCGCGGCTCCACCGGCGGCGTGATCAACCAGGTCAGCAAGAAGCCGACGCTGAAGGCCGCCACCGAGGTGACCGGCTCGGTCACCACCAACGGCCTGGTGCGCGCCACCGCCGACTACAACACGCCCACGGGCGATACCTCGGCGTTCCGCATCTCGGCTTGGAGCGCAATCCGCTGTTTATCAGCGCGGCGCTACCCAACATCGTCTATCCGCCGATGTTCAACCGATACAGCGAAGGGATGACCTTCGGCGCCCATGTGGACGGCAGCGTGCGCATCCATCCGTACGACGGCCGCAAGCTGCGCACCGACATCTCGGCCACGCTGTTCCTGTCGGAGCTGGACAGCTACGACGGCGGCGAGTTGCAGATGCAGGACACCTACGGTGCCCATTCGGTCAGGCTGGAAGCCGGCGACATGGTGGTCTATCCCGCCACCAGCCTGCACCAGGTCACGCCGATCACGCGCGGCGTGCGGCTGGCCAGTTTCTTCTGGATCCAGAGCCTGGTCCGGGACGATGCCCGGCGTGCGATGCTGTTCGATATGGACAATGCGATCCAGACCCTGAACCAGACCGGCGCCGATGAGGGCGCCCGGAGGACACTGGTGGGGTGCTATCACAATCTGCTGAGGCAGTGGGGCGAAACGTGAGATCGGGGCGCCTCGCGGTGTGATGGCATGACACGCCCGCCATGCGGCGGGCGGCATTGCGAAACGTCTTCCCCGGCGTCTATCCGCGGATGGAAAAGTCCACGCGGTTGGGCGCGCCCTTGTCCTTGATGCCCTCGGCGCTGAGCTTGGGCGCGGTCAGGAACAGCCGGCTTTCCGGCACCTTGCCCTCGCGTTCGAGCGACTGCTTGACCACCAGTGCGCGCTGCTCGGCCAGGCGCTTCAGGTCGGCCTCGGTGACCGTGGCGTTGGCCATCAGCAGCTTTTCCATTTCCTCGGGCGGCAGGGATTTGGTGAAGCCGACGAAATTGCGCGGCTTCTTCATGGAAGTGCGCTTGTAGACCTGCTCCAGGTACTTCGGGTATTCCTGTTTCGAAACCTTGATCTCGGCGCCCTGCTCGGCGGCTTCGTCGTTGCCGGCCTCGCTGCCTGCCTGCGCGCTGTCGCGCTGGTCGCGCCGCTTCTGCTCGGCCACGCGCGCATCCAGCCACGCGCGGCGCGCGCCGGCCTCGTCGGTGGCCGGGTCGATACGGCCGCTGATTTCCAGCCGCAGTGAGGGCCTGTCATTGAGCGCCAGGCCCAGCTTGGCGATCTTCTCCTTGGCCGCCGGCGTCAGCGTCGCGGTGCCGGGCGCGAACTCGACATAGCCCAGCTCCTCGCCCCCGCCGCCGCCAAAGGCCGAGGCGATCAGCGAGAACGGCGACGTGATCGCCCTGGTCAGCAGGTTGACGATCACGCGCACGATCACGCCGCCGATGCTGAACTCCGGATCCGACAACGAGCCCGACACCGGCAGGTTCACGTCGATCACGCCGTTGCGGTCCTTCAGCAGCGACACCGCCAGCAGCACCGGCAGCTTGGTCGCATCCGGGCTGTCGACGCGCTCGCCGAAGGTGAGCTGGTCCAGGAACAGGTGGTTGCTCGCATCGAGCTTGCCGTTCTCGATCTTGTAGGCCACGTCCACCGTCAGCTTGCCCTTGGTGATCGGGTAGCCGGCGTACTTGGCCGCATACGGCGTGAGCCGCGTCAGTTCCACGCCCGAGGCCTTGGCGGCAATGTCCAGGAACAGCTGCTCGCCCAGCGGATTGAGCTTGCCGCTGATATTGACCGGCGCATCGTCGTCGATGCGGCCATCCAGCACCAGGTCGGCCGGCGTGGGGTCGCCCGACGACACCTGGGACACCTTGCCCTTCATGCCGGTGAGGTTGGCCGTGTAGTTGGGCTTGACGAAGAAGTCCGAGAAATTGATGTTGCCCTTCTCGACCGACACCCCGCCGATGCGCACCTGCGGCTTGGGCCCGCCCGGCTTCTGCTCGACCTGGGCCGTGCGCGTATCGCCCGCCTGCACCGGCGGCGTTGCCGGCGCCGATGCCGGGTTGGCCTGCGTCAGGCTGGTGGATGGCGCGGCCTCGCCCTTCGCGGTGCCGCCGGCCATCACGTCCTGCAGGTTCAGGCGGCCGTTGGCGTTCAGGATCACGCGGGCATAGAAGTCAGACAGCGCGATATTGCCCAGGCTCACGCGCATCGGGCCCTTGCTCTCGTCCATGGCAAAGTCGATGCCCGACACCGCCAGCGAGCGCCAGCGCAGGAAGTCGTCGCCGCTGACGCGGTCCACCGTGCGTACATTGCCGGTTTGCACGTTGCCGCTGAACTGCGCGGCGATGGGCTTGCCGGTTGGCGCATCGACATTGAGCTTGCCCTTTACCGTCAGCGTGCCGGTGCGCAGGGCGGCGTTGAAGCGGTCAGCCAGGTAAGGCTGCAGCGGCCTCACCTCCACCTCGCGCAGGTCCAGCTGCAGCCGGCTGCCAGGGACGGCCGGCAACACCGTGCCATCGACGCCGATCACGCCGCGGCGACCGGATTCGGCATGCAGCTTGAGCGGCACCGCCGCCGGCGTCAGCGGCCAGGCGACGGCGCCGGTGCTCAGCGCAATATTGCGGAACTCGTGGATCACCGGGCGGCCGCGGTTGGCCCCGGCCGGCAGGTAGTCAGCCAGGCGGGCGCTGCCTCCGTCAACCGTGACCTTGCCGATGTCTGCCTTCCAGCCGCCCCCCGCTGGCTTGCCGTTGGTGGCGGGCGCGGCTGCTGTTGCATTGCCGCGCGGCGTGGCGCGCGCCTGCTGCGCCGATTCGGTGGCCCACAGCCGCGCCATCTCGATCAGCTCGCCGCGATAGTCGCGCGTGGCTGCGATCTGCGGCTTGGCCAGGGTGACCTGGCTGGTAGCGAAGGTCTGCTTGGCCAGGTCGAACTGGATATCGTCCAGCACCAGTTTTTCAGCCTGCAGCAGCGGCAGGTTGGCGCCCTCGCGGTCGGCGGCGCGCTCACGCGCGCGGCGTGCGGTGCGCGGGGCGGCATTGTCGTTGCCGGCGGGTTTTGCGCTGGCATCGGCATCGCGTGCGGCGGCCGAAACCGGCATCGTCACCGGATCGCGCGTGGCCACGTAGAGCGGCGCCAGTTCCAGCCGCGATTTTTCCAGCACGAACTGGAACTGCGGCGTGCCCCACGACATGCGGTAGTTGAGCTCGGCATTGACCGCGGTCGCGCCGAACTGGCTGCGCAGCTCGCGCGGCCACCATGCGGCAAACCCCTGCGGCCGCAGGCCGTTGGTTTCCACCGTGCCGGCCAGCGTGCCGTCGCGCAGCAGCAGGTCTCCGGTATGGGTCAGGGTCTGGCCGTCGGCCACGGCCAGCGTGGCCTCGATCCTGGCCGGCTTGTCGCCGTCGGTGCCGGCAAAGCCCTTGACGTCGGCATCGAGCGGGCCGAGTGCAAGCTTGCCCGGGCCGGACGGTGCCAGCGCATCTTCAAAGCCCAGCCGGGCCTGCTTGACCACGATGCGGTCGACCGCATAGCGCCACGGCACATCCTTTGGCGCCGTCTTGGCCGGCGCCGCCTGCACCCCCGAGGCGGCGGGCGCTGCGGGCGCCGAGGCAGGCGCCGGTGCGGGCACCACGCCATCCGTGGATTTGCTGACCGCCTGCGGCAGGAACGCCGTGGCCAGGTTCAGCGAGCCATCCGCGCGCCGCGCGGCTTCCACGCCGAGCCCTTCAATCTCCACGCTGCGCAGTTGCACGCGGTGGGCCAGCGGCTCGAGCTTGCCGATATCCACCGCCAGGCGGCCGCTCTTGAGCAGCGGCTGGCCGGCGCGCGTGACGACCTCGGCATCGCGCAGCGCGGCCGTGCCCATCACCAGCATCTCCTGCGTGTCCTTCTGCTGGCGGAAGGCCACGGTCAGGCGCGTATCGAGCTTGCCGGACTTGACCTCGGCATCGCGCAGCGGCGGCGCGAACGCCATCAGCCGCGCGACCTCCAGGCCGTCAAGGTTGACGTTGATCCGGGTCTGGCGCGAATCGGCAAAGGGCAGCACCTCGCCGTCCAGCGCCAGCGGCGTGCCGTTGACCTGTGCGCTCAGCGTGGGCCGCGTCACGATCTCGACGTCATGTGGCAGGTTCGACAGGAACGGCAGGGTCAGCGTCAGATTGTCGATGCGCAGGCTGGAACCGAGCAGCTTGTCGTCATAGCTGAAGCTGCTGCCGGTGACCGCGATGTTGTTGACCGAAAAGCGCGCCGGCTTGGCATCCGGCGGCTTGGGCGGCATGGCCGCTAACTTGTCCTGGATATCGGCAAGGCTCAGGCGGCCGTCGGCGCCGCGCACCACATGCACGGCCAGCCGGTCGACATGGAGGTTGTCCACCACCGGCGCCAGGTGCCAGACCGAGGCCAGCGAGGTATTGGCCTCGGTCTCGCCCAGCGTCAACGCGGGGGTCTTGCCGTCGCGCTCATAGATAGTGAGGTCAGTCAGCGTAGCCGCCAGCTCGAATGGGCGCACGTGGGCCTTGCCCAGCGTGACCTTGCGCCCCAGCGCCTCGGTCGCGTTCTTTTCAATCAGGTACTTGAGCAGCGGCGGGCCGCCAAAATACCCCGCCAGCCCAAATACCGCGAGCGCCGCGACCACGCCGCCCGCGACTCGCGCCGCCAGCCGACCGCGAGGCGTGGCAGCCACTGCCTGGATGGATTGCTTGAAAGCCATGTCGTTCCGGAAGATCTGACCCCGCATTCCGGCGCTGCACAACGGTTTGTGCCCCGGATTTCACATTTTCCGACATTATGGCAACGGTTTCGGACAAAGCAAAGAAATCAGAATGGACCAACGCCGCATGGGCCGATCTGGCATCTTTACGTTCGTTGCGAAGCGTTTCATCGCAAGCCTGCGGCTTGCCCGCCACATCGTGCTGCTCTCCCCTGCAACCCCCGTGCTGCGCGCTTCGCATGCGAGATATGAGAGTCCCATAAGACATAGAGCCCGCCGGCTATGCCCCGATGACGGCATAGCCAGTGCAGATGGCTGTGGGTTTAATTTTTTGCTTCGTCCACATTTGTGCTGCCGGACGTCAACGCCGGTGCTGGCTGAAGAACTGCCACATCATCATGCTGGCATCCGGGCCGATATCGCTGTGGTAGCCATAGCTGGCGTCGCCGCCACTCCAGGCGTGGTCCAGGCCCTCTACTTCCACCAGCGTCACCAGGTCGCGGCGCCAGCGGCCGAAGCGGTATTCATGGGACCGGCCCGGCGGTTCGTCTTCCGGGTCGGACTGCGCGGGCGGACCGGCGAGCCGGTCTTCCAGGCCGTTGTAAGCCAGGAACTGCCGCGCCAGCAGACGGCCATTGACCGGATGCACGGCATCGTCGGCCAGGCCGTGGATCACCAGCGCGGGCACCTCGGGACCGCCCGGCGTCACGCCGGCGGCATCCAGCAGCCAGGACGGATCGGCGGCCGAGCCTTGCTGCATGGCCCGCAGGCCGGCGCGCGGATTGTCGGCCGCGCCGATGACCACGCCGGAATGCAGAGCCGCGGCCGCCACCTTGCCCGGGTAGCGCAACGCCACCACCGCGGCCATGGCCGCGCCGGCGGACATGCCGGCCAGGTAGATCTCGCGCTCGCGCACGTCGTGGCGCGCAGCCAGCGTATCGATCAGCGCGGCCACCGCCTGCGCCTCGCGTCCGCCCTCGGCCGCACCCAGGTCGAACCACTGCCAGCAGCGCTGCACCTGGCGCCGCAAGGGCTGTTGCGGGTAGGCCACGATAAATCCCTCGCGCTCGGCCAGCGCATTCATGCGGGTGCCGGCCGACAGGTCATCCGGCGTCTGGCGGCAGCCATGCAGCAGCACCACCACCGGCAACGGGCCGCGATGCGCCTTGGACGGTATGTAGAGGTAATACGAGAGTTGCGGCACCAGTTCACCCGGCAGCGGCGCCAGGCGCAGCCTGTGCGCCTGCCAGGTACCGGGCAGGGAACCCGGCGCGGGTGCCGGACGGGCGGGCCGGACTTTGCCCGGCGCGCCGGCAGGGCGAGCCGGTGTAAGCGGATTCAGCGAATCCATGCGGTCCAGCCAGGACTTCACCTGGGCTTCCGTGCGGGCTTGCACCCGGCTCAGTCGCCGGATCCGCGCGTGCCAGTCAGCGGCAAGGCTTTTGGTCATGAGGACTCCTGGTCGTGTGACGGAATCTCCCCCTACACCTTTATTGTTGCGTTGCAGCATATCACAACCCGCCTTACGCCCGCCGGCGTGCTCCCGCCGTGATGGCACAAATGCAACACGCCTCGCGCTCGCGATGCGAAATTTCTAAATTAGCCATACGAAAGAATGCAGATCGCAGCGAGATGGCTTGCGTTGCCGGCATCTTATACTTGGCCATCGCCACCGGAGGACAATGACACCATGCCAGAAAGCGGCGCCCCAGCCTGCCTGCTCTGCCTCTTTCGCCACGTTTGCCACAGCGCCGAAGCGCAAGCCACTCTGTCGCACGCGCCGATGGCGCTGCTGCCGGAGCGGGTTGAGGTGCGCACGGGCGAGCATGTGTTCCGCCAGGGCCGCCCTGCGCTGACGGTCTACCCCCTGCCATGGCAGCGCTAAGCAGGTCTATGAATCGCCGCTGGGCTGGCGGCAGGTAACGGGTTTTTCGCTGCCTGGCGATGTGCTGGGGCTTGAGCCGCACGAAGGCCCGGTCCACGGGACTGGTGCAATCGCATTGCAGGATGCCGTGGTCTGTGCGGTATCGGTCGAATCCCTGCGCACGCTCATGCAGGCCGCCCCATTTCGTGAAACGGTACTGGAAGCGATGCGCCGCAATGCCGAGCGCGAACGCGTGCTGCTGGTGGCGGTGGGATCGATGAAGGCGGCGCAGCGCCTGGCCATGCTGCTGCTTGACCTGGCCGGCGAGCAGGCGCGCCGCGACGGCAACCGCGACGGCGCGCTGACGCTGGCCATGTCGCGCACGGACATCGCCAGCCTGCTCGGGCTGACCCTGGAAACGGTGTCGCGGCTGCTGTCGCGCTTTGCCTCGGTCGGGCTGATCTCGGTGCGCCAGCGGCACCTGCGCATCATCGACCGCGACGGGCTGGCCTCGGTCTATGCCGACCTGGATCCGGCCCCGCGCCAGGCGGTGGCCAGATCAGACGCCCGCGGCGTGGAGCTCGGCGAACCCCGGCTGGCCTAGACGGCTGGCCGGAGCGCAAGTGCCGAGAGGGCTCAGCGGTCCACGACGCGCTGCCAGCCGGCCGGCGAGAAACTGCGGATGGTCTTGGCGCGCGATGCCGTGCCGGGCCCGAGGTCGCGCTCATAGAACACGCGGTCGCTGCCAAGCATGAAGGTATGCACGCCGGTATCGGCATAGCGGGCCGGCCAGGCAATCAGGCCGTACTTGGCGTCGCTGCCCTTGGCCGGCGGCAGGATCCGGTAGTGGTAGCCGTAGAAAGCGTCTGCGGCGGGCGTATCCGGGCTCATGGCAAGCGCGTCGGGGCCGATCGGGCTCGCGTCCTGCTCGCTGGCCGCGGGCCAGTACAGGCCATTGGTCTTGCCCGGCGCGCTGATCAACTGGGTTGCGTAGCGCCCCTGCCCCACCTGCTCCGCGTAGCGCTGCTGGGCATCGGCCAGCTGCAGCAGCGTTTCCATCGTCACCAGTTCATTGCGCCCGAGGCGGCGGCGGCGCACTTCCTGCTGGCCGGCACGCAGGTCGAACTGCCAGCCGTTCTTCTGCTTCGCCAGTGGCACAGGGAACGTCCATCCGCTCTGCCCGACCGCGATCAGCGCGCGGCGCTCGCCATCGGGCTGCACGGCATGGTGGCGCGCCCAGGCGCCAAGGAATTCGTAGACGTCGTCCCGGTCGATGGAGCCCTCTGGCACCAGCGACTGGTATTGCTTGCCCAGCACGCGCTGCAGGGCGCCGCCGTCGCTGCGCGCGATGGCATCACCCAGTGCCTCGGCGGCCGCGTCAGGGCTCGGAAAGACCTGCTGGGCCATCACCGGCAGGCCCAGGGACAGGGCCGCGGCCGCCACCAGCGCGCGCGCTCCGGCTGCCGCAGAGAAGGGATTTCCGGTCATGTACATCATGATTTACCTCCGACCATGGCCGAAATGTTCGCCGCCGCCAGGCTGGCCGCCACCGCCGCCCAACCCACCACCCTGGCGCGCGCCGCCGTCCTGGTGAAACCCGGCCGGGCGCGCATGCGGCGCTTCCCGCTGCGGCGTCGCCGCGCGCTGGGTCTGCTGGCGCACGCGGTCGCCGTTGCCGGCATCGCGCAGCGCGCTGTCCCGGTTGGCACTGTGGGCACGGTCGCGGGCCTGGGCCTGGTCTGCGCGCTGGCGGTCGGCACCGGCTGGCCGCGGATTCTGCACGCCACCACCGGCGGCACCCGGCCGCGAGCGCTCTGCCGCCTCGCCCGCATGGCCCGGTATGGATTGTCCGGTACGGCCCTCGAACGATTGCGCGGCGCGCTCACGCGCCTGGTCGCGCTGCGAAGGCTGGCGCTGCACCCCGCCGCCAGCGGTCCCCACGCGCTGGCCGGGTTGCGCACCTTGCTGCCGGCTGGCGAGGCCAGACTGGCGCTGCTGGTCATAGCGACCGCGCACCGCCGCATTGTTGTAGGGCACGTTGCCGCGGTTGGCCGGGTTGTGCTGCCAGTTCACGTTGGCACGATTAACGTCCAGGCGCTGGTTGACATTGATGTTGTTGTAGCGGTTCACATTGATGTTGACGTCGTGGCCATGCCAGTCGAACCCGCCCCACATCGCATCGACCGCCGCCACGCCAAGCCCGAAGCCGATGCCCGCTACCAATGCCGTGGCAAACACGGATCCGGGCGGCGGCGGGTAGTAGGCCGGCGGATACGCGGGGTACGCCCAGGTGCCGTAGACCGTGGTCGGGTTGTAGGCCGGCACGTACACCACCTGCGGATTGGCCGGCTCGATCTGCACGATCGTGGTTCCGCCAGTGGTCTGCGTAACGACCTTCTGCTGCTCGGTCGTCTTCAGCGTGCCGGCTTTCTGCGCCTGCGCCCGCAGTCGCTGCACCGAATCCATCACGTCGTTGGGCTGGGCCAGGAACGCGTCGCCGACCGACTGCACCCACTGCGGCTGGCGGCCCATCATGTCGAGCACGGACGGAAACGCGGCCAGCGACTGCACGCTGGGGTCCCAGGCCTGGCTGGCGACCGCCTTGGTCGCGGCATCGCCAGACAGACTGGGATTGGCCTTGGACCATTGCGCCGCGGCCGCGACATCGGCTGGATAGGTGGCCGCCATCAGCACCTGTGACAGCAGCGCATCGGGATACAGCGCAATCGGCGCGGTCAGCTGGTCAAGCTGGGCATTGCTCAGCCTGGACTGCGCCATCGCTGGCCCGTGCGGCGCCATCAGCATCAGTGCCAGGCACCATGCGAAGAGGTGTTTGAAACAGTGCATATCGGCTCCCCACAAATACCCAGGTGACGGCCTGCTGCCGGGGGCGCCTCAGCGGCGCTGCTGCGCGCATTCCTGGCGATAAGCCTCTTCCAGGCGCTTGCGATCTGCCTGGCGTTCCAGTGTCGGATATGTGCGCCCGTCGGCCGTGGTTACCGACGACTTGCCGGAGGACCACTGCGACCCGCCGGGCAGCGCGTTGATCTGGTCCAGCAATGACTGGCAGTGTTGCCGCTGTGACGCGGACAACGTCCCATCAGGTCCTTCCACCACGGCCGTGGCTTCGTCCAGCATCCGCGGCGGCGGCGGGGCCACCATCGGAGTGCCGGCGGCCGCGGCCGCCGATGCAGCACCGGCCGCCCATGCCGGGACAACCACCATGGCGGCGCATGCCAGCACGCCCGCCTTGCTCAGAAACTTCGTCAAACCAATACTCCAGAACCCTCCGCGGTACGTGGAACCGACACCGCGGCGCATTGCAAGAACCGTCCGCCGCTAGCGATCCTTGCCAGTGCCATTGCGGCGGCCGGTACGGTTGCGCATCAGCTCAAGCTTGAGCAGCGCGTCCGCAAGCATACTCTTCAGCCGGGCATTCTCTTCCTGCAGCTCGCGCAACTTGCGGCCCTCACGTGCCTCACCCTGGTTGGGCTGGCCGTAACGGGCACGCCATCCGTAGAACGAAGCATCGCTGAAACCATAGCGCGCGCACAGCTCACGCACTGGCACGCCGCTGGCCGCCTCGGCCAGGTAGCTGCGGATCTGCTCTTCCGAATACCGTCTGTTCACGAATCTCTCCGCATCACAACAGCGGGCCACAAGCGGCACCAGCCGCGCCGCCAACCGTGCCGACTCTGGCCCTACGTTAGCCCAGGGCCGCGCCAAAAGGCAATTCAGTGTCTTCGCTGCGCGAGTTAAGAAAATTATCTCTGCGCACGCTGCCGCCGGCGCTGGCGCGGATTGCCAAATTTCGTTAAACCAATTTGGAATCTAGTTAGACCATTAGCGCTGCGCATCGCGGAAACGGAGATGCCAGCCGCCCGTAAAACATGGGCATGATGGCCTTGTGCGCGGCGGTGGTCGCGCATGAATCGCCCCGAAACCCCGATTTCAAGCTATGTATTGATGTACAGACAAAGAACGGGCTGAACCAAATTAGAAGACTGCCATCAATTCAAGTTTCTATGACTTTCGCTGAGCATGTATTAAGCTTCTTCGGCACAACTAAATTTCGCACGCCTTCGCGCGGCGCCCTGGGTGGCGCCGGCAGAAGAGCGGCCAGGCAGCCGGCACCACCCTGACGTGGTACGGTGCGCATTCCACGCTGCCAACCTGTACCGGGCCTGAAGGATCGAGTCGTCACTGCGCCATTTGTCGACGCAAGTCGGACATTTAGGAGTCGTGCCATGCGTTTTCGCAGCATCCTGCCCGGGCCTTTGCCCCCCTGGTCTTCATCCGGACATGCCCGCATCGCGCGCCGTGCATGCCGCTTGCGCCTGCCCCTGTCAGGGGCCGAATCATTGCCCTGACATCTGGCGGCTCTTGCGCCCCATGTCCGACGCAGCGCTGTACGCGCCGGACAAATAAGAAAAAAGCGAAAACAAAGTCATGGATCGGGAGAAGTCGCAATGCGTCACGTCAGCACGAAGTTGTTGCATGTCTTTGTCCTCGTCATGGAATACCGGGACCTCAGCGCCGTGGCGGCCTGCACGCAGGGACGCGTGCCCACGGTGGCCTACAGCCTCGCGCGCTTGCGCGAAATCACCGGCGATCCGCTGTTCGTCAAGCGCAACGGGATGCTCGAACCCACTCCGCATGCCCTGCGCCTGGAACAGACGGCGCGGCAGATCCTGGCCAAATGGAACCAATTGGTGCGCCCCGGCGACTCTGGCCTGAGCAAGCGCCGTGACGACGGCAGGCGCGTTTCGATCGGCTTCTCATCGTCGATCGGCGACCCGGTCATCACCGAAATCCTGACGGCACTGTGCGAGCAGTTTCCGCAAGACAGCTTTGTCACGCGTCCGGTGATTGCCGACGCCGTCCTTGCCGGCCATCTCGGCAGCGGCGAACTGGACTGCGCCTTCGTCGTCGACAGCGGCCACGATCCCGAACGCGTGCGCCAGCACAACATCATGGCCACGCCGCGCCGGCTGGTGAGCGCCACGCGCGGCGGCAGCCATGACGAAGGCGAAAGCGACTGGATCCTGCTGCAGGAAGACTGCGAGGCCGGCAGCCCGCTGCGGACCTTCCTGAGCCGCCAGGCCAGCACACCGGGACATCGCGAGACCGTGGTCCCGTCATGGCATACCCAGATCACGCTGCTGCATTCAGCCGGGGGCATCTGCCCGGTGCTGGACTTCAACGTGCCGCTGGTCACGCGCGAGCGCAAGACGCGCCTGCTGGCACCGCCAAGCAGCTTCCCGGAATGGGCCGCACTGCATTTCTGGGCACCGGAGCGCAGCGGCGACAAGGGCGTGCTGCGCGACATCATGGATGTCGGCAGCGCCGTGCTGCGCGACCCGCTCAAGGCCATCGACGGCCGCCGCAACGGGCGCCCCGCAGCCTATACGCAGCCCGCTCTGGCCTGACGCAACTCCCGCAGCACAGGCGCCCGGAAGGCGCTGGCAGCCACATGGCGCCAGCGCCTTTTTCTTTGGCTGCGCAGCAATGGCGGCGTTTTTATTACAGTCTTGAGACATTTTTTCGAGCGCTGACCTTGCGCTACACTCGCGCGGCTTCGGCCGGTGCAGGCCGTTGTGCCACGGCGGCGCTTTGCGAATCCTCCTAGTTTCCCCAGACCGCGCAGCCGATACCCTGCAAGGGCATTGCTGCGGTCCGGCCGTCTCCCGTTTGGCCCGGTCCCGGGGCAATGCGCGCAGTTGTCTGGCGTCGTATTGTTTGGCGTCGTTTTTGCGCCGCACGTCTCGCTGACGTGCGGCGTTTTCTTGATGCCGGCGCTGCCACGAACCTGAATCGAGGAGCAACCAGATGACATTGAGGATCCTGCTTGCCGACGACCACCCCCTGGTCAGCGCGGCCGTCGCGGACCGCCTGCATACCCAGACCGGGTGGGAGGTGTGCGGCAGCGTGACCAGCGCGGCGGCCTTGCTGAACGGCGTGGAAAGCCTGCGTCCCGATGTCGTGATCACCGACTACCACATGCCCGCGCAGGGCGAGGGCAACAGCGACGGCCTGCGCCTGCTTGCCAGCCTGCGGCGGCGGCATCCGTCGCTGGCCGTGATCGTGCTGACCATGATCACCAATCCGCTGGTACTGCGCTCCATCCTCGACACGCAGGTGCACGGCCTGCTGCTCAAGGACTCGCCGCTGTCAGAACTGGTGACCGTGGTTTGCCGTATCCAGCGGGGCTTCCACTACATCGGCAAATCCGCGCTGGAAATACTGTCGCAGGCCGATCCGGGCAACCCGGTCGCACCTGGCCAGGCCAGCGCGGAGCGCCTGTCCCGGCGTGAAATGGAAGTATTGCGGCTGTACCTGACCGGCCGGTCCGTGAGCGCGATCGCCATCCTGCTCTGCCGCAGCGTCAAGACCATCAGCCGGCAGAAGAACTGCGCCATGCAGAAGCTCGGCGTCACCAACGATCGGGAACTGTTCGAATTTGCAGCGCTTAACGGCATGCTGCTGACTGCCTGAGCGCCAGCGGCACGGGCGCAGCCGCGTCAGGCGGCGTCGGCTGCCTGTGCCGCGTTGGCCTGCGCGTATGCGATGCCGGCCTCCAGCCGCGCCAGGCCGCGCGACAGCTCGCGCATGGTCGACGGCGACACCTCCGCAAGCACATCCTCCAGAAAAGCTGAGCGCAGCGGCATGGCGTGCGCCACCACCTGCTGGCCGGTCCGTGACAGCGTGACATGCGTCACGCGGTTGTCGCGTTCCGAGGTGCTGCGCTCCACCCAGCCAAGTTCCTGCATGGCCTTGAGCTGGCGCGTCAGCGCGCCCGGGTCCATGCCGACCAGGTCAGCCAGCGCCTTCTGGCCGATCGCGCCCTCCTGGTGATGCAGCGCATGCAAGATGCGCCAGCGGGGCAGCGGCAGCCCCAGGCGCTGCTCGAATGCGGCCGCGTAAGCGCGGTAGGTGCGGCCGAACTGCTGCAGTACGGCCACGCTTTGTCGCTCCAGTTCCATCCGTATTCCTCAGGTTAGGTTGCAGGCCGGCGCTTCAGTCGGCGGCCATGGCGGGCGCCGGCGCCCGGCCCAGCTTGATCGACGGTACCCGGCGGGCGCACCACACGCCCAGCGCGGCGGCCACCGCAGCCACCACCAGGCCGAGGTGGATGGCACTGACCAGCGACACGCGCGCCTGCTCCAGCAGCAGGGCGCCATTGTGCCCGGCTTGCTCCAGCTGGCCGAGCAACGCGACTTGCGACGCCTTGTCGATCAGCACCTGCGGGTCCGCCATGCGCGCTGTCCACTGCCCGGCATTGACGGCGGACAGCGCATGCTCCACGCCACCGGTATAGCTGCGCGTGACCAGCGTGCCCACGATCGCGGTGCCCACCATACCGCCTACCATGCGCAGCGATTGCAGCATGGCCGTGGCAATGCCAAGGTGTTCGCGCCCTGCCGTCTGCTGCGCAAACACCGTCAGGTTCGGCATGATGAAGCCGAGCCCGAACCCGCCGATCAGCATGATCGTCAGCAAGACGCCATGCGGCATGCTGCGCGTGGCCTGCGACAGGCCCACGCAGGACACTGCCAGCATGCCGAAGCCGGCATAGAGCATGGTGTTCGGGCGGCGAATGCGCGTGACGATGCGGCCGTTGAGAATGCTGCCCGCGGTGATGCAGACCACCAGCGGTGTGATCAGGATGCCCGCCTCCTTCGGCGAATAGCCAAAGCCGCCCTGGAACAGCAGCGGCGCATAGAGCAGCAGCGAGAACATGGTGAAGCCCGTAAACACCGCCAGCAGGAACAGCGGCGCCAGCCCCGGGTTGCGGAACATCTCCACTGGCAGGATCGGGTTGGCGCAACGCTGCTCCCACTGCCATAGCGCCACCAGTGCCAGCGCCGCCAGCACCAACAAGCCGCTGGTATAGGCGTCGAACCCGCGCGCCGGCAGCAGTTCAACGCTCAGCTGCACGCACCCCAGCCCGGCTGCGATCAGCAAGGCACCCAGCCAGTCCACGCGGATCGGCCCGCTGTGCGCCTGCTGGCGCAGGTGCGGCAGGTAGCGCCACGCAAACCACAGCCCCAGCACGCCCACCGGGAGGTTGACATAGAACACCGCGCGCCAGCCGTACCACTCCGTCAGCAGCCCGCCCAGCGACGGCCCGACCGCATTGGCAATGCCGAATGCCGCGCTCAGCATCACCTGCCAGCGCAGCCGCACATGCGCATCCGGAAACAGGTCGGCAATGCAGGCAAAGGCGGTGCCGACCAGCATGCCGCCGCCAATCCCCTGCAGCGCGCGCGCCAGTACCAGGAACGGCATGCTCGGCGCCATGCCGCACAGCGCCGAGGCCACTGAGAAGACCACGATCGATGCCAGCACGAACGGCTTGCGCCCGTAATAGTCCCCGAGCCGCCCGAATACCGGCACGGTGATCACCGACGTCAGCAGATAGGCCGTGGCTACCCAGGCGTAGTACTCGAAGCCTTGCAGCTCGGCCACCACAGTCGGCAGCGCCGTGCCGACCACGGTCTGGTCCAGCGCCACCAGCATCACCACAAAGGCCACGCCCAGCATGGCCAGCAGGGACTCGCGAAATGGCAGCACCTGGGCGTTGGCCTCGGACCTTTCTGGCTGTGGAGTCACTTTATTGCCCAATCAATCATTGTATTGTCAAGCATTATAGACACAGATTGGCCGGCCTCGTCATGGCGCGACCAAATTTAATGCCTCATCTGCTGGGAAGTCCGCAGGTAGGTCAATCGGAGCTGGCTCCAGATCGCGGGCGGTCGTGTCGTTGTGCAGATCCGCGCATCGGGGGCTGCGCTACGCGCCCGTCCTAAGCACAGCGACGACCCCGTCCTAACAGCGTTAGGTTCGGCGTCATCCGCGACAACGTGTGCGAGCGCAGCGATGCACTCCGTGCCCGTGCCCGTGCCTCCGACCTGCGATGAAGCGTGCGCGCAGCGCAGCCGAAGGCGTCCCACCGATAACCTGGTTAGTAGGCTGCCAACAACCTAAAGTCGGGTTCGTCCAATAATCGCAATTTATGGCCAGCCGCCCAGGCGACGCGTTTCTTGCCTACTTCTTGTCGCTCGGACAAGAAGTAGGTCGCCGGCTACGCCGGCGAAACAGCCCACGTCCGTCAAGCACGACAACCACCCGCAGTGCCAAAGCAAAAAATCACCGCCGCTAATCGGCGAAGATGGTATGAACAAGCCCCGTCCCGAGCCGTAGCGAGAAAGCTGAGGCCTCATGCATCTGTGGCCCCCCAGGACCGAATGGCATCGATGTGCCAGAGTGGTAGGTGTCGCCGCCCCTAGAGGAACGGAGGGACCAGGGAGACGCTCCACGGAAGCAGTATCGCGCCCGGCGCGTGACCGCTCCATCAGGCATGCCTCAAATCCGTCGTATTGTTGGCACCCTGCGTGCCGCCCTGCGACTCCAGCCCATCTGCCAGCTGCTCCAGTTCGGCATGGAAGGCCTGCCAGTCCGCACCAATGGCTACCAGCCCCGAGCACCGGACCGCCTGCTCCAGCCAGCGGCACGCCTGGCTCTGCAGCGCATGGCCCATCACCGACAGCGCTCCGGCCAATCCGTGCAGACGTTGGGCAAACGCTTCGGCGTCCCCCGCCAGCAGCGCCTCGACCAGCGCGCGCTGGTCGCGCCGCAGCGCGTCGGCATGCAGCGACGTGTCGCCGCCTGCATGCTGGCCCGGCGCTGCCCGCGCTGCCATTTGGGCGCCGGACAGGTCTTCCAGCAGCTTGCGCAGCGTCACCAGCCCCACCGGCTTGGTCAGGCATCGGTCGATGCCGGCCTGCTGGCATCGCTCGGCCACATCGGGCGCCACGCTGGCGGTGACGGCAACGATCGGCGTGGCCAGGCCGGCATCGCGCAGGCGCCGCGCCAGCGTGAAGCCGTCCATGCCAGGCATCTGCAGATCGGTCAGGACCAGGTCGTAGTGCCGGCCCGATGCCATCAACAGGGCCTCGGGCCCGTCACTGGCCAGATCGACCTTCTGCCCCAGGTTTTCCAGCTGCTCCCGCATCACCACCTGGTTGATCGGATGGTCTTCCACCAGCAACAGCGCCAGCTGCGCCGCAGGCGCATACTCGCGCGCCGACAGTGGCGCTTGCGTTTGCGTCACCTCCACGCCGGCCGCTGCCGCGATCGCCGCCAGCAAGCCGCGCCATGCATAGGGCGATGCCACCACCGGCGTCTGCGTCAGGTCCGGCACTGCCGGCGCCATGGCCGACACCACCACATCGGCGTCGTTGCAGCGCGACATGGCCGGCTCATCGCACACCAGGACATCGACCGGCGTGGCCGGCGGCGCGTCGGGGTCATACTTGACCGCCCGTGCGCCATAGAACTGCAGCAACTGCTCCACGCCCTGGTAGAGCTCGCGCAAGGTGACATTCAAGCCGACCGTCAGTCCACGCAGCGCGGTCCGCGGCCAGGCGTCGGTTGACGCCGCGGCACCGGCGCTGGCCAGCGGCAGGCTGACGGTAAAGCAGCTGCCCAGGCCGGGCTCGCTGACCACCCGTATCTCGCCAGACATCAGTTCGACCAGCCGGCGGCAGATCGACAACCCGAGGCCTGTGCCGCCGTAGTGGCGCGTATCCGGCTGCTCGGCCTGGACGAAGGGCTCGAACAGCCGGATCTGGTCTCGCCCGGCGATGCCGATGCCGGTGTCGATGACGCGGATTTCCACGCCGCCGCCCGGCTTGCGCATGGCCGCCACGATCACCTTGCCTTGCTCGGTGAACTTCACCGCATTGCTGACCAGGTTGGTCAGTATCTGCTCGAGCTTGACCACGTCAGCCATCACCGGCTCAACCAGCGAAGGATCATTGATGCAGAGCAGCCACAACTGCTTGCGCGCCGCTTCTGCCGCAAAGCGCCGGGTCACGTCCTCGACGACTTCCGCGACGCGGCACGGCCGCAGCTGCAATGACATCTGCCCGGCCTCGATCTTGCTGAAGTCCAGTACGTCATTGATGATGTAGATCAGCGACTGCGACGCGTGCTGCATCACTGCCAGCTGGTCGCGCTGGCGTAAATCGAGCCGGGTCATGCCAAGCAGCTCGATGCTGCCCAGCATGCCATTGAGCGGCGTGCGGATTTCATGGCTCATGGTGGCCAGGAACGAAGACTTGGCGTGGTTGGCGGCATCCGCCGCGCGGATCGCCTCGCGCAAGCGCGCTTCGCTGCGCCGCCCCTCGGTGACGTCGTTGAGGGCGTACAGGACGGCGGCACGGCCTTCGTAGGTAATCTCTACCAGCCGCACCTCCAGCGACCGCATCTCGCCGTTGCGGCCGGCCATGTCCACATCGAAACGGGGCAGTACCTGTGGCGGGCCTTCGGCATTGACGTGGCCGCTGGTCAAGCGCGCGCCGCAGGCATCCTGCAGCTGCGTCAGGCCGGCGGCGCTGGCCTGATCGATGATCGACTTGGCGGCGGCATTGGCCAGCAGCACCTGCCGCGTGCTGCGCTCGACGACCATCAGGCCCACGCCGGCCACTTCAATCACGAAGCGCCCGAGGGCATCGCTTTCCTGCAGGCGCAAGGACTGGCGCTGCGCCGGGCGCATGATGCGGCGGTCGATCAGCCAGATCCACGCCAGGATCAGCATCGACAGCGAGCCGGTCAGGCCCAGCATCCACAAGGCGTTCCGCCGGAACTGCTGCCATAAGTGGCCCAGTCCGACCACGCCGACCGTGCGCCAGCCCCACGCGTCCAGCTGGTATTCCAGCACGACGACATGGTCCAGCAGCCCTTGCCGTACCAGCGCCGAACGCACCCTGCCCGGGCGCGCACCCTGCGCTGCCAGCGATGCCGCGACCGGCTGGCCGAGGGCGGCGGCCGGCATGCCGTCCGCGCTCAGCACCATGCCGGCATCGGTCACCAGCATGAAATCGCCATCGATGGTCTGCCCGTCCGGCAGCATCGGGGACAGCGGGAACTCCATGGCCAGGATCGCGGCCGGCTCGCCACCGGCTTGCACCAGGGTGGCGAAGGTCACGGTGCGCATGCCGCTGACCCAGTCCTGCGCCGGTGGCAGCACCACCGCCTGGCCCGGGTGGGCGCGCAGTCGTGCAACCAGCGCGTCATTGCGCAGGCGCGTGAGCGTGTCACGCAGGAAGGTCTGGCGCACGTCGTCGCGCTGCATGCGCGCGCGTGCCGGGTCCAGCCGGCGCGGGATGACATAGAGCTGATCGGCCCGCAGGTCGACCAGGTAGGCGTTCTGCACCTCGCGGTATTGCAGGTTGTTGACGCGGAAAGTGAACGTCATCATGTCGGCCAGGCTTTTCAGCCTGGCGCCGGGCGCCTTGGCGTGGGCAGGCGGGACCAGCAACGGGATGTACTGGCGGTCGCCCCGGCGTTGCAGGCGGTCGGTCCATTGCTCATCGCTGACCGCAGCCAGCTCATCGGCCAGGCCGATATCGGCAAGCCGCGTCAGCGACCCCTGCGCGCGCACGGCCAGTGCCTCGGCCCAATGCAGCTTTGCCTGCAATTGCTCGGACTGCGACTGCAGCACCATCTCCTGCCGCTCGACCGCCTCGTGCAGGCGATAGCGCAGCAGCATCCCCCAGGACAGTACGGTCAGCCCCAGCACACAGGCCGAGAACAGGCAGACCAGATAACGTATCTGGCGAATGCTCAACGGCAACGCAGAGCTGCTGTCGATCGACATCAGCCGTTTCATTGCATACCTCGTCTCAGTATCGCGACTGCCCGGAGCATCCGGCCAGTGCATGGGTCGTAGTGCGCGTGGCGGCAAGCCGCGTGCCGCGCCTCACAACATGCCGCGCTGGATGGCAAAGGCGGCAAGCTCCACGTCGTTCTCGGCGCCGATCTTGCGCATGACGCTCTGCTTTTGCGTGCTGATCGTCTTGACGGTCCGGCCGGTGCGTACGGCGATCCCGGTAACGGACATGCCCGACAGGTAGAGCCGCAGCACTTCGCTTTCACGCCTGGTCAGCAACTCCGCCCAATCGCCGCCGTCCGACGGACCGCTGCAGGGCCTGCCCCAGATCAGCGTGCAAGCGATTTCCGAAACGGAAGCCAGCCCCAGATATGCCATCCAGACCGCCTTCATGACTTCGTCGAGGCTGTCCCTGGCGGTCACGACATTGCGGCAGCCGTCCCTGAGCAGCTGCAGCACGCCGGCACGGTCGGCGACGTTGGCGATCGCAACCACGCGCTGCCCGCCCAGCTCGGCGAGCCGCGTGCCAAGGCGTGCGTAGCCGCAAGGCTCGGGCTCATTGGTGTCCCCAAGCGGGTAACGCAGTGCCACGACATCACACGAGCCATGCTGCAGCGCTTGCACCAGGCTCGGTTCGTCGCCCACCAGGCCAGCCAGTTCGATGCAGGCGCTGGCCGCGAGCCGCCGGCCCAGAAGGCGCCGCATGACAGGTTGCGAGTCCGCGACGAGCACCCGGATATTTTCCATGGCCACCTTACGCTCCAGCGTTGTCATTCCTGCATTCAGGATGAACCATGCGCCTGGCTTTCGAAATCAGCCAAGCCTGAAATGAGCAGGGAAACTTCCGAGCAGATGGATAGCGCAGGTGCCGCCGCACGGCAGGAGAGGGCCGGCGTCAGCGCCGCCTGGCGTGCTATTCAGCGGAGGGAGGGAAAATGCGACGCGGCCCGACCGGCCCGCAAGGCAGGGATGACGCCAGGATCAGGTGCCGCCCAGCAGGCCGTTTGTCCTGGCGTACTCATAGAGCTCGTAGTCGTTGGTCAGGCCCAGCTTCTTCATGGCAATGCTCTTCTGCGCGCTGATGGTCTTGCTGCTGCGGTTGGCCTGGCGCGCAATCTCGATGACCGGGACACCGGCTGCACACTGCCGTATCACTTCCAGTTCGCGGCGCGTCAGGACCGGCCGGTGCGACGGCTCATCCAGGCCGCCCGAAGCCAGGATCGCGCGCACCGATGCCGGCTGGTAGCTCAGCCCGCTGAACGCGGCACGCACCGCCGGCACCAGTTCCTGGACCGGATCGGTCTTGTTCAGGATCACGGAAATGCCGGCCTTCTGGATATTGCGAATCAGCGCCGGATTATCCAGCATGGTCATTACGACGATCCGGGTGGTGGGATAACGGCGGCGCAACATCTGCAGCATCGGCAGGCCGTCGCCAAACTGGCCGCCCGGCATGGAGTAGTCGGTCACGATAACGTCGCAATCCGTGCTTTCAAGCAATTCCACCAATTGGGTGGAATTTGCGGCACTTCCGACGATTTGCGTGCCCACTTCGTTCGCCAGCACCCGGCTCATCCCGTCAAGCACGACGGGGTGGTCATCTGCGATGATTACCTTGATCATTTACGATCCCCCTTGTTTTTATCGGTTCTGCCGGCCGCCTACCTGTGCGCCGCCGAACCGTGCCGGCATTCAATGCCGGTCATCTTCGCTGATCTGAATATTAGGAGTCTTCCGAAAAACCCGAATTAAGGTATTCCTTAAATAGTATCCGGCCAATCGCGTCGGGCCGCATCCGGGCTGCCTTCATGGTTTTCAGGATCGTCAAAGTATGCGGCAAGATACAACGCCAGGTTGTCGACATGGGCTTGCACGGCTGCCAGCGCCTGGGCGGCATCCAGCTCCAGTTCCCGGCACAGTTCGACCATGTCCTCGCCATCTTCGGCATGCGCCATGGCCCCCCTCATACGATGGGCATGATCGCGGATTGCCTTCAGTTCCCCGCTGGCTGCCGCGGCGGATAGTTGCTTGAAATCCTCACGCATGGTGCGCTCCAGCAACGCCATGCTGGCAACCTTATCCTCCACGCCGGCGGAGCCAGCCGCGCCCGCGGCCCCTTGTGCCAGGCCGGGTACATGCGCCGGCAGCGCGGCGCGCAGACACTCGGCCAGGTCGCCCAGCAGGATCGGCTTGGACAGGTAGCGATTCATGCCGGCTTCCAGGCAGCGCTCGGCCTCACCCTGCGCGATGCTCGCGGTAAGCCCGACGATGGGCAGCGTTGCCCCCTGCGCGCGCAGCCTGCGGCTCAGTGCGTAGCCGTCCATGCCGGGCATGTGGACATCCGTCAGCATCAGGTCAAACTTGTGCCGGCGCAACACTGCAAGCCCTTCTTCGCCGCTGGCCGCAAGCGTCGGCCGGCAGCCAAGGCGCTCAAGCTGCTGCTGCATCAGCAGCCGGTTGTAGGGATGGTCGTCGACCACCAGTATCTCCAGCCCCAGCTGCGGCGTGGGGTCGGCAGGCGCAGCCAGCGGCGGCGCACTGACCGGCGTCATGCCGGCCGCCTTGCAAAACGCCCGCAGGATGCCCGCCTGATGATAGGCATTGACCAGCCAGCTGCCGGCGATCAGCTGTGGTTCCGCCGGACCGTCGACGCGCGTAAAGACCACGCCGGCATAGCCTTCGGGAATGGCCTCGATGTGGCGCGTGGCAACGAGCAATACCATGCCCGGTTCCGGCGCCGGCCCACGGCAAGCGACTGCCCTGCAGCCCATGGCGCGCAGATTGTCGATGGCATGGCTGCGGATCTCGTCATTTTCCGACAGCACGGCCACCGGCGGCAGCACGGGCTCAACCTGTTCGCGCGGCCCGGCTTCCGGCAACCTGAGCAATACCCGGAAGACGCTGCCCTTGCCCGGTTCGCTTTGCACGGAAATACTGCCGCCCATCAGGGCGGCCAGGCGCCTGCAGATCGACAAGCCCAGGCCCGACCCGCCAAACCGCCTTGCGGTGGAAGCATCTGCCTGCACGAAAGGCTCAAACAGTCGCGCCTGGACCTCTGGCGCAATGCCTGGCCCGGTATCCGCCACCTCAAGCCGGATGCCGATCCTGCCGTCGGCATCCGGCGCTTCGCTCTGTGGCGCGCGCTGCAGGCGCACGATGACATGGCCCTCTGCCGTGAATTTCAGCGCGTTGCCGAGCAGGTTATCGATAATCTGGCGCACCCGCACCGGATCCCCGACCAGGCAAGGCAAGCCGGGCTGTGGATAGAACGGCAGCGCAATGCCTTTTTGCAGCGCGATCGGCGCCTGCGCGCGAACCGTCGATTCCAGCAGGTCGACCGGATCGAACGGCACGGCGTCCAGTTCGATCTGGCCGGCTTCCGCGCGGGAGTAGTCCAGCAGGTCATCCAGTATCTGCAGCAAGACCTGCGACGAGGACTGGATGGTCGACAGCATCTCGCGCTGGCTGTGCGCCAGCTTTGTCAGGGACAGCAGCTCCAGCGTGCCCAGCATCCCGTACAGCGGCGTCCGGATTTCGTGACTCATGGCGGCCAGGAACTGCGATTTGGCGGCGCTTGCCTCATCCGCCAGCTGGCGTGCGCGCGAGAGCGCGCGGTGCGCTTCGCGTTCGTCGGTGACATCATGGATCGCACACAGCAGTACGTCTTCACCCTCGAAGCGGGTGTGGCGGCCGACTACCAGCAAGTCGCGCGGTGCCCCGTGGTCGGATGGCACCTGCAGCTCCAGCCGCGCGGGCTGGTCACCCCGCCGCGCCAGCATCTCGTCCAGCCATGGCCGGCCCGCCGTGCGCGTGTCGAGCGGCAGCCATTGCGCGGCCAGCGCGTTCTCGACCCGTACATGCGCATCGGCTGTGCGCACCACCCGCAGGCCGACCGGCGCGGCCTGCATCACGGTACGGTTGAAGCGTTCGCTGTCCTCGATCCGTTCAGCGTTTTGCTGCAGCGGCACCAACACCCGGCGCCGCAGCGTGCCGGCACCGGTCAGCACCGCGAGCACACCAAGCCCATAGAGCAGAAGCGCAGCCGCCAGCGCCGGGCCATGATCCGCCAGCGCCTGCGACAGCGGATAAGCGTAGGCCGCGCGCCAGCCATGGTCGCGTGCCATGAGGCCAATCATCAGGCTGCCCTGCTCGAACCAGTAGGCTACGTTTTGCCGGCTGCTGCCCAACTCACGCGCCACCCGCTCACCCAGCGCTTGCGGGCGCAGCCACCCGGCGTCGCTGCCCTGGTACAGCAGCCGCCCTTGCTCATCGAAGAACATTGCGCGCCTGCCTGACGCGGCGTGCGTGGCATCCGGGACGCTGACGTCGCCCATCAGCGCGCGTGCAGGAATGGCAGTCGCGGCATACGCCACGAGATTTCCGCTGGCGTCACGGACTGGCAGGAAGCAGCTCAGGATCGGGCCCCGCTCGATGGTGCCCTGGTATGGTCCGGCCCACAGCGGTGAGGCGACCGGCGTCTCAGGTTGCGCTTCGCGCGACCGGTTCGCCAGCGCTTTGGCCCAGTTGCTGACAACAGCATCGACCAGCGGCCCGCTCAACGCCAGCGCGCCCGGAAGCGCCGGTGTCACGAATGCCTGGCTCCCGTCGGCAGCCAGGAAAGCCGAGCGCATCCCCTCTGGCGCCTTACCCCAGTACGCGCGCTCGAAGATGGCGAATCGAACGATGTGCGAAATCGTGTCGGGATGCTCCGCCGCTGGCGCGGGCGTGCCCGTCAGCATGGTGGCCTGATTGGTCAGGCCAGGCACTTCGACGGTACGGGCACTGCCTGGAGGCAAGCCCGTCAGCATGGCTTCGAGCTGGCCAGCCAGCCGGTCGCTGCGCGCCAGCCGATACTCCGGCCCGGAGATGTCCGCCATGCGCCGGATGAAATACTCGTGCGTGGACTTTACCTCCAGCACCGCTCCCAAATGCAGGCGGCTGGCCGACGCCTGTTCCCAGAGGATGCGCTCGAACAGGCTATGTAAGAACAGGGCAAGGAAGCTGCTGATCACGACGATCAGCAGGGCAACGACAACGGCAAGCAGGCGGCCGTGAACCTGCGTGTTCGCGCGAGACAGCCAGTTGACCATTGGCGACGCTCCTGCTCGGCAACCTGCGTGACGCCGGTCCGGGCACCGGGCATCAGAAAGCGCCCACGATGGGATATGGAAATGCCTCCGGATTATGCATCAACATTCCGGATCGTCGGGGTCAGACGGTGTCTTTCTGGCCGCCTCGCGTCACAGACAGGTCATGGTGAACGTCATCGCCACTGTCCCCGCCCTTTGATACAAGGCTGTCATGCCCAGGAGCCAAATATGGCATTGTGAGCAATGTCAGTACGCAGCCCGCGGTCGGGCAAGACTTGTTTCCGGCTAGATCAACGGCACCTTGCGTCCACGACCTGGTAAGACGTGCCCGCTTCGCTGCCAACCTTCGGCAAGACATAGTCCAAACCACAGCGCTGTGCAGCGCCCTTGCCCCAGCTCACCATCAACCGGCCGGAATCTGCCTTGAGACCGCGCGCAATGACACGACCACCCTGAGCGACGGTACCAATGCTTTGCCCTTGCGCATCCGACACCTCCGCGCCAAACGGCAGCGGCTTCCCATCCGGCCCATTGGCACGCAGAATCGCCGCCCGCCCTGGGTTGTCCGTCTCGAACTTCATCTTCACGATCGCACCCGCGGTCGGCGCCACGTTCTGCTGCGTGGTCTTCAGCTCCACGCTCATCGGCAGCCCTTTCGGGTCGATCTCGATCTGGTTGGTGGCGAACGGCGTCAGGGTCGGCACCACGGCGCGGCCCCAGGGGTCCACGCGCAGGCCGCTGCCGTTGGCCAGGCGCGCACCCGCGGCATCCCTGGCCTCGACGATGGCCATGGTGTCGCCCATCGTCGGGGTGAACGCCACGCCGCCCGCATAGGCCACGATGCCGCCGCTGATGCCCAGGCCTGCCTGCGAGAAGTTGCGGCCCGTGCTGGCGCTGGCCGTCATGGTAGCCATCGGCGACACATAGCCGACGTTGGCGCCGACAGAGGCTGCATCCCTGGTGTTGCCGCCACCGGTGTAGCCGGCGTTCACGCCGTAGGTGAAGGCGTTGTCCTCGCCCAGGGTGCCGGTCACCGTTTCCTGCAGCGAGGTGCCGCCGGTGGAATCGTGGCTCAGGCTGGTCATCGAGTACGGCGCGTGCTGGCCCTTGCCCAGCGGGATACCCACGTTGAGCATCACCCGGGTGTCCCACTTGCCTGAGCCGACGTTGAACTGGCGCGACGCCGAGACGCCATAGTTGATCCGCTTGTAGCTGTTGTTATAGCCCGCCTGGAACTGGGTATCGGAGCCGCCGCGGTTCCAGTAGTTCTGCGTGGAGCCGGACAGGTAGAACGAACCGTAGCCTCGCGGCAGCATCTGGTTGATGGTCATCTGCAGGCGCCCGCGCTGGATGCCGCTCAGGAGCATGCCAGGGCCCAGGCCGCGCTGGTCCAGGTCGCGCAGCGCCATGGCGTCGGTCATGCTCAGGTAGCCGCTGCTGGAATAACGGTAGGCGGCCAGCGTCAGGTTGGTATTGGTCGGGGCCACCAGCTTGCTGTACGACAGCCGCATGCTCTGGCCGCTCCGGTTGGCCGCATTCTGCAGGGTGGTCCAGGCTTGGGTCACGTCAGCGCCGAAGGCACCGAAGTCCGTGTTCAGCGCCCCGCCGCCCATCACCGCCGTGTAGTCCTGCGCCGCGATGACGCCGCCGTAGCCGGTCACCATATTGCTGAGGCCGTGCTGCACGGTCGCCTGCATCATCATCGGCTTGCTCTGGATCGATGTATTGCGGTACTGGCCGACGGTCATGCTGTAGCGCGTGACGCCCGGGCGCAGCGCATTGACGGCTGCGGCATAGGGCACGCGCGAGGTATGCACGCTGCCATCGGCTTCGGTGACCACCACCTCGAGATCGCCGCCGTAGCCGGTCGGATAGAGGTCATTGATCTCGAATGCGCCGGGGGCAACCGTGGTTTCATAGATGATGTTGCCGCTCTGGCGGATCTGCACGCGAGCGTTGCTGTTGGCAATGCCATGGACGGTCGGCGCGTAGCCGCGCTGAGATTCCGGGTACATCCGGTCGTCGCTGGCAATCTGCACGCCACGGAAGCCGAAACTGTCGAACATGGTGCCGTCGGTGAAGGCGTCACCGATGATCAGCTGGCTCCTGATCTGCGCAATCGAGCGCTGCAGGCTGGTCTGCACGCTCTGGTAGCGCGTGCCCTCGACGTCGCCGTGCGTCAGGTTGCCCAGATGGCGCAAGCGCCAGCCACCGAAATTGAGTCCGGCGTTCACCCCGACATAGCTCTGCGTGGTCGAGATCCCGCTCGAATCGGAATGATAAACGTTGGCGTTGTATTGCAGCCGCGCCGCGGTAACGCCTTCGTCCCAGTACCTGGGATCGACATAACCGCGCGCCGAGCGCGACATGGCGATCTGCGGCACCGAGACATTCAGGCGCTGCTCGCCGTTGTCGAAGGCGGCTGTGGCATCGGGGACCAGGTCGGGCAGCGATACGCAGCCCGTGTCCAGCCGCGCCGACGCCTCCGGCGACAACCTGGTCAGGTCCACGCCCATGCGCTGGATCGCGGCACGGTCAAAGCACGGCTGCACGTTGCGGCTGTCTTCGCCCACCTGGCGCAGCGTCACTTCGGCACGGCCCAACCAGGCTTCGTTGACATACAGCTCCGCGCGATAGTTGCCCGGCAAGGCCACGTTGCCCTTGTTGAAGCGGCTCACATCGATGCGGCTGCCGCCGGGCTGCTGCAGGAACGTGTCGTTGAATTCCACCTCGGCCAGGAGGTTCGAGGCGCCGGTGCCGGCAGGCGCCGCCCATGCACCAACGCTCGCGAACAAGGACAACACCACCGCGCTGGCCGGACGCAGCCGGGACGGAAAGGAAGAGGTCTTCTGGATTCTCATTGGTTTATGCCGGATCTGGCCATGCGCGGGCAAGACTTGCCCCTGCCGCTTGCGCGGCATCGTCAATCAGGAAATCATGGAAGATCGCCGGGTGTTGCCCGGCGCATGGCTAGCGCGAAGCGGCCTGGCTGGCGGCGCTGCCCGGCGCGGCTTCGCCGTCGACGGCGCCGCCGTAGTCGTTGATGGCGTGGTAGTGCACCTTGGCGTCGGAGCCCTGCGCAACCTCGCCGGTCAGCGGGAATGCCCTGGTTTCGCCCGGACCGACCATTCCGCCCTCTTCAAACTTCGCGGTCTTGCCGCCACCGGCCAGTTCGAGCCCGGCGAAGGAAACGTGGTACTCGCTGGGGTTGCTCGCTTCAAGCGCCACCTTGCCGCCGGCTTGAGTGAGGCGCCAGCTGATGCTGCCAGGAGCGTCGTTGGCGTTGCCCTTCAGGCCCGCGGGGCGGAAGAACAGCTTGATGCGCGAGCGGAAGGCCAGCTGCAGCTTGTTGACATCAGCTTCTTCGGCGGTGGGCTTTGGCGGGATCTCCAGCACATTGAGCCAGAACACGGATTCGCGGTCCTGCGCCAGCGGCTCGCCGGTGTAGATGATGCGCAGCGTCTGGCCCTTGCCCGGATCGATGCGCGCCACCGGCGGCGTCACCGTGAACGGCACTTCGATGGAGGTTGGTGAAGCCCTGGCGTCGCCCTTGTCGATCCAAGCCTGCGTCAACGCCGGTGACCTGCCTTCGTTGGTCAGCTTGATGGTGGTCTCAGCGTCCTTGGCGTTGTAGATGACCCGCGTGCCCGCTATGACCACGGAAGCTTGCGCGTGCAGCGCGCCCATGAGTCCCAGCGCAATGGCGCCGGCGGAGATCAGGGTCTTGGTGGTCGTTTTCATCGTGTTAGCGGCGCCTGTATCGGGTGAACCGGCAAACTTCGGAATTCGAAAGGCGCGGAGCGCGCCGGTAACACGCTCCGCACCCTGCGTACTGGCGATTACTGGTAAGCGATGGTGTACATCACGCTCGAGTTGGCTGCGCCGGCCGTTGCCACACCGGTGGCCACGTACTGGGCGTAGTACGACAGCGTGGCCGAGCCGCTGGCAATGGTGACGACCTTGGAGTTCTGCGATGCATCGGCAAAACCTGCCTTGATGGGGCTGAAGTCCGAGTTCAGCAGGCCGATCTGTACATTGGTGGCGCCGCCGGAGTTGACGATCAGGTTGCCGGTGGTGGTGTCCGTGGTCGGGCCGGGTTCAAAGAAGGTGTGCACGCTGCCGGTGTTGGGCGTGCAGCCGGTCAGTGCGATATTGAAGCCGGTGCGGCCGGCGGTGAAGCCAGCCTCGGACAGGGTCGAGGAAGAGACTGTCGGCAGCGTCACGGCGAAGTCCTTGGCGCCGGAGCCGTTGCCGTTGATCGTGCAGGTCTGGGCCGTGATCTGGCCATTGAAGGTGATGGTGCCGTCGGCGGCGTGTGCGAATTGCGCGCCCATGGCGGTGCCGGCAACGATCAGAGCGGCGAGGAGCTTGGTGTGCTTCATGATGACTTGGTCAGATAAGTTGATGGTTGAACGGTGATCCCTTTTCAGGGGAATCCGCTGCGCCCCACGTCTGCGTTCGACTGCATTGGCTTCGCAGTCACCCAGTGTCACAGGGACAACCGCAATATAGGGATGACGCTTAATGCCACCAATAAGGCAAGCCTTAGATCCGACCCAGAATCTATCCCATTGCCTGCACGGCGGGTTGCCATGATGCGTACGCGCCGCGAATCAGCCTTGCTCCGGCGCATCTACCACAGCAGGAGATGCGCAGCATGCTTGCGCCGCGACTCACAATTGATCCGCATCAAGGACAGCAGTGCCTGACATCTTGCGCGGCAGGCAAACCCGCACGGCCAGCCCGCGCGGCATCACGTTGTGCGCCGACACCGTGCCGCCATGCGCGGCGATGCCTGCCTGCGCGATGCTGAGCCCCAGCCCCGCGCCCGTCGGATGCCCGGGACCGTTGCGTACCCGATAGAAGGGCTCGAACAGGTTTGGCAATGCGTCTTGCGGCACGCCGGGCCCGCCGTCGACGATGTCGAGCCGGATCGCAAGCTCACTGGCGTGCAGTGTTACGGTCACGGCTGCTGCGGGATCGCTGTACCGGATCGCATTGCGCAGGATGTTCTCGATGGCGCTGCCCAGCGCCGCGGCATCGGCATCGACGATCAGTTCCGGTGGCTGCGCCCAGTGGATTGCCACATCGCGGGCCGCGGCTTCGAAACGGGCATCGGTGACGATGACGTCGACCAGCTCGGCCAGGTCAACGGGATTGCGCACCGGCGCCATCGCATGCAGCCGCGCCAGCTGCAGCGTGCGTTCGACCAGCGCATCGAGCCGTTCCGTCTCGCGCTCGATGCGCTCGAACTGCAGGTCGAGCGTGGCGTCACGCCGCCGCGCCAGCTCCAGCGACAGACGCAGCCGCCCCAGCGGCGAGCGCAGTTCATGCGCAATATTGCGCAACAGCTGCTCGCGCCAGTCCATCAGGCGCTGCAGGCGGTCGGCCATGGCATCGAAATCGCGCGCGAGCTGACCCAGCTCGTCGGCGCGGCGGGCCAGCAAGGGCGGCGTGCGCGTGGCCAGCTCGCCGTCGGCAAGCGCTTGCGTGGCTTCGCGCAGGCGCCGCACGGGGCCGGTTACATGCCGCGTGAGCGCCCAGCACAGGGGCGCCGACACGGCCAGCGCGAACAGGCCGAGCGCGAGCACCACGGGCGATAGGTGCAGCACCTCCCAGCGCGACGAATCGAACGGCAGGAACAGCATCAGGAGCTCGCCGCCTTCCGGCAGCGCGATGGGTTGCGGGTCCCACCATGACACGCGCGCGCCGGGCCCGGGCTCATGCGCGACAGCATGGCCGATCAACCCCGCGCGCCACATCGGCACCAGCCGGTCGGCCAGGCGGTTGCGCAGCCGCGCCGGCAATGGGCGGCCCAGCAGTTCCTGCAGCGTGTGGTCGACAATGTAGATGTCCAGCGCCGAAGCGTGCGAATCCATCGCCGTCAGCCAGCGCCTGAGCCCGGGGCGCCCCTGGGCCTGGGCGACCTCCAGCGCATCCTCGGTCAGCGCCGCGGGGCTCAGGCCATCGAGCGCGTCGAAGCGGTACCAGGCCACCGCGGCCGTCAGTGTCATGCCGATGCCGACGATCGCGGCGATGCCCAGCCAGAAGGTCAGGAAGTTGCGCCAGAACAGCGGCAGCGGAAACAACGCGCGCACGCGGCGCCGCCAGTTCACGGCGCCTGCACCAGCATATAGCCCTGCCCGCGCAGGTTGCGGATCCGCAGCGGCGAAGTGATGCCGTCCAGCGCCAGCTTGCGGCGCAGCGCGCTGATATGCGTATCGAGGCTGCGGTCGTAGCGTGCCGGCGCGCGGCCCAGCGCGAACCGGCCGATCTCGGCGCGCGCGACCACCCGGCCCGGCGCCCGCATCAGGATTTCCAGCACGCGCTGCTCGGCCCCGGTCAGTGGCGCCTCGGCGTTGCCGTGGATGGCTACGCCGGACGCCAGGTTCAGGCGCAGCGCGCCAGCCTCCAGCCACGGGGTCTGTGCGGGCGCGGCGGGCGCGGCGCTGTGGAAGCGGCGCAGCACCGCATGCATGCGCGCCTTGAGCTCGCGCGGACTGAACGGCTTGCTCAGGTAGTCGTCGGCGCCCAGTTCCAGCCCCAGCACCCGGTCGGTTTCATCGCCATGCGCGGTGAACATGATCACCGGACGCTGCGAGCGCGCGCGGTGCAGCCTGAGCAGGTCCAGGCCGTTGCCGTCGGGGAGCATCAGGTCCAGCAGGGCGACGTCGTAGTCGTTGCGGGCCAGCAGGGTCTCGCCCTGCTCGCGGGTATGCGCCAGCGTGACAGTGCAGTGATCGGGCTCCAGGTACTCGCGCAGCATCTGCGCCAGTTCCAGGTCGTCGTCGATCAGCAGCACGCGCGCGCGCGTGTGGGAGCACATCAGCATGCAGCTTGCCGGGGCCTTGCGGGCGTGGACGATGCCGCCGGCCCCCGGTTCCGTCAAGAAACGTCAAGGAAACAAAAGCTTTCCAAAGTGACTGGTAAGCACTTTGTATCCGGAATTCTAATATGCGAATGATTGTTATTTACAAAAGACACGGAAAATGATGACGTTCAGGAAGGTCGCCGGGGTTGGGTCGGCAGCAAGGGCGGCGGCAGGATTGGCAGCACCGGCGGGTGTACGACAGAGGCAATGGATGCGGATGCTGGCGGCGGTATGCGCCACCTCCGGCATGACGGGAGCCTGGGCGCAGGAGCCGAAGGCGGAAGCGACCCTCGCCACCGTGGTGGTGACGGCGGCCGGCAGTGAGCAGGACATCCGCGACGCCCCCGCGTCGATCAGCGTGGTCACGCGCGAAGACCTGGAGAACAAGGCCTATCGCGACATCAACGATGCGCTGGTGGAAGTGCCCGGCGTGATCGTCAGCGGCGGCGGCGACCGGACCGACATCAGCCTGCGCGGCATGGGCGCCAAGTACACGCAGATCCTGATCGACGGCAAGCGCCAGAGCTCGCGCGAGACCCGCACCAACTCCGACTCGTCCGGCGTGGAAAGCAGCTGGACGCCGCCGCTGTCCGCGATCGAGCGCATCGAGGTGGTGCGCGGCCCGATGTCGTCGCTGTATGGCTCCGACGCCATGGGCGGCGTGGTCAACATCATCACGCGCAAGGTGCCCAAGACATGGACAGGCGAGCTGCGCGGCGACGCCACGCTGCAGGAGAACAATGACTCAGGCAATCTCTACCAGGGCAACTTCTACCTGGCCGGGCCGCTCAAGAGCGACCTGCTGGGCCTGCAACTGTACGGCCAGAGCACGCACCGCATCGAAGACGATATCGACTACGGCTTCCGCGGGCGCCGCGCCGAGAGCCTGACCGCCAAGCTGGCGCTCACGCCCACGCGCAACCACGACATCGTGTTCGAGGCCACGGGGATGCGCCAGCTGCGCAGCGAGACCGTGGGCAAGACCGTGCCGCCGCTGCCGCCCGGCACCGCCTGCCCGCGCACCGGCTGCCCCACCTCCTCCGAGACCGACTACCGCAGCGAGAAGTACGCGCTGTCGCATACCGGCCGCTGGGGCTTCGGCGTCTCCGACAGCTATATCCAGCAAGAGGCGTTCGACAACCGCAGCCGCCAGATGAAGATCAAGAACCTGGACCTGCGCACCAGCTGGGCGATGCCGCTGGGCAACCATATGCTGTCGGTCGGCGGCGAATACCTGAACCAGCGCCTGAACGACCAGACCGGCAACCAGATCGCTGGCGGCCCAAACCAGGTCGAGCGCTACCAGTGGGCGCTGTTTGCCGAGGACGAGTGGCGCCTGGCGCAGAGCTTTGCCCTGACCGGCGGCGTGCGCATGGACCACGACCAGAACTTCGGCCAGCACTACAGCCCGCGCTTGTACGGCGTGTGGCATGCGGCCGAGCGCTGGACGGTCAAGGGCGGCGTGTCAACCGGCTTCCGCGCACCGGACCTGCGCCAGACCGTGGCCGGCTGGGGCCAGACCAGCCGCGGCGGCAATATGTACGGCAACCCGGACCTGAAGCCTGAGACCATGGTATCGCAGGAACTGGGCCTGCTCTATGACAAGGGCAACGGCCTGCAGGCGGGCGTGACGCTCTTCAACAACGACTTCAAGGACAAGATCACGCGCGTCGCCTGCCCGACCACGCAGTGCACCGACGGCCCCAACCGGTTCGGCGCCAACCCGACCACCTACATGAACGTGGACCGCGCCTACTCGCGCGGGGTGGAAGCCAGCCTGCGCTGGCCGATCGCGCAAGCGTGGTCGCTGACCGGCAGCTATACCTATACCAGGTCGGAGCAGAAGAGCGGCCAGTACCAGGGCCAGCCGCTGAACCAGTTGCCGATGCACCTGCTGGTGGCCACGCTGAACTGGCGGCCGGGCGAGAAGGTCAACGCCTGGGCGCGCGTCAACTACCGCGGCAAGGAAAGCCAGCCGATCACGGGGCCGTCGTCCAGCACCGTGGTGGCGCCGTCGTACACCTTTGTCGACCTGGGCGCGACCTATTCGGTCACCAGGAATGTGTCGGTGTTTGCCGGCATCTACAACCTCTTCGACAAACAGGTGAACTACACCGACTACGGCTATGTCGAGGACGGCCGCCGCTACTGGATGAGTGTGGCGGTGAAGTTTTGAATTGTGGCTGTTCTTGCTGTGGCCATGCGATTGGTCTGTGGCTCTTGACTAGCGTGGGCTGTTTCGCCGGCTACGCTCGTCAAGAGCGACACACCGACCGCATTGAGCAGCAATGCCAAATCCCCCAACGCGATGCGAGCTCAGTGTGCTCACCTCAGGTCGCCACATCATCCGCCCGGCACGTTGCCGGCACCTCTCCATAGAGGACCATCAACGCACCGGCAACCGCATTGGTCCAGCCAAAGCCATCCTGCAACGGATACTCGCCCCCGCCCCCGCCCAAGGCCCGCCCTTCGATATTCCGGATGCGGTATTTCTCCACCAGCTTGCATTCATGAATGTAGAGGCTGGCCACGGTCGCCAGCCAGCGCTGCGCGATCTCGCGCGCCAGGTCGTCGTGGCCATAGCGCGCCAGCCCGCGCACGGCCAGCCATTGCAGCGGCGCCCAGCCATTGGGCCGGTCCCATTGCTGGCCCGAAGCGCATTCCGTGGTGGCCAGGCCGCCGTCAACTAGCAGCCGGTCCTTCACCGCCTGCGCCACGGCTTGCGCCTGCGGCGGCCGCGCAAGGCCGAGATAGAGCGGCATCACCGTTGCCGCGGTAAGGCACAGGCGCGGCGCGCCGCGGCACCAGTCGTAGTCGACAAAGACGCCCGCGGGATCGTCCCACATGTATTGCAGGATAGCTGCCTCGCGCCGCTGCGCCGCCGCGCGGTAAGCCTCTGCCGCGGCATCGCCCGCCTGCTCGCACAGCGCGGCGAGGCGCGTTTCCAGGTGCCAGAGCAGTGCGTTGAGATCGACCGGCAACATCGCCGTGGTCCGGATGGTGGCAAGGTCCGCGGGCTGGCCGGTGGGCGTGGATGGCGAATCAAGCCAGCGTGAACTGAAGTCCCAGCCCGATTCCGCCGCGGCGCGCAGGTCGCGGAACACCAGATGATGCGGCCGGCCGCTGCGCATCGCGGTCTCCATGTCCTCCATGAAGGCTTCTTCGCGCGGCCACGGTCGGTCGTCCCAGTAGCGGTTCAGCACCGCGCCGTCGGGCAGGCAGACCACCCGCCGGTGCGCGTGGCCAGGCCGCACGCAGTCGGCGCCGTCCATCCAGAAGGCGTATTCAAGGCGCAGCTGCGGCAGGAAGTCGATGGCGCTGGCCAACTGCTCGCGCTCGAGCAGGTCCACCATCAGCGCAAATGCCGGCGGCTGCGAGCGGCTCAGGTAGTAGTTGCGCGTGCCGTTCGGCACCAGGCCATACGTGTCGATCAAATAGGCGAAGTTCCGCGCCATCGCCACCATCAGGTCGCCGCACCCGCTGCCGGCCAGGCCCTCCATGGTGAAGTAGGAATCCCAGTAATACAGCTCGCCGAAGCGCCCGCCCGGCACCACGTAGCGGTACGGCAGCGGCAACAGCGACGACAGCGGCGGATGAGCCACGGGCTCGCGCGTCAGCACCGGCCACAGGCCGTCGATATGTTCGCGCAGGGTGCTGGCGGGGTCTGACACGTAGTGGCTCTCCGGCACGGTGGCGCGGGTGAAATGCGCCTGCACGAAATCGGCCAGCGAGAAGCCGGGCGTGTCGCGCGTTTCGCGGTAGCGCGCCACGATCAGGTCCGGATCGCAGTTGGGAATGCAGTCAGGGAAGGTCTTGCTGTCGGCAAACAGGCCGCTGTGCTGGACATCGACGAACAGCTCGCAGTAGCGCGCCGCGGGCGACAGCATGTCGGCGCAGGCACAGCCGGGCAACGTGTGCGGCGGCGGGCAGTCCCGGTGCGTGACCAGCGCTGGCCGCGCCGCCGCATGGACCTTGTCGGGCGCCGCCGATGGCCCCGGCACCGCGCCGGCGCCGTCAGGGGTGGCCGGGGCCGTGCGCGGCACCGTGCTGCCGCCGGCAGGGGGGCCTGGCGGCGGTGGGATGGTGGGTGCGGGCCCGGCTTTGCCTGTCGGCTGCATGGACGCCTCCTTGCACCGGGCGCTGCCGGCTCATGTGGATAGGAGCCGGGAAGTGCCGGGTAAGTTCGCGGCCGCCCCCAAAGCGGCCCATGTGTCACACAGGCGCTCACACCTCCTTCTCGCCATGCTGCACCGATATCGCCGGCGCGGGCTCGCGCACGCCCAGTTGCATGAAAATCCAGGCCGACGCACACGTGATCAGCCCCATGCAGACAAAGGTGGCATGAAACGCCGGCAGCACCGCCGCGGTATCGCCGCCAAAGCGGTACTGGAAGGTCGCCAGCAAGGCGCCCGCCGAGGTCACCGCCAGGCTCATCGACAGCATCTGCACCATCGACAACATGCTGTTGCCGCTGCTGGCGCCGGCCCCGCTCAGGTCCTTCAGCGTGACCGTGTTCATGGCCGTGAACTGGATCGAATTGACCATGCCGAACACGGCCAGCAGCGGGACCAGCAGCCACAGCGGCAACTGCGGCGTGATCAGCGCAAAGGCTGCCATCACCAGCCCCACCACGAAGGTATTGGCCACCAGCACGCGGCGGTAGCCGTAGCGCTGGATCAGGCGCGTGGCCAGGCGCTTGGAGGCCATGCCGGCCGCGGTGACGGGCAGCATCATCAGGCCCGCATTGAACGGCGAATAGCCCAGGCTGATCTGCAGCGTCAGCGGGATCAGGAACGGCATCGAGCCGTTGCCGATCCGTGCGAACAGGTTGCCCAGCAGCCCTACGCTGAAGCTGTGGATGCGGAACAGCCGCAGCGGGAACAGCGGCTGCCTGCGCCGGTTGGCGTGCAGCCCGTAGGCGGTCAGCGCGGCCATGCTGGCGATCAGCAGCATCAGCACGGTGGCGTGCTGGAAGCCCAGCCCGGCCAGCCCGTCGAGCGAGAACGACAGCGCCAGCATGGCGATGGCCAGCAGCAGGTAGCCGGCGATGTCAAAGGACCCGATGCCGGTCAGCCGCGCGTTGGGCATATAGCGCACCGTCGCCAGTGCGCCCAGCAGGCCGACCGGCACGTTGATCAGGAAGATCCAGTGCCACGACAGCGCCTGCGTCAGCCAGCCGCCCAGCGTCGGCCCGATCAGCGGGCCGATCATGCCGGGGATGGCAACGAAGCTCAGCGCCTGCAGATACTGCTCGCGCGGGAAGGTGCGTAGCACCGCGAGCCGCCCCACCGGCAGCAGCATGGCCCCGCCCACGCCCTGCACCACGCGCGCGCCGACCAGGAAGTTCAGCGTCGGCGCATAGGCGCACAGCAGCGAGCCCACCACAAACAGCCCGATGGCGGTCTGGAAGATAGTGCGGGTGCCGAAGCGGTCAGCCAGCCAGCCCGAGGCCGGGATGATCACCGCCATGGTCAGCGAGTAGGCAATCACCACCGACTGCATCCGCAGCGGACTCTCGCCCAGGCTGTGCGCCATCGACGGCAGCGCGGTGTTGACGATGGTCGAGTCCAGCGTCTGCATGAAGAAGCCGACCGCCACCACCCACAGCATGATATTGGAATCTCGGTTATCAGTACGAAAACGGCTGGAAAACATGGGGTTTCAGTGTGCGCAGGTGGAAAAGAATGTGCCCCAAACCGACGCTTTGGGGCACTGCGGAGCTAGTATATCCGTCCCAAAAACACACATATAGGGGTGCATCAAAATAGCTAATCTCGAGCAACGGGGGCACACGGTTCGTGCCCTGGTTCGCATGAAGGGACAGCGCATCAGCGCTGCTTTCGACAGCGAGTAGGCCGCGCGCGATGGGGCGCGGGAACCCGGCCGGCCTATCAATCGGCAAGTAATCAGACGTTCTATTGCTCCGCTGTAGAGGTGACCACGGCGTGCGGGACTGTGCTGCCGCTTTGACGAAGGCACGCCTCCAATCACCGGCGTCGTTGCCGCGACGCTCGACAGCGTGACGATGCAGCAGGTGAGGAAGGCTTTGGCGGCACGCTTGACGACGTTGCCGTTGTGCTGCTGCTTACAGCGTTGGCTGCGTACTAGCGCGCAAACCCGGCGCGGCACCGCGCCTGGACGCTTGATCTTTATCCAGTCGCGCCGCCGCTCGCCGGGCAGGTAGACTGACCCCGCGCGCTTTGCGACTACCCACAGTCAGCGCGAGCATCAGCGCGTGACTTCGACACTTTTTCGCTTGAAACCTGGCGGAAAAAGAATATGCCAATGCATCATTCAGTGTCGCCCACTAATGAGGAAAAAGAGCCCCCGGGGACCGGGGGGTTCCCCGAGGGCCATAAATGCGAGGCGAAACAGCAGCCCCGCGCATTCCATGCTGAACGATGGTGGTTGAATCGGCATCCGCCAGAGTATTTAAACCACTGCGCCATTAAGTGTGTTTCAACGGCGAATAGGGCAATTACTTGCCTATAGAGACGTGATTACCGGGTGAATCTCTGCGGCGGCACCGCGCCGGGACGCTTGATCTTCATCCAGTCGCGCGAGCGCTCCCCACCCTGATACAGCGAGCCGGCGCGCTTCCCCACCACGCCCGCCACCCCAGTGAGAGCGCATGGCCATACTGCCGCGCGCCATCCTCGACGCTATCCGCGTAAAGAAGCCCTGCACGCGGCTCGCCCAGAAGTCGACGGAGTGGACGCTCCAGCGACTGCCGGCGCGAATCCTTTCCCTTGCCGGCAAGCATGTCAAACGCACAGTGCTGAAACCGTAGGACGATTTGTTATTTTTCTATTAATAAGAATTGAGAACCGCACTTGGTCATGCCTATCGGGCAGCCAGCCTCGGTGGGCCGCTATCAGCGCATGTTGCTGCCTAATGCGACGACAACTTTGTGGATCTGCAGCGCGGCAAAAAGATAAGTATAGATCGACTGAGGCAGCCATTGCGCACCAAAATACAGCGCGCAACTGCCTCCGACCAAAAAGAAATTTCCAGTTCGACGCCTTGCTTTAACTATACTTTCGAGAAAGTTTATACAATACCAGATTGTAAATTTTGCAGCAATTCTGAAGCGCATATTCTTAATACGAAGCAAGGAGGTAACCATCAAGGCTTTAAGTATCTGCTGACTTCTGCGGAGCGAAGAAAAAGGTAAACAACAAGCCAATTTTTCTCATCTGGGGGCTAAATGGATTCTGGAGAAAAATATGAAGAATCTAGCTTTAGTCACATTGGCGGCGGTGCTGGTCGCTCCCGCAGCTTGGGCGGAAACAATTGCCGCCAACGGGCCCAGCGGAGCGCATTATGCAAGCGGCTCTGCCGAGCCGCAATGCACCGTAGATTCCAGCCTGAATGTCAGCTGTACCGGGACTACCATCGGTGGGGTCGGCCACACTAATGCGACAGCGATTCTGTCAGTGAGTTACTCAGGCACCGTGCAGTGCACAAACCATGGCGGCCAGATCGTCGAGGTGAAGACGAAGTTCACGGACGCTACTTCGTCGGGAACCCTGAGACCTTCCAAGAATGGCCAGCTGGTAGTGCCGCCGCTCAGTACGACGGCGCCGACCGCCCAGGAGTTACTAAACGCCGCCACCTGCCCCAACGGGAACTGGACCAAGCAGCTGATCGCGGGCCCAACCCTTGCGGGTTTCGTGTATACGGTCACCTTCGCGGGCTTCACCCAGCCTTATATCAGCATCGTGGGTCCTTGATTGACTTGGCACAGGCTTCGGCACATTCGACTGATATGCGAGGGCGTCCTAAGCCATAGCGATGGGCGTGCCAGCATCCACTGGCACGTCTGCAATCGGTGGCGGCTGGTACCAGCATTTCGTGCGGTACCACGCCGACTTTCTCCTGAATCATCGGATGCTTGACCATGCAACAAGACGTTCACCTTAATTGCCACGGGTGGCATGCACCGCGCCAATTTTTGCATGCTCGGTGGATGCTGCTGTTCAGTCTGCTGCTTGCCGGATGCGGCGGAGGGGATTCCGCCCCGGCATCAAGGGCAGCCCCGCAGCAAGCTTGGTCGGGACCGAGCCCATTGGCCGCGCAAAGCACGTCGCCAGGAGGGGAAAAATCGGCACCGTCGGCCGTGACGGACGAAGCTGCCGTACCTTCGGCAGGGTCCGCCAGTATGGTGCAACTCAGCGCGCTACCGCAGCTGTCATCGCTGTCCGACCGTGAGAAGGCGGGGTTGCTCATGCTACTGCCCTCCAAGTCGTCTTCGCAACGGCTGGCATTGATTAACATGTATCCCGGTCTGGTCAATCTGCCGGTCCAGCAAAAGGAGCTGTTGCTGGACCAACTGGAAAAAATCGTCCCGGTCACGGTA
Source organism: Cupriavidus sp. UYPR2.512 (assembly GCF_000379565.1). NCBI lineage: Bacteria > Pseudomonadati > Pseudomonadota > Betaproteobacteria > Burkholderiales > Burkholderiaceae > Cupriavidus > Cupriavidus sp. UYPR2.512. The sequence goes on along the minus strand of NZ_KB902852.1, from coordinate 186,554 downwards.
AGTCAGCGTCAATGACCGCTTTCCGACAGAAGCTTCGCTGCTTTCGCATAAGCACGTTAGTAGGCGCCGGTACCCGCTTCATGTGACACGAGCGTGCTCCAGAAGAATGCCACTGCGCCAGGAAATGCAGCGGATGGACCAGGAAGCCCAGGAAATCAATATCCGGAAAGGCGCCGGCGGCAGCGCCAAGCAGCAGGCGCTCGCGCGTGCTGAGTCGCCGGCCGGGGACCTCGGCCATGGGGATGGCAAGCGCGTGCGCTCCCATCAAGGCATGGGTGATCGTGTCCATCCGGACCGGGCTCCCCTGTCGCCAGGGCGGCGCTAGGCCAGGCGCTCGGCGCAGCGCAGTTGCCGTTCGAGCCAGGCTTGCGTGCGCCCGGCATCCGGCGAACGGTCGCGCAGCCAGTAGCCGAAGGTGGAGAGGAAGATGCTGGTCAGCACGGCCTCCCCCACTTCGCGGCGCCAGCCGGATTCGGGCAGGCGGGCCGATTCCCGCAGCCACTGCACGGTGCTGCTGATATGCAGCAGGCCCTGCACCTGCAGATGCACGTGCTCTGGCTGCAGCTTGTAGCGCAGCATCTGGGCGGTGAGTTGCCGATGCGGGGCCAGCGCCTCGAGCCAGGCGAGGATGGCCTGCTCCAGGCGCTCGCGGTGGGACAGGGCGGCCCAGCCTTCACGCGTGGCAGCGTGCAGAAGTGCGAGGTCGGCCCGTTCGAACCAGGCCTCGGCCAGGTCGTCCTTGTGCCGGTAATGCCGATGGATCTCGTCCAGGCCTATGCCCATGTCGTCGGCGACGTCATGCAGGTGCAGGGCGTCCCAGCCGCTGCGCTCGCCCAGCATCAGGGCAACCTCCAGGATCCGGCCAGCCAGGGCTGCATCGTCGCTCATCGCTTTGCCATCCTCGGTAATGCGCGTCCGCGCTCTACCTTCCAGCATAGCGAGGCAGCCAGCACGCGAGCGCGGATTTCTGTGCCATGTGCGCGATGCTGCCGCTCAGGATCGGGGTGCAGCCGGGGGCTTGCCGGCCTGTGCCCGGCCCGGCACCTGCCTCGACAATTTCCGCACGCGGGCTATCTTTAGGGTGTCAGTCCAGGCGCCATCCGGAACGGCCGCCGCGCCAGCCAGAATCCGGCGGCGGCCGCGGCATCGCGTGGACAGAGGCCGTACGCGCATGAAAGCGGATTCTCCCCCGAAGCAGAACTACGAGGATGCCCTGCTCGGCATCGTGCGGGAGATGTCTTCGGCCATGCGCCCGCCGGCCGAGTCCGAAGTGACGGTCGCGCTGGACAGCACGCTCGAAGGCGAACTGGGCTTCGACAGCCTGACGCGCGCCGAGCTGCTGACCCGCCTTGAACACCGCTTCGGCGTCAGCCTGCCAGAGCAGGTGCTGGCCCAGGCCGACACCCCGCGCGCCCTGCTGCGTGCCTTGCTTGCCGCCCAGGACCTGCCGCCCGGCGCCAGCGGCGCGCACCTGCGTCAGGCCCGCCCTGCGCCGGCGGCACACGCGCCCGACGGCGCAGACACCTTGCCGGACGTGCTGCGCTGGCACTTGCGCAGACACCCGGAGCGCACCCACATCGTCCTGCAGGACGGCGACGGCGCAGACACGCAGATCAGCTTTGCGCAGCTGCACCGCGGCGCTGCGGCCATTGCCGCCGGGCTGGTCGCCCGCGGCGTGCGGACGGGCACGGCAGTGGCCATCATGCTGCCCACCAGCCCCGAGTACTTCTACAGCTTCTGCGGCATCCTGCTGGCGGGCGGGATTCCCGTGCCGCTCTACCCGCCGGCGCGGCTGGCGCAGATCGGCGACCACCTGCAGCGCCACGCCGGCATCCTGGCCAATGCCCAGGCGCCGATCCTGATCACGGTGGCCCAGGCGCGGCCGCTGGCGGCCCTGCTCAAGGCCAGCACGGGAACACTGCAAAGCGCGCTCACGCCCCAGGAACTGGAGGACGGCGGCGGCGCCCTGGCCCCTCCGATACTGCGCACGCACGACATCGCCCTGCTGCAATACACCTCGGGCAGCACCGGCTCGCCCAAGGGGGTCGTGCTCAGCCATGCCAACCTGCTGGCCAACCTGCGCGCCATGGGCAAGACCCTGGCCGTCGGCTCGCAGGACGTCTTTGTCAGCTGGCTGCCGCTTTATCACGACATGGGCCTGATCGGCGCCTGGCTGGGCAGCCTGTACTACGCCTACCCGCTGGTGGTGATGTCGCCGCTTGCCTTCCTGGCGCGGCCCGAGCGCTGGCTGTGGGCCATCCATAAGTACCGCGGCACGCTCTCGGGCGGGCCCAACTTTGCCTACGAGCTGTGCCTGCGCAAGCTGGCCAATGCCGACCTGGCCGGGCTGGACCTGTCCAGCTGGCGTTTCGTCTTCAATGGCGCGGAGCCGGTGAGCCTGCAGACCATGCGCGCCTTCATGGAGCGCTTTGCCCGCTACGGCCTGCACCCGCAGGCCGCCGCGCCGGTGTATGGCCTGGCGGAGGCTTCGCTGGGCCTGACCTTTCCGCCGCTGGGCCGCGGGCTGGCGGCCGACCGCATCGACCGCGCCGAATTCACGCGCACTGCCGTGGCCGTGCCCGCCGGCGAACACGAGCCTACTGGCGGGCGCGAGACCCTGGAATTCCCGTCCTGCGGCCGGCCGCTGTCCGGCCACGAAGTCCGCATCGTCGACGCCACCGGATGCGAACTGGGCGAGCGGCATGAGGGCCTGCTGCAGTTCCGCGGCCCTTCGGCCACCAGCGGCTATTTCCGCAATCCCGTGCAGACCCGCCAGCTGTTCGACCGCGGCTGGCTGAACACCGGCGACTATGCCTACATCGCCGCCGATGAGGTCTATATCACCGGACGCGCCAAGGAAACCATCGTGCGCGGCGGCCGCAATATCTATCCCTATGAACTGGAGCAGGCGGTCGGCGCCATCCCCGGCATACGCAAGGGCTGCGTGGCCGTGTTCGGCAGTCCCGATCCGGATAGCGGCACTGAACGCATCGTGGTGATGGCGGAAACCGCCGAGAAGAATGTGCAGGCGCGCCGCGCGCTGCACCGGCAGGCACTGAAGACCGCCCTCGACGTGCTGGGCATGCCGCCCGACCATATCGCGCTGGTGCCGCCGCACAGCATCCTGAAGACGTCGAGCGGCAAGATCCGGCGCGCCGCCTGCCGCGAGCGCTTCGAGCGCGGACGCCCGGGCCGTGGCGTGGAAGCGCCCTGGCTGCAGATCGCGCGCTTTGGCTGGCGGGCGCTGCGGCCGGAGTTGCGGCGCGGCCGGCAGACCGCCGCGGGACTGTCCTACGCCCTCTATGCCTGGCTCCTGTTCGCAACGCTGGCGCCGGCGACCTGGCTGGCATCGGTTGCGCTGCACCGGCCGGCACTGGGCTGGGCGCTCAGCCACCACGCCGCCCGGCTGTTTCTCAGGCTGGGCGCGGTGCCCTGGTTCGTACAAGGGCTTGAGCACCTGCCGCGCGACCGGCCCTGCATCCTGGTCTCGAACCACGCCAGCTACCTGGACGGCATTGTGCTGGTGGCGGCGCTGCCCACGCCGGTATGCATGGTCGCCAAGCGCGAACTGCAGGGCCAGCGCATTCCCGGCACCTACCTGGCCAGCATCGGCGCCGATTTCATCGACCGCTTCGACAGCGTGCGCGAGCACGAGGACGTGGAGCGCGTGGTGGCGGCGGTGCGCGCCGGGCATTCGGCGCTGTTCTTCCCCGAAGGCACTTTCGGGCGCGCGCCGGGGCTGCAGGCCTTCCGCTCGGGCGCTTTCCTGGCGGCCGCGCGGGCCGGTGCGCCGGTGGTGCCCGTCGCCATCCGCGGCACCCGCTCGGTGCTGCGCGACGGCCAGTGGCTGCCGCGCCGGGGGCCGATCGGCGTGGTCATCGGCAGCCCGCTCTGGCCGGACGGCGCAGACTGGCCGGCCGCCATGCGCCTGCGCAACACCGCCCGCGCCGAAATCCTGCATTACTGCGGCGAGCCGGACGCCCGGCGCATGACGCACCGGGATGCAAGGCGGGCCTAGACTGCGCGCCGCGAGGAACTTGCCATGACATCTGCCGGCGCAGCAGGACTCTAGCGGCGTGGATACCTTTGCCACCGCCCCGATGTGGGCCGGCTTCCTGGTCCTGGTGCTGGGAACGCTGGTGGTGGACGTGTTCGTCCTTGGCCGCCGGCACGCGCACCGCGTTTCGACGCGCGAGGCGCTGGGCTGGACCTGGCCTGGTCGACAGTCGCGCGAGCGCCGGGCGGGGAACCGGCGCACATAAGGAGCGATTCCATGAACAAGATCCTGCTTGCGACCGACGGGTCGGCCTATAGCGACGCGGCCGCCCGCTACCTGGTGCAGAATCCCCTGCTCAGCCGCGATTTCGTGGTGCAACTGGTGCATTGCGAGCCGGATGTGGCTGGCGACATCAAGACCTTCGTCGACCGGTCCACCCTTGATGCCTGGCATCGCGAACAGAATGAAAAGGCGATGCAGTCCGTGGCCAGCATCCTGGGCGAGGCCGGTATCGCTTTCGAGTGCCATGGCTTCGTCGGCTTCGCGCCGGCCCGCATCGTCGAGTACGCGGGCAGCATCGGCGCCGGCCTGATCGTGATGGGTTCGCACGGCCGCGGCGGCTTCCTGGAGGCCATCATCGGCTCGGTGGCCAGGCGAGTCCTTGCCCACGCGCACTGCCCGGTGCTGCTGGTCAGGAGCTGAGCGCTATCCGGCGCGGCTCACAGGGCCGCGCGCAGGCCCAGGAAGAAGCGCCGCCCGGGCGCGGGTTCAAAATACCGCCCGTTGGCCTCATTGACAATCACCGAGCCGATATAGCGCCGGTCGGTGAGGTTGTCGATGCGGCCGAAGACGTAGAGCCGGGTCGGGCCGATGCGGAACTCATAGCCGGCGCGCAGGTTGAACACCGCATAGCCTGGCGCGGCCTGCGTGTTGAGGTCGTCGGCGTAGACGCGGCTGTCCACGCGCATCTCGGCCCCCAGCGTCAGCGGCGCTGCCGGCCGCCATGACAAGTCGGCGCCCACGCTGTGGCGCGCGGTGCCGGGCAGGCGGTTGCCGGCCGCCACGGTCTGGCCCTGCGCGTTGACGAAGCTGTCGCCAAAGTATGCATCGAGCCAGGTATAGGCCAGTCCTGCCTCGATACGGCTGCCGCCGCCCTTGCCCGGTGTGCCCACCTCGCCGAGGAAGCCGCCGCGCCAGCCCAGTTCGAAGCCGCGCCGGTGCACGCCGCTGACATTCTGGTAGACGGTGCGCCCGGCATTGTTCGATTGGGGCACCACTTCGTCGTGGCTGTCGGCATCGAACAGCGCCGCCTCAAGCCGCTGTCCCGCCGCCTGCCACTTGATGCCGACCTCGCCCTGGCGGCTGGTGGCGGCCTGCAGCCCCAGGTTGCTGCCGACGCCGCCGGGGCCGTAGGCAACTTCGGTCAGCGTCGGCGTCTCGAAGCCACGGCCGAGGTTGGCGTAGACGTTGAGGGAATCGAGCGCGTGCCACACCACACCAAGCACCGGGCTGACGTTGCTGTAGGTCGCGCTGCCACTGTCATCGGGGCTGGCCGCGTTGATGAAATGGTCGTCAATGCCAAGCCGCACCCGGCTGGCGCGCACGCCGCCCACCAGTTGCCACGCCGGGTGGAAGGTCCAGTCGAACTGCGCAAAGGCGCCAAGGTCGGTCGCGGTATTGGTCTCGTCGCGGCGCAGCGCGCCCTGCGTGCCGTTCTGGTTGACGTAGCCGTTGCGGCCGTCGCGCATGCCGTTGGCTTCCAGCCCGGCGCTCCACAGCAGCGGCAGGCCGGCGGCAGTGGTGGTGCGCCGGCTCCATGACAGCGCGGCGCCGCCGTAGGTGCGGTCCAGGTCGACGATGCCACCGGCCGAATTGGGCGCGGCACCGCTGAAGCCCAGCTGCTGGTACAGGTTGCGCGTGCCGCCGTACAGGCGTGCCGACAAGCTGTCGATCCCGGTCAGCTGGTGGTCCACCACTACGCCGGCCTGGGTCTGCTCGACATTCTTGCCAGTATCGAACTGGGTCGCGGCGGACACCGCCTGGCGCGGGTTGGCATCGGCCTGCGCGCGCGTGAGCCCCAGCGGGTCCTGCGCCAGCGGCTGGTTGAAATAGTTGAACTGGCCGGTCACGCGCGTGCCGCTGGCCGGCTGCGCCACTACCCTGGCATTGAGCTGGTAGCGCCGCGCCGCGCTGTGGTCGCGGTAGCCGTCGGTCTGGTAGGTCCAGGCATCGAGCGAGCCGCCGAGCCGGTCGTTGCCGCCGGCCAGCGCGATGCCCGCCTGCCACTGGCCATCCGAGCCGAAGCCCGTCGACGCGCGCCCGCTAAAGCCATCCCTGGGCGGATCAGGCGTGAACACCTGCACCACGCCGCCCGACGCATTGCCATACATCTGCGCAAACGGCCCGCGCAGCACCTCGACGCGGCTCGCGTTGGCAAGGTCGGCAGTGGCAGCCTGGCCCTGCCCGTCCGGCATGGTGGCCGGAATGCCGTCGACATACAAGCGCACGCCGCGCACGCCGAAGGTAGAGCGCGTGCCAAAGCCACGCACCGCCAGTTGCAGGTCCTGCGAGTAGTTCTGCCGGTCGCGCACCGCCACGCCCGGCACGCCGGCCAGCACCTCGGACAGGTTCACCAGCGGCGTGGCGCTGCGCAGCGGATCGACCGGCACGCTGTCCACTGCCGCCGGCGCATCAAAGCGGCGCTGCTCGCTGCGGGTGGCGCTGACCACCACGTCGGGCAGCGTTTCGGCGGTGGCCGCGGCCACTGCCGTGCCGGGCGGGTCGGCGGCACGCGTGCCGGCGCTGGCCAGGACCAGCGCGGTGAACGCCAGTGCGGAGGAGCTCGCCAACGGGATGCGGGGGATACCGGAACGGCGCTGCCGCCGGACCGCCAAAATCTGCCTGCCGCCTGGTTTCATGGATCGGAAGCGGGTTGCGGGTCCTGGCGCAGAGTGTGGGGCGCCGGGGACAGGTGAATGTGTCGCAACTTTATCGTTTCCACAGCACTATTGCCATGCGCATGGCTGCGGGGAAAACCCGCGGAAGAGACGATGCCGGCACCGAATTCCAGATGTTCAGAAAAATTCAACAACTGATTGCATGGATGCTCACGCAGCCAACCCAACGGCTCCGTACACTGCTTTCACCACCCGCCGCAACCGCACCACTTCATCACGCGATGCAGCATAAGGGTATTCAGATTTTCGCAACTACCAAGGGATCCGCCATCATGACCACCGCACAAACCCGCGTCGCCATCGTCTACCACAGCGGCTACGGCCACACCGCCAGGCAGGCCCAGGCCGTTGCGCGCGGCGCCGGTAATGTCGCAGGCGCTGAAAGCCTGCTGATCCCGGTCGAGGACATCGACCAGCACTGGGACACGCTGGAGCAGGTGGACGCCATCATCTTCGGCGCGCCGACCTACATGGGCAGCGCCTCGGCACAGTTCAAGGGCTTTATGGACGCCACCTCGCGCAATGTCTTTGCCAAGGGCGGCAAATGGGCCAACAAGGTCGCAGCCGGCTTCACCAACGCGGCCTCGCGCTCGGGCGACAAGCTGGCCACGCTGCAGCAGATCGCGATCTTCGCGGCGCAGCATGGCATGCACTGGGTCAACCTGGGCCTGCCCCCGGGCCATAACAACTCCAAGTCGACCGAGGACTCGCTGAACCGCCACGGCTTCTTCCTGGGCGCCGCCGCGCAGTCCAACGCCGATGAAAGCGCCGACGTGGTGCCGCCGCTGGCCGACCTGCGCACCGCCGAGCACCTGGGTGCCCGCGTGGCCGAAGTGGCACAGCAACTGGTCGCCGGCCGGCGCGCGCTGGCGGCACTGAAAGAAGCCGCCTGAGCCCCTCACACGCTGACTGATCGGCCCCCTCGGGGGCCGATTTTCTTTATCCGGCAGCACCGCAGACGCGCGCCCTGACACTCAGTACAAGACTTCCAGCTGGTCGAACAACTCGCTGTCCTTCTGCGCCGCCGAGCGCGCGCGGCGCCGGATTTCCTGCAGGAGGCAGTCGGTGAAGCACTGCGCCGCGGGGCTGCGCACCGCGTTATGGCGCGTGATGATGCCGAGCCGGCCGGTCTCGAACTGCTCGGCCAGCGCCAAGGCGTGGACCCAGCCGCGCATCGGCTCGGTCAGCAACAGCGGCCGCGGGCAATAGCTGATCATGCCGGCATTGCGGATCAACTCCAGCAGCAGCGCGGTGGAGTGCGCGCAATGCAGCCGCGCCGGGTCGATACGCGCGTCATGCTGCCAGAACAGGTTGCGCATAAAGGACTCGTAGCTGGCCGCGGTGTAGTTGACGACCCAGTCCTGCTCCAGCAGTCCGTGCAGCGAGCGCGCATCCGCGCACGGGTGCCCGCGCCGCGCGATCACGCACGAGGTGTAGGCGAGCAGCGGCTCGCATTCGAATTCCTGCGTGGACATCGCCGCCGTGAACGGGCCCACCGCAAAGTCCAGCGTGCCTTCGCGCAGGCGGGGCAGGGCCACCGCGGTCAGGCCCTCAAAGATCTCCACCTGCACGCCTGGCATGCGTTCGCGAAAGTGCAGCAGCACGCGCGGCAGGAACGTCAGCATGACCCACGGCGTGACGCTGATGCTCAGCCGCCCCACCCCTTCGCCCCGCAGCGTGGCCAGCTCCTCACTAGCTCGGGCAAGCTGACCGACCACCAGGCGGGCGTGGCCCAGCATGCGCTGCCCCGCCTCGGTCAGCGCCACGCCGCTAGCGGTACGCGACAGCAACGGCAGCCGCGCCTCGCTTTCGAGCTCGCGCAGCGCCTTGGTGACCGCCGCCTGCGACAGCCCGACCAGCCGCGCGGCGGCGCGGATGCTGCCGGCATCGGCAACGGCGACCAGCGCCTGGATCTGGTGGAGTTTCATCATCATGGCGGTTCGCGGTGGTGACAACCAGTGGTTGTCAGGATAACAGCATTGCGGCTATCGGCGCGCAGGCGCCCTGCATATGATCGCCGCACGCCATCCCCCGACAAAGCCCACCGGAGACCCCATGCATCCAGATCCCGTCCTGCCCGGCATTCGCGCCATCGAAGCCGAGATGGTGGACCTGCGCCACCGCATCCACGCCCACCCCGAACTCGGCTTCGAGGAATTCGCCACCAGCGACCTGGTGGCGGAGTGCCTGCAGGCCTGGGGCTATGCCGTGCATCGCGGCCTGGGCGGCACCGGCGTGGTGGGCACCCTGCGGCACGGCGAGGGCCGCGCCATCGGCCTGCGCGCCGACATGGACGCGCTGCCGATCCGCGAAGCCACGGGCCTGCCGTATGCCAGCAAGATCGACGGCAAGATGCATGCGTGCGGCCACGACGGCCACACCGCCACGCTGCTGGCCGCGGCCCGCTACCTGGCCGAGCACAAGCCCTTCCAGGGCACGCTGCACGTGATCTTCCAGCCGGCCGAGGAAGGCATGGGCGGCGCGCGCGAGATGATCCGGGACGGCCTGTTCCGCCTGTTCCCGTGCGATGCGGTGTTCGCGCTGCACAACATGCCCGGCCACCCGACCGGCAAGTTCGGCTTCCTGGGCGGGCCGTTCATGGCCTCGTCGGATACCGTCACGATCCGCGTCACCGGCCGCGGTGGCCATGGCGCGGTGCCGCACCGGGCAGTCGATCCGGTGGTGGCATGCGCATCGATCGTGATGGCCTTGCAGTCCGTGGTGGCGCGCAACGTGAACCCGCTCGACATGGCCATCGTAACCGTCGGCGCGATCGAAGCCGGCAAGGCGCCCAACGTGATTCCGGAAAGCGCCGAGCTGCGCCTGTCGGTGCGCGCGCTGAAGGCCGAGGTGCGCGACCTGCTGCAGGCCCGCATCACCGCGCTGGCACATGCGCAGGCCGAGAGCTTTGGCGCCAGCGCCGAGGTGCACTACGACCGCCGCTACCCGGTGCTGGTCAACCACCCGGCCACCACCGAGATGGCTCGCGAGGTCGCCCGTGAATGGCTGGGCGAGGACGGCCTGATCGACAACATGGTGCCGCTGACCGGCAGCGAGGACTTCTCTTTCATGCTCGAGCAATGCCCGGGCTGCTACCTGATCGTCGGCAATGGCGATGGCGAGGGCGGCTGCATGGTGCACAACCCGGGCTACGACTTCAACGACGCCTGCCTGCCGCTTGCGGCCACCTACTGGGTCAGGCTGGTCGAGCGCTACCTGCGCTGAGCCACGCTCCGCCATCGACAATGACCGGCCCCGAGGCCGGCGCCACCCCACCCACGGAGACACCGAATGTCCACTTCCCTGCCCGCGCAGCCGCTTGACGGCGCTTATGCCGCGCCCCCGGCCAGCCGCGCCGCGCCGCGCCGTCGCGTGATCGCAGCCATCACCATTGGCAACGGCCTGGAGTTCTACGATTTCACCGTCTATAGCTTCTTCGCGGTACTGATCGGCAAGCTGTTCTTTCCCGTGACCGGCAGCTTCGGCCAGCTGATGCTGTCGCTGGCCACGTTTGGCGTGGGCTTTGTCGCGCGCCCGCTCGGCGGCCTGATGATCGGGCTCTATGCCGACCGCGTGGGGCGCAAGCCGGCCATGGCGCTGACGCTGTGGCTGATGGGGCTGGGTTCGCTGCTGTTCGTGGTCACGCCCACCTATGCGCAGGCCGGCCTGGCCGCGCCGCTGCTGATCGTGCTGGCGCGGCTGCTGCAGGGCTTTGCGCTGGGCGGCGAGGTCGGCGCCTCCACGGCGCTGCTGATGGAGTACGCCGATGACCATTCACGCGGCTACTACGGCAGCTGGCAGCTGTTCAGCCAGGGCGTCAGCGTGCTGCTGGGTGCGGTGGTCGGGCTGTCGCTGACCAACGGGCTGTCGCCTGATGCCCTGCAAAGCTGGGGCTGGCGCGTGCCGTTCGCCATCGGCATCCTGGTCATCCCGCTGGGCCTCTATATCCGCCGCCACCTGGAAGAAACCGCCGAGGCGCCGGCCGTCTGCGCGCCGGGCCACGAACGCACCGGCCTGGCCGAGATCTTCCGCGGACACGGCCGCGTCGTGGTGGCCGGCGTGCTGGTGACGATCGGCGGCACCTCGGCGACCTATATCGTGCTGCATTACATGACCAGCTACGCGGTGACGGTGCTGAAGATCCCGCTCGGGCTCAGCATGGCCGCCGGCTGCGTCGCCGCGCTGGTACAGGTGGCGCTGGCCGCGTATGCCGGCCGGCTGTCGGACCGGATCGGGCGCAAGCCCGCCATCCTGTGGTCGCGCGTGGCCATGCTGGTGCTGGTCTATCCCACCTTCATGCTGCTCAACGCGCGGCCGTCGCTGGGGATGCTGCTGGCAGTGGTCGCGGTACTGGCCCTGCTGCTGGTGCTGAATACGGTGCCGTCGGTGGTGCTGATCACCGAGCTGTTCCCGCGCCGCATCCGGGCGAGCGGGCTGTCGGTGGTCTATTGCATCGGCGTGCTGGTGTTCGGCGGCTTCGCCCAGCTGATCGCCACCTGGCTGATTGAGCTGACCGGAAATGCCAGCGCGCCGGCGCTGTATGTGATCGGCTGCGGCCTGATTTCGCTGCTGGGGCTGGCGATGGTGCCGGAGACGGCGGGCAAGCGGCTGGATTGACGCCGGTGGACTAGGCGCCGGCCAAGATCCGGCGTGCGCGCTCCAGCACGGGGCGATCCACCATCTTGCCGTCCACTGCCACCGCGGCGCCATCGGCAGCGGCGGCCGCGGCCATGACGCGCCCGGCCCAATGCCGTTCATCGGCCGACGGCGCCAGGCCGTCGTGCACGCCGCGGACCTGGTCCGGATGGATCAGCAGCTTGGCGCCAAAGCCGAAGGCCCGGGCGCGGCGCGTTTCAGCGGCAAGCGCGGCGTCATCGCCGATCGCGGTGCAAACGCCATCCACGGGCGCGGGCAAACCCGCCGCGCGGGAATGGAGCACCAGCCGGCTGCGGAAGTAGTGCAACGCTTCGCCATCGTCATGCACGCCGAGGTCGAACATCAGGTCGATGCTGCCGAACAGCAGCCGGACCACGCTGCCGGCGCGGGCCAGTTCGCGCAAGCCGGCGAAGCCGGCGGCGTTCTCGACCAGCGGGCAGCAGCGCACCCCCGGCAATGCCGCAGCCAGCGCATGAACGTCGGCCGGATCCGCCTTCGGCAGCACGATGTCGGCGGCCCCCTGCGCGCGGCACCAGGCGAGATCGTCCTCGTAGTACGGGGTATCGGCACCGTTGATGCGCGCCAGCATGGCGACGCCCGCCGCCGCTGCCTGCTCGCCCAGCGCCGCCCATGGGCCGGCAAGCCCGTCGCGGGCGTGCCCCTTGTCGGCGGGCGCGACTGCATCCTCGAAGTCGACGATGACGGCATCGGCACCGGAGCCGATCGCCTTGGCGATGCGCTCCGGACGCGAGGCCGGGACAAACAGGTAGCTGCGCGGATTGGCGATCGGCATGGCGGCTTCTTTCAGACTGCGCCGGACGAGCGCAATGCGGCAATCTGGTCCGCGGTCTGGCCCAGCTCGGCCAGGATGGCATCAGTGCTCGCGCCGAGCGACGGAATCGGGTCCATGCGTGCCTCGGTCATGCCCGGCGGCAGCAACGCCGGCACGGGACCCACCGGCGTATCGACCTGGCGCCAGCGCTGGCGCGCCGCCAGCTGGGGGTGGTCCCAGACGTCAGCGATGGTATTGACCCGCGCATTGGCGATCCTGGCGCCCTCCAGCCGGTCGACCACCTCGGCGGCGGTCAGGCCCGAGAAGCTCTCGACGATGCGCGCGCGCAGCGCCGCGCGGTTCTGGTTGCGCAGGCTGTTGCTGGCAAAGTCGGGATGCGCGGCCAGATCGGGTTCGCCCAGCACCGCCTGGCAGAACACGACCCACTCGCGCTCGTTCTGCAGTCCCAGCATCACGGTCTTGCCATCGCCGGTTGGAAACGGGCCATAGGGATAGATGGTGGCGTGCGCCGCGCCCGCGCGCGGCGGCGGCTCGGCGCCATCGAAGGCATAGTAGAGCGGGAAGCCCATCCACTCCACCATCGATTCCAGCATCGAGATATCGATGCGCTTGCCGCGCCCGGTCTTGCCGCGTTCGAGCAGCGCGGCCAGGATATTGGTATAGGCATACATGGCGGCCGCAATATCGGCCACCGAGGCGCCGGCCTTGACGCCGTCCTCCGGCGTGCCAGTCACGGAGACAAAGCCGGATTCGCTCTGGACCAGCAGGTCGTAGGCCTTCTTGTCGCGGTACGGGCCGTCGCTGCCATAGCCCGAGATATCGCACACGATCAGGCGCGGGTACTTTTCGCTCAGGCTGTCGAAATCCAGGCCCAGGCGCGCGGCCGCGCCGGGCGCGAGGTTCTGCACCAGCACATCCGCGCGTTCGAGCAGTCCGGCCAGCACGGGGGCGGCCGCGGCGTGCTTGACGTCGAGCGTGAGGCTCTCCTTGGAACGATTGGTCCAGACGAAGTGTGAAGACAAGCCGCGCACGCGCGTGTCGTAGGCGCGGGCAAAATCGCCGCTGCCAGGCCGCTCGATCTTGATGATGCGCGCGCCCAGGTCCGCCAGCTGGCGGGTGCAGAACGGGGCCGCGATCGCCTGCTCCAGGGAAACGACGGTGATGCCTTCGAGGGGATGGGGCATGGTGGTATCCGGTTTTGCGCAATGTCCTGACGGCAATCTACCGGACCGGGCCGCACCTGGGAAATACCGATTGCCGAGGGGATCATAAGTAAAATGAATACTTTGAAAATCCCCGGAGCCCGCCATGGACCTGCGCGCCATGCGCTATTTCATCGCCATCGTCGACCAGGGCAGCCTGACGCGGGCCGCCGAAGTGGTCTGCGTGGCGCAGCCCGCACTCAGCCAGCAACTGGCGACGCTGGAAAAAGAGCTGGGCGTGCCGCTGGTCCACCGCGGCGCCAAAGGCGTCAAGCCCACGGAAGCCGGCCGCACGCTCTATCGCCACGCCCGCAATATCCTGCGGCAGGTGGAGATCGCCGGCGCCGAGGTCCGGGTGGCGGGCACGGATGCCACCGGCATGGTTGCCATCGGCCTGCCCACCACGGCGGCAGCGGCATTCGGCATGCCGCTGATCCGCGCCGTGCGCGCCCGCTATCCGCAGATCCGGCTTCAGCTGTTCGAGAGCATGAGCGGCTATATCTCGGAGCTGCTGGATCACAACCGGCTGGATTTCGCCATCCTGTTCCGCGATGTGCCGTCGCGCGCGGTGGAACTGGAGCGGCTGGCAAGCGAACCGCTATACCTGGTCGGGACGCTTCCCGTGACGCGCGGGCGCGCAAAGGCGCAAGCGAAGTCCCGGGCGCAGGCCGGTACGCAAGACGCTAAGGTCGCGATCAAGGCACTGGGCGAGCTGCCACTCGTGCTGCCAAGCGGCTCGCAGGGCCTGCGCGAAGTGGTCGAGCTTGCCTTCGCCCAGGCCGGCGTGCCGCTGAACGTGGTGGCCGACCTGGATTCGCTGCCCTTCCTGCTGGCGACCGCGCGCGAGGGCCTGGCCTGCACCATCCTGCCCGCGTCGTCACTGTCCGAGGCGGACAGCGAAGTGCCGCGGCACCTGATCGTGCCGGAACTGCGCCGCACGCTGTCGCTGTGCTGGCCACGCGCGCTGCCGCGGACCAGCGCGGCCGAGGCCGTGGCGGAGGTGCTGCGTGAACTGGTGGCCGGGCGCATCGCGGCGGGCGGGTCGCTGAAGCCGCCGCCTGCAGCCGATCAATAAAACTTATGCCCGTAGTCGGCGATTGAATTTCACGCCGGCGCGGCAGTCGGCTAGAGTTGCCACCAGCCTGGGCCGGCATTCACGGCCCCGCAACTCCAGGAGACACCATGCAACGCACCCGCCGCGCCCTGGCAGCCGCCGCTGCCCTGGCCGCCTGCCTGCCGCTGTTCAGCGCCAGGGCCCTCGCCGCCGACCCCTATCCGTCCAAGCCCATCCAGATGATCGTGCCGCAGGCGCCGGGCGGCACTAACGATATCGTCGCACGCCTGGTCGCCGCGACCCTGTCGCAACGGCTTGGCCAACAGGTGGTGGTGGAAAACCGCCCGGGCGCCGGCGGCAATATCGGCACCCAGGCCGCGGCCCGCGCCACGCCGGACGGCTACACGCTGCTGATGACCATCAGCAGCACCCAGGCCATCAACCCGTCGCTGTACCGGAGCATCCCGTTCGATCCGGTCAAGGACTTCGAGCCGATCGCACCGGTGGCGAGCGTGCCGAACGTGCTGGTGGCCAACCCCGCCTTCCCCGCCAGGTCGCTGCCCGAGCTGATCGCGCTGGCCAAGGCCAAGCCCGACTACTACCGCTATGCCTCCGCCGGCAATGGCACGCTGAACCACCTGCTGGGCGAGATGCTCAACAGCATGGCCGGCATCAAGCTCGAACACGTGCCCTACAAGGGCGTCGCGCCGGCGCTGAACGATGTGCTGGGCAACCAGGTGCCGCTGGCCTTCGCCAGCCTGCCGTCGGTGCTGGCCCATATCAAGGCGGGCAAGGTGCGCGCGCTCGGCGTCAGCTCCGCCAAGCGCTCGCCGTTCGCGCCGGACATTCCGGCGATCGGCGAAACCGTGCCCGGCTATAGCGGCGACCTCTGGGTCGGCCTGTTCGCGGTCAAGGGCACGCCGAAGGACGTGACGCAAAAGCTCGGGCAGGCCATGCAGGAGATCCTGGCGGACAAGACCCTGCGCGACAAGCTGGCGGCACAGGGCGCCGAAGTCATGACGGGCACGCCGCAGCAGTTCAGCAAGATGCTGGCGTCCGACATGGACAAGTGGGCCCGCATCGTGAAGGCATCGGGCGCGCAGGTGGACTAGGCGCAGAACGGGCACCCAGGCGGTGCGCCAGTGGGCATGCCGCCACGCCCGCACACCCCCGCCCTATCGGCCAACGAGCGCCGCCAGCTCCGCCGTGCGCTGGGCCACGAAATCCCGCAGCGCCCGCAGCAGCGGCGTCACCTGCCGCCGCCCCGGCACCACCATGTACAGCGGCGACGCCTCGGTGCCCCAGTCCGTGCACAGCGCCTGCAAGCGCCCTTCGGCCAGGTCCTCGGCCACATCGAAATAGGCCTTGTATGCGATGCCCTTGCCGAGCCGCGTCCAGCGGTGCACCGCATCGCCGTCGTTGGAAACATTGAAGGCCCGCACGCGCACCGTGACGGCATCGGTGCCATGGCGCCAGAAGCGCCAGCGGTCATGCACCTCGTCGCCGAGCATGTAGCACAGGCAGTTATGCTCCGACAGCGCCAGCGGCGTGTCCGGGGTGCCGTGCTGCGCCAGGTATTGCGGTGACGCGCACAGCACGCGGCGGTTGTCGGGCGCCACCGGCAAGGCGACCAGGTTGGAGTCCGGCGGCTCGCCATAGCGGAACGCCGCGTCCACCGGATCGCTGTAGATATTGGCGATGCGGTCGGTCAGGTGCAGACGGATCTCCACCTGTGGGTGCCGGGCCTGGAAGGCATCGAGCCACGGCAGCAGCAGGTTGCGGCCGAAATCCGACGTTGCCGACAGCTTCAGCGCCCCGCGGAATGCCTGCACGCCGGTGGCCAGTTGCTGGCCGACCTGCTGCAACGCGTCCAGCGCCGGCCGGCCTTGTGCCAGCAGCAGTTCACCTGCCTGCGTCAGGCGCATGGTGCGGGTGGAACGCACGAACAGCTGGGCGCCCAGTTCTGCTTCCAGCCGCTTGAGCGCGGCGCTGGCGGCGGCCGGCGTCAGGTCCAGCGCCCGCGCGGCGGCCGACAGGCTGCCGCTGTCAGCGGTGCGCACGAAGATATCCAGGTCTTGCAGGGCCTTCATCGGTCGATTCCCGGGATGGGCTGTGATTTTCAAATATTAATTGATAGCTGCAGCAAATATTGCGGGGTTTTTCAAATAAGAGGCCAGTGGGACGATGGTGCATCCACACACCACACCCATCAGGAGCCCAACCATGACCGCACAACACCTGCTCAGCCCCCTGCCCCTCGGCCAGCTCTCGCTGCCCAACCGCATGGTGATGGCACCGATGACCCGCGCCCGCACCAGCCAGCCCGGCAACGTGCCCAATGCGCTGATGGCGTCCTACTACGCCCAGCGCGCCAGCGCCGGCCTGATCGTCACCGAGGCCACCCAGGTTTCGCCCCAGGGCCAGGGCTACAGCTTCACGCCCGGCATCCATAGCGAGGCGCAGGTGCAGGGCTGGCGCGGCGTCACCGACGCGGTGCACCATGCCGGCGGACGCATCGTGCTGCAGCTTTGGCATGTGGGCCGGATGTCGCATGAGAGCTTCCATGCCGACGGACTGCCGGTGGCGCCGTCGCCGCTGTCGCCCGATGCGCAGGTCTGGGTCGCCGGCGACGACGGCGTCGGCCGCATGGTCGACTGCCCGGTGCCGCGCGCCATGACCGGGGCCGATATCCGCGCCGTGATCGAAGACTTCCGCCGCGGCGCCGCCAACGCCATGCGCGCCGGCTTTGACGGCGTGGAAATCCACGGTGCCAACGGCTACCTGGTCGACCAGTTCCTGCGCACCACCGCCAACCACCGCACCGACGCCTACGGCGGCTCCATCGCCAACCGCATCCGCTTTGCCGAAGAAGTGGTCGCCGCCGTGGCCGGCGAAGCTGGCGCCGAGCGCACCGGCATCCGCCTCGCGCCCTTCATCACCCAGCGCAACATGAACTGCCCGGAGATCATTCCGACCATCCTGCAGCTGGCACAGCGGCTCGATGCAGCAGGCGTGGCCTATATCCACCTGGCGGAAGCGGACTGGGACGACGCGCCGCAGATCCCCGAAGACTTCCGCCACGCGCTGCGCGCCGCCTACAAGGGACGCGTAATCGTGGCCGGCAAGTATGACCAGGCCCGCGCCGAACGCATCCTGGGCCAAGGGCTGGCCGACCTGGTCGCGTTCGGGCGCCCCTTTGTCGCCAACCCGGATCTGCCGGCACGCTTTGCGGCCGGCCTGCCGCTGGCTGGTTTTGACAGCCAGAGTTTGTTTGGCGGAGATGCGCGGGGGTATACCGACTACGCGGACTCCGCGGCGGCGGCATAGGCCGGCTTGCCCAGGAAACTGCTAAAGACCGCGCCGTCCCTGCCGTTAAGCAAGAGTTGGCCAGCGAAGGACATTGGCAAGACAGGCAGCCGGCACGCCGGTGCCTGCACTTCTGGGGTGGAAACGGGAGAGAGACATGCAGAACCTGGGGATTCGCATACGCCTGGGCGCGGCGTTTGGCGCCATGTGGTCGCTGATGGCGATCGGGATCGCGGTGGCCATGCCGCGGATGCAGGATGCGGCCGATGCGCGGCGCCTGTTGATCGCGTTGGGCGTGGGTGGGCTATGCCTGGCGGTGGGCGCGGTCTGGGCGCTGGCACGCAGCATCGAGGCCCCGTTGGCCGAGGCCGTCTACATTGCCGAAACCGTGGCGGCAGGCGATCTCAGCCAGGAGTTCGACACCGAGCGAGGCGGCGAGTTTGGCCGGCTGCTGGGCGGCCTGGGAGAGATGGAAGACATGCTGACCGACCTGGTGACACGCATCCGCGCTGCCACTGATTCGATCACCACCGCTTCGCACCAGATTGCCGCAGGCAATACCGACCTGTCGCAGCGCACGGAAGAGCAGGCGGCGGCACTGGAAGAGACGGCGTCGAGCATGGGCGAGCTGACTTCGATGGTGCAGCAGAACACCGAACGCGCCCGCGCCGCCAACGGGCTGGCGGCAACCGCATCGGGCATCGCCGCGCGCGGTGGCGAAGTGGTGGGCAATGTGGTGCAGACCATGTCGGCGATCAGCGCCAGCTCGCGCAAGGTCACGGACATCATCGAAGTGATCGAAGGCATTGCCTTCCAGACCAATATCCTGGCGCTGAACGCGGCGGTGGAAGCGGCGCGCGCGGGCGAGCAGGGCCGCGGCTTTGCCGTGGTGGCGGGCGAGGTGCGCACGCTGGCGCAGCGCAGCGCGTCGGCGGCGCGGGAGATCAAGCAACTGATCGACGATTCGGTGCAGCAGGTGGACAGCGGCTCGGCGCTGGTGGGCCAGGCCGGCGCAACCATGCAGGAGATCGTTCAGGCGGTGGCCAGCGTGACCGGGCTGCTGGGCGAGATCACCGCGGCGTCTGAACAGCAGAGCGCCGGCATCGCGCAGGTCAACGAGGCGGTGGCGCAGATGGATACCGTGACGCAGCAGAATGCGGCGCTGGTGGAGCAGGCGGCCAGCGCCTCGCAGGCGCTGGCGGGCCAGGCCACCGAGTTGCAGCGCGTGGTGGGGGAATTCAAGCTGGATGCGGAACCGGCGTCAGCGCTGGCGCCGGGGCGCGGCGCATTCAGGCCGGACGCGGCATTCGCCTGATGCGGCAGCGCCGGACTGCTGACTGATTGCGTGCTCCCTCTCCCGCTTGCGGGAGAGGGTTGGGAGAGGGCCGGAGTATCGACGAAGCAACGCGTGTCGGTATGCCAGTGCCTGCCCTCTCCCCCGGCCCCTCTCCCGCAAGCGGGAGAGGGGGGCAACCCCCTGTCGGCTGCCGAAAAGGCCGCGCAGGAGACGATGATGCTGTGCGTGTCGCGCTGCAAGGGCCAGCGGCTGGTGCTGGATCTCTGACCACACCGCGGCAGTTCGCAACCTTTTGGTTGCATTTCACCATCCGGTCTCCTAACATGCAACCACTGCGTTGCCTATTCAAGCCTGAACAAGGAGACCGGACATGACCTCATCCACCGACCGCATCGAGCGCAGCATCGTGCTGGCCGCCCCCATCGACCGCGTCTGGCACGCGCTGGCCGATGCCGACACCTTCGGCAGCTGGTTCGGCGTGAAATTCGACGGCGTGACCTTCGCGCCCGGCAAGCGCGCCGTGGGCAGCATCACTTATCCCGGCTATGAGTACCTGAAGTTCGACGTAGAGGTCGAGCGCATGGAGCCGCCGCGGCTGCTGTCCTGGCGCTGGCATCCGGCGCCGATGGAGCGCGGCCGCGACTATTCGGCCGAGCCGCCCACGCTGGTGGTGTTCGAGCTGAAGGAAGCCGAAGGCGGCACGCTGCTGACCGTGGTCGAATCCGGCTTCGACCAGATCCCGCCCGAACGCCGCATGGAGGCCTTCCGCATGAACAGCGGCGGCTGGGACGGGCAGATGGAAAACATCCGGAAGCATGTCAGCGGCACAGCCTGAAACCTTCCCTGCGCCGGAACTGCGCGATGCCGCGACCATCTTCGCCGCGCTTGGCGACGAAACCCGGCTGCGGCTGGTGGCGGCGCTGTGCGCGGGCGGCGCGATGTCGATCGCGCAGCTGACCGCGGGCAGCGCCATGACGCGCCAGGCGGTTACCAAGCACCTGCAGGTGCTGGCGCAGGCCGGGCTGGTGCGCGACAGCCGCGCCGGCCGCGAGCGCCTGTGGCAGTTCGAGCCCGGCCAGGTCGAAGCCGCGCGCCGGTCGCTGGAAGCGATCGGGCGGCAATGGGATTTCGCGCTGGCGAAGCTGAAGCTGGCGGTGGAAGCCGAGCCTTGACCGCCCCCCAACGCCAGCGGTTTGCTCCCCTCTCGCAAGCAATGGACACCCTTTCACTCGCCGCTATACTGGGAGTCCCGCCCATCACAGCGAGAGGAAGCGCGCAGTGGCTGACCACGACCTGTCCAGGCTGAAAATCGACCGGAGCGCCGCCACGGCCGGCGCCAGCATCCGCCCCCGGCGCAGGTGGCTACGCTATGCAGTGATCGCGCTGGTCGTGCTGGCCCTGATCGGCATCGCCATGAAGCTGGCCGGGCCGCAGGCGGTGCACACCGCCACTGTCACCTCCGCCTATCCCACGCAGAATTTCACCGTGCTCAATGCCACCGGCTATGTCGTGCCGCAGCGCAAGGCGGCGGTTGCGTCCAAGGCGCAGGGCCGGCTGGAATGGCTGGGCGTGCTGGAGGGCTCGCACGTGAAGAAGGACGAGGTCATCGCGCGGCTGGAGAGCAAGGACGTTGCCGCCTCGTTCGCGCAGGCTCAGGCACAGGTCCAGGTGGCACAGGCCAACCTGGCACTGCAGCAGGCCGAACTGAAGGACGCTGAGGTGAACCTGCGCCGCTCGAAGATCCTGATCGTGCCGAACGCCATCTCTCGCACCCAGTACGACGCCGACGTGGCGCGCTTTGACAAGGCGCGGGCCTCGGTCAACAGTTCGCGCGCGTCGATCGCCTCGGCGCAGGCCAATGCCCGCGCGGCCGAGGTCGCGGTGGAGCAGACCGTGGTGCGCGCGCCCTTCGATGGCGTAGTGCTGGTCAAGCATGCCAACGTGGGCGACAACATCACCCCCTTCTCTGCCGCCGCCGACACCAAGGGCGCGATCGTGACCATCGCCGACATGGAGACGCTGGAGGTGGAAGCCGATGTCGCCGAATCCAATATCGGCAAGATCCGCGCCGGCCAGCCGTGCGAGCTGCTGCTGGATGCGCTGCCCGGATTGCGGCTGGCGGGGCAGGTGTCGCGCATCGTGCCAACGGTGGACCGCTCCAAGGCCACCGTGCTGGTCAAGGTGCGCTTTGTCGACCGCGACGCGCGCGTGCTGCCGGACATGAGCGCCAAGATCGCCTTCCTGTCGCGCCCGGCCTCGGCGCAGGACCGCCAGCCGGTGGTGGCGGTGCAGCCCGCCGCCGTGGTCAAGCAGCAGGGCCGGGAGCTGGCTTATGTGGTGAAGGACGGCCGGGCGCATGAGGTTCAGGTCAAGACCGGCGGCAAGGTCGGCGAACTGGTGGCCGTGCAGGGTGTCAAGCCCGGCGACGTGCTGGTGCTGTCGCCGGGCGACAAGCTCAGCGACGGCGACCGCATCACCGTGGCCAAGCCGTGACGAGGCCAGCTGAAGGGGGCCGCATGCGCGCCGCGCCCCTGGTGCAGATCAGCCACGTCGCCAAATCCTATCGACGCGGCGTGCAGACCGTTCCGGTGCTGACAGATATCTCGCTGGAAATCGGCGAAGGCGAGTTCGTTGCGCTGATGGGCCCGTCCGGCTCGGGCAAGAGCACGCTGCTGAACCTGATCGCCGGCATCGACCGGCCCGACAGCGGCACGCTGCACGTGGCGGGCCTGGACATCACGCGGCTGCCGGAAGCCGGGCTGGCCGACTGGCGCGCCGCCAACGTCGGCTTTATCTTCCAGTTCTACAACCTGATGCCGGTGCTGACCGCGTTCGAGAACGTGGAGCTGCCGCTGATGCTGACCAGCCTGCCGCGCGCGGAGCGGCGCGCGCGCGTGGAACTGGTGCTGGACATGGTCAACCTGGCCGACCGCATGAGCCACTACCCGTCGGAGCTGTCGGGCGGCCAGCAGCAGCGTGTGGCCATTGCGCGCGCCCTGATCACCGACCCTGCGCTGATCGTCGCCGACGAGCCCACCGGCGACCTCGACCGCACCTCCGCCGCCGAGATCCTGGCGATGATGCAGCGGCTCAATGCCGACGCCGGCAAGACCATCATCATGGTCACGCACGACGCGCACGCCGCGGCCGCGGCCGGGTCGCTGGTGCACCTGGAGAAGGGGGAATTGATCCGTGGCGAGGTTGCCTGATCCCAGAACCCTATGTACGCGCTCAAGCTGATCACCCGCAATGCATTGCGGCACAAGCTGCGCACCGCGCTGACGGTGTTCGGGCTGGTGATCGCGGTGCTGGCGTTCGGGCTGCTGCAGACAGTGATCGACGCCTGGTATGCGGGCGCGTCGGCGGCATCCAGCGCGCGGCTGGTCACGCGCAATGCGATCTCGCTGGTGTTTCCGCTGCCGCTGAGCTACGAAGGCCGCATCAAGGGCGTCGACGGCGTGACACTGGTGGCGCGCTCCAACTGGTTCGGCGGCGTCTATCGCGATCCGAAGAAATTCTTCGCGCAGTTCGCGGTATCCGACAGCTACCTTGACCTCTACCCGGAATTCATCGTGCCCGCCACGCAGCGCGCCGACTACCAGCGCGACCGCAAGGGCGCGCTGGTGGGGCGCCAGCTGGCCGACCAGTACGGCTTCAAGGTGGGCGACGTGATCCCGATCAAGGGCACCATCTACCCCGGCACCTGGGAGTTCGTGGTGCGCGGCATCATGGAGGGGCGCGACGAGAGCACCATCACGCGCCAGATGGTGTTCCACTGGGAATACCTGAACGAAACCGTGCGCAAGCGCACCCCGCGCCAGGCCGACCAGGTCGGCGTCTTTGTGCTGGGCGTGGACAACCCCGACAACGCCGCCGCGATCTCGCGCAATGTCGATGCGGTGTTCCGCAATTCGCTGGCGGAAACGCTGACCGAAACCGAGCAGGCCTTCCAGCTGGGCTTTGTCGCCATGTCCAACCAGATCATCGCGGCGATCCGCGTGGTGTCCTACGTGGTGATCGTGATCATCATGGCGGTGATGGCCAACGCCATGGCGATGAGCGCGCGCGAGCGCACTGTGGAATATGCCACGCTCAAGGCGCTGGGATTCGGCCCCGGTTTCCTGGCGCTGCTGGTGTTCGGCGAGTCGCTGGCGATCTGCGTGGCCGGCGGCGCGCTCGGCGTGCTGGCGACGCCGCCGGTGGCCGCCGCCTTCAAGCAGGCAGTAGGCGGCGTGTTCCCGGTCTTCACCGTGTCGCCCCAGACCATGCAACTGCAGGCTGCCTGCGCGCTGGCGGTGGGCGTCTTTGCCGGCATCGTGCCGGCGGTGCAGGCTGCGCGCGTGCGCATCGTCGAGGGCCTGCGGGCCATCGGTTAGCGCACGGAGGCTGACGTGGCGATCCCGCTGACCTATATCGCGCGCAACCTGTGGGCCAGGCGCCTGACCACCGCCCTGACCGCGGGCGGGCTGGCGCTGGTGGTGTTCGTCTTTGCCACCATGCTGATGCTGGACGCCGGCCTGAAGAAGACCCTGGTCACCACCGGCGAGCAGAACAACGTGGTGCTGATCCGCAAGGGCGCCGAGACCGAGATCCAGAGCGCGGTCAACCGCGACCAGGCCAGCATCATGGAGATGCACCCGGCCGTGGCCATGAGCGGCGCGGGCCGCCCGCTGGCCTCGCGCGAGGCGGTGGTGCTGATCTCGCTCACCAAGACCAGCACCGGGCAGCCGTCCAACGTGGTGATCCGCGGCATCTCGCCGCCGGGCATGGACCTGCGCCCGCAGGTGCGGCTGGTAGCCGGGCGCATGTTCCGGCCGGGCTCGTCCGAGATCATCGCCGGCAGCAGCATCGCCGGCGGCTTTGCCGGGGTGCAGATCGGCGAGCACCTGCGCTTTGCCCAGCGCGACTGGACCGTGGTCGGCCACTTCGACGCCGGCGGCAGCGGCTTCGACTCCGAAATCTGGGGCGACGTGGACCAGCTGATGCAGTCGTTCCGGCGCAATGCGTATTCATCGATGGTGGTGCGGCTGGCGGATACGGCGCTGTTCGACCGCTTTCGCGCCGATATCGACGTCGACCCGCGCCTGGCGGACGAGGCCAAGCGCGAGCAGGCCTTCTACAGCGACCAGTCCAAGGCGCTGTCCAGCTTCATCAATATCCTGGGCTTCACGCTGTCGACCATCTTTTCGATCGCGGCGATGATCGGCGCCATGATCACCATGTACGCCTCGGTGGCCAACCGCGTGGCGGAGATCGGCACGCTGCGCGCGCTGGGTTTCAAGCGCGTCAACGTGCTGGCCGCCTTCCTGATCGAAGCCGCGCTGCTGGGGCTGGTAGGCGGCTTCGCGGGGCTGGCATGCGCCGCGCTGATGCAGTTCGCCTCGTTCTCGACCATCAACTTCCAGACCTTCGCGGACCTCTCGTTCCGCTTCATCCTGACCCCGGCCATTGCGCTGCAGACGCTGGCGTTCTCGATGGCGATGGGGCTCGTGGGCGGTTTCCTGCCGGCGGTTCGGGCGGCGCGGATGAATATCGTGGACGCGTTGCGGGCGCGCTGAGCGAGTCGCTCCCTGCCGGTTTGCTCCCCTCTCCCGCGTGCGGGAGAGGGAGCACGGCATCGGCATTCAAGGCCCGGTCGTCACTGCCCCGCCCTATCCATTTCTTGCCTTATTCCACCCGCGCGTCTACAACCCGTAGTGATGCATGCTCCCCGTCAGGCCCTGCCTGCGGCCAGTGCACCCCCGGCACGGCCAGCGGCGCCCGATGGCATTCCCCGCAACTTCAACTGCCAGGACGCCCCCGATGAACCTCGACCTGCTGGGCTCATTGCTGACCGCCGTGGTGGTGCTGCTGATCGGAACGCTGGTCAACCGCAGCGTCGGCGCGCTGTCGCGCTACAACATTCCCGACCCTGTCACCGGCGGGCTGCTGTTCGCGATCATCGCCTCGGTGGCGGTGGCGGCATTGAACTTCCGCGTGGTGATCGATCCCGGCATGAAGCCGGTGCTGCTGCTGATGTTCTTCGGCGGCGTCGGGCTCTGCGCCGACCTGCGCATGCTCAAGCGCGGCGGCAAGGCGCTGGTGATCTTCCTGATTATCCTGCTGCCCTATATCGTGGTGCAGAACGTGGTAGGCGTGGCCATGGCCAGGACGCTGGACCTGCACCCCATCTTCGGGCTGGTGAGCGGATCGATCACGCTGGTGGGCGGCCACGGCACCGGCGCCGCCTATGCCGAGCGCTTTGCCGAGGTCAACAACCTGCAGGCGGTGATGGACCTGTCGATGACGGTCGCCACCATCGGCCTGATCGTGGGCGGCATCATCGGCGGCCCGGTGGCGCAGTACCTGATCTCGCGCAACAAGCTGCGCTCGACCGCGCGCGAGGCCGGCGACACCGAGGAAGAAGCGGCAGCCGTCTCGCCGATCACCACCGTGGGTGCGCTGGCATCGCTGGCAGGTATCCTGGCCGCGGTGATCGGCGGGCGCTGGGTTGCCGCGCAGTTGCCGACCGGCGCCATCACCATCCCCGGCTTCCTGTGGTGCATGATGCTCGGCATCGCCATCCGCAACCTGCTGCCCTTTGCCGGCGTGCGCTTTGACGACCGCGCCACCGACCTGATCACCAATATCTGCCTGTCGCTGTTCCTGGTGATGACGATGATGGCACTGGACCTGGCCGAGGTGGCGCTGTCCGCCGGCCCCTTCCTGCTGATCATCGCCATGCAGGTGGTCTTCATCATCCTCTATGTGGTGCTGGTTTGCTTCCGCTTCATGGGGCGCGACTATGAGGCCGCGGTCACCTCGGCCGCCTTCATCGGCTTCAACATGGGATCGACCGCCACCGCCATGGCCAATATGCGCGCCATCACGTCCCGCTACGGGCCGGCCCCCACCAGCTACCTGATCACGCCGCTGGCCGGCGCGTTTTTCGTCGACCTGATGAACGCCTTCGTGCTGACCATGCTGCTCGCGTTGCCGCTGATCGGAGGCTGACATGCGCCGCACCCTCTTCACCCTCCTCTTTGCCTTGCTGGCCAGCGCCTGGCTGGCAGGCTGCGGCGGCGGCCCGCCCGCCGACGGCATCCGCACCGGCATCAACGAGCGGCTGGCGCAGGCGCTGCCGCCGGGCACGGTGGAGCTGGCCGGCCTGCACCGGCGCGGCTCGCAGGCTGACACCAAGGCCCCGGCCGGCGAAATCCGCCGCGTGGTGTATTTCGACGCGCAACTGAAGCTGCTGCGCGACTACGACTTCGGCGCATGGGATTCACCTGGCGTGGCCGGGCTGGTGTCGGCGCTGGGCGCGGGCCCGCGCGGCATCACCGGCATCACCAGCGGCGGCAACAAGGCCGGCGACATCATCCGCGCGCATGGCACCGCCCTGTACCGGCGCGACGGCGGGCGCTGGGTCAGCGTGCTGCCGGCCGGCTACCGCCCTGCCGAAGCCCCGGCGGTCGCCACCAACGCGCCAAGCGGACCGACGGCGATCCTCGAGGCGATGCGCAAGGTGATCGAATCCGTGCAGAAGGATGCCTCGCCGGCGCAGCGCGCGGTGATCGAGCAGGAGCTGACCACCGCGCACGCCAACATCCGCGCGCGGCTGGCACGGGTCGACGAGGGCTATGCCATTGCCGCCGGCGCCGAACACGGTCAGTACCTGCGCTTTGCGAAGGCGCTGGTGGACGGGGCGCGCGTGCGCGCGATCCCGCTGGTCACGCACGGCGGCGAAGAGAACCTGCGCCTGCTGCGCGAGGGCAAGGTCTCGGTGGCGCTGGCGCAGGGCGACGCCGCGCTGGACGCCTACGAGGGCAAGGGCGCATTTGCCGAAGACGGCCCGCAGGCTTCGCTGCGCGCCATCGGCAGCCTCTACCCCGAGCCCGTGCACGTGCTGGTGCGCGACGGCGATCCCGCCCGCTCGGTGTCGGACCTGCGCGGCAAGCGCATTGCATTGGGCGAGCGCGGCTCAGCCTCGCGCATGACCGCGCTGCGCGTGCTGGCTGCGCACGGCCTGACGGACAAGGACTACAAGGCCGAGGAAGTGGGGCTGGGCACCGGGCTGGTGGCGCTGCGCCAGAACCAGGTCGACGCGGTGATCCAGGTGATTGGCGTGCCGGCCGACAGCATCCGCGACGCGCTGGGCGAAATGCCGCTGCGGCTGCTGCCGCTGGATGAACGGGCCATCACCGCGATGGTCGGGCAGAAGGCGGGCTATTTCCGCGCCACCATCGCGCCGGGCACCTATCCCGGGCTGCACGCGCCGGTGCGCACCATCGCCACGGCGGCGATCCTGGTGACCGGGCCGGACCTGTCCGATACCGAGGTGGCCGAGCTGACGCGGCTGGTCTACCGCCACGGGCGCGACTTTGTCGCCCGCGGCAGCGCCCAGGGCGCGCAGATCGCCGTGGCAACGGCGCGCGCAGGGCTGATGATCCCGCAGCACCTGGCGGCGGCCAAGGCGCTGGACGCGCTGGCGGCACCCGGCAGGACGCCCGCCAAGCCCGCCGGAATGCCCGCGAAACGCGTTGAAACGCCCGCGGCTTCGGGCGCCCGCGCGCAGTGAGGCCCGGCGGGCTGGCCGCCGATCAGCCCGGCGCGCTCGACAAGCCTTCAGCCAGCCGGCAACGCCGGTCCAGGAAATCGCTGGCGTGGCCGTTGCTGCCAGCCGCCGTGTCAACGGGCTGGTCGATCACGACAAAGCCTGCCCCGCCCTGCCGTTCCTGCACATAGGTGACAAAGATGCCGCGGTCCGGCGGCGCTGCGGCCGCGCTCCCCTTGGTGCCATCACGCACAAGCTGGAAAGGGTCGACCGCCAGCACCGGCGCGCTGGCCGGCACAAAGATCGCGCGCACCGGCTTGTCCTCGAGCCGCAGCGCGGTCCAGCCGGTGCCGATCGGCCCGGCCGCGCCATTGACCACGGCGCGCGCGGCAGCGCTGATGCAATCGAGATGGATATGCAGCTGGTCCTGGCTGCGCGAGGCGCGGGAATTGATCGCCAGGCCCAGCATGTCGTCAGGCACGGCCTTGCCAAGCGAGCGGGCGACGATGCCGCGCGCGGCCCAGCCGAAGGCCCAGGGGTTGGCGCCCGCGCCGTCCCAGGCTTTGGCGTCGTCGATGCCGGTCACCGTCAGTGCCGGAATCACCAGGTAATGCGACTTGCCGATCGCGTCCTTGTAGAGCACCAGCCCCTGGGACCGGTCCACCTGCGCGCAATCGGGATGAGCCGCCGCTGGCTTGCCAAGGCAGCGCTGCTGCACGTTGCGCCACAAGCCATCGCGGCCGCCCGACAGGACGCCGATGACGTTTTCGGCGGTGCAGCCGGCCAGGGCCAGGATGGCCGCCAGCCACAACGCGGGGGCACCGCGCCAACCGCGGGCCGGCTTCAGCGCCGGCACGAAACTCCGTAGAAAGTCCCGGCGCGTGGATTAGACACCACATAGGCGTTGCGCTGCGCCCAGAATTGCGCGGTACGGAAGGCCTCGGCCTCGCGCTCGCTCCAATCCGTTGCAAGCAACGGCAGGGCCTCGGCATCGGTGGTGAGATAAACCCGCGCCTGATAGCGGGCGGATTGCAGCGTGCCGGTACGGATGGTGCGGATCGTGACGTGGAGGGTCATAGGCAGCTTCTCGACAAGTCGACTACCAAATCATAACCACTTCCGTGTGTTGGATTGGTGAAACCGTTGCGAATGTGCTAAGGCACCACAGATCTGTCAGGATCCGGCCCCGGCACCGACATATCCGCATCCTCATGCTTTCGGGAGAAAGAACATGCTGGCCAACCCGCTCCGCAAGCCCGCCGTCCTTGTGCTGACCCACCTTGCCGCGCTGGCGGCGGGCTTTGCCGCGGGCATCTATGTCCTGCCGATCCTGACAGAACAGGCCGGTGCCAGTGCCGAGCAAGTGCAGGCTGTATCACAACAGTCGCGGTACACCGGCACCTTCCGCAAGGACCTGGCGGGCAGCGACGCACTGCACTGGGCCAGCGGCCAGCTCCATGTTTCGCCGCAGGCGCTTGCCTTCGAAGGCATCGTTGCGCCAGGGCCGGACTATCGGATCTACCTGGCCCCGGAGTTTGTCGACAATAAGGAGGCCTTCCTTCGGATCAAGGACCGGTCGCTGCAAGTTGGCGAGCTGAAGACCTTTGGCAACTTCACCGTAGCGTTGCCGGCTGGTGTGGATCCGGCGCGGTATGGGGCGGTGGTGATCTGGTGTGAGAGGTTTGGGCAGTTTATTGGGGCGGCGGGGTATCGGTAGACATCGTTAATGGCAACAACAAGAACACCCCGCCACCAGGGCGAGGATCAGAAAAAAAGGGCCGATCAAACCAACCGGCCCAACGAACCCCGCAATGCAATCCGCAGGTGTCGATATGACAGTTAATCGCCCACCAATGCAGGCATCGCAACCTGCAAGGCGGGCATCAGGCGGTTACGCTCAGAAGCGATGACGCAGGCCAACGGTAGCACCGGTCTGGTTCTCACCAGCCACCACCGTGCCAACACCATTCAGGCCCAGCGCCGAACCTGACTTGTTCTTCGAGTAGCCAACATTCAGGTACACGTCCGTACGCTTGGACAGCGAGTAGTCCGCCGACAGCACGAACATCCACGGATCCGCATCGCTATTGCGGGTGTCGTTGTAGTAGGCCGCGCCGGTCAGCTGGAAGGCAGGCGTGAAGCGGTACTGCGCGCCAGCCCAGTACACGTTGCTGCGGGTCGAAGCGGCGCTGGCGCTCGAGACGCCGTCGTCCTTCAGCCAGCGGTAGCCGGCAAACACCTTGGCGCCGCCGAAGGCATAGGCCGTACCCACCGCGGCGCGCTTGGCGGCACGGTCCTGCAGCGCCACCGTGGCGCCCTGGTACTGGTCGTAAGCAGCGCCGACCGAGAAGCCGCCCGCGGCGTACGACAGGCCGCCGCCGAAGTTGCGCGCGACCTTGGGCTCGCCCGGGATTTCGCCGTTGTTGTCGCGGCCGAAGCTGTAGAAGCCGGTGGCGGTCAGGCCGCCGAACTTGCCGGTGTACTTGATGGCGTTGTCGGCGCGGCCGTTGAAGGCCGAGTCAACGCTGTTCAGCGAATAGCGCGGGCCCACGCCCATCGGGTCGAAGGCGCCGAACAGGTCGTACAGCGCGTTCTGCTGGCGGCCCAGCGTGACCGCGCCCCAGCCGCCCTGCAGGCCGACGTAGGCCTGGCGGCCGAACAGGCGGTTGCCCTGGCCCGAGATGCCGGTGTCGATGTCGAACCCGCTCTCCAGCACGAAGATACCCTTCAGGTCGCCGCCCAGGTCTTCGGTGCCGCGCAGGCCCCAGCGCGAGCCGGACAAGTTGCCGGAGTTCAGGCGCGTTGCCGTACCCTGGGCGCCGTTGCTGCCCGGCACGTTGCTGATCACTTCGACGCCGGCATCGACGATGCCGTAGAGCGTCACGTTGGACACGGACTGGGCCGACGCCACCCCGGATACGGCCGACGCGGCCGCTGCTGCCGTCATTGCAAGGAGAGCTTTCTTCACTGTAATTTCTCTGTGTTCTGTTTGAGGCACGACACCGCGCCGGACCCGGGCCGTGTCGGCCAGGCCAACCCGATCCAGCCGGGCAAGCCGGCAACGGCGCATCGTCCGCACAAGTTGCGGACTCGGCATTGTCGCAACGCAACATGAAGCCTTTGTGACCCATGCTTTACAGCAGGAAGTAGCGGATAGTCCCCGAATGGGGGTTTTCCCTGTAACCAACGGGAACGTTTTGGTAGGATGCAGGCTTTTACGACGACGGTAATGCCAGTGCCCCGTGCCGCCATGTGCCTGTGCCTCGACCGCTTCGCCTCATGAGGCTGGCTGAGATCAAGACCCGGCTTGCCCCGCTGCTCGCCTCGCTGCAGGCTTCATTGCCTGCCCCCCTTCAGCAACGCCTGTCAGGCATGGCCGCGCGCTTTGCACGCGCCGGCCTGACCCGGCCCGGGTCGCTGCGCCCCACGCGGCGCGGCGTGCTGGTAGGCCTGGCCGCCATCCCGGCCGCCTTCCTGCTCTATGTGATGGTCCTGATCCCGTTCACGCCGGGCATCAGCGATATCCGCAAGGCCAAGTCCGAGCAGCCGGCCCAGGTGCTGTCCGCCGACGGCAAGGAGCTGGCGGTGTTCAAGTGGGCCAACCGCGACTGGGTGCCGCTGTCGCAGATTTCGCCCAATGTGGTGGCTGCGCTGATCTCCACCGAAGACCATCGCTTCTACCAGCACCACGGGCTGGACTGGCGCCGGCTGGCCTCGGCCGCGGTGCGTACCTTTTCCGGCGACCGCCAGGGCGGCTCCACCATCACCCAGCAGCTGGCCCGCAACCTGTATCCCGATGAAATCGGCCGCGCGCCCACGCTGACCCGCAAGCTCAAGGAAGCCATCACCGCGCTGAAGATCGAGGCGCTCTATACCAAGGACGAGATTCTCGAGACCTATCTCAATACCGTGCCGTTCCTGTACAACGCGTTCGGCATCGAGATGGCGGCGCGCACGTACTTCGACCGCCCGGCCCGCTCGCTGGACGTGCTGCAGAGCGCCACGCTGATCGGCATGCTCAAGGGCAACAGCTACTACAACCCGGTGCTCAACCCCGAGCGCGCGCTCGACCGGCGCAATATCGTGCTGGGCCAGATGGTCAAGCGCGGCAAGCTCGATGCGGCGCGCTACGAGCAGTTGAAGAAGCGCCCGCTGCGCATCGACTTCGAACGCCAGACCGAGCCGCCCGGCCCCGCGCCGCACTTCGCGCAGCAGCTACGCAAGTGGCTGATCGGCTGGGCCGACCGCAACGGCTACGACATCTACGCCGATGGCCTGGTGGTGCACACCACCATCGACGCCCGCCTGCAGGCCATGGCCACGCAGGCCGTGGTGCAGCAGGGCAACCGGCTCCAGGCCATCGCCAACGCGGCCTGGGCGCCGCGCGCGGGCTGGGCCGCCAACATGCCGCTGGTGCAGGCCTTCGTGCGCGAGACCCCCGAGTACCGTGCCGCCATCGCCGCCGGCACCGCGCCGGAAGAGGCGCTGCGCCATCTGATGTCCGACCATGCCTTCATGCGCGCGCTGCACCAGCAGAAGACGCGCATCCAGGCCGGCTTCCTCGCCATCGACCCGCGCAACGGCGAGATCCGCGCCTGGGTCGGCAGCCGCGACTACACCCAGGACGCGTTCGACCACGTGCAGCAGGCGCGCCGCCAGCCGGGCTCGACCTTCAAGCCCTTTGTCTACGGTGCGGCCTTTGAAGAGGGCAAGACGCCCGACGACACGCTGGTGGACCAGCCCGTTGAAATCGAACTGGCCGGCGGCGAAGTCTGGCGCCCCACCGATGAAGGCCGCCCCACCGGCCGCGCCATGTCGCTGCGCGACGGCCTGGTCTATTCGCGCAACACCATCACCGCGCAGCTGATGCACGAAGTGGGGCCGTCCCGCGTGGCGCGGCTGGCGCGCGACATGGGCGTGCGCGACAGCCAGCTCGACGTGGTGCCGTCGCTGGCGCTGGGCACCAGCCCGGTCACGCTCAAGGAGATGGTGGCCGCCTACAGCACCATCGCCAACGCCGGCGACTACATCGCGCCCACCATGGTGACGCGCATCGAAGACCGACAGGGCAATGTGCTGCAGGTGTTCCGGCCGGCCCGCGCCGAGCACGCGCTGCCCGCCGCGGCCACGCAAACCCTGCTCGATGTGATGCGCGACGTGATCGACCGCGGCACCGGCGCCAGCATCCGCTCGCGCTACGGCATCCGCGCCGACGTGGCCGGCAAGACCGGCACCACCCAGGACAACGCCGACGGCTGGTTCATCCTGATGCATCCGGAACTGGTGGCGGGCGCCTGGGTCGGCTTCAACGACAGCCGCGTCACGCTGCGCAGCGACTACTGGGGCCAGGGCGCGCACAGCGCCCTGCCGATGGTGGGCGACTTCTACCAGCGCGCGCTGCGCTCGCGCATCGTCGACGGCCGCGCGCGCTTTGCCGAGCACCAAGAGACCAGCCTGTTCGCATCGCTGGGCACGCAGCTGCGCGGCTGGTTCAGCCAGCTGTTCACGCGCGACAAGGCCAGCGAGACCCCGGCGCCGCGCCCGGCACCGCGCCGGCCGGCGTTGCCCGCGCCGGAGGCTGAGGTCGCGCCGCCGGCCGGTGCGGCATCGGCTGCCGCGGCGGAGGTCGGCCCGGATGACTCCAGCCTGGCGCTGGACCGGGGGGAGACGGTGATTGCAGTGCCGCAGGACATGAGCGCGGGCAGCGCCCCGGCGCCAACCCCTCAGGCGGAACAGGCGCCCAACACCCCACCTGCCTCCCCGGCTTCCGCAAATCCGCCTGCGCCCCCAGCGCCCGTCACGCCCCTCGCGCCCACCGTCATCACCCCAGCCAACGGTAGCAACTGAACGCCCCCTCCGGACAGCGCGGCGCGGGCGGCTACACCAACCCGATATCCCGCCCCCGCACCCCCGGAAACACCTGCGCCAGCCGCGCCTCATCCAGCCCGTACAGCCTGCGGAACACCCCGCCCAGCACCGCCCGGTACTCATTGCGCACCGGCCAGTCGCGGTTCTGGTTGAGCGTGGCCGGTTCTACCGCCACCTGCTCGCCGGCAATGCGGCCGCCGCGCACCGCGCCGCCCGCGGCCCAGTAGACCGTGCCGTGGCCGTGGTCGGTGCCGCGCGTGCCGTTCTCGCGAAAGGTGCGGCCGAATTCGGACAGCACCACCACGGTGGTCTTGTCCCAGGCGGGCCCCATCTCGGCGGCAAAGGCAGACAGGCCGCGGCCGAGGTTGTCGAGCAGGCTGGCCAGTTGCCCCTGCGCGCCGCCCTGGTTGACGTGGGTGTCCCAGCCGCCCACGTCGATAAAGCCCAGGTTGAAACGCTCGCGCATCAGCCCGGCCATGCGCCGGGCCTCGACCTCGAAACCGCGCGCGCTGAGCGAGCGGCGGTTGGCGGCCTGCATTTCCTGCATGCGCGTGGCCATGGTGCCGGCGTCGCTGCCTGACATGCCAGGCTGCGGCTGCGCCTGGCGCGCCACGGTTTCGCGCAGCTCAAAGCCTTCATCGATCAGCGATTCGAAACGGGTGCCACGGTACATCTGCGCCAGCAGCTTCGCCTGGCGCGCATCGAACGGGGTACGGCCGCTGCCCTTGAGCGAGACATTGGGCACGTCGCGCGGGCCGGACAGCACCATCGGCAAGCCGTCGGTGAAGGCCACTGGCGCAGCCTGCCCGCCCATGGCCTGCGCCAGGCGGTTCAGGAAGCCGCTGCCGCGCAGCGAGGCCACGGCCTTGCGGTCCTCGCCCTCGCCGGGCAAGCCGGCCTCGATCCCATCCTGGGTCTCGAAGTGGCTGCGCGACAGGTCGTGCGTGCCGGCGAACGGCATGAAGGCCAGCTGGCCGCGCTGCCATAGCGGCAGCATGGTCGTGGCCAATGCCGGGTGCAGCGCCCAGTCGCCGATGCCGCGCGCGGCGCTGTCGGCGGCAAAAGCCGGCGCCAGCGCCACCGCCGCGTTGGGGTCAGCGTCCGCACCGGCCGCGGGCGGGCGGCGGATGGCGATATTGGGGCGCGCGGCGTAATAGAAATCGCTGCCCGCCGGCACCAGCACGCTGGCGGCGTCATAGCCGCCGCGCAGGAACACCAGCAGGAAGCGCGCATCGGCCTGCGCCGGCAGCGCATAGACACGCGAGGTGATGGCGGTCAGCGCCAGCCCCAGCGTGGCTCCGCCCATCGTTTTCAGCCATTGTCGGCGTTCCATGGTCTGCTCCTTGCGCCATCAGCGCTGCATCCACTCGGGCGAGCCGAGCAGCATGGTATTCCATTCAGCCTGCGATTCGGCCTGGGCCAGCGCGGCGCGGGTGGCGGGGCCAAGGGTGGCTTCGATGGTGTCGTAGTACAGCTTGTTGCCGATCATCGGGAAGCGCGCGCCGCGCGGCCTCGCGCCATCGCCGGCAAATAGTCCCGCCGGCCCCGAGCCGATCGCGCGCGCGATCTCGAAGCGCCGCACCATCTGGCCCGAGCTGGCCCACGCGCTTTCCGACGACGGATAGCCGTCCGGGGCCACGTGGCCGTAGAGCGGCTCGCCGAGCTGGTTCAGCCAGTTCATCACCGGGCGCAGGTTGGTCACGGGACGGCCTTCATAGGCGAGCCGCATCGATGACACCACATAGACCATCGGATCCTTGAACTTGCGCATGGGCGCGGCCAGTTGCCGGTCCAGCTCCGGCGCCAGAAACAAGGTGCGCAGCACTGCGGCGATATCGCCATCGGTGCGCGTGAAGGTCTGCGCCATGCGCTCGACCAGCGCCGGCGGCGGGTTGTCAGCGATGAAATAGGCCGCCAGCTTGACGCTGATAAAGCGCGCGGTAGCCGGCTCGCGCGCCAGGATCGACACCGCTCGCGCCACTTCGTCGAAGCCGGCCGGCTCGATGCGCTGGCCCAGCAGCGTCTTCGCGCCGAAGTCGTGGCGCGCGGGGTTGAATTCGAACAAGCCCTCGCTGCGGTACAGCCCCGCGCGCGCCGGCGGCAGCCGCGGCGGCGGCGTGCCGCGCAGGTTGACGCCCACGCCGGTCAGCACGCGCGCCAGCTCCTGCACGTCCTGCTGGGTGTAGCGGGAGCCGCTGGGGCCGCCGGCGACGCCCATGGTATGCAGCTCCATCAGCTCGCGCGCGTAGTTCTCGTTGATGCGGTTGGCGCTGCTCTGGGCGTTGTCGAGGTAGACCAGCATGGCCGGCGCAGTCACGTTGGCCATCAGCAGGTCGCGGAAGCGGCCCAGCGCGTGCGGACGGATGGCGCGCTCTTCGTAGTCGGCCAGCAGCAGCCGGACCTGGCCCTTGCCCGAATAGACGTTGAAATGGTTCATCCAGAACCATGTCATCTGCTCGCGCAGCTGCGCGGGCGAATACAGCGCGCGCAGCAGGTGGCGCCGCGCGGCATCGGCCTCGATCTCGCGGCCCTGCGCGTTCAGCGCCTGGCGGGCCTGCTGCTTGCTGTCGTCGTCGGGCAGCGCGTCGATGCGCTGGCGGGCGTCGCGCGCGGCCTGGATCTGCGCGGCGGCGTCGGCCTGCAGGTTGGGCAAGGCCGCGATGGCGGCCGCCAGTTCGGGCGGATCGGCCAGCGGCAGCGTCAGTTGCTGGTCGAGGAAACCCTTGCGGCCCAGCCGGCGCAGGTCGCCAAGGGTGGCCTGGTCAGCGCCGTAGGTGACGGTGTTGAGCCAACGCAGGTCAGTGGCGGCGGCGCTGCCGCCAGCCCCGGCCGGCACCTGTGCGCAGGCGGCCAGGCATGCGGCCAGTGCCAGTGCCGCGGCGGCCCGCCAGGGGGCGAGCCCGCCACGGCGGGGTTGTCTCGAATGCTGCGCCGGATTCATGCCCGCCTCCTCGCCTTTTTCGATCAGACCATCACTATGTTACGTCGCAAGCGCACATCCGTTGACCCGGAGGCGCTGCGGGAGTGTTACCAATGCTTTCAGCATGCCGATTGCCGGATTTGCCAAGACAGCGGCGCGCGGCCTGGCTAGCCTTGCGTTTTGCCCATCCGATCCCGCCCCGACGCAAACGCCTGCTTTCATGTCGCGCCCCCTGTCCGCTGCCACCTGGCTGCCCACCGTTGCCTTTGTCCTGATCTGGTCCACCGGCTTTATCGTCGGCAAGGCCATCGTGCCGCTGGCCGATACCAGCCTGTTCCTGCTGGGCCGCTTTGCCGTGGCGGGGCTGATGTTCGTGGCGTGGTCGCTGGCCGCGCGCGCGGCCTGGCCACCGCTGCGCGAGGCGCCGCGCCACCTGCTGGCCGGCGCGCTGATGCAGGGCGTCTACCTGTGCGCCGGCTACGGGGCCGTGGCCAGGGGCCTGCCGCCGGCGATCATGGCCTTGCTGGGCGCGCTGCAGCCGCTGCTGACCGCGCTGCTTGCCATTCCCCTGCTGAAAGAGCTACCTTCCAGGCGGACGTGGCAGGGCCTGGCGCTGGGCGCGCTCGGCGTCGCGCTGGTGGTCGCCCCGGCGATGCAGGCCGGCATGCAGACGGCCGCGCCGGCCCTATCGCCCTGGATCGTGCTGCTGGGCGCGCTGGCCATTGTCTCCATCACCATGGGAACCCTCTTGCAGAAGACCGCCATTGCCGCCTGTGACCTGCGCGCCAGCTCCGCCTGGCAGAACCTGGGCGCCATGCTGGTAGCCGCCGCGATGGTGGCGATCCAGGCCGCCGACGCGCCGCTGCACTGGCATTGCGGCGTGGCGCTGTGGGCCGCGCTGGCGTGGGCGGCGATCGGCCTGTCGGGCGCCGGCACCTGGCTGCTGGTCAGCCTGGTGCGGCGCGGCCAGGCCGCCAATGCCGCGGCGCTGATGTTCCTGGCGCCGCCGCTGGCCGCGCTGCAGGCCTGGCTGCTGTTCGGCGAACTGCTGGATGCGGTGCAGGCGCTGGGCATGGCGGTGGCCGGCGCGGGCGTGTGGCTGTGCCAGACCCCCGGCAGGTTGCGGCATGCCCAAGCCCGCTGAGCCCCACGCCTCGCCGCTGGTCGAGCACCGGCACTACCGCCCGCAGCCGGACGGCCACCAGCACGGCTACCACCAGTTGCTGTTCGGCCTGGCCGGCGCCACCGAGCTGGAGATCGACGGCCACGTCTATCGCGTGGATGACCGCACCGGCCTGATCGTGCCGGCCGGCAGCCATCATGAATTCCTGGGCTTCGACGGCAACCTGCAACTGGTGGCGGACTTCCCGGCGCAGTCAGTGGCGCTGCCCGCGCGGCTGATGGCGCGCCCGCGCACGTTTTCGCTGGACGGCGCCTTCGGCAGCCGCGTGCGCGCGCTGGCGGCGTGGCGCGCCGCCGCGGCAGCGCGCGGGCCGCAGACCGACTGGCAGCTGGCGGCCACGCTGGCCGCGGCGCTCGCGGACTGCCTCGGCATGCCCGGCGACGAGCAGGTATTCCCGCTGATGGCCGTGGACGCCTACCTGCGCGCCAATCTGGCCTCGCCACTGCGCGCAGCGGAAGTCGCCGGGCATTTCGGCTGGAGCGTGCGGCGCTTCCAGACCCTGTTTGCCGAGGCCTTCGGCGATACCCCGCACCGCTACCAGACCCGGCTGCGGCTGGACCGCGCGCTGCAGTTGCTGACGCAATCCACGCTGCCGCTGGCCGAGATCGCGCTGGCGTCAGGCTACCCGGACCAGACCACCTTCACGCGCAGCTTCACGCGGCGCCTCGGGCAGCCGCCCGGGGCGTGGCGGGCGGCCGCACGCGGCTAGCCAGCGTGCGCGGCAGGCGATGCTGGCACCGGGCTAACCGTGGTGACCCTCTCGCGTCGAGGCGAGTCAGAGGGCGGCGTCGCTTTCCACCCCGAGCCCGACACCGCTTGCCGCCTGGCATACCGACCATATCCATTTCGCCTCAATGCTCGACCTGCTGGAAAAGCAGGTCAGCACCTTCCATCAGGGCGAGCAGCCCGACTACGGCCTGATGGCCACGATCATCCACTACATGCGCAACTATGGCGATTGCGTGCACCACCCCCGTGAGGATGTGGCCTACGCGCTGCTCGTGGAACGGGATCCCGGCACGCGGATCATCATCAGCCGGTTACTGCAGGAACATCGCGTGATCGCCACGGTCGGCGCGGAATTGCTCGACCGCCTGCGTGAAGCCCAGAGCGAGGTGGTCACCTCGCGAGCGGCACTGGAAGCGGCCGCGAGGCGCCGGTGCCTTGTTTTCTTGTGGTCCACCCGCACAGGAACGCGACGCAGACCGACGGGCAATAGGTTCTAAGCTGGGGCGTCGAACTCCATGTAGCCGCGCGCCACCATGGTCCGCAGCAGCATCGAGACACTGGACTGCGGGGATCCGGGCGTCTTCGCCACGCCGTGCAGCCAACAGCACTCCTCGCCATGCTCATTGTCGTTGCCTACGGAACCTGCCCCGCCTATAATGCTTAGGCTCCTAACAAAGTTGATCGAGGCATGATGGCAGCGCACAATCCAATGTACTGGCATGACGGGCTACTGATCGGTCATCGCGCGATTGACGACGAACATCGACAGTTTGCGGCACTTATCCAGTCACTGCGCGAAGCGCCTGTTGACGGCTTGGCGGAGAAGCTGGAGGAACTGCTACAACTGGCACGAACGCATTTCCTGCACGAGGACAGCCTTATGGAGGCAACGGCCTTTCCGCCGCGCAAGTGCCACATCGGCGAACATAAGGCCGTGCTGGCCTCTGTATCCGGTGTGCAGGCAAGGCTCGTACGCGGGGAGGTTGCGGTAGTGCGCCGGCTGGCGGAGGAACTGGAGCACTGGTTCCCCGCGCATGTCCAACATCTGGATTCGGCGCTGGCGCACTGGATCTGCAAGCAGCACGCCGGCGCCAAGCCGGTCGTCCTGCGCAGGAACCTGGAAGTCCGTCCGGCCGCGGAGCCTGCGTAAAGCACAGACAAGCCGTGGCAGAATACGCCTTTGTCCTTGCTTCCCGCCCTATGTCGAAAGCCTCTGCACTCAGAGAACAGGAAATCGCCCAGCGCGTCCTGCGCCGCTGGCACGACGACGTGCCCAATGATCGCCTTGCGCACCTTGTGAAAGACGCGACGCGGTTCTTCCTGCGCGCGCTGCAGCACCGACTCTCCCAGCATGACGTGCAGCTTGGCCACTGGACCTTCCTGCGCATTCTCTGGGAACGCGACGGCATCACCAAGCGTGAGCTCAGCATCGAAGCGGGCGTGATGGAGCCGACCACATTCGCGGCCTTGCAAGCCATGGAGGCGCTCGGCTATGTCACGCTGGAGCGCCGGCCGACCAATCGCAAGAACATCTATGTGTTCCTCACGCCATTGGGCAAGCGGCTGCGCAAGACGCTGGTACCGTTGGCCGAAGAGGTCAATGCGGTGGCGGTCCAGCATCTCGCCGCGGAAGAAGTCGCCAACACTCGCCGCGCCCTGCTGGTGATGATCGACAACCTGACCCGCGACCAGGAAGGTATCGAGCAAGCGTAAGCGACTGCGCGACTGCAAGGGGAGGACTGCGGCTGGCAGTCCTGTTTCCCAACACATCTCCAGCCGCCCCCGCCCCCCTCCTCCCTCCCCCTCTCGATCTTCCAGGCTGCGACCTGTTTCGCAGCCGGCACTTATTTGCCTTGCGCCGAGCATCTGGCAAGCCGATGCCTTGCTTCCCGTCCGGCCGCGCATTGCGCACGTGACTGTGACGGCGCACGTCCTCTTTTTGTTAGCCTCCTAAGTATTTTCCCTTGGTTTCCCAGTCCCGCCTTGCTATCGATGTTTTCTCTGATTATTCTTAGGCCACTAAGTATTTTCAAGCAAAGCCAGAACGCCAGACCGGCCAGCGCCGGAGATGCGCTGGCCAGGAGCCCCCAAATGATGACGAAGGAAGAAAACGATCTGTTGTGCCGTGTGGAAGGCGATGCGCCGATGGGGCAGCTGATGCGCCGGCATTGGACGCCGGTCTGCCTGCTCGAGGAGGTGACGGAGCCCGATGGCGCGCCGGTAAAGGCGCGCGTGTTCGGCGAAGACCTGGTCGTGTTCCGCGACAGCGACGGCCGCGTCGGGGTGATGGACGAGTATTGCCCGCACCGCAGGGCATCGCTGGTCTTCGGCCGCAACGAGGAAGGCGGCCTGCGCTGCCTCTATCACGGCTGGAAGATGGATGTGGAGGGCAACGTGCTGGAGATGGTCTCCGAGCCAGCAGCCAGCGGCATGGCAGAGAAAGTCAAGCACAAGGCCTATCCGGTCAAGGAATGGGGCGGCATGGTCTGGGCATACATGGGACCGGCGGACCTGGTGCCGGAATTCGTGCCGCCACGCTGGGCGCCGACCGAGGACACCCGCGTCAGCATCGCCAAGGTGCTGCTGCCTTGCAACTGGGCACAGGTGCTGGAGGGTGCGATCGATTCCGCGCACAGCTCGAGCCTGCACAGCTCGGACATGGTGCCGGCGCGCGTGGACTGCGCCAAGGCAACTGACAGCCTGTGGCTGCGCCCTTCGACCGACAAGGCGCCGCGGCTGCAGGTGCAGCGCGGCGGCTACGGCTTCCGCTACGCCGCCATCCGCAGGCCGATCCAGCAGGCGCAGACGCATGACTATGTGCGCTCCACGGTCTTCGTCGCGCCGGCAACCGCGCTGATCCCGCCGAACAACCTCTACAACGTCGCCAACATCAACGTGCCGATGGACGACACCAACACGGCGTTCTACTTCATCGCCTGGGGCCATCCGACGCAAACTCCCGAAACGCAGACGTGGCGCAAGTTCCTGCGCCAGACCGTCGGCGTGGACCTGGACGCGTACTACCGCCCGCTGCGCAACATCGACAACCGCTTCTGGCAGGACCGCCAGGCGATGAAGGCGGGCAACTTCACCGGGATTGCCGGCTTCCCGAACCAGGACGTCGCGATGTGGCTGACGATGGGCCCGATCGCCGACCGCAGCCATGACCGGCTGGGCGCGAGCGATCTCGCCATCGTTGAGTTCCGCAAGCAGATGCTGGATGCCGTCAGGGCGTTCCAGCAGGGCGGCGAAGCGATCGGCACGGGTGCCAATGCGATTCCCGCGGACGTCTGCGCGTTCCAGGCGGTGGTGCCGAAGTCCGATGACTGGCGTACCTTCAACGTGCAATACGTCTGGGCCGGCGGACCCGAACTGCCCGAGTTGGAGCCGTCGTACTCCGTCACGGCATGAGGAGCACATCCCCGACATCCCCCGCTGACCGCCACCCGCATTCCCCCGAGCCCCCACTCCATCACCGATGACCAAACTCCGTCTCTCCGTCGCCATGGGCGACTATGACCGTACCCGCGCGCTGCTCGATGGCCGCGTCCAGATCGACGGCGTCGATCCCGTCTACATGACGCTCAACCCGGAGGAAATGTTCTTCCGCGCCATGCGCAGCCAGGACTTCGATATCAGCGAGCTGTCGTTTTCGAGCTACCTGGTCAGGCATGCGCGCGG
This sequence comes from Cupriavidus sp. UYPR2.512, assembly GCF_000379565.1. Classification (NCBI taxonomy): domain Bacteria; kingdom Pseudomonadati; phylum Pseudomonadota; class Betaproteobacteria; order Burkholderiales; family Burkholderiaceae; genus Cupriavidus; species Cupriavidus sp. UYPR2.512. Next base: position 144,378 of record NZ_KB902852.1, on the reverse strand, counting down.
CGACTGTCCGTACATCGCGGTGCCCGTCTTTCTCTCGCGGGCGTTCCGCCACACCTCCATCTATGTACGCAAGGATCGTATCGGACGTCCCCAGGACCTGAAGGGCTGCCGCATCGGCATTCCGGAATACCAGCTCACCGCGATCGTGTGGGCGCGTGCGGTCCTGCAGGACGACTTTGGCATCCGCCCGTCCGATGTGACCTGGGTACGCGGCGGCATCGATACGCCGGGGCGTCCGGAGAAGGTGAAGCTGCAGCTTCCCGCCGATGTCCGCGTGGAGGCCGCGCCCGAAGGCCGCACAATCTCCGAGCTGCTGGACAGCGGCGAGATCGACGGCTTCATCGCGCCGCGGCCCCCGGGCGCGGCGGCGCTGCGCAACGAGAACGTGGGCTGGCTCTTCGACGATCCGACCGCCGAGGCGAAAGATTACTTCCGGCGCACCGGCGTGTTTCCCATCATGCATGTGGTGGGCATCCGCAAGACCCTCGCCGAGGCGCAGCCGTGGCTGCCGGGCGCCGTCTTCAAGGCGTTCAGCCAGTCCATGGCCCACGCGCTGGCGCAGCTGTCCGATACGTCCGCGACCAAGGTGACGATGCCGTTCGTGGAAGAGATGCTGAAGGCCGCCCGCGAGACGCTGGGCGAGGACTACTGGTCGTACGGCGTGCAGGCAAACCTGCGCACGCTGGAGACGTTCGCCCGCCATCACCATGGCCAGGGCCTGTCCGAGCGGCTGATGCCAGTGGAGGAGATGTTCCACCCCTCCACCTACGAGTCCTACAGCATCTGACGAACGCGCGGGCGGGGCCATGCCGCGCCCGCGCACCTCCAGGAGCAAAGATGTTCGAGTACAACGAAACCCTTGAGCAGGCGCTGCGACGCAATGTCGACGACGCGCTGCGCGAGGACATCGGGCGCGCCGACTGGACGGCGCAGCTCGTGCCCGCGGCCAGGCGCGTGCAGGCGTGCGTGGTGGCGAAGGAAAACGCTGTGATCGCGGGCCAGCCGTGGTTCGACGCATGCGTGGCGCGGCTCGATCCGGACGCGTCGATTGCGTGGCGGATTGCCGAGGGCGAGGCCGTGCTCGCCGGCTCCGAGGTCTGCCGCATCACCGGTGACGCGCGGGCGCTGCTGTCCGCGGAGCGCCCGGCGCTGAATTTCCTGCAGACGCTGTCCGGCGTCGCCACCGTGACGCGCCGCTACATCGAGCGGATCGCCGGGGTGTCGCCCAATCCGAACGGCTGCGCGATGCTCGACACCCGCAAGACGCTGCCTGGCTTGCGCCTCGCGCAGAAGTACGCCGTCCGCGTGGGCGGCGGCGCCAACCATCGCCTGGGGCTGTGGGACGGCATCCTGATCAAGGAGAACCATATCGCCGCGGCCGGCGGCGTGCGCGAGGCGCTCGAGCGCGCAGCGCACCTCGGCGCCGAGGTGCCGGTGCAGATCGAAGTGGAAGACCTGGAAGAGCTGGCGGCGGCACTGGCCGCCGGGGCCACCAGCATCCTGCTGGACGACTTCAGCCTCGACGACATGCGTCGCGCCTGTGCGCTGAACGCCGGGCGGGCGCTGCTGGAGGTCTCCGGTGGCGTCGACCTCGAATCGCTGCAGGCCATCGCCGCCACCGGCGTGGACCGGATTTCCAGCGGCAAGCTGACCAAGGACGTGCGCGCGATCGACCTGTCGATGCGCATCGTCGACTGACAGGAATGCGCATCATGACTACCACACCGCTCCATCCCGAGCCCCATACAGACACGCCGATGCTGCTGCGCATCGCGCGTATCCACGACGCCGCGCAAGGCATCCGCAGCTTCGAGTTCGTGCAGGCGGACGGCACCGAGCTGCCTCCGTTCACGCCGGGCTCTCACATCAAGGTGCAGGTGCCCAACGGCATGCTGCGCAAGTACTCGCTGTGCAACGACCCCGCCGAGCGGCACCGCTACGTGATCACCGTGAAGCGCGACGAACAGGGACAGGGTGGCTCGAAGAGCCTGTGCGACGATGCCAGCGAGGGCGACCTGATCCCGGTCGGCTTGCCCGACAATGCCTTCCCGCTGCTGGAGGACGCCAAGGCATTCGTCTTCATCGCCGGCGGCATCGGCATTACGCCGATTCTCTCGATGATCCGCAGCTTTGGCGAGCTTTCCACCGCAAAGTGGCGGCTCTACTACTTCACGCGCTCGCCCGAGAGCACCGCCTTCCTGGACGAGTTGCAGGCGCCCGAACTCAAGGGAAAGGTGAAGATCCACCACGATTTCGGCGATCCTGGCAAGGCCTTCGATCTGTGGCCGGTGCTCGAGCGTCCGTGCGACACCCACATCTACTGCTGCGGTCCGCGCGGCCTGATGGGGGCGGTGCGCGACATGTCGGGGCACTGGCCCGCCACCCGGATCCACTTCGAAAGCTTCAACGAGGGCGGCGGCGTGCGTGCCGACGACAAGCCGTTCGACGTGGTGCTCAGCCGCAGCGGGCAACGCTACGAAGTGCCGGTCGGCGCGAGCATCCTGAACGTGCTGCGCCAGCATGGCTGCAATGTGCCATCGTCCTGCGAGAGCGGCACCTGCGGCACATGCCGTACCGGGCTGGTCTCGGGCGAGGCGGACCATCGCGACATGGTGCTGATGCCGGAGGAGTTGGACCACCAGGTGATGATCTGCGTCTCGCGGGCAAAGTGCGCCGAACTGGTGATCGACCTATGAGCGCCAACGCAACCCGGCAAGTGCGCCTGGGCGTGGTCGGGCTCGGCCGTGCCTTCTCGCTGATGCTGCCTACGTTCCTCGCGGATCGGCGCGTGCGCCTCGCCGCCGCCTGCGATCCCCGCGAAGCGGCACGCCAGCAGTTCGCGCGCGATTTCAATGCGCCCGTCTATGAGGACCTGGCGGCCATGGCGGCGTCGCCAGACCTTGACGCCATCTACATCGCGAGCCCTCATCAGTACCATGCTGCGCATGCGTGCCTGGCGGCGGAAAGCGGCAAGCACCTGCTCGTGGAGAAGCCGATGGCGATCTCGCTCGCGGAGTGCTACCGGATCATCGCGGCTTGCGAGCGCGGCGGCGTACGGATAATCGTGGGGCATTGCCACAGCTTTGATTCGCCATACCTGCACGCGCGGCAACTGATCGCGTCAGGGCGCTTCGGCGCGGTTCGCATGATTCACGCGCTGAACTACACCGACTTCCTGTATCGCCCGCGGCGCCCCGAGGAATTGCAGACGGAGGCCGGCGGCGGCGTGGTGTTCAGTCAGGCCGCGCACCAGGTCGACGTGGTGCGATTGCTGGCAGGCGCGCCCGCCACGCGTGTGCGGGCGACACTGGGCAGATGGGACCCGGCCCGGCCGACCGAGGGCGCCTATAGCGCCATGCTCTGGTTCGAGGACGGTGCCTACGCGTCGCTGACCTACAGCGGCTATGGCCGTTTCGACACGGATCCGTGGAACGGCGGCTTCAGCGAAATGGGATTCGCCACGCGCGAGGAGGACTACGGCCGCGCACGGCGCAAGCTGGCGGCGGTCGGCACGGCGCAGGCGGAGGCGCGCCTGAAGACGGATGGCACCTACGGCGGCCCGTCGTGGCAGGCCCCGGCCGGCACGGAACGCGCGCTCGCCAACCAGCACTTCGGGCCGGTCATCGTGAGCTGCGAGCATGCCGATATCCGGCCGATGCCGGACGGCATCTGGGTCTACGCCGACACGCAGCGCGAACACATCCCCCTGCCGGCACCGGCGGTGCCCCGCTTCGAGGTCATCGACGAACTGGTCGATGCCGTCATCCATGGCCGCGACCCGCTCCATGACGGCGCGTGGGCGCGGTCCACGCTCGAGGTCTGCCTGGCGATGCTGACCTCGGCGCGCGAGGATCGGGACGTAACGCTCACGCGGCAGGCGAGGGCTTCGCCACATCCGGTCGACATATTACCGGTCGCCTGAACCCATGGCTCGCCCAAGACCATCATCCGGATACCCCCCGCGCAGCGAGCCCACGAATGCCATCGTCAGAACGGCATCGCCAAGGGCCGCCGCATGCACTACGATCGTAAAGTGGAGACAACACATGAACCGCCCCCAAATCCGGCTTGCGCGACGCAGGCTTTGCCTCAGCCTGGGCCTCGGCCTCACCGCAGCATTCGTTCCCGCATTGGCCATGGCCAGCACCGATGCCTGGCCCACCAAGCCCATCCGCTTTATCGTTCCCTACGCGCCCGGAGGCTTGCCTGACACCGTTGCGCGCGTTTTGTCCCAGCAACTCACCCAACGCCTGGGCAAGCCGGTCGTCGTTGACAACCGGCCCGGCGCCAATGGCGTGGTCGCCGCCCAGGCGCTCATGACGAGCCCTGCCGACGGCCACACGTTCCTGGTGACCGACGGCTCGATGATGTCCATCAATCCGGCGATTTACAAGAACCTGTCGTATGAACCCAAGCGCGATTTCGTACCCGTCTCGCTTGCCGCCAGGTCTCCGCTCTTCCTCGCCGTCAATGCACACGTTCCAGCCAACTCACTCAACGATTTTGTCGCGCTGGCGAAATCCAGATCGGGCGCGCTGAACTATGGATCTTCCGGCATCGGCAGCACCCATCACCTGTCGATGGAAGCACTGAAGACCGCCCTCACGCTGGATATCAAGCACGTACCGTTTCGTGGCTCAGGCCAGTCCGTTCCGGCTTTGATCGGGGACCAGGTCCAGGTGGTGTTTGCTGCCTTGCCGTCGCTGTCGGGCTTCGTCAAATCGGGCCAGGTCAAGATTCTCGGCACCAACTCCCTGCAGCGCTCCGCTCTTGCGCCTAAGATTCCGGCGATTTCCGAGGTGGTGCCAGGATACGACTTCGCTGTGACGGTCGGCTTGCTTGCCGCAAAGGGAACCTCGGACGCCGTGGTCAAGAAAATGGCCGACGCGGTTACCGAGGCAGTCAAAATGCCCGAGGTGGTCTCGCAGTTCCACGTTGCCGGTATCGAACCCGTGGGAGGATCCAGCGCGGACTACGCGAAGGTCATTGCCGACGAAGCGGCTCGCTATGCGCAGACCATCAAGGTTGCGCATGTCGTGGCCGAGTAAGTAGCACAGTCCATCCGCCGCTATTCCTGAGCCTGATGACCAGGCTCAGGATTCACGCCTGCCGAGCGCTCTCGTCAACACAACAGCCTCTGCAATCAGAAGCTCGCCGAACTGGTTGACACGCTCCTATCAAGACACTCAGCGCTAGCTAGCCGACGGGTCGGCCAGCGCCGTCAACGGGCCCTGCATCCGGTAGAACGTCTTGTCCGCGGCGGTGAAGAATGCCATGGAGCGGCCGCGCACGAAGTCGTCGACATGCACCACGGTCGCGCCGTCAGCTTCCTGCCACGAGATCGCATACATGCCCTCCGAGATTTCCTGCCACTCGCAACGGGCCTCGCCAGTCGCTCCGGCGTAGGGGCCGGCGACGATGGCGTAGCGGATCGACTCGCCATCCTCGGATGGGCATATGCGGCGCATCGTCCCAGTCGGCCTCAGCGATATGGATGTAGCCCACGCCTAGCTCGCCGAGCAGCTTTGCCGCGGCCGTATAGGTGGTCTCCGGATCGGGGTCGACGCAGCCATTGAGCGTGGTCAGTGGCGCCAGGCGGATACCGACCCGGTCCTTGCTGCCCGTGCCCTCGATCAGCGCCTGCGTCACCTCGCCCAGGAAACGCAGGCGGTTTTCGAGCGAGCCGCCATATTCGTCAGCTGCCGCAGCAATTTTTCCTGAATTTCACCACGAATTCAGCAACAAATATCCCCGCGATCTGATTAACCTGCCCGCTATTTTCCGTTTGCGGCCCGCCGCGGACGAGAAAATAGCTGCTCCCGCCGGCCCCACGAAGGCCGGCGCGGCCTTTCAGATGACACGGAGACAACGACACATGAGTGCAAGCGCAGAACATCTGCAACGCGGCCTGGGCGAACGCCATATCCGGCTGATGGCACTGGGTTCAGCCATCGGCGTAGGCCTGTTCCTTGGTGCCGGCAATGCCATCAAGATGGCCGGCCCCGCCATCATGCTGGGCTACCTGATCGGCGGCGCCGTGATCTTCCTGATCATGCGCGCGCTGGGCGAAATGGCCGTGCACAACCCCGTGGCCGGCTCCTTCTGCCGCTACGCACAGGACCACATGGGCCCGCTGGCGGGCTACCTGACCGGCTGGAACTACTGGTTCCTGTGGCTGGTGACCTGCGTGGCGGAGATCACCGCCGTGGCCATCTACATGGGCATGTGGTTCCCCGACATGCCGCGCTGGATCTGGGCGCTGGCCGCGCTGGCGGCGATGGGCTCGGTCAACCTGATGGCGGTCAAGGCCTATGGCGAGTTCGAGTTCTGGTTCGCCATGATCAAGATCGTCACCATCGTGCTGATGCTGATCGGCGGCGGCGCGATGATCGTCGTCGGCTTCGGCAACGGCGGAGTCGCCACCGGCATCGCCAACCTGTGGCAGCACGGCGGCTTCATGCCCAACGGCGCCTCGGGCGTGCTGATGTCGCTGCAGATGGTGATGTTCGCCTACCTGGGCGTGGAGATGATCGGCCTGACCGCCGGCGAGGCGCGCAACCCGAAGAAGTCGATCCCGGACGCGATCAACTCGGTGTTCTGGCGCATCCTGATCTTCTACGTGGGCGCGCTGTTCGTGATCCTGTCGCTGTACCCGTGGAATGAGATCGGCGCCCAGGGCAGCCCGTTCGTGCTGACCTTCGAGCGGCTGGGCATCAAGACCGCCGCCGGCATCATCAACTTCGTGGTGCTGACCGCGGCGCTGTCGTCGTGCAACGGCGGCATCTTCAGCACCGGGCGCATGCTGTACAACCTGGCGCAGCAGGGCCAGGCGCCGAAGGCCTTTGCCAAGGTCGACCGCAATGGTGTGCCGCGCCGCGCGCTGCTGGTGTCAATCGCCGCGCTGCTGTGCGGCGTGCTGCTCAATTACCTGGTGCCGGAGCAGGTCTTCATCTGGGTGACGGCGATCTCCACCTTCGGGGCGGTCTGGACCTGGGCCATCATCCTGGTCACGCAGATCAACTTCCGCCGCAGCCTGGCGCCGGCCGAGCGCAAGGCGCTGGCCTTCCGCATGCCGTTCTGGCCGTATGGCTCCTACATCGCGCTGGCCTTCCTGGCGCTGGTGGTGGCGCTGATGGCCTACTTCCCGGAAACCCGCGTGGCGTTGTACGTGGGCCCGGGCTGGCTGGTGCTGCTGACGGCGTGCTACTACGCGCTGGACATGCGCTCGCGCGGGCCGGTCAGCTACCGCGCCTGACCTGGCTCTGGCCCACGGGGTGCGCCGGCCGGCGCGCCTCGCTACAATGGCTCCCGGGCAATCCAACGCCAGGGGGCCGAATGTCCGAAACCACTGAGGTTGCTGGCAACGCGGCGGCGCCGCCGCGCAACAGCGCCGCCGATGCCGAGGCCCGCGCCATCGCGGTTGCCGATACGGTCGCGCGCACTGCCGTCGAGCAGGCCGACCATGCCATGCGCCACTGGGCCGACCCCACTCCGGGGCCGGTGCGCATCGGCTCCGCGCAGCACCTGCAGATGTTCTGCAATATGCTGCTGCAGACCCACAACCCTTACAAGCCGGCCGTCATCGACTGGCCCAAGCTGTCGCCGCAGGCCCTGCATCGCGTCACCTCGCTGCCGATCTGGGATATCGCCGTGCAGACCGAGGGCCGCGCCTCGGTCCGCGTCAAGACCTTTGCCGACACCGTCGGCGACCCCCTGCTGCGCAGCGCACTGGAGATGGACGGCGGCGAAGAGGCGCGCCACAAGGTGGTGCTGTCGAAGCTGGTGGAGGCCTACGGCATCGCGCTCGCGCCCGAGCCTGACTACCCGCCCCCGGACGATCCGGAATGGGGCTGGCTGGTCACCGGCTACAGCGAGTGCATCGACAGCTTCTTTGCCTTCGGCCTGTTCGCCGCGGCCAGGCGCTCCGGCTTCTTCCCCGCCGAGCTGGTCGAGACCTTCGAGCCGGTGATCCAGGAGGAAGGCCGCCATATCCTGTTCTTCGTCAACTGGGCGGCCTGGTACCGGCGCAACCTGCCGTGGTGGCGCCGCCCGCTGTTTGCGCTGAAGGTGGCGCGGGTGTGGGCCTTCCTGATCTGGGAGCGCATCGGCATCGCGCGCGGCATCGACACCGACGGCGTGGCCCAGGATGCCAACTTCACCATGAACGGTTCCGCGGCGCTGGGCGAAGCCCTGACGCCGGGCGCGATGATCGACCTGTGCCTGGCCGAGAACGACCGGCGCATGGCCGGCTATGACGCGCGCCTGCTGCGCCCGGAAACCGTGCCGCGGCTGGCCCGGCTGGCGCGGCGCTTCGTGAAATAAGGCCGGCCCATGCACCTTGCGTTGGCGTTGTCGCTGCTGTCACTGGCGGTCTGGCTGGTGCTGATCTTTGCCCGCGCGGGCTTCTGGCGTGTGCGCAAGCCGGCTGCCGCACCGGATCCCGCGGCCTGGCCGGATGTGGTCGCGGTCATTCCCGCCCGCGACGAGGCCGAGGTGATCGGCCGCGCCGTGGCCGGCGTGCTGGGCCAGCGCTACCCGGGCCGGCTGGCGCTGGTCGTGGTGGACGACCACAGCCAGGACGGAACCGCCGATAGCGCCCGCGCCGCCGCCGCGGCCACCGCACGTCCGCAGGGGTTGACCGTGATCGGCGCACGCGAGCTGCCGGCCGGCTGGAGCGGCAAGGTCTGGGCGCAGTCCGAAGGACTGGCCGCGGCCGACCGCATCGCTCCGCAGGCCCGCTACGTCTGGCTGACCGATGCCGATATCTGGCACGGCCCCGGCGTGCTGGCCGCGCTGGTGGCGCGCGCCGAGCACGAACGGCGCGACCTGGTCTCGCTGATGGTGCGGCTGCGCTGCGAATCCGCCTGGGAACGGCTGATCGTGCCGGCTTTTGTCTTCTTCTTCGCCAAGCTCTACCCGTTCGCCCGCGTGCGCGATGCCCGCAGCCGCGTGGCCGCCGCGGCCGGGGGCTGCATGCTGGCCAGCCGCGCGGCGCTGGCGCGTATTGGCGGCTTTGCCGCCATCCGCGGCGAGCTGATCGACGACTGCAGCCTGGCCGCGCGCATCAAGCCCGGCGGCGCGATCCGGCTGGACCTGGCCGACGACAGCGTGTCGTTGCGGCCCTACAACGACTGGCACAGCCTGTGGGACATGATCGCGCGCAGCGCCTACACCCAGCTGCGCTATTCGCCGCTGCGGCTGGCCGGCGCGGTGGCGGGCATGGCGCTGACCTACCTGGTGCCGCCGGTGCTGGCGATCGGCTGGCGGCTGTGGCCGGCATGGCTGGCCTGGGGCGCGCTGACCCTGGCCTACCTGCCGATGCTGCGCGAATACCGGCAGCCGGCGTGGCTGGCGCCGCTGTTGCCGCTCACGGCGCTGTTCTACCTGGGGGCAACCATCGACTCGGCACGGCGCTACTGGCTGCGGCGCGGCGGGCAGTGGAAGGGCCGCGCGCAGGCGCCGGTGCGGTCCTGAGCCCGCCCTGCCGCCCTTGGAAGCCGTTATGAAACGGGTTCTTATTGCCTGCCGAGATACCCCTGCGCCCGGAACCACTCCAGCGCGTCCCGCAAGCCCTCCTGGTATGGCCGCGGCTGATAGCCCAGCACCTTGCGCGCCTTGTCTGATGTAAAGAACATCCGGTACCGGGACATATTGAGTCCATCTACAGTGATGAACGGCTCCTTGCCGGTAAAGCGCGCCGCCGCCTCCGCCCCGTAGGCCAGCGGGTACAGCGGCCAGCGCGGCAGCTGTACGGTCGGCGGGCGCCGGCCGCACAGCTGCGCGATCTCGCGCAGCATCTGCTGCAGCATCACGTCCTGGCCGCCCAGGATATAGCGCTCGCCGGCCTGGCCGCGTTCCAGCGCCAGGAAATGCCCTTCGGCCACGTCGTCCACATGCGCCAGGTTCAGGCCGGTATCGACAAAGGCGGGGATCTTGCCCATGGCGGCCTCAACGATGATGCGCCCGGTCGGCGTGGGCCGCACGTCGCGCGGGCCGATCGGGGTGGACGGATTGACGATGACCGCCGGCAGGCCGCGCTCGGCCACCAGCTTTTCGACCACGCGCTCGGCCAGCACCTTGCTGCGCTTATAGGCGCCGATGGCCTCGTGCGGGCGCAGCGCCGCGGTCTCGTCCACCGGCGCCCGCGCGCCTGCCACGCGCAGCGTCGCCACGCTGCTGGTATAGACCACCCGCTCGACGCCGGCCTGCTGCGCGGCCTCCATCACGGCCAGGGTGCCGTCGACGTTGGTGCGCACAATGTCCTCTGGGTCCGGCGCCCACAGCCGGTAGTCGGCGGCCACATGGAACAGGTAGCGCACGCCCTGCAGCGCGGCGGCCACCGCGCCGGCGTCGCGCATGTCGCCCTCCGCCACGGTCACCGGCAGCCCGGCCAGGTTGGTGCGCGGGCTTTGCGGGCGCACCAGCACGCGCACCCGGAAGCCGCGTGCCAGCGCCCCGCGCGCCACCGCCGAGCCGAGAAAGCCCGAGGCGCCTGTCACCAGCACGTCATCGTTTATCGTCATGAACCCGTTTTCCCGTAAGACGGAATCGCCTTGGCCAGCCTCGCGCTGGCCAAAGCGACTCCAGACAAAGCCGGCGTGTCGGGTATATAGTAACCATCGTGCGACGGAAATGTGATCTGCGGTGGATCTCCGGCGGTTGCCGGTGCATTTCCCGTCCCGCCATCCCAAACACTGAAACCCGTTGCAAAGGGTCGGGGGGCTTACTCTATGCAGGTGATTCTTGCTCAGCCCCGGGGCTTCTGCGCCGGCGTGGTGCGCGCGATCGAGATTGTCGACCGCGCCCTCGTCAAGCATGGCGCCCCGGTGTTCGTGCGACATGAGATCGTGCACAACAAGCACGTCGTGGAGGGACTGAAGGACAAGGGGGCGCGCTTCGTCGAAGAACTGGACGAAGTCCCGACCGGCGCGGTGACCATCTTCAGCGCGCACGGGGTCTCGCGCGAGGTCATCGCCGATGCCAGCCAGCGCCAGCTGCATGCCATCGACGCCACCTGCCCGCTGGTGATCAAGGTCCATACCCAGGGCCGCCAGTACGCGGCCAGCGGCCGCACCGTGATCCTGATCGGCCATGCCGGCCACCCGGAGGTGGAAGGCACCATGGGCCAGATCCCGGGCAAGGTGATCCTGGTGCAGAACGAGGCCGAGGTCGCGCGGCTGGACCTGCCCGCCGACACCCCGGTCGCCTACGTCACGCAGACCACGCTGAGCGTGGACGACACCCGCAATATCATCGCCGCGCTCGGGCGCCGCTTCAGCAACCTGGTCGGTCCCGATACGCGCGACATCTGCTACGCCACGCAGAACCGCCAGAGCGCGGTGCGCGACCTGTGCAAGCTGGCCGACGTGATCCTGGTGATCGGCGCGACCAACAGCTCCAACTCCAACCGCCTGCGCGAGATCGGCACGGAAAGCGGCGTGCCCAGCTACCTGATCGCCGAAGGCAGCGAACTGGACCCCGCCTGGGTGCGCAACGCCAACGTGGTGGGCATCACCGCCGGCGCCTCCGCCCCCGAGGAAATGGTCGAGGACGTGATCAACGCGCTGCGCCGGCTGGGCCCGGTGGATGTCACCACCATGGCCGGGCGCGAGGAACATGCCGAGTTCCGGCTGCCGGCCGAGCTGGCCGACGTGAAGCCGAAACCGGCCCCGCGCAAGGCCGGCAAGGAAACCGCCGCACTCGCGGCCGCACCTGCCACCGCCAACGAGAATATCGCCGGCTGAACCAACCAGAGGAAGCTGCCTTGGCTATTCCGCTACTGCAGGTCGCCCGCGTGGGCGCCTACATCGTCGGCAAGCATCTGTCGCGACAGAAACGCTATCCGCTTGCCCTGATGCTGGAACCGTTGTTCCGCTGCAACCTGGCGTGCTCAGGCTGCGGCAAGATCGATTATCCGGACCCCATCCTGAACCAGCGCCTGTCGGTGCAGGAATGCCTGGAGGCGGTGGATGAATGCGGTGCGCCGGTGGTGTCCATCGCCGGCGGCGAGCCGCTGCTGCACAAGGACATGCCGCAGATCGTGCAAGGCATCATCGCGCGGCGCAAGTTTGTCTACCTGTGCACCAATGCGCTGCTGATGGAAAAGAAGCTGGACCAGTACCAGCCCAGCCCGTATTTCATCTGGTCGGTGCACCTGGACGGCGACCGCGAGATGCATGACCGCTCGGTGTGCCAGGAAGGCGTATACGACCGCTGCGTCGAGGCGATCCGGCTGGCCAAGGCACGGGGCTTCCGCGTCAATATCAACTGCACGCTGTTCAACGATGCCCAGCCCGAGCGCGTGGCGAAGTTCTTCGACTCGGTCAAGGCGCTGGGCGTGGACGGCATCACCGTGTCGCCGGGCTATGCCTATGAACGCGCGCCGGACCAGCAGCACTTCCTGAACCGCGGCAAGACCCGCCAGCTGTTCCGCGACATCCTCAGCCGCGGCCGCGCCGGCAAGAACTGGGCCTTCAGCCAGTCGACGCTGTTCCTGGACTTCCTGGCCGGCAATCAGACCTACCACTGCACCCCGTGGGGCAACCCGGCGCGCACCGTGTTCGGCTGGCAGCGTCCGTGCTACCTGCTGGGCGAGGGCTATGCCGCCACCTTCCGCGAGCTGATGGAAGAGACCGACTGGGACGCCTACGGCACCGGCAACTACGAGAAGTGCGCCGACTGCATGGTGCACAGCGGCTATGAAGCCACCGCCGTGGCCGACACCTTTGCGCATCCGCTCAAGGCGCTGGGCGTAAGCCTGCGCGGCGTGCGCACCAGCGGGCCGATGGCGCCCGACATCGCGCTGGACCAGCAGCGGCCGGCCGACTACGTGTTTTCGCGCCACGTCGAGATCAAGCTCGAGGAAATCCAGCGCGCGAAGCCACCCGCCAACCGGCCGCGGCCGGCCAAGGCCAACGCCGCGGCCACGCACTGACGGCACTGCCGATGGCCGCGGAACTTGCCGCCACCCTCCCGGGCGCTGCGCTGACCTGCGTGTCGGCGGGCTATGCGCTGGCCGCCGCCTGGCTGTCGCGCCGCGCGCCTGCGGCAGGCGGCGGCACGGCAACGGCACCGGTCAGCGTGCTCAAGCCGCTGTGCGGCGCCGAGCCCCGGCTGTACGAGAACCTGGCCACGCTGTGCCGGCAGCGGCATCCGGCGTTCCAGCTGGTATTCGGCGTACGTGCCGCGGACGATCCCGCCATTGCCGTGGTCGAACGGCTGCGCCGCGACTTCCCGGCGTGCGACATCGCGCTGGTGGCCGATCCGCAAGTGCACGGCACCAACCTGAAAGTCAGCAACCTGATCAACCTGTTCGCGCAGGCCAGGCACGATTTGCTGGTGATCGCCGACAGCGATATCGCCGTGCCGCCCGACTACCTGGCGCGCGTGACCGCGCCGCTGGCCGATCCCGGCGTGGGCGTGGCCACCTGCCTCTACCGCGGCAACCCGACGGGCGGGCCGTGGTCGCGCGTCGGCGCGCAGTTCATCAATGACTGGTTCGCGCCCTCGGTGCGCATTGCGCATGCGGGCGGCTCGCAACGCTTTGCCTTTGGCGCGACGATTGCGCTGCGGCGCGATGTGCTGGAAGCCATCGGTGGCTTCGCAGCCTTGTCGGACCGGCTGGCCGACGACTACTGGCTGGGCGAGCTGACGCGGCAGCAGGGGTTGCGCACGGTGCTGGCGGAGGTGGTGGTCACAACCGATGTCACCGAGGACCGTTTCACCGACCTGTGGCGCCATGAACTGCGCTGGCTGCGCACGATCCGCTCGCTGAATCCGCCGGGTTTTGCCTTTACCTTCATCACGTTCACCTGGCCGATGCTGGCGCTGGGTGTGCTGCTGGCACCGCTGCCGCTGGTGATTGCGGTGGCGGCCGTCGGCGCGCTGGCGCGCAGCGTGCTGGCAGGCAGCGTCGCCGCCGCACTGCGCGCACCGTTGCGCGATGCGCTGCTGCTGGCCGGCTGGGCATTTGCGCTGGCAGGCAAGCGCGTGCAGTGGCGCGAGCAAGTGCTGTCGGTGCGGGATGCCCTGCACACCAGTCCTGCGCTGACCCCGAACCAACCTTCATCCACCGGCATCCATCCCCAGAGGCCGCTATGAAAAAAACCCTGTTCCTCCAGGCCCCTTCCTTCGACGGCTTCGACGGCGGCGCGGGCTCGCGCTACCAGGCCAAGCGCGAGATCAAGTCGTTCTGGTACCCGACCTGGCTGGCGCAGCCCGCCGCGCTGGTGCCGGGCAGCCGCGTGCTCGACGCACCGGCCGACGGCCTGACCGTGCAGCAGACGCTGGATATCGCCGCGGACTATGAGCTGATCATCATCCACACCAGCACGCCCTCCTTCCCCACCGACGCGAAGTTTGCCGAGGAACTGAAGCAGCGCAAGCCGGACGTGATGATCGGCATGGTCGGCGCCAAGCCCGCGGTCGATCCGGGCGGCACGCTGGGCGCGAGCGACGCCATCGACTTCGTCTGCCGTGAAGAGTTCGACTACACCTGCCAGGACGTGGCCGCCGGCAAGCCGCTCAAGGACATCCTGGGCCTCTCCTACCGGCTGCCGGACGGCTCGCTCGAACACAACGGGCAGCGCCCGATGATCGAGAACATGGACGAGCTGCCCTTCGTCGCGCCGGTCTACCAGCGCGACCTGAAGATCGACAACTACTTCATCGGCTACCTGAAGCACCCCTATGTGTCGATCTACACCGGCCGCGGCTGCCGTTCGAAGTGCACCTTCTGCCTGTGGCCGCAGACCGTGGGCGGGCACCGCTACCGCACGCGCTCGGCCGAAAGCGTGATCGCCGAGGTCAAGTGGATCAAGGAGAACATGCCCGAGGTGAAGGAGATCATGTTCGACGATGACACCTTCACCGACTTCAAGCCGCGCGTGGAAGAGATCGCGCGCGGGCTGGGCCAGCTGGGCGTGACGTGGTCCTGCAATGCCAAGGCCAACGTGCCGTACAGCACGCTCAAGATCATGAAGGAGAACGGCCTGCGCCTGCTGCTGGTGGGCTATGAGTCCGGCGACGACCAGATCCTGCTGAACATCAAGAAGGGCCTGCGCACGGACATTGCGCGCCGCTTCACCGAGGATTGCCGCAAGCTGGGCATCCAGATCCACGGCACCTTTATCCTGGGCCTGCCGGGCGAAACGCGCGAGACCATCGAGAAGACCATCGAGTACGCCAAGGAAATCAACCCGCACACCATCCAGGTGTCGCTGGCCGCGCCCTACCCTGGCACCACGCTGTACCGCCAGGCGGTGGAGAACGGCTGGCTCGAGGAAAACAAGGTCATCAACCTGGTCAATGACCAGGGCGTGCAGCTGGCCGCGATCAGCTATCCGCACCTGTCCAAGGAAGACATCTACCACGGCGTGGAGACCTTCTATAAGCGCTTCTACTTCCGCCCCGGCAAGATCTGGGAAATTGTGCGCGAGATGCTGGGCAGCTGGGACATGATGAAGCGGCGCCTGCGTGAAGGCGTGGAGTTCTTCCGCTTCCTGCGCTCGCACGAGGCCTGATCCTGGCCCACGCGCTTTCCTGTGCCTCGCAACGCGCGCTGATCGTCACCGCCGACGACTTCGGGCTGCACCCCGCCGTCAACGAGGCGGTGGAGCTGGCCCACCGCGACGGCGTGCTCAACGCCGCCAGCCTGATGGTGGGCGCGCCCGCCGTGGCGGACGCGGTCGAGCGCGCGCGCCGGCTGCCGTCGTTGCGCGTGGGGCTGCACGTGGTGCTGGCCGACGGCCCGGCCACGCTGCCGCGCGCGCAGATCCCCGACCTGGTCGACGCCGAAGCCCGCTTCGGCTCCGCCATGGCCCTGGACGGCTGCCGCTTCTTCTTCCTGCCGCGGGTGCGCCGCCAGCTGGCGGCGGAGATCCGCGCGCAGTTCGAAGCCTTTGCCGCCACCGGCCTGCCGCTGGACCACGTCAACACGCACAAGCATTTCCACCTGCATCCGACGGTGCTGTCGCTGATCCTGTCGATCGGGCGCGACTACGGCCTGCGCGCGATGCGCCTGCCGCGCGAGCATGGCGCGCCGTTGCTGCTGCGCCCCTGGCTGGCGCTGCTGCGCCGGCGCCTGGACCGTGCCGGCATCGCGCACAATGACTACGTGGTCGGCATCGCGCGCAGCGGGCAGATGGACGAGGCAGCCCTGCTGCAGGCGCTGGCGCGCCTGCCCGCGGGCGTGGGCGAGATCTACCTGCACCCGGCCGTGGTGTCGGGCGCGGCCATCGCCGCATCGATGCTTGGCTACCGCCACGCCGACGAACTGGCCGCGCTGCTGTCGCCGCGCGTGCGCGCCGCGCTGGAGCGCGCGGCCAACCGGCGCGGCGGCTTTGCCGACGTGCTGGTGCCCTGAAACTTCAAGATGAAGCGCATTGCTTACCTGACCGGCCTGATCGGGCTGCTGGCGCTCACCGCGCTGGTGATCCACCAGGGCGCCAGCGATATCGCCGCCATCGTGGCGCAGGGCGGCTGGCTGCTGCTGTTGCTGGTGCCCCTGCACGCACTGCCGCTGCTGCTCGACGCGCAAGGCTGGCGCGTCCTGCTGGCCTCGGCCGACCCCGAGGAGAAGGCGGGACTCGGTTTCCTGTGGTGGGTCGCCACTGTGCGCGAAGCGGTCAACCGCCTGCTGCCAACGGTGGGGGTCGGCGGTGAACTGGTCGGCATCCGCCTGACGCGGCTGCGCATCCGCGACACCACTGCGGTGACTGCCAGCATCGTGGTCGAAGTGATGGTGACGCTGTTCTCGCAGTACCTGTTCTCGGCCATGGGGGTGCTGCTGCTGGTGGCCGCGCTGCAGGACAGCGGCGGAGCCTGGGTCATCCTGGCCGGGCTGCTGCTGTCCTTGCCGGTGCCGGTGCTGTTCGCGCTGTCGCTGCGGCACACCGCCGTATTCGAAAAACTGGAAAGCGCGGCGCGCAAGCTGTTTGGCGAAGATCACCGCATCGTCGCGATGATCGACGGTGCGCGGCTCGATGCCCATATCCGCGCGCTCAACCGGCGCCGGCGCGAGCTGCTGGCGGCGCTGGGCTGGCAACTGGCAGGGCTGCTCAGCGGCACGCTGGAGATCTGGCTGGCGCTGATGCTGCTGGGCCATCCGGTGCCGGTCTGGCAGGCGCTGGCGATCGAATCGCTCACCCAGGCCGCGCGCCAGGTGGCCTTCTTCGTGCCCGCCGGGCTGGGCGTGCAGGAAGCGGTGGTGATGCTGCTGGGGCAGGTGCTGGGGATGGATGCGCAGGTCTCGCTGGCGCTGGCACTGGTCAAGCGCGCGCGCGAGATCCTGTTCGGCGTGCCCGCGCTGCTGTCATGGCAGTGGGTGGAGTTGCGCCACTGGCGCCGCAACCGGCACACCGGCCACGCCGCGCCATGATGGCGCGCGGCGCTCAGGCGTCAGACGCCTGGCGCGCGTTGTGGGTGGTCAGGTATTTCACCAGCCCGTCGACCCCGCTGCGCGCGACGATGTCCGCAAACTGCTTGCGGTACACCTCGATCAGCCACGCCCCCATCATATTGATGTCGTAGATCTTCCAGCCGTTGGCAGTGCGCTGCAGCCGGTAGTCGATCTGCATCTCGTCGGCATTGTTGAGCACGCGCGTCTGCACCACCACATCGGTGGCGCCGCTGCCGGACTTGACCGGCTGGTAGCGGAACTTGACGTTCTGCTCGCGCAGCTGCGCCAGCGACACCGCATAGCTGCGCACCAGCAGCATCTGGAACTGCTCATAAAGCTGTTGCTGCTGCTCCGGCGTGGCGGTGCGCCAGGCACCCCCCACCGCCAGCCGTGTGGTGCGCTGGAAATCCGTGTAAGGCAGGAACTGCTTCTGCACGACCGCGGTGATCTTGCCGAGGTCGCCGGCGCGGGTGTCGGGATTGGACTGGATAGTGCCGATCACGCCCTCCACCGCGGCCTGCACCAGCCGCTCGGGGCTGGCGCGCAGGTCGCCGGGCTGGATAGCCTGGGCGTGCGCTACAGAAACCATGGCCACCGCTGCAAGCGGCGCCAGGGGAAGCAAACCGTGAATCGTCATGGATGTGAGAGCCGGGAAGGACCGTGAAGCGGCGCCGCCGCTGCAGCGCCGGCGCCAGGCTGACAGTTTATAGCGGATCGGCCTGCATCGCGGATGCCACGGGCCGCGCATGCCGCATGCGACACGCTACCAGCCGATATACTCGCGGTTCGTGCTCCTTCCGGATCCGCCCATGTTGACTTCGCTGCTGACACGCATTGTCCGGCTTGCCACCGCCTGGCCGTGGCGCGTCATCATCCTGGCGGCATTGCTCACCGCCGCCAGCGGCGTCTACGTGGCCCGCAACTTTGCGATCAATACCGACATCGGCCGCCTGCTGAAATCCGACGCCCCCTGGGCGGTGCGCGACGCCGCCATCGGCGACGCCTTTCCCCAGCGCAACCAGTTGATCCTGGCGGTGGTGCAGGCGCCCGCGGCAGAACTGGCCGAGGCCGCCGCCGACGCGCTGGCCGGGGCGCTGCGCCGCCAGCCGGCACGCTTCACCGCGGTCAGCCAGCCCGGCGGCGGCCCGTTCTTCGCGCGCAACGGATTGCTGTTCGCCAGCACCGATGAAGTGCGCCAGCTCACGCAGCAGCTCATGCAGGCGCGCCCGCTGGTCAACGCGCTCGCGCATGACCCGACACTGCGCGGCCTGTCCGATCTCCTCACCACCACGCTGACGCTG
This sequence comes from Cupriavidus sp. UYPR2.512, assembly GCF_000379565.1. NCBI lineage: Bacteria > Pseudomonadati > Pseudomonadota > Betaproteobacteria > Burkholderiales > Burkholderiaceae > Cupriavidus > Cupriavidus sp. UYPR2.512. The sequence goes on along the minus strand of NZ_KB902852.1, from coordinate 125,679 downwards.
CCGCTGCAGATGGGGCAGGTAAAGCTGGGCGACATGGCCAGGCTGCTGGGCAGCAGTGCACAGACACTGGACCAGGTGCTGGCCGGCAAGCCCGCCGCGCTGTCCTGGGCAGGGCTGCTCGACGACAGCCTCAAGCCCGGGCCCGATGGCCACGTCTACAGCTACATCGCGCTCAGCCCGGTGCTGGACTACAGCGACCTGCAGGCCGGCGCCGCCGCCTCGCGCGCGATCCGGCAGGCAGCGGCCGACCTGCACCTGGCGCAGCGCTACCAGGCCACGGTGCGCCTGACCGGCCCGCAGGCGCTGGCCGACGATGAATTCGCCTCGGTCAGCGACGGCGCCGTACTCAACGGCGTGCTGACGGTGCTGGTGGTGGTCCTGATCCTGTGGCTGGCCTTGCGCTCGGCGCGGCTGATCGTGGCGGTGCTGGCCAGCCTGTTTGCCGGGCTGCTGATCACTGCCGCGCTGGGATTGGCCATGGTTGGCGCGCTGAACATGATCTCGGTGGCGTTCGCGGTGCTGTTCGTCGGGCTGGGGGTGGATTTCGGCATCCAGTTCGGCGTGCGCTACCGCGCCGAGCGCCATGACCGCGACCATATCGTCGAAGCGCTGGGGCTGTCCGCGCGCGGCGTGGGCGCGCCGCTGGCCCTGGCTGCCGCGGCCACGGCGGCGGCATTCTTCTGCTTCCTGCCCACCGACTACCGCGGCGTGGCCGAGTTGGGGCTGATCGCCGGCGTGGGCATGATGGTGGCATTCGCCACCACCTTCACGCTGCTGCCGGCGCTGATCTGCGTGCTCAAGCCCGGCGGCGAGCCCGAGGCGCCGGGTTTCGCGTGGCTGGCGCCCGCCGACCGGTTCTTCGACCGCTATCGCAAGCCGGTGCTGCTGGTCACGCTGCTCGCGATCCTGGCAGGCGCGCCGCTGCTGCCGCGCCTGCGCTTTGACTTCGACCCGCTGCACCTGAAGGACCCCAGGTCCGAATCGATGGCCACGCTGCTGGCGCTCAAGGACGCGCCGCAGGCCGGCACCGACGATGTCAGCGTGCTGGCGCCTTCGCTGCCGGCTGCGCGCGATCTCGCCGGCAAGCTCGCGGCGCTGCCCGAGGTGGCGCGCGCGGTCACGCTGCAGACCTTTATCCCCGACGACCAGCCGCCCAGGCTGCAGGCCATCGGCCAGGCTTCGGCCGCGCTGATGCCAGCGCTGACGCAGCCCACCGCCACGCCTGCCACCGACACCGCGCGCGTCAATGCGCTGCGCAATGCCGCGCGGCAGCTGGCCATCGCCGCCGACGAACATCCCGGTCCGGGCGCGGCCGAAGCCGCGCACCTGTCCGCCGCGCTGAAGCAGCTGGCCAGCGCCGACGCCACCACGCGCGACCGCGCCGAGCGCGCCATCGCCGTGCCGCTGCAGCTGGCGCTGGCACGGCTGAAGCTGGCGCTGGACCCGCAGCCCGTCAGCCAGCAAACGCTGCCGCCCGAACTGGTGCGCGACTGGATCACGCCGGACGGGCGCGCGCTGGTCAGCGTCAGCCCGAAGCTGCCGCCCGCCAGCGCGCAGCGCGAGGCCGCGCTGGACCGCTTCATCACCGCGGTGCAGCGCGTGGCACCGACCGCCACCGGCGGGCCGATCGCCATCCGCGGCTCGGCCGATACCATCATGGCCGCCTTTACCCAGGCAGGCGTGTGGGCGGTGGTGTCGGTCACCATCCTGCTGTGGATCACGCTGCGCCGCTTCGGCGACGTGCTGCGCACGCTGATACCGCTGCTGGTTTCGGCCATCGTCACGCTGGAGTTGTGCGTGCTGTCCGGCATTGCGCTGAACTTTGCCAACGTGATCGCGCTGCCGCTGCTGCTGGGCGTCGGGGTCGCGTTCAAGATCTACTACGTGATTGCCTGGCGGCACGGCAAGACCCAGCTGCTGCAGTCCAGCCTGACGCACGCCGTACTGTACAGCGCGGCCACCACCGCCACCGCTTTCGGCAGCCTGTGGCTGTCGCAGCATCCCGGCACCGCCAGCATGGGCAAACTGCTGGCGCTGGCGCTGGCGTGCACCCTGGTCGGCGCCGTGTTCTTCCAGCCGATCCTGATGGGCCGCCCGCGCGAAGGCGCCCATCACAAACATGACAAAGCTGGCCGGTCATAATCACAAACCCGACGCGGCCGCCCCCGATCTCCTTCGTACGATGCCTTTACGCCAGCGCGCTACATCCGTTGCCATTACCGCCATTGCCGCCATTACCGCCATTACCGCCACCCTGCTCGCCGGCTGCGCCACCGGCCCGCAAGCCAATCCCGACGATCCGCTCGAACCGATGAACCGCGCGGTCTTCACCGTCAACGACAAGCTCGACCAGTACGTAGCCGTGCCGGTGGCCAAGGGCTACAAGGCGGTCACGCCGGAGCCGGTGCGCACCGCGGTCACCAATGTCTATTCGAACATCGCCGACATCGGCAACTTTGCCAACAACCTGCTGCAAGGCAAGGGCGTTGAGGCCGCGGAGAGCTTCATGCGGGTCGCGATCAATTCCGTGCTGGGTATCGGCGGACTGATCGACATCGCCACGCCCGCCGGGCTGCAGAAACATTCGCAGGATTTCGGCCTGACGCTGGGCACCTGGGGCGTGCCATCGGGACCTTACCTGGTGCTGCCGGTGTTCGGCCCCAGTTCATTCCGCGACGGCATGGGCGTGTATGTGAATTTCTGGTTCGACCCAACCACCTATGCCGAGCCGGCGGTGCGCAATTCGCTGTTCGGGATGAACGTGGTGGACGTGCGCACCAACCTGCTGGGCGCCACCGACCTGCTGAAGCTCGCGGCGCTGGACAAGTACACCTTTGTGCGCGATGCCTACCTGCAGCGGCGCCGCTACCTGCTGGGAGAGAACACGTCGCTGCCGGACTACGACGAAAACGACGACAGCGGCGCGGCCGCAGCGCCCGCCGCGGAGGCGCCGGCGGGCGCGCCTGCGCCCGCGCAGCCGCAGGCGCCGCGCTGATGCGGGGTCTTAGCCGCCGATCCCCAGCAGCACCACCTCGAAGGTGAGCGTGGCGTTCGGCGGGATCGTGCCCGGCACGCCGCGCGCGCCGTAGGCCGTGGCCGGCGGGCAGGTCAGCTTGGCCTTGCCGCCCACCTGCATCGCCTGCACCCCTTCGGTCCAGCACGGAATCACGCGGTTGAGCGGGAACGAGATCGGCTGGCCACGCTTGTACGAGCTGTCAAACTCGGTGCCGTCGGCCAGCGTGCCGCGGTAGTGGACCTGCACCGTGTCGGTGGCCTTGGGCGAGGCGCCGTTGCCCTTGATCAGGTGCTGGATGGTCATGCCCGACGCCAGCGTCTGCGGCGCCGCCGCGGGTGCGGCCGGGGCCGAGGCGGCCGAGGCAGCCGAGGCAGCCGGGGCGGCCGCGGATGCGGCGCAGGCGAAGGTCAGGGTGCCGAGGAAAAGCGCAAGTGTTTTCATGGGAAACCTGGTCGTGAGGTCGTGATTGGGGATGCGGCAGTTTAACCGACACACAACAACGATATGGCGGCAGCGGCATATAGCGCACAACGCACCCCGGCCATGCGCCTTGCGGCGGGCATGGTGCGGCGCACCCCGCCACATCCGTTACATGGGGCGTTTTGCCGTCTACGATGGTTCGTGACAGCCCCGCTGCCGCGGGCGCACGGAGATTGCCATGGCACTCACGGATTCACGGGATCTTCCGGTCTCGACCCAGAACGCCCGCTCGGTCGAGCAGTATGAGACCGCCCTGCAACTGCTGAACGGCTACTACGGCGACCCGCTCGCCGCCATCGACACGGCGCTGGCCGCCGACCCCGGCTTCGCCATGGGCCACGCGCTGCGCGCCGCGCTGATGGTGACCGCCGGCGACGGCACGGCCGAGTCGATGCTGCGCCAGAGCGTCGAAGCCGGCGAAGCCCTGCATGCCCGCGCCAACGACCGCGAGCGTCGCCATATTGCCGCGGCACGCGCCTGGCTGGACGGCGAGTTCGAGCGCTCGGTCCGGCTCTACGGCGATATCGTGATCGACTATCCACGCGACCTGCTGGCGATCCAGACGGCGCATCTCGAAGACTTCCTGCTGGGGCAGTCATCGATGCTGCGCGACCGCGTGGCGCAGGCGCTGCCGCATTGGGATGCCGGCATGCCGGGCTATGGCTACCTGCTCGGCATGCATGCCTTCGGCCTGGAGGAAACCCAGCTCTACGGCCGCGCCGAGGAAAGCGGTCGGCGCGCGCTGGAGCTCAATCCGCGCGACCCGTGGGCCGTGCACGCGGTGGCGCACGTGATGGAGATGCAGGGCCGGCTGGCCGACGGCATCGCCTGGCTGGACGGGCGCCGCGACGACTGGTCCGACGACAATATGCTGGCCGTGCACAACTGGTGGCACCTGGCATTGTTCCAGCTGGAAGAGGGCAGGACCGACGAGGTGCTGGCGCTGTACGACCGCTATATCAAGCGCCCCGCGCCGGCGATCGCGCTGGACCTGGTGGATGCCTGCGCGCTGCTGTGGCGGCTGCACCTGCGCGGCGTGGACGTGGGCGGGCGCTGGCAGCCAGTGGCGGACGACTGGCTGGGCCGCGGCGCGGCCGGCTACTACGCCTTCAATGATGTCCATGCCGTGATGGCCAGCCTGGGCGCGCACCGGCCCGCCGCCGCCGACCAGGTCCGTGCGGCGCTGGAGCGCGCCGCCCTTGGCAACGGCACCAATGCCATGATGTCGCGCGATGTGGGGCTGCCGGTGGCCGATGCCCTGATCGCGTTCGACCAGGGCGATTACACCACCGCCATCGACCTGCTGATGCCGGTGCGCCTGATGGCCCACCGCTTCGGCGGCAGCCATGTGCAGCGCGACGTCATCAGCCTGACCCTGCTCGAGGCGGCGCTGCGCGGCGGCCGCCGCAACTTGGCGCTCGCGCTCACGTCCGAACGCGCCGCGCTCAAGCCCATGAGCCCTGGCCTGCACCGGCTGGTGCAGCGCGCCGACTCGTGCCGCGCATAAGTCTCCCTGCCACGACCCGGATCGGGACCTATACTGCACCTGTCCTGACCGGAGACCACCCATGCCCAGCCTGGGGCCCTATCGCAGCCTGCATGCCGGGCAACGGGGATGGGACAGCGGCGCCGCGCCGCCAGCCGGCGCGCGGATCAGCGCCATTGTCTCGATGGTGACGTGGTCGCTGGTGATCTGTGCCGGCCGTCTGACTGCCTGTGTCTGATTGCCCCGGCCTCACATCGGCGCCGGAGACAGCATCCCCAGCATGGCCACCAGGGCCATCACCAGCGCGGCGGCGCAGGCCTCCAGCAGCAGGCTGCGCCGCAACGCCAGCGTCGCCACCCGATACTCCCCGGCCTGCACCGCCAACGCCAGCCGCGGGCTCAGGCGGAAGCGGTTCGCGGCAGCCAGGCCAAGCATCGCCACGAACAGCGCGAGCTTGGCGGCCAGCAGCCCGCCATAGGACATCGGCGTTAAATCCGGCAGCACCGGGCCCACGATGAACCAGTAGTTGAGCACGCCGGTCAGCAGCAGCGTGGCAACAATGATGGTGCCGACGCGGGCGAAGCCGTTCGAGGTGCGGCTCAGCAGCGCCACGGCCGCCTGGTCCGATGCCGGCCGTGCCAGCGACAGCAGCACGAACGCGGCCAACGCGCCGACCCAGGCCCCGGCGGCCAGCAGGTGCGCCACGTCGGCGCTCAGGTGGACATAGCGCATGGCACCCTCATGCATCGCGCCGTGGCCGCCCCAGGCCAGCGTGGCCAGCGCCATCCCGCCGGACCCGGCCAGCGCGGCCAGCGCGGCGAAGTGCGCGCCCGGCCGCCTGCGCCAGCTGCGCCACGATATGCAGGCCAGCACGCAAAGCAGCAGCGCCACCAGGCGCACCGACCAGGCCACGCCGAAATCCGTGCCCGTGACGATCATCGCGAAGACGTGGCCCTGCAATGCAGCGTAGTCAGATACCCCCGTCATGGCCCGGGCCATCACGACGAGCGCCCCCAGCGAGAGCACGATGCCCGCTACGGCACAGCCCAGCACAAGCGCCTGGCACCGCATGGCAAAGCGTGAGGCCCGTTCACCCCGATGCAGCGCATAGATGCAGAACAGCGGCAGCCCGAACAGCAAGGCCAGGTCGACATAGAGCGCCAGGCGCAGCCCGGCGGCCACCCAGTCCGGTTGTGGCAATCACTTCACCGTGAAGGCGATATTGCCGTTGACGGGATGGGTATCGGACGACACCGCCCGCCAGTCCACCCGATAGCTGCCCGGCGGCAGCGGCTGCGCCGGCGTGATCACCATGGCCTTGGGGTCATCGCCGCCGGAGACTTTCGCGGCCATTTTCATCGGCGCATGGCTGGCCATGCCCGGCATGCCGGTCATCACCAGGCTGGCGCCGGAAAACTGGGTGACCAGGCTCTCGGAGAATTGCAGTTCGATCTTCTGCGGCGCCGCCACCTCGGCCTTGTCCGCCGGCGTGGATGACACCAGCTTCGGGTGCGCGAAGGCAATGCTGCTGGCCAGCGCGGCGGTTGCGGCAAGCAGGGTCTGGATCAGGGGGCGATGGGCATGCATGGTTATCTCCGCTTGGGGATGATGAAGTTGTGGTGTCAGAACCAGACGCGGACACCGGCGACGAAACGCGTTTCGCCCGCCTTGCCGCCAGAGGTCCGGATCATGTCGGCGGTATTGCCAAAGGTCTGGTAGCGCTCCACGCCGATATACGGCGCAAACTGCCGGCTGAACTCATAGCGCAGCCGCAGCCCCACGGTGCCGTTGGACAAGCCGCTGCCGATGCCCACCTCCGGGTCGTTCTTGCCATAGAGGTTGGCTTCGATGCGTGGTTGCAGGATCAGGCGCTGGGTCAGCAGCAATTCGTATTCGGCGGACAGCCGCAGCGCGGTGCGGCCGCTGGTGCCGACATAGGCCGTGGCATCGACCTCGAACCAGTACGGCGCCAGCCCCTGCACGCCAAAGGCCAGCCAGTTGCGCGCCGGGCGCCCGCTGCCGGCGTCGTTGCGCAGGCCCAGCTGGGTATCCCAGTAGCTGGCCACGGCGTGGCCCCACAGCAGCTCGGTGCGGGCCTCGTGCATCTTGCCCTTCGACGCTTCGCCCTCGGCCTTGAGCACCAGCTTGTCGTAGCTGTTGCCGAACCATGCCTGCACCTCGTAGGCGGCGGCATTGCTGCCGCTGGCGTGGGCCCACTCCAGGCGGTCGACCAGCACCGAGGCGAACAAATGCTCGTCGGCCATCACCAGCTGGCGCTTGTCGCCAAGCGCGTACTTGCCGACCCCGAGCTGGTACCCGCCGGAATAGGCATGCGGATCGCGGGCGTCGGGCGGCGCGCTGCCGCCCTGCATCTTCATGTCGCCGTGGTCCATGGCAGGGGCGGCCATGTCCTGCATGTCAGTCATCGGCGCGCCGCCACCGTCCATGGTCTGGATCCCGTCCTGCTCCATGCCCTGCATCTGGCCATGGTCCATGCCCTGCATGGCGGCCGGGGCATCGTGGTTGTGCGCATGGCCGGCATGCGCATCCTGCGCCTGGGCTGCGCCCATTGCGGTCAGTGCCAGCGCCGTGGCCAGTATCGTCTTCGTGTGCCTGTGCATGGAGATTGCGAATTCAGGTTGAGCCATCACGCCACCACCACTTCACGGAACATGCCCGCATCCATATGCAGCATCAGGTGGCAATGCCAGGCCCAGCGCCCGAGCGCATCGGCGGTGACCAGGAAGCTGATGCGCTGCGCCGGCTGCACGGGGATGGTGTGGCGCCGCGCCTGGAAGCTGCCGTCCGGCGCTTCCAGCTCGCTCCACATGCCGTGCAGGTGCATGGGATGGGTCATCATGGTGTCGTTGTGCAGGATCACGCGCAGCCGTTCGCCGTGTTTGAAGTAGATCGGGGTCGACTTGCCGAACTCGACGCCGTCGAAGGACCAGGTGTAGCGCTCCATATTGCCGGTCAGGTGCAGCTCGACCTCGCGCCCGGGCCCGCGCGCATCCATGGCGCCGCCGATGGTGTGCTGGTCGGCCAGGGTCAGCACGCGCCTGCCGTTGTTGCGCAGGCCAATGCCGGGATCGTCCAGGTTGGTGCGGGCCATGTCGACGCGCATGTCGGTGCCAGGACCGTATTCGGTGCGGGCGTGGCGGGCGGTCTTGCTGGGGACCTTGAGCGGATCGGCGGCGGCCATGGCGTGCTGGCTGTGGTCCATGCCGGCGTGGTCCATCCCCTGCATCGGCATGGCACCGTGCTGCATGGCACCGTGTCCGGCATGCCCGCCATGGCCGCCGTGGCCCGTCATCTCGCCCATCATGTCGGTCATGGTCAGCCATTCGGCCCGGTCGAGCGCGGGCACCGGCGCCGCCAGCCCCTCCCTGACCGCCAGCGTGCCGCGCGCATAGCCGGTACGGTCCATCGATTGCGCGAACAGGGTGTAGGCGTCGTCGCGCGGCTCGACCATGGCATCGCAGGTCTCGCCGGGGCCGAAGCGGAATTCGTCGACCGTGACCGGTTCAATATCCTGGCCATCGACCTGCACCACCCGCAGCTTCAGCCCGGGGATGCGCACGTCGTAGAAGGTGTTGCCCGAGCCGTTGATAAAGCGCAGCCGCACGGTCTCGCCACGCCGGAACAGCCCGGTCCAGTTGCCGGCCGGCGTGACGCCGTTGGCCAGGTGCGTCAGCGTCGCGCTGGACAGGTCCGCCAGGTCGGTCGGGCTCATCCGCATCTGGTTCCACATGCTGCGCTTGTCCAGCGCCTGCTTCAGCCCGTCGCGCGAGGCGTCGCGGAAGAAGTCGACCACGGTCGGCTGGTTGTAGTTGTAGTAGTCGCCCTGGACCTTGAGCTTGGTCAGCACCCGCATCGGGTCTTCGTCGGTCCAGTCCGACAGCAGCACGGTGTGGTCGCGGTCGGCCCGCACGGTTTCCTGCCCAGAGGCCGGATCGATGACGATGCCGCCGTACACGCCGGTCATTTCCTGGAAGCCGGAATGCGAGTGGTACCAGTAGCTGCCGGTCTGCGCAACCTTGAAGCGGTAGGTGAAGGTCTCGCCGGGCGGAATGCCGGCAAAACTGATGCCGGGCACGCCGTCCATCTGAAAAGGCAGGATGATGCCGTGCCAGTGGATCGAGGTGGCCTCGCGCAGGCGGTTGGTCACCCGGATGGTGACCGTGTCACCCTCGCGCCAGCGCAGCGTCGGGCCGGGCAGCATGCCGTTGATGGTGGTGGCGATGACAGGCTTGCCGGTAAAGTTGACCAGCGACTCGCCGATCACCAGGTCGAACTCCGTGCCGCGCAGGACCGGCGCCGAGCCCGAGCCGGCCGCGGCAGGCTGCCCGGCGCGCTGGCCCGCATGCTGCGCCCACGCGCTGCCGCCGACGCCGGCCAGGCTGGCCACCACGCCGCCGGCTACCAGCCCTTGCACAAAGCGGCGGCGGGGTAGATCGGGCAGCACAAGGCCGGTAGTGGGGTGGCGTCGCATGGCATCAGTCCTGGTTGAAAGCATGATAAGCGTAGCGAAGGCCACCCTACGCACGTCTGACCGGAACATGACATTCCGGTAATCTTCCGGTCATGTTGGCGCCCGCGTTGCCGGCGTAGAGTTGCCGGACCCTGCCGAAAGGGCCGATCGATCAAGGAAAGTGTGATGAAACTGCTAGTGGTGGAGGACGAGCCCAAGACCGGCGAATACCTGCGCCAGGGGCTGACCGAGGCGGGCTTTGTCGTCGACCTGGTGGCCAACGGGCTGGACGGCCAGCATATGGCAATGACCGAGACCTACGACCTGGTCGTCCTGGACGTGATGCTGCCGGACGTCGACGGCTGGCGCATCGTGCAGGCGCTGCGCGCGGCGGAGATCGCCGTGCCGGTGCTGTTCCTGACCGCGCGCGACAGCGTGGCCGACCGCGTCAAGGGGCTGGAGCTGGGTGCGGACGACTACCTGGTCAAGCCCTTCGCCTTTTCCGAGCTGCTCGCGCGGGTGCGCACGCTGCTGCGCCGGGGCACGGCGCAGATGGCGCTGGACCGCATCCAGGTGGCCGACCTGGTGCTGGATCTGGGCCGCCGCCGGGCCACGCGCGCCGGGCGCCGCATCACGCTGACCAGCAAGGAATTCGCCTTGCTGGAACTGCTGGCGCGCCGCCGCGGCGAAGTGCTGCCGCGCTCGCTGATCGCCTCGCAGGTGTGGGACATGAATTTCGACAGCGACAGCAATGTCATCGACGTCGCCATCCGGCGCCTGCGCGCGAAGATCGATGATGAGTTCGAGTCCAAGCTGATCCAGACCGTGCGCGGCATGGGCTATGTGCTGGAAGCCCCCGAGGCAGCGGAGGACACGAAATGAAGAGCCGGATGTCGCTGACGGCACGGCTCACCATCCTGTTCTCGCTGTCGTCGGCCGCGGTGCTGCTGGGGCTGGGCGTGCTGATCTGGCTGGCGATGGACAATCATTTCGCCGACGAGGACTACGCCGTGCTGGGCGACAACGTGCGGCTGATCCAGAAGATCGCGGGCGAGGGTCCGGCGGCTTCGCTGCCGCAACGCCTGGGCCCGGTGCTGGAACACCATGCCGGATTCGTGGCCGAGGTGCGTGCCGCCGACGGCAAGCGCCTGTATGCCACGCAGGACTTCGATTTCGGCATGGCACTGGCCGCCGCCGCGCAACTGCCGGCGCAGCGGCATGCCTTCACCTGGGAACAGGCTGACCAGACCTACCGCGGCATGCGTGCGCTGGCGCAGGTGCCGCCGGGGCAGCCGGGGCCGTTGCAGGTCGTGGTCGGCATGGACACGGCGCTGCATGCCCACTTCATGCACGCCTTCCGCCAGTCGCTGGCCTTCTACACCGCGCTGGCCGCGCTGGCGAGCGGGCTGCTGGGCTGGTGGGCCGCGCGCCGCGGACTCTGGCCACTGCGCACCATGGCCTCGCGGGCGCGCACCGTCACCGCGCACAAGCTGGACGAGCGCATGCCGGTCGATGCGGTGCCGGTGGAAATGGCCGACCTGGCCGCGACGCTCAACGCCATGCTGGAACGCCTGCAGCGCGATTTCGCGCGCTTGTCGGAGTTCTCATCGGACCTGGCGCATGAGTTGCGCACGCCGATCACCAACCTGATGACGCAGACCCAGGTGGTGCTGTCGCAGCCGCGCGACGCGGACAAGTACCGCGACGTGCTGGCGTCCAACGTTGAAGAGCTGCAGCGGCTGTCGCGCATGGTGTCGGACATGCTCTACCTGGCGAAGATGGAGAACGGCATCACCCTGCCGAACGCCGAGCCGATCGAGGTGGCTGATGAAGTCGCCGCGCTGTTCGATTTCTACGATGCGCTGGCCGAGCACAAGGGTGTGCGCCTGGCCGTGCGCGGCCGTGGCCGCATCACCGGCGACCGGCTGATGCTGCGGCGGGCGTTGAGCAACCTGCTATCGAATGCGCTACGGCATACGCCTGCGGGCAAGGGCATTGTGGTGGAGATTCTGCCCTCCGCCGAAGTGGTGACGGTGGTCGTCGAGAACGAGGGCGAGACCATCCGGCCTGAGCTGCTGCCCTCGCTGTTTGACCGGTTCTTCCGCGCGGACAAGTCGCGGGCCCGGCCTGAGTCCGATGGTGCGGGACTGGGGCTGGCGATCACGCAGGCGATTGTGGCTGCGCATGGCGGGGGGATTGGGGTGGAGTCGGCAGAGGGGAGGACGCGCTTTGTCTTGACGTTCAGGGGATAGAGCGTGAGGGAGATTCAGCCGTGCCAGCGGTGATCGCATGCGCCGGCAACCCGGGCAGCATGGCGCGTATCGCAGAGCACCTATTCCCCCCCTGTCGCTGATCGATCGTGATGGACAGGAACCGGATCGGACACTTGGCCAGGCCTACCGGGCCATGCGGTATCTCGCCGTTTCGCTGGCTACGCCGGCGAAACAGCCCACGCTCGCCAAGCACGACACCCAACCGCAGTGCCAAAGCCCAAAATCCATCCCCCCGCCAATCGGCGAAGAACCCCAAAAAAGCCGCCCACGCCAGTTACGGCCATTGGGGGAGCTGGCGTGGGCGCGAAAACCACCGGATGCGGCTCCAGCGGCGATCCGATGCTACGCAAATCCGCCTGCGGCGACTGCCAACAATTGTGTCGGCAGCCGCAACATGCCTAGCGGTAGTTGCCGTCCCGCTCAGGCCACAGGCAATTCGATACGAAATACCGCCCCCGCGCCAAGCGCACTGCGCACGCTGGCCTTGCCGCCATGCCGCTCGGCCACGGCGCGCACCAGCACCAGCCCCAGACCCGTGCCTTCCGGCGCGCCCTGCTGCCCCTCATGCAAGCGCGCGAAAGGCTCGAACAATCGTGCCTGGTCGGCCTCGGCAATCCCCGGCCCGTGGTCCTGCACAGCAACGACAAAGCTGCCCGGCTCACGCGTGAGCGAAACCGTCACGGTCCCCCCTTGCGGGCTGAACTTGATCGCATTGCTGACCAGGTTGGCAATGGCGCGCGCCAGCAGTGCCGGTTCGCCCTTCAGCACCGCGGGCTCGTCCGGCAGGTCGATCTGCAGCGTTACGTCGCGGGCCTTGGCCAGCGCCCAGAGCTGGTCCGTCGCGTCCAGCACCAGGCCACCCAATTCCACGTCCATGAACGCCAGGGTCTTCGACTCCGCGCGCGCGACGCTGATGAAGTCATCGGCCAGCGTCATCGTGCGGCGTGCGTGGGCGGCGATGCGGGCCAGCACGCCGCTGTCCGTGGCAATATCGCCGGCGGCTGCGCCATCGCGCCGCGCGCGGCGCTCATGCAGCTCGATCAAGGCCAGGATCGACGCCTGCGGCGAGCGCATGTCATGCGACAGGAAGCGCAGCATCTGCTCGCGCTGGCGCTCGGCGACGCGGATCGCGGTGATGTCGATCACGCTGACGATCAGGCCGGCCACGGCGCCGGCCTCGGCATGCAGCGGCGCGCCATGCAGCAGGTAGCGACGGTCGCCGCGCCCGGCCACCTCGATGCCGCCGTGGGGGACCGGGGCCGGGGCGATGCGGGCATCGGCGTAGCGGTCATGCAGCGACTGCCAGTACGCCAGGGCCGGTGCCGGCGCGGGAAAGATTGCCTCGATCAGTGCGCGGATGGCGGCCCGCGGCGGGCCAGCCTCGCCCGGCGCGCGCGCGGGCTCGCCGTCCAGCACGGCGGGCGCCAGCGCCACGCAGCGCCGGTTGGCCAGCATCACGCCGCCATCCAGGTCGCAGATCGCGGTGGCATCGGGCAGGCTTTCCAGGCCATCGGACAGGAAGCGGCGCATGCCGCGCAGCTGCGCGCTCATGCCGTAGACGGCGCGCATGCGGCTGTCGAGCGTGGCGCCGGTATGGCGTGGCGCGGCAATCAGGCCGGGTTCGCGTTCCAGCCGCGCCAGTTCGTCGGTAAGGAAGCGCAGGGCCGCCTCCTGGCGCAGCCAGCTCCACAGCGGGTAGAACAGCACGCAGCCCAGCGCCGCGGCGGCCGGCGCAAACCACAGCCGCGCCAGCGCCAGCAGCAACAGCGAGCCGCCGAGCAGGCCGGCCAGCAGCAGCCCGGTGGCCACCAGCGCGCCGCGCGGCGGCAGCCGCAGTGCGGCCAGTGCGGCCAGCAGCACCGCCAGCAGCGTGCCCCCGACCTGCCAGGCGCGCGGCACCGCCACGATGGCGTCGCCGTCGGTCAGTGCCTGCACGGTATTGGCCAGGATCTCCACCCCGCTCATGCCGCGGCCATCGCGCGACACCGGCGTCGGCAGCACGTCGCCCATGCCGGTGGCCAGCGCGCCGATCAGCACGGCCTTGCCGGCAAAGATGGCGGGATTGGCGCGGCCGTCCAGCACGTCGCGCGCCGACACGCGGGCAAAGGTGCCGGGCGGGCCGGCATACGGAATGCGCAGGCGGCCGCTGCGCTCCCAGCCGTTGGCTTCGGTGATCCGGGCCGGCTCCTGGCGCGCGATGCCGGGCGGCTCGCCGGCGCGCCCGAACGCCGCCATCACCACGGCCAGGTGCGGCACGCCGGCGGCGGCGACCGGATGCGGCCCCTCGCTCAGATAGACCTGGCGTGCCACGCCATCGGTATCGACCACCATGTTGATATGCCCCACCGCGGCGCCCAGCCCGGCCAGCGGGTAGCGCACCAGCATGCCGGCAGGGCCGGATTCGGCCACCACCGGCAGCACCACGTTGCCGGCCTGGGCCAGGCTGCGGGCCAGCACGGCGTCGTCTTGCGGATAGCGGGTGTCGCGCTCGGACAGGATCACGTCCACGCCGATCACGCGCGGCCGGCCGACAGCGATGCGCTCGACCAGCTGCGCCAGCACCGCGCGGCGCCACGGCCAGCGGCCGATGGCGGTGATGCTGGCGTCATCGATGCCGACGATGACGATGTCGTCGCGGGCCGGATGGTGCTGGGCGCTGATGGCGATGTCGTAGGCGGCCAGGTCGGCGCGCTCGGCCCAGCCCTGGCGCGCGGCCAGCACCACCAGGGCCAGCACGGCCACAAGCAGCAGGCACCATTCGATCCGCGTGCGCCGCCCGAAAGCCCGCCCGCCTGCCCGCCCGGCCGCGGCCGGTGCCGGGCCTGGCGCGTCAGTTGAGCCGGACGCGGCCACCACCGTCCGGCCGGCCGCCCGACCCGATTGCGCCGCCCTGCGAGTCGCGCAAGAAGGCAGAGACTTCGATGCGCTGTGGCGCGGAGAACGCCGCCGGATCCGGCGTCACCCCCGGCGCCGCGCGTGCCACGCGGATGAAATAGACGCCGGGCGCGGGGCGCGGCAGGTCGATGGCATTGGTGGTGGTGTGCGCGTCGGCCAGCAGCGTGGCAAAGCCGGCATCGGCCGACACCTGGACCCGGTAGCCCGCGCCGGCGCCGCTACCCTCGGGCCAGCCGATATGCAGCGCGCCGCCGTCGTCCTGCAGGGTCGGCACGGGCGGCTTGGGCTCGACGCTGAACGGAACCGCATCCGACCACGGGCCCGGCTGGCCCGCCGCATCGACGCTGCGCACGCGCCACCACCAGCGGCCCGGCACCAGCGCTTGCGCGGCGGCAGGCCCGGAGGCCGCCTGCACCACGGCGTCGCGCGTAAAGGCGGGATCGGCGGCCAGCGCCAGTTCGTAGCGCGCCGCGCCCGGCACGGCGGCCCATTCGAAGGCGACGGCGTCGGCATAGCGCACCGCATCCGCGGCCGGCTGCTGCGTGAACGGCGCCGGCGGGTTCAGCCGCACCACCACCGGCGCCTGCGCGCCGTGCCCGGTCAGCTGGTGCTTGTCGATGGCGCTGACGCTCAGGTACAGCGTGCCCTCGGGCAGCCCGTCTACACGGGCGGTCGTGGCATTGGCGCCACTGACGATGCCGGTCCAGGCCAGTTCGCTCAGCGCCGCATCGCGCGCCACCAACACGCGGTAGGCGGTGGCGCCCGGCACCGGCTGCCAGGCGGCCTCGAAGGACGGGCCCAGCACGGTATCGGCCGGGGGCAACAGGGCCGGCGCCGGCAGCAGCGCCACCGGCTGCGACAGCTTGCCGCCGGCCGACACGCCGATGCCATAGCCGGCACCGACCGATGCCGCCGCGGTCATGGCGCGCTCCGCTGCCGGCCGGGCGCGGGCGCCCCGCGCCGCGCTGACGCCGACGCGCCCTTCCAGCACCTCGCTGCGGCTTCCCGCGGTGTCGGCCGAGACCCGGTAGCGGGTGCCGCGCACGCCGGTCACCATCATCGGCGTATGCAGCTCGAAGCGCCCGACGCCGCCGCCCTGCGGCGCCACGCGCGTATCGGCGGCACCCTTGTCGATGCGGATCACGGTGTCGGTCAGGCCGCTGCGCGCAAACGTGCGCAGCCGGCTGACCGAGAGCGTGGTGGCCGGCGGCACCGTGACGCGGCTGCGGTCCGGCAGCTCCAGCGTGACCGAGCCGCCCGCGGGGGTCTCGATGCGCGCGGCTTCGTCCAGCGTCATGCCGGCCTGCACCGGCCGGCCATTGGCGCGGACCTCGCCGGCCACATGGACCACGCGCGCCGAGGCGGCCTGTTCGGGAATCTGGCTGAGCGGGATGCGCAGGCGCGAGCCGGGCACCAGCCGGTACGGATCAGCCACGCCGTTCAGGCGCTGCAGCGTGCGCCAGCCTTCCTCGGACGCCATGTAGCGCGAGGCCAGGCCGATCAGCGTATCGCCCGGCTCCACCAGGTAGATAAAATCGGCGCCTTCCGCGCCCGCGGGCCCGGCCTGCGCCGGAGCCGCCACGCCGGCCAGCAGGGCCAGCGCGACACCAGCCATCAGCTTACGCATCCGCCCCGGCCTCATCCGCCTCCGCGTCAGCCGCGGAAGCCTCTTCAAAGCGATAGCCATGCGAATACACGGAGGTCAACCGCACGCCGTTCTCGGGGCGCAGCGCCAGCTTGAGGCGCAGCCGCGAGATATGCGTATCCAGCGTGCGCGAGCCCGCCCCCATGGCGCGGCCCCAGACGGCCTGCTCCATCACCTCGCGCGCCAGCAGGCGCCCGGTATTGCGGAACAGGAACAGGGCCAGCTCATATTCGCGCGGGGACAGCAGCGCCGGCTCGCCGCCGACGGTGATGGTGCGCGCGTGGGTATCGACAGCATAGTTGCCGCGCCGGATCAGCTCCACTTCCTGCGCGGCCTCAGGGTAGGCGCGGCGCAGCAGCGAGCGCACGCGCGCGACCAGCTCGCCGGCGCGAATGGGCTTGAGCATGTAGTCGTCGGCGCCCACCGTCAGGCCGTCGACGATATCGGATTCGGCGGTGCGGCTGGTGACGAACAGGATCGGCGGCATATTGCCGGACTTCTGCCGCACCCAGCTGACCAGCTCGTAGCCGCTGGTGCCTGGCAGCTGCCAGTCGACCAGCAACAGGTCATAGGCGCGCTCGCGCAGCGCGCGCAGCAAGTCCGCACCGTTGGCGAAGGACTCGCATTCGAAGCCGGCTTCGCTCAATATCTGCCGGATCAGTTCGGCCTGATCCGGATCATCCTCCACGGAGGCAATTCGCATACCTCTACATCCTTCTGCCAGCTTCCGACTGCAACTGCGGTCTCTGCCACGGCATGTCGACGGCTCGGCCGGCAAGTCATTCCTCATATTCACCCCCCAGGGGGCGCGGCCGTCGATCTGATCCGACGGGCCAGGCCGAAGCCCGCCGGCTGCTGCCATGTTACCCAATCACGGGCCCTTTCGTCGAGATGCCCCGACGAGGGGTGGCGGCAGCAACTGCGCCGATCCCTCCGCGATCGTCTTTCGATCTGCATCATCCTTGCCGCCATCGCGCCGCCCGGGGAGCCGGTCGATGCGGAGCCGGCAGGGCCTATTGCAGCATGTAGGTCTCATACTCCAGCCGGTCCAGCTTGCGGTCCAGCAGGTATAGCGCCAGCGCCACCACCACCAGCAGCGACACCGCAAAGCCATAGCCGTACCAGGCCGGCCCCAGGTGCAGGGTCAGCAGCGTCAGCGCGAAGTTCAGCACCACGAAGGTCGCGGTCAGCAGCAGCACCTCGCGGCGGCGGTCCAGGTAGAAATAGATATTGAGCACCCCCAGCAGCACCACCTGCAGGCTGGCGCCGATCACGTCCACGTACAGCAGCGGCAGGTACAACTCGGAAATGCCCAGCAGCCGCAGCACCCACACGCCCACCGCGAACAGCAGCAGCGCGGCGATGGCCTGCACCTTGACGATCTCGTACAAACCCAGCCGGATGGTCTGAACCATGGTGTTGCGCATGTCCTCGATATGCTCGAGCGAGCTGCCGCCGCGCACCGCGTCGTAGAACGCGTCGTAGTACTCGACGAAATCGGTCTCGATGCGCACCAGGAACACCGCCATGCCGGGGATGATCGCCAGGTAGGCCAGGAACACCGGGATGTCGTAGATGATCGACGCATGCAGCGGCCCGATCACCTGCTGCCCGGTGGAGGGCGCGTACCAGAACATGAACTTGTCGATCCAGATGCCCAGGTTGTACAGCAGGCCGATCGCGACCAGGCTGGGGTAGGCATAGCGGCGCTGGAACACCTCGAACGACATGAACTGGCGGCTGGTGTAGTTGCGGTAGATCAGCGTCACCATGCCGGTCAGCAGGCACAGCTGGCCGGCGGCGAAACCGCCCAGCAGCCCTTCCAGCCCGTGGCCGCGCAGCGCCAGCGCGGCCCCGACCGAGATCGCGTAGCCCAGCAGGAAAGTCCACACGATGGCCTTGTACTGCTTCATGCTCGACAGGAAGATCGCGGCAATCCAGATATTGCTCAGCACCACGAATCCCGCCACCATCAGCAGCCGGTACAGCACTGACTGCTCGCCGAAGCTGAACACCGCGCACGCCACGCCGATGCCGCCCGACAGCACCGTCGCCAGCATTGCCACCGCGTGGTAGTTGCTCAGGATCAGGTGGTCGCGCTTCTCGAACAGCCGGTCTGAGGTGAAGCGCGTGAACGCCAGCTGCAGCGGCCCGGTCAGGATCAAGCTGCCGGCGATCAGGTAGGTCACCGACACCTGGAACTGCGTGATGAGCGAGCCCGGCACCACGAAGGGCAGGCTCATCATGCCGATCAGCAGGATGCCGACGATCGACAGGATCCACGGCCCGGAGCTGATGATGCCGGCATACGCGTAGGCGCTCAGCATGCCGGACAGGTTGTCCCGGCGCAGCATCTTGCGCAGCTCGAATCCAATGCCAGCCATGCTCAGGCTCCTCCGTGGACCGGGCAGCGCGCGGGGTTGCCGCCGCCCTGCCGCCCATGTCCGCCATGCCCGGCGCCGTCTGGCTGCGCCATCAGCCGTTGATACAGTTCGCGGTAGCTGCCCACCATGCGGTCCTGGGTGTAGTAGCGCTCCACGCGCGCCACGCCGGCGGCCTGCGCCGCCTGCCAGCGCGCCGGGTCCTGCAGCAGCCCCAACGCCGCCGCGGCCAGTGCCGCGGGGTCGGCAATGCGCACCACCTCGCCGGCCGAGCCCAGCGCGGCATCCTCGCCGGGCAGGCCGAACAGCAGTTCGCGGCACGAGCCCACGTCGGTGGTCACGCACGGCACGCCGGCGGCAAAGCCTTCCAGCACCACCAGCGGCAGCGCCTCGCTGATCGAGCTCAGCACCAGCACGCCCACCTGCGGCAGCAGCGCGTCAATGCGCTGGAAGCCCAGGAACTTCACCTTCTGGCCCAGGCCCAGGCTTTCGGCCAGGCTGCGGCATTCGCGCGCGTAGTCGGGATCCTCGTCTTCCGGGCCGGCGATCCAGCCTTCGGCATCGGGGTACTCGCGCACCACCGTCAGCATGGCGCGGATAAAGGTCTTGACGTCCTTGATCGGCACCACCCGGCCGATCAGGCACAGCACCGGCGGGACGCCCGGCTTGCGGCGGGCGCGCAGCGGCGCCAGCCGCGGCAGGTCGATGCCGTTGGGGATGCTGCGCGTGCGCGCCTCAGGGGCGCCGTCCTGCACCTGGCGGCGGCGGTTGCCCTCATACAGCGCGACGATGTCGTCGCCCGCGTCGTAGCAGACCCGGCCGATGGTCTCGAAGAAGCGCACCCACAGTTCGCGGAAGTAGCTGATCTGGGAGATGTCGCGCTCGAACACATTGCGGTTGTCGCGGATCCACTGGCTCTGGAACAGGTCGATCTTGCGTTCCTTGGTGTAGATGCCGTGTTCCGACACCAGCAGCGGGCGCTGGTTGCGGTGGCGCAGCAGCGCCCCGAGAAAGCCCGCATAGCCAGTGGAAACCGTGTGGTAGACGCGCGCCGGGATCAGGTTGTCGGCAATGCGCACCAGCTGCCACAGCGGCTTGTGCATGATGCGCACGGTCCAGAAATAGTCCGTGAACGACGGGTCCGTGCAGAAGCGCCGGTATTGCTCGGTGATGGTCTGCCAGGCGCGGCGGCTGTACAGGAAGGCGTCTTCGCCCAGCGCCCCGCCCTCGCGCAGCGCCGGCATCAGCTCGCGGATCATGGCGCCGGCCTCGGCCTCGCGGCCCGGGTCGCGCAGCAGCTCGTGCAGGCGGTCCGAGGCGTCGAACGCCCTGGCATCGCCAGTGCTGCCCTGGACCAGCGGCGGCGGCGGAAAGTCGTACAGGTAGTGCGTTTCCAGGTGCACCACGTTGGGCGGCAGCTGGTAGGCCATGTCGCCATAGTCCTCGCGCCGGCTGCCGATAAAGACGATGCCGAAGCGCAGGTCCGGGAATGCGCGGATCATCTGGTTGACCCAGCTCGACACCCCTCCGCTCACATACGGGAAGGTGCCTTCGAGCAGCAACATGACGTCGGCCGACGTCTCTTTTACCAGGATCTCGCTCATGATTGCCAGTACCGCAGCAGGGGCCGCACCAGCGGGAGCGGCGAGGGGCTGTCAAACGATGCCATCAGCTGGCGCACCGCGGCGTAGTCGCGTTCCAGGTAGGCGGCTTCGGCCAGGTGCGGCAGCACGCGTTCGCGCGCGAAGCCGAGTGATTCGGCGCGCTGCAGCCAATCACGCGCCTCGCGTGGGGCATTGCGCGCCAGTGCCAGGCGGCCGCGCATGTACCACAGCGAGGCATTGCTGTCGTCATGCGCCAGCGCCGCGCTGGCGTAGCGCTCGACCTGGCTGGCGGTGTAGCGGTAGACGTCGCCCTGCACCAGGTTCTGGTAGATCAGTTCCCAGTACAGGTCAGCCAGCCGCTTGCTGATCTCGGCGCGCTCGCTGGCGCTGTTGGCGTTCTCCAGGCGCGGCAGTTCGGCCAGGATCTGCTGGGTCAGCTGCTTCTCGGCGCCGTCCAGCATGCCGTAGGCCAGCAGGCGCACGTCGTCGGCACTGTCGGCCAGCAGCTCGCGCAGCACCGGGCTGGCGGTGCGCGCCGGCATCGACTGCATCGCCACCAGCGCGGTCATGCGCTCGGGCAGGGGCGCGCGCGCGTTGCCCAGCTGCGCACGCAGGCGCGCGCCGCCGCCGTGCGTGACGCGCGACATCAGGTGCGTGACGAACTCGGGCAAGCCCACGGTGCCAATGCCGCTGGTGTCCACGCGCCGCGGGAACAGCTTCGAAAACAGGTAGCTGCCCAGGCACACCAGCGCGCCGCCAAGCGGCACGAAGAAGCAGAACAGCGCGAGAAAGCCATAGCTCCACGCGAACGGCATACGAAAGCGCCGCGGCAGCAGGCGCCACAGCAGCAGCGCCGTCAGCGCGGCAGCCACCGCCTGCATGCCGAAGAAGGCCAGCAGCAGCGCGGTGCTGTTGCCGGCGCGCGCCAGCAGCGCCAGTGCGGCGATCTGGGCGGCGAGCCCGCTGGCGCCGAGCTTAAACATGGGGCGCTTCCCCGGCCGGCAGCGTGGCGGGCGCGATCGCGCCATCCACCTGGGCCCGGCGCAGCAGCTTGACCAGCGCGTCTTCCGAGCCGGCGCCGGGCACCGCCAGCGTATAGACGCCGATGCCCGCACTGGTGAAGTCGGTACCGAACTGCGCGCGCAGCATGTCTTCGATGCGCACCAGGTAGGCCGCAACCGCCTGCGCATCGGACAGCGGCATCAGCGTCAGCATGGCGCGGTGATGGGCGTTGACCACCGGCCACGCCACATCCAGCGCGCGCCGGCTGCGCACCACCTGCTCGAACAGCGCATCGCGCTCCGGATCGGTGTCGAACACGAGCGCCACCACTGAGCTGTCGATGCCGGTCTCGCGCCGCAGCCGCGACAGCCGCGCATAGTCCAGCGCAAACGGATACGGGCAGGCCGGCAGCGCCGCCTGGATGGTGCGGGTGGCGCCGGCGTGCTCCACGCCGTCGGCGTAGTAGCCCAGCAGCACCATCAGCATCTGCAGGTTCTCGTAGGTCAGCGACAGGAACGGCATGCGCTCGACCACCAGCAGGCCGATCAGGTGGTCGGAGCCGGCCAGCACCGGCGCGACCGCCACGTAGCGCGTCTGCGCGCCATGCTGCAGGCCGTCGGCGCGCAGGTGCGCCAGCTGGCGCGTGTCCAGGCAGTGGCGCACCAGCGGGTCGGCAGTGTCGAGCGTGAATTCCGGGCCGACGCTGGCGACCGGGGCACCGTCCACGCGCTCGCCATCGCAGGCATAGAGCGCGGCTGCCTCAAGCTGGCAGGCCTGCGCCACCACCTGCAGCATCGGCTGCGCGCCGGCCAGCACCTGGCCGGTGCGCGCGGCCTCGTCCAGCGCCACGCTGCGCAATTGCGACAGCGTGTCGCGCAGCGTGGTGGGCCGCGCCAGCAGGTCGTTTTCCAGCCGCGCATGCGAGATGCGCAGCAGGTAGTGGTTCTTGGTCAGTGCCGCCAGGCGTTCGTCAAGGTAGCGGTTCACGGCGCGGGCGCGCGCCAGGCGCGTGCCCCAGATATCGCCGAACTGCCCGGCCACCAGCACCAGCAGCAGCCCGCCGAGGAAGAACAGGCGCGGGAAGGGCCCTGCCATCACGCCGGTCTGCTGGTAGAAGTACCAGCCGCCCAGCAGCATCAGCACGCTGCCCACGCCGATCAGCGTGCCGTAGCGCAGCGCCAGGATCACCGGCAGCAGCCAGGCCCACGGAAAGCCCATGCCGAGCAGCAGCGGGTTCTGCGGCAGCACCAGCCACGCCAGCCCCATTGCCGCCAGCATGGCCACCACCAGCTCCACCACGGCCGCGCGCCCGCTGACCGCCGGCGCCAGCAGGCGCGCATAGCGCCCACCCAGGCCGATGCCCTGTCCTTGCCGCGCGCGATATGTCTTGTCAGCCGTATTGGCCACGCTCATCCCCTTGCTTCAACCATTCCATCGCCGCATCGGTGTGCAGCCTCTTCCTGATGGCCAGTCGCCTCAGCCCTGCATCAGCGGCGCCAGCAGGCGGCGCAGCAGCTTCTGCGCGGTGCCTGACAGCGACGCTCGGCTCCAGCCGCTGTCGCTGCCGGTGGCCGACCACACCACTTCACCGCTGTTCACGTCCAGCAGCTGCAGCGAGATGCCGACCGCGGGCTCGCCGTCCACGCCCACCTTGTAGCGCCATTCCTGCACCGCACCAGTCAGCGCGTAGCGGGCCTTCTCGGCACGCGCCCATTCCAGCGCCTTGCCCACGGCTTCACGCTCGGCCGGCTCGAACAGCGTTTCCGGGTTCAGGCTGGCCGGATAGCGCTTCAGGCTGGCCACGCCGCCGGTCTTCAGCAGGCTCTCGGCAATGGCCTCGGCGCGCAGGCCGGCCTGCGGCGTCTCGGTGTAGTTCACGATCGGCAGCACCGCGATGGTCTCGCCGCGTGCCAGCGCCGGCGCGCGGCCGACATCCGTCACCGCGCAACCCGCCAGCCACACTGCCGCGCCCAGCGCGCCACACCATGCCGCCAGCCGCCTGGCCACCGTCTTGCCCGTCACTGCCGTGGTTTGCTTGTTCATCTTCATCCCCTTTTCCATGTCCTGTTGTTACCCGATCCCTGCCATCCGCTGCCACCGGCTCAGTACAGCCAGCGATAGCGCATTCCCAGTTCCGTCAGCGGCGTGCCACCGTTGCGCGCCGCGGTCTCATGCGAGATATACAGCGCCAGGTGGTCGTTGCCGAACACCGATCCGGCCACCCCGCCCTGCACGCGGAAGTTCTGCCGCGCGCGCGTGTCGCGCAGCAGCCCCACTTCACCGAACGGCCGCCACTTGCGGGTGTACTCATCCAGCAGCTCAGTGCCGAAGCCGAACAGCACGCCGGCCTGCGTAAAGCCCTGCGGCATGTAGAACGCCGGCGTGGCTTCATCGCCGGCCGGCACCAGCGAAGCCATGCGCGGCGTCAGGCTGCCGCCGTTGGCGCTGTAGTTGGCATGCGTGCCGACCACGCGCACGGTGTAGTCCGGATACGAGGTGCGGATCTTGTAGCCGGCCTCGACGTCATAGACCATGCCATGCCCCAGCGCGCTGCGGTCCTGCCCGCGGAAGCTGCTGTACTCGATGCGCGCGCCGACGAACTCGCGCAAGCCGAAGCGGTAGGTTGCGCCCAGCCCCACGACGTCCTTGGCCCCGCCCACGCGCAGCGGCGCCGATTCATCGGCCGGCTGGTTCAGCCCGGCCAGCGTGCTGAACTGCAGCCGGCCCTGCTGGTTCCACTCGCCGAAGAAGCGCGCGGTCGCCATCGTGTCCAGTCCCTCGCGGTAGCCTGCCGTGGCACGCCAGCGCTTGCTGTTGTCGCGAAAACCGAGCGACAGGTCGGCGCGCCGGTCGGACGACGGCACGTTCACCAGTTGCTGCGGATCGGTGCTGCGCTGGTCGCGCCAGGTGCCGCGCAGGTTCAGGTCGTACCCGTCCCACAGGCGCACGCCGCCCGCGAGGCTGCCTTCGGTATATTCCAGCGGCTTCTGGTGCATGAAGCTCACGCGCGGCTCGATCGCCTGGGCGTTGTAGAGCAGCGTCTCCTGCAAGGTGTCCTGCAGCGTGTCGTCGGAACGGGCCCGCTCCTGGGTCTCGAAGGCCAGCGTCTGCGCGGCGCTGATGCGGTCCAGTTGCTGGTTGGCCTCGATCTGGTTGGCCACCGGCACGCGGCCGGCCTGGCGTTCCAGGATGCGGTCCAGGCTGTTCATGTCCTGCTGGTCCAGCGCAACCGCCACCTCGGCATACGCCGGGCGCTGCAGCCGGTTGACATACTGTCGGGCCAGCCAGCCGCGCGCCAGTTCGTTGGATTCCGCCGACATCGCCCACGCCAGCGCGGCATCGCGCCCGGCCGCTGACAGCGCCGCCTCGCGCCGGGCCGCATTGCGCATGATCTCCGCGGGCGCGGGCGCAGCTGCAGCCTCATGCAGCGGCGGCAGCCCAGCCACCTCGCCCAACTGCGACGGCGCGCCCGCCATCGGCGGCACCAGTTCGCGCGCAGCCGTGGAAGCGCGGTCCGCGCGCAGCATCTGGATCACCAGCGCGCGCGAGACATCGCCCGAGGCAAAGATCTGCCCCAGCGCCACGGTCTGCCGGCACAGGTCCGCGCGCGAAGGCGCGCCGGATTCGTTCTCATACTCCTCGTCGCCATCGGTGTTGTCGGGCCGCAGCCGGGCATAGCGCACCCCGCCCTGGGACCAGCCGTGGTGCAGGTCGATCCAGGCCTGGCGGCGCACGCGCCAGGCCATGTCGGTCTGGCCGATGGTTTCATAGGCATCGGCCATCAGGCTGAGCCAGAGCGGGTCGGCGCTCTTGCCGTCATTGAGCCTGCGCAGGTAGTGCATGGCCGCGCGTCCGTCCTGGAAGCGCATATGGCCCGCGGCAAAGGCGCCCCACAGGTCGGGGTTGTCTTCCGCGTCGTCCTTCACCCGGCGCATCACCGCGCGCACCTCGGTATCGCTGCCCTGGTCGACCAGCGTCCACAGCAACGCCGCCAGGGTTTCGCTGTCGGCATCGCGCAGGCCAGCGGCGTGGCGCAGGTCGGCCAAGGCCAGGTCGCGCTGGCCGGTCACGCGGTAGTACTCCGCGCGCCGCATCAGGAAGCGGCTCGACTGCGCTGCCGCCTGGCGTTGCCCGGGCGCCATGTCCCGCAGCAGGCGCCCGATACGCGGGTAGGCATGGGCACGCGTGTAGTAGTACAGCGCCAGCTCCAGCGATGCCGGCTTGCCGCTGCGGCGCCAGTCGGCCTCGGCGATGCGCCCGGCGTCGATCGGGGTCTTGTCGTAGTAGGCGATCAGGTTGGAGAAATCCGCCTCCTGCGTGTCGCGGACCTCGTCCAGGCAGTCGTTGCGCGCCGGGCCCGCCGGCATCTGCAGGCAGTGTTCGTCCTGCGTCTGCGCCGCCGCCAGCATCAGCTGGCGATAGCCGTCCTTGAGCAGGTCGTCGCGCTGGTTCAGCCGCGCCAGCTCGGTAAAGGTGCGCCAGTAAAGGATGTCATCCTTCCCGGCCGTGGCACGCGCCGGCAGCATGGCGTCCAGCGCCTGCGCCAGCTTGCCGCGCACATAGAGCAGGTTGGCGAGCTTGAGGGCATAGGCAGGGCGTGGACCAAAGCGCTGCTGCAGCTGCGTATAGATCTGGAACGCGCGCTCGTCCTTGCCGGCGCGCTCGGCCAGCGCGGCGTGGCGTTCCATGATGTCGCGCGCCCTGGGCCCGTGGCTCAGGCCTTCGAGGAAGCGCATGGCCTCTTCCGGCTCGCCCAGGCGTTCGTAGGCGGCCACCACCTCATCCACGGTCTTCAGGTCCGAGCCGCCCGCGCGGTGGCGCAGCGCGGCCAGGTAGGCGCGGTCGTCGGACAGGCCCGGGGCGAGCCGCATCACAGCATCCCACGCGCGCTCGTCGTTGGTGGCGCGGGCATAGTCGAGCCAGCTCTTCAGGGCCACGGCCGGCTGGCGGTTCCATTCGGCCACCTGCGCTAGCCGCTCGCGCCAGATCGTCTCGCCCGGCAGCCGGCGCACCGCGGTCTCGGCCACGCGCTGCGCCTGGTCGAGCTTGCCGGCCGACAGGAACACGCGATAGGCGAGGTCGTAGTCGTCGGCGTTGAACGGCTTGTCGGCCGGCTCGGCCGGAGCTTGCGCGGGCGCAGCAGCTTGCGCCGCAATCCTGCGCGTACCCAGCTGGCCGGAAGCGGCCAGCGCTTCACGCAAGGCCAGGCCGCGCGGCCCGTCGAGGAAGACAAAGCCGCGCCCGGCCCAGGGCTGGCTGGCGGCGATGCGCCGCACTTCGGCATGGCGTGCGGCCAGCGCCATGTCCCCGGCATCGCGCGTGCGCGCCGAGACCTTCAGCAGCCGCTCGACATAGCGGCTGGCCTGCTCCGGCTTGTTGGCCGCCAGCGCCAGCTTCGTCAGGTAGCGCAGCACCTCCGGATCGTCCAGCAGCTTGCCGCCGTGGCGCTCGGCCTGTGCCAGCGCTTCGTCCAACAGGTTGCCTGACTGCAGCGTCTGCACCGCCTTCAGGAACAGCGCGCGCCGCTCGGCCAGCGTGGTGGCGGCCGCCTGCTGCGCGAACAAGGCGTTGGCGGCGTCGCGATAATCGCCGCCCGCGATCGCCATGTCGGCCAGCTGGCGGTTCCAGAAGGCCGCGTTGTTGCGGTCCTGGCTGGCCAGCGCCGCATAGAATTTGCGCATGGCGTCCTGGGCGCCCGCCTGGCTGGACTGCGTGGCCAGCGTTTGCAGGTCGGCCAGCCCCCAGCTGCGCCCGGCAGCCTGGTCCAGCAGGCTGCGCAGCTGCACCAGGTTCTGCTCGCGCTCAGGCGTATCCGGCAGCGCGGCCCAGGCGCGCTGCTGCGCGATCTCGATGCGCGTGCGCAGGATCTGGCCCGACAGGTCGGTGCCCTGCACCGCCTGCATGCGCGCCAGCATGGCCTGCGCCTCTTCCAGCCGGCCGGTGCGCGCGTATTGTTCGGCCAGCACGCCCATGAAACCGGGGTCGTCGGGCGTGACCTTCCACCAGGCTTCCAGGTAGGCCATGGTCAGCCCGTCGATGGTGCGGCCCTGGCCCAGCAGGCGTTCGCGCAGGGTCTCGCGCGGGAACATCAGCGCCAGGCCGATCCCCACCATCGCGGTGAAAGTCAGCACCAGCGCCGGCGGCAGCAGCCGCTCGCGCTCAACCGGCGCAGCGGACTTCGACTTGTTGCCTGGCATGGTTCGGATCAGTGACGGGTGCGGTATCCACGCGCAGCCTGTCGCGCTCGCGGACGGCCTGTACGGGCTTGCCATCGACGCTCACACGGCAACTGCCGGCGTTGGCAAGACGGAAGAATGGCTTGAAGTAGCCGCTGAAGGCGAAGCGCGTGACGCCATCGCGCTGCGACCATTCGCGCACAATGCCGTTGGCTTCGGCCAGCTGCGGCGCGGCCGGGGCAGTGACTGTGTCGCGCACGGCAAAGCGCGCATCGCCGCCATCCAGGTGCAGGTAGACGCCGCCGCCCGGTGCCGGCGAGGTGCCGGTCACGCCGTGCGCCGCGCCCACGTCGGGCATGCCCGCGCCGCTCCAGCGCAGGTTGCGCAGGTTGCCGTCGCCGCGCACGATCCATTCGGCACCGGTGCTGCCCTGCTGGCCGTCGCCCACGTCCCGCGCCACGGCCATGTCCTGCCAGTCGAGCACCTTGCGCACGTAGTCGGTCGAGTGCAGCGGCAGCAGCGGCTGCGCCAGCACATAGTCATAGACCTTGCGCAGCGCCTTCAGCGACGCGGCCTTGGTGCCCGAATAGCTGTGGTAGTAGATATTGACCGGCTTGAAGCGATAAGGCTTGTCGGTCATCTCGTAGGTCTCGATCACGCGCTCGAAGCCGTAGAACGGCCCGTGCCAGAGGTTGGTGTAGACGTTCTCGTTCTGGTTGGGCGCAAACACCTGGAAGGTGCCGCCGGGCTTGTTGATGCCCAGCGGCGCAATCGCGGTCCAGCTGGGATTGCTGCGCGTGATCAGCGTATCGCCGCCATTCATGTTGAGCACGCGCGCCTTGCCGGTCAGCCGCAGCGCCTCGGCCGGCGGCTGGCAGTCGCCTGACCACAGCAGCATGCTGACCGGCTTGCCGGCCGGCGCCAGCGTGCGGTTGATGTAGTCGATGGAGCCGCCGATCTCGCGGTTCAGGTCCATGCTGTAGCCGGGGATGCTCAGGTGGAAGGCTTCGTCGCCCTCGACCACGGCGGCCGCGCTGGATTGCGCTGCCTGCCCTGGCTGTGGCGGCACCGTGCGCGACCATTCGAACGGATGCGAGAAGGTATGGCTGGCCACCTCGACATAGGGCTGCGCGAAGATCTTGCGCGCGATCGGCTCAAGCTCGGCGCTGAGCCTGGGGTACATGCCGTCCTTGCTGACTTCGCCCTGGATCACCGACATCGTCATCGGCAGCCGGTAGCGGTCGAAGATCTCGCGGAACAGCACCTCGCCGGAGAAGCCGCCACCGGGAATCTCGGCGCGCGAGGCAAAGCCGTCGCCGTCGATATGGATGGTCAGCAGGCGCCGGCCGTTCTCGGTGGTGACGTCGGGCACGGGCATGGCGGGCAGGCGCAGCGCCTCGCGCAGGAAGTCCAGCGGCTGCACCACCCAGCGGCTCTGGCCGTTGCCGCTCTGGCGCACCGCGTACGGCCCCAGCACATAGCCGCCCCACGGCGTGATCGCGGCGGCGTCATAGGTCAGCGTGCCCGAGCGCAGGCGCAGCAGCGAACGGTAGCCATCGCCGTCCGGCACCTGGATCGCTTCGGCCTGGGTGCGGTCGGGGGCAACCGGCATCTCGAAGCCCATCATCCGGTCCTTGCCCAGCACCTCGACCGGGCCCGACACGCGGCCCTTGACGGCCTTCAGCCCGAAGCTGCGCGCCACCGCACCGCTCACATTGGTGCCGAAGTCGTTGAGGAACACCACCGGCATGCCCTGTGCCATGCGCGCCTGCACCCAGGTATAGAAACGTCCCGGCTGCGCCGTGACATTGCCTGACAGGTACACCACCACGCCGGCGTAGCGGTCCGGCCCGATCTCGGGCAGATCCTCGCTGGTCTCGGCAAAATCCACGCGATAGCCAAGGTAGTTAAGCGGCATCGAGACAAAGCGCACGCCCTCGGAATCATCGATCGACAACCCGGGGCGGCGCTCCTGCACCACCAGCACGCGCCGCGGCAACACCTCGACCTTGCCGATGCCAACCGTCTGCAGCCCGGGATCGGCCACATAGGGCGTGATCCCCAGCGCGCGGATGCGCTGCGCGGTCTCGCGCGCGCAGCGGCGGTCCGCCGGCGGGCAATAGTCGATGGAAATCACCGGCAGCCGGTATTGCTCGCGGATGGTGCGCGCCTGCGCCAGCAGCCAGTCGCGGTCCGCCTGCGGCACGTCGACATAGCGGCCCTGGGCCTGGTTCCAGCCGCGGAACAGCGACTCGAAGGCAACGGCATAGGCCAGGTCATGCACCTGCGGCAGGATCTCGAAGCCGCGGTTGAAGACCAGGCGCGCCTCGGGGTAGCGCGCCTTGATGGCGCGGATCACGCGCACCAGCCCGGCTTCCTGCCGCGCGCGCCCGGCGTCGGTCCTGGCGGCAAGCTGGTAGGAATCGAGGGTATCGAGGAAGAAGCCGCGGAAGCCGCGCTCCCACAGCGGCGCGATCACCTTGTCGACATAGAAGGCCGGCCAGCCGTCTGCTGCCTGGTCGATGACCGTGGCGTTCCAGGCGTCATTGCGCCCGACGAACCAAGCCTTGGGGATGTCCTTGAAATAGGGGCGGCTTTCCAGCACCTCGCCCACGCTGACATAGGCGAACCAGGCGGTGGCCGGCGTCGCCGCCTGGCGCGGGTCGAAGCCGCTGTCGGGCTCGACCACGGCGATATCGAAGGCCTGCAGTGCGTCAACCGGCGGCTTGGCGCCATAGTGCAAGGCGATCGACGGCAAGGATGGCGTCTGCGCCGCGGGCGACGGCGCGGCCGCAGCCGTCGCCGCCCCAAGGGCCAGCGACAGCGCCAGCGCGATGCCTTGCACCCGCTGCGCCACGCGCATCCCCACCCACCCCGATCGGAACGGCATGCGGCCGCCCCGGTTACCTTGTGCTTCCTCCAGCTGCTTCACAGGCTTGCTTCCTCTTGTCTGCGCACGCCGGCAAGTGCCTCACGCACGACATTTCCTGAGGCGGTCGGCACCGCCTTGTGTCCGACTATGAATCTCGGAATCGGAAAAATCCGATGGTATCCGGAAACGAATGCTAGGACAGACGCATGGATCACATTGTCAACAATTGTCCCAATACTGAGACATTGAGCCGGCTCGCGCGTTAACGCGCGCCACCGCGCCGCAGGGCGCACGCCAGCCACGCTGGTACGGGCGTACCGCGAGTGTGCCTCAGCTCAAATGCAAACAACGGAAACAGTCCAGGCCCCGTGCGCGACGGGAGGTGAGGCTGTCCGCAACCGCAATTCCGGACAGCTAGGTTTGAAACGCCATGATGGATTCCCCGTTCCGATCTCTTATGTATAGGCTCGCATACAGTGGGCGCGCTCATGTATGACAGTGCATGACGCGAGCGCGGCCACCGGCGCAACCTTTATGCCCGGCATAATGATATATCGGGGCCGCGCCCGCTTCCCCCGAACGCGGTAGGCATAGGGGCCGTAAGAATTTGTAAAAAGGATGGCACCCCCATGCACCGGGCGACAGCCATTATGCACGGGGGCGTGGCATCGCGCTCGCTGATGGTGCACGCACTACCAAACCCGCCAATAGAAAATCAGGGAATTCACTGAACTGAAGCCGAAGTAGAAAACGCTAATATCTCCTATCGGAACCTCTCATCATGATTAGGCGCTTAGCCTGATTGACACGCCGGGAAAATTCGGCAGAATGATTCCCACTTGTGCAGCGCCCATGCGGTGTGTCTTTTGGTGTTGTCGTTCCGTGACGTTTTCGGTTGTCACGACAGCGACATATCGAAGTCATATGGAATGCGCTGGCGGGGAACATAAAAAGGATCCGCTGGGTGCGTTGCACACGGTGTATAACGAGCGTTTTCGCTCATTTTGAAATTCAAGGTTGAGATAGATATGGAAACCGGTACCGTTAAGTGGTTCAACGACGCCAAGGGCTTCGGCTTCATCACGCCGGATGAAGGCGGCAATGATCTGTTCGCGCACTTCTCCGCCATTGAAGGCAATGGCTTCAAGTCGTTGAAGGAAGGCCAGAAGGTACGCTACGTCAAGGCCATGGGCCAGAAGGGCGAGCAAGCCACCAAGATTCAGGCCCTCTGATACCGGTGGAATCCGGGCCGGTCCGGCGGACCGGCCGGAAGGAAGGCCCCGCAGCTTCGGCGCGGGGCTTTTTTATTGGCGCGCCGGCACCGGGGCCGCGGATGAGGCGGTCTTGCAACAGGTGAAATTGCTATAATCGGCCGACCCACAACCACCCTCCCGCCAGTGGGCGCGCATGATGCTGCGCGGTCAGTGCGGGACAGTATGCAGCGTGTCGAGGAGTTACGTGGCCGGTACTCAAATCGCAACGCAAGACACCCCCGTCGCCGATCATGGCAGCCAGGCGGGCCCGGCGGCCTCGGCCGGAAGTTCCTTCCATGCCGCGCTGCGCATCCTGCCGCCAGCGCAGCGCCAGGCCATGTTCGAGATCTATGCGTTCTGCCGCGCGGTCGACGACATCGCCGACGGCAACGCACCGCACGCCGAGCGTCTTGCCGCCCTGGATGCCTGGCGCCACGACATCGCCGCCTGCTACACCGGCGATCCGCCTCGCGCCCTGCAGCCGCTGACTGCGCAGATCCGGGCCTTCCACCTGCAGCAGCAGGATTTCCTCGCCGTGATCGACGGCATGACCATGGACGTGGTGCAGGACATCCGCGCCCCCGACGCGGCCACCCTTGACCTGTATTGCGATCGCGTCGCCAGCGCTGTCGGCCGGCTGGCGGTGCGCGTGTTCGGCCTGGAAGAAGCGTGCGGCATTGCGCTTGCGCACCACCTGGGCCGCGCGCTGCAGCTGACCAATATCCTGCGCGATATCGACGAAGACGCTGCCATCGGCCGGCTCTACCTGCCGGCGCAGGCGCTGGCCGCGGCCGGCATCGGGGCGGACACGCCCCAGGCCGTGGTGGCCCACCCCGCCGTCGGCCAGGCCTGCGCGGCCGTGGCGCGCGAGGCCCAGTCGCACTACGACCAGGCCTACGCCATCATGGCGCGCTGCCCGTCCCGGCAGGTGCGCTCGCCGCGCATCATGGCCGAGGTCTACCACCGCATCCTGGCGCGGCTGCGCTCGCAGGGCTGGCGCGCGCCGCGCCAGCGCGTGCGCCTGCCGCGCGCCCAATTGCTCTGGATCGTGCTGCGCCACGCCATTGGCTGAGCGCCGCACCCGATGCCTGCCGGGCGCGGCCGCGCCGTGCACCGGCACAAGGAGTCTGCATGTCGATGAACGAGACCGCCTTTGCCACGGCAGTGCCACGGATCGAGCCGGCCAGCGCGGGCGACAGCCCCTCGCCGCGCGGCGCCGCGCAGGCACTGGACCACGGCATCGGCCGCGCGACCGACGCGCTGCTGCACCAGCAGCGTCCCGACGGCCACTGGGTCTACGAACTGGAAGCCGACGCCACCATTCCCGCCGAATACGTGCTGATGGTGCACTACCTCGGCGAAGCCCCTGACCTGGAGCTTGAAGCCCGCCTTGCCCGCTACCTGCGCCGCATCCAGAATCCGGATGGCGGCTGGCCACTGTTCCATGAAGGCCGCTCCGACGTCAGCGCCAGCGTGAAGGCCTATTTCGCGCTGAAGATGGCCGGCGACGACCCCCAGGCCGCGCATATGCAGCGCGCGCGCCGGGCCGTCCACGCGCTGGGCGGCGCCGAGGCCAGCAATGTCTTCACGCGCACGCTGCTGGCCCTGTACGGCGTGATGCCGTGGTCGGCGGTGCCGATGATGCCGGCCGAGATCATGCTGCTGCCGCAGTGGTTTCCGTTCCACCTGTCCAAGGTCTCGTACTGGGCGCGCACGGTGATCGTGCCGCTGCTGGTGCTGAACAGCCTGCGCCCGCAGGCGCGCAACCCGCGCGGGGTCGGCATCAATGAGCTGTTCGTCGGCAACTGCCATACGGTGGGACTGCCGCCGCGCGCGGCGCACCAGCACGCTGGCTGGTACACCGTGTTCCGCGGCCTGGACGCGCTGCTGCGCGTGGCCGAGCCGCTCTTCCCGCGCGCGCTGCGCCGGCGCGCCATTGCCGCGGCGCAGGCCTTCGTGCGTGAGCGGCTCAACGGCGAGGACGGCCTGGGCGCCATCTTCCCGGCAATGGCCAACAGCGTGATGATGTTCGACGTGCTGGGCGTGCCGCCGGACGACCCGGCGCGCGCGGTGGCGCGGCAATCGGTCGAGCGGCAGCTGGTCGAGCACGGCGACGAAGCTTATTGCCAGCCCTGCCTGTCGCCGGTGTGGGATACCGCACTGGCCGCGCACGCGCTGCTGGAAACCGGCGAGGCACGCGCAACCGCCGCGGCCGGGCACGGCCTGGACTGGCTCAGGCCGCTGCAGGTGCTGGACGTGCGCGGCGACTGGTCCGTGCGCCGTCCGCTGGTGCGCCCCGGCGGCTGGGCCTTCCAGTACGCCAATGCCTATTACCCGGACGTGGACGACACCGCCGTGGTGGCCGCCGCGATGGACCGCCACATGCGCGCGCACGATGTGCCGGGCCGCTATGACGAAGCCGTGGCGCGCGCCGCCGAATGGATCGTCGGCATGCAAAGCAGTGACGGCGGCTGGGGCGCGTTCGAGCCCGAGAACACGCATCTCTACCTGAACAACATCCCCTTTGCCGACCATGGCGCGCTGCTGGACCCGCCCACCGCGGACGTGTCCGCGCGCTGCCTGTCGATGCTGTGCCAGATCGGCGCCACACCCGCCAAGAGCGAACCCGCCGCGCGTGCCCTGCGCTACCTGCTGGCCGAGCAGATGCCCGACGGCAGCTGGTTCGGCCGCTGGGGCACCAACTATATCTACGGCACCTGGAGCGCCCTGTGCGCGCTGAACGCCGCGGGCCTGGCACCGGAAACCCCCGAGATGCGCCGCGCCGTGGCGTGGCTCGAGCAGATCCAGAACGCCGACGGCGGCTGGGGCGAGGACGGCAGCAGCTACCGGCTCGATTACCGCGGCTATGAGCCCGCGCCGAGTGCGGCCTCGCAGACCGCATGGGCGCTGCTGGCGCTGATGGCAGCCGGCGCCGCGCAGCATGCCGCGGTGGCGCGCGGCATCGACTACCTGCTGCGCACGCAGCAATCCGGCGGGCTGTGGCATGAGCCACGCTTTACCGCCGTGGGCTTTCCGCGCGTGTTCTACCTGCGCTATCACGGCTATGCGCGCTACTTCCCGCTGTGGGCGCTGGCGCGCTACCGCAACCTGCAGCGCGGCGGCGCGCACCAGGTGTCGTGGGGGCTATGACGGCACCGTTCGTGCTGGTCGTCACCGGCATGGCTTTCGAGGCGCGCATCGCCGCTGGCCCGCATTGCCGCGTGGTGCACGGCCTGCGCGGCCTTGCCCTGGAACAAGGCGTTTCCGCGATGGCGAGCCGGCACTGCATGGGCATCCTCAGCTTTGGCGTGGCGGGCGGGCTGGACCCCGCGCTGACGCCGGGCGATCTCGTGCTGGCGGACTCGGTCTGCGCGGCAGCCGAACGCTACGACACCGACCTGACCTGGACCCGGGCAATGCACGCGGCACTGCCGCATGCCAGGGTCGGGATGCTTGCTGGCGCGGACCAGCCGGTGCTTTCGGTTGCCGCCAAGCAGATGCTGCACCGGACCACGGGGGCGCTCTGCGTCGACATGGAATCGCACCTCGCCGCGCGCATGGCGGCGGCTTGCCGGCTGCCGTTCGCGGCTTGCCGCGTGGTGATCGACCCGGCCAGTCGTGAGGTCCCGGCTGCCGCGGCGGCGGGCATGGGTGAAGACGGCAAGACCGATGTGGGCGCGGTGCTGGGCGGGCTGCTGCGCGCGCCGTGGGAATTGCCGGCGCTGCTGCGCCTGGCCGGCGACGCCGCGTCCGCGCGCGGGGCGTTGCGGGCGGCGAGGCTGGCGTTGGGGGATGCGTACGGCTTGCGCGACATGCGGGCGCAGCAGGCTGACACCTGAACTTGCCGACGAAAGGCTCCCCTCTCCCGCAGGCGGGAGAGGGGAGCCAACACGCTGCGCGCTATAGCGACAGGCCTGCGCGCCCGCCCCTCACCCAAACTTGCGCACCGCATCCAGCGCCAGCCCGCTGCCGATGCTGCCAAACCGGTCCCCTTCCACGCAACGCGCTTGCGGCAACAGCGCCGCCAGCCGCTGGCGCAGCAGTGGCACGCTGCTGGAGCCGCCGGTGAAGAAGATGGTATCGACCGCGGCGCCATCCACGCCGGCATCCACCAGCAGCTTCTGCACGGTCTGTTCGGTCTTCGCCACCAGCTTGTCGATCGACGCATCGAACTCGTCGCGCGTAATGGTCAGCGTCAGCCCCTGTTCCAGCCGGTGCAGGTCCACGTCGGTGCTGCCGGCGTCGGACAAAGCGATCTTGGCGGCTTCCATCTGGATTGCCAGCCAGTGCCCGGCACGCTCGCGGATCAGCCGCACCAGGCGGTCGAGCTTCACCGTATCCGCCGCGTCGCGGTAGTTGTCCATCACCAGCGACCACGCCTTGCGCGTATAGACCAGGTTGATGGTGTGCCAGCTGGCCAGGTCGAAATACTGGCTGGACGGCATCGCCTTGCCGTTGCGCAGCGCGCTGCCCAGGCCCAGCAGCGGCATTGCGCGCGCCAGGCTGAGCGAGCGGTCGAAGTCAGTGCCGCCGATATGCACGCCGCCGTTGGCCAGAATGTCGTCGCGCCGGTCGCTGCGCGCGGCGCGCTCGGGCGACAGGCGCACCAGCGAGAAGTCCGAGGTGCCGCCGCCGATGTCGGCCACCAGCACCAGTTCCTCACGCGTGATCCGGGCCTCGTAGTCGAAGGCCGCGGCGATCGGTTCGTACTGGAACGCGATCTCGCCGAAGCCCGCGTCGCGCGCGATCTCGGCCAGCGTGTCTTCGGCCAGCTGGTCGGCGGCCGGGTTCTCGTCGATGAAGAATACCGGGCGGCCCAGCACGGCGCGCGAAAACTCCGTGCCGGCGGCCTGCTCGGCACGCGTCTTCAGCTCGCGGATGAAGTGCGCCAGCAGCTTGCGGAACGGCATGGCCTGGCCCATCACCTCGGTGCTGTCGTCCATCATCGAGGTGCCCAGCAGGCTCTTGAGCGAACGCATCAGCCGGCCTTCATAGCCGGCCAGGTAATCGCCCAGCGCGGCGCGGCCATAGCTGACCAGCGGGTCCTCCGCGTGAAAGAAGATCACCGAGGGCAGCGTCACCTTGCCGTCCTCCAGCGGCAGCAGCGCCGCCGGCCGCTCCGGATGGCTCCAGCCGACCGTTGAATTGGACGTGCCGAAGTCCAGGCCGCATGCGTTTGACATCATTGATTCCGTTCCCTGCAAGACAAAGTGGCCCGCACGGCGCAAGGCCGCCGCGGGCGGGGGCGTCATTGTAGGGCAGTCGCGCGGACCGTGGAGGGCTGGCGGGCAGACGGTGTTGTCGGGAAGCTATTTTCAAACATTCATTGAAGGCAGTACTAAGCAGATGTCTCTTTTTCAATGGCACGGCAACTGGGACCATGGCGTCCTTGGCGTGGTGCTGCCTGCATCACCCACTACCACCTGGAGCCTCGTCATGAATCTTTCCGACATTGTCGACACCCGCTATGCCACAAAAGCCTTCGAGGCAGGCCGCACCCTGCCCCAGGCCACCGTGGACCAGCTGCTCGCCGTGCTGCACAAGAGCCCGTCCTCGGTCAATTCCCAGCCGTGGCACTTCGTGGTTGCCGCCACGCCCGAAGGCCGGGCCCGGATGACGCGCGCCACCGCCGACCGCCACCCCTACAACACGCAGAAGATCCAGGACGCCTCGCATGTGATCGCGCTGTGCGTGCGCACGGAAATGGATGCCGCCCACCTGGCCGGCATCCTGGCGGCCGAGCAGCGCGACGGGCGTTTTGCCGATGAAGCTGCCCGCGCCGGCACGGACAAGGCCCGCCGCGGCTTTGTCGACGTGCACCGCTATGACCTGCGCGACCTGCAGCACTGGATGACGCACCAGGTCTACCTGGCGCTGGGCGGCCTGCTGATGGCCGCGGCCGCGCTGGGCGTGGACGCCACGCCGATGGAAGGCATCGATACTGGCCCGCTCGACCTCGAACTGGGCCTGCGCGAGCGCGGACTGACCAGCGTGGCGCTGGTCAGCCTGGGCTATCGCAGCGCGCAGGACTTCAACGCCGCGCTGCCGAAGTCGCGTCTGTCGCGGGAAGAGGTGTTCACGTTCCTGTAATTCCCGTTCCTGCAAGTCCGGCCCCGGCAGGGGCCGGCGCGTGCCTTGACACGCCAGCATGGCCCTCCTATCCTGCGCCTGTTCTTTATTAAAGACCGTCGTTCTGTTCTACGGAACATCAAGGAACGCGCGGCCGGACGTAGCCCTATGCAAAAGCCCCTGCGCCATATCCGCGTGCTCGACCTCACCAATGTGCTGGCCGGGCCATTCTGCTGCCACCAGCTTGCCCACCTGGGCGCCGAAGTCATCAAGGTGGAAACCCCCGGCAGCGGCGACCTGGCCCGGCAGCTGGGCGCCGATGCCGGGCTGAACCAGCGCCTGATGGGCGTGTCGTTCCTGGCCCAGAACCCCGGCAAGCAGTCGGTCACCCTCAACCTGAAGCACGCGCGCGGCAAGGAGGTGTTCCGCAAGCTGGTGCAAAGCGCCGACGTGGTGGTGGAAAACTTCCGCCCCGGCGTGATGGACCGGCTCGGGCTGGGCTACGAGACCCTGAAGCAGGACAACCCGCGCCTGATCTACTGCGCGATTTCCGGTTTTGGCCAGGACGGGCCGCTGGCCGGGCTGCCGGCCTATGACCAGATCATCCAGGGCATGGCCGGCGTGATGAGCATTACCGGCGATGCGCAGAGCGCACCGTTGCGGGTCGGCTATCCGGTCTCGGACACCATCGGCGGGCTGACCGCGGCGCTGGCGGTGTCGGCGGCGCTGGCGGACCACCAGCGCACCGAAGGCTATTTCATCGACGTTTCGATGCTGGAAGCCACGCTGGCCACCATGGGCTGGGTGGTATCCAACCACCTGATCGCCGGCAAGGTGCCGGCGCCGATGGGCAACGAGAACATGACCGCCAGCCCGTCGGGCACCTTCCGCACCGCGGACGGGCTGCTCAATATCGCGGCCAACAAGCAGGAACAGTTTGAAGCCGTGTGCCGCGTGCTGGGCCGCCCCGAGCTGGCCGCCGATCCGCGCTTCGCGCAGCGCCAGGCCCGGCTGGCCAACCGGGGGGAACTGACACAAGCGCTGGAAGCAGAGCTGGCGAAAAAGCCGGCCACCGAATGGTGGCCGCTGCTGACCGGGGCCGGCGTGCCCGCCGGCCCGGTGCTGGACGTGCCGCAGACACTGGCCCATCCGCAGGTGCGCGAGCGCGGCATGATCGGCGAATTTGCCGATGCGCCCGGCGTGGGCCGCGATATCCGCGTGGTGCGCACCGGCTTCAAGCTCAACCGCGCAGCGCCGGCCGTGGACACGCCGCCGCCGGAGCTGGGCCAGCATACGCGACAGGTGCTGGCCAGCCTGGGCTATAGCGATGCGGACATCGACCAACTGAGCGAGGAGCGCGCGATATGAGCGGCATCGACACCGACCGCCACCCCGGCCATCCCCAGGATGACGCCATGGACCCGGGCCAGCGCCGGTCGCAGGACTGGTGGCGCACCGGCATCATCGACATGCGCCCGGGCGAGATCCGCTACCGCGGCTACCCGATCGAACAGCTGATCGGCCGGGTCTCGTTTGCGCAGATGATCTGGCTGATGCTGCGCGGCGAGCTGCCCGGCCCCGGGCAGGGCGAGCTGCTGGACGCGGCGCTGATGGCCGCGGTCGACCACGGCCCGCAGGCGCCCAGCATTGCCATCGCACGCATGGCGGCCACCTGCGGCGTGGGACTGAACAACGCCATGGCTTCCGCCGTCAACGTGCTGGGCGACGTGCACGGCGGCGCCGGCGAACAGGCGGTGGCGCTGTACCAGGACGTGGCGCAGCGGCTGGATGCGGGCGGCGCCATGGACGACGCCGTCGCCGCCGCGCTGCAGCACTACCGCGACCTGCACGGCAAGTTCATTGCCGGCTTTGGCCACCGTTTCCACCCGGTCGACCCGCGTGCGCCACGGCTGCTGGCGCTGGTCGACCAGGCCGCGGCCAACGGCGTGGTCAGCGGGCGCTACGCGGGGATCGCGCGCGCGGTCGAGGCGGCGCTGGGTGCCGGCCGCGGCAAACCCATCCCGATGAATATCGATGGCGCCACCGCGGTGATCTATGCCGAGCTGGGTTTTGCCGCACCGCTGGCGCGGGGGCTGTTCTGCCTGTCACGCTCGGTCGGCATCCTCGCGCATGCCTGGGAGCAGACCTGCGAGGGCGGGCGCAACAAGGGCCCGATGCCGCGCCAGTTCCTGTGGACCTATGACGGTGCGCCGCAGCGCGACGTGCCGGAGCCAGGCCGGCAGGCATAGCGGGGTCAGCCGGCCAGGTCGGGCTCTGGCTCCAGCAGCGGCGCGGGCAATGCGCTCGCGGCCGCCGGCGCCGCCATGGACGAGGCCAGCACATAGCGGTCGCGCCCATGTTCCTTGGCGTGGTAGAGGGCGCGGTCGGCATCGGCAAACAACAGGCGCCACAGCGCTTCCTTGCTGCCCGCGCCGCCGCGCAGCTGCGCCACGCCAATGCTGACGCTGGCATGGCCATGCCCGGCGGGCAGTTCAATCGCGCGCACCTTGCGCAGGATCCGGTTGGCCAGCGCCGAGGCCTGCTGCTCGTCGGTATGCGGGCACAGGATGCAGAACTCTTCGCCACCGTAGCGCCCGGCCACGTCCGAGGCGCGGCGCGAGTTGTCCAGCGCATGCGCAACCTCGCGCAGCACGGCGTCGCCGGCGTGGTGGCCGAAGGTATCGTTGACCTGCTTGAAATAATCGATGTCGATCACCAGGCAGGACAGCGCCTGCCCGTCGCGCTGCCAGCGCGCCACCAGCGAAAGTGCCGACATCTCCAGCGCCCCGCGGTTGAGCAGCCCGGTCAGGGCATCCATGCGCGCACCGCTTTCATTGTGCGCGACGATCTGCTCCATCGCCATCACGGTGAAGCCGAACAGGCCCAGCAGGGTGGCGATCAGCGGCGCCAGCACCCAGGCCGAGCCGGCCGGCCCGGCAAAGAACAGCGTCAGCGGCGCGCCGCCCGCCACCGGAAGGCTCATGGCATGGCTGAAGCCGGCCAGCTGTGTGGCCAGATGCACCAGGCTGGCCACCAGCACCAGCGGCGCGCCGATGCTGCGGCGCCCGCGCCCGGCGCGCGCCAGCGTCGCAAAGGTGGCCAGCGACACCAGCGCCAGCAAGCCGTAGACAATGCGCAGCACCATCTGCTGCCCGTCGGGCATGCCGCTGGTGGCCGCGGTCAGGCCAAGCACGATCACGCCCGCGGCGGCCAGCGCCGCGGCATTGGCCGGCACCCCGTAATAGACCCGCACGCCGCGGTAGATCAGCAGCCAGCCAGCCACGAATGCCAACGCCCCCAGCGTGCCCAGCTGGCCCGTGCCGCTGGCCGCGCTGATGGCCAGCGCCAGGCCCGCGGCCGACACCAGCACGTGCCCGAACGCCCACAACCGCCCCGCCTCGCACGCGCGCAGCGCGAACACCAGCCCCGCCGCAATAATCAGCGTGCTGCAGAAAAACACCATCATCACCACCGCAATGGTCTGCTGGTCCAGGTGCACGGGGACTTCCTCAAGGATGCCGTTTGCCGCGCCGTCAATATCGAGCAGCGGGCATCAGGCCACAGGGGCGCGATGCAGGCATCTCCGCGCTTGTTTTCACAACATGTGACGTGCGTTGTTTTCAATGCCAGCCGCATGATAGCCCGCGCATGCCGGGCCGTGGCACCCCCGACAAGCCGGGTCGGGCCGGCTGCACACAGTGGCTCAGTCCGGGGTGGCGTTGTCCGCAATGCTGTCCGGAAAGGTGCCGCCCAGCGCCTGGGTCAGCACGCGCGCCGCATGCAGCACATCGACGCGGAAGTCTTCACGATAGCGCGAGGCCGGGCAGGTCAGCGTCAGCGCGCCGCACAGCACATCGCCGGGTCCGAACACCGGCGCCGACACCCCGGCAAGATCGGGGCTGCGGTCGCCCACCAGTGCCGCCACGCCCTCGTGCCGGATGCGTTCATAAAGCTGGCCGGGCTCGCCGGCAAAGGCACGCAGCACCCGTGCGCCGGCGCCCCGGTCGCGCGGCAGCAGTTCGCCGGCGCGGACATGGTCGCGCACCGGCTGCGGCGAATCGACGCGGTACAGGCACAGCCGGTGCTCGCCCTGCTCGACATGGAAGGCCGCGCTTTCACGCGTGATGCGCGCCAGCTCGCGCAGCGCCGGCATCACCACCGCCTCCAATGAGAACGACGCCGCGTAGACGGCATTGAGCCGCGCCACCTCGGGACCCAGGCCATAGCGCCCGTCCGACTGGCGCCGCACCAGCCCGGCGTGCTCAAGCGAGGCCAGCAAGCGCAGCAGCGTGCTCTTGTACAGGCCACTGCGCTGCGCCAGTTCGGCAAGCCCCAGCGCGGTATCGCCAAGACGGAACACCGACAGCACGAACAGCGCCCGGTCCACGGCGATGGCGCCGCCCGCGGCGGCGTGCTTGTCGGCTTCTGAAACCTGTGCGGCTTTGCGTGGCATGGCGGGCGGCGGCGATCCAGGCTGGACCGGATGACGGAACGATGCGCCAACGTATAGAACGCATCCCGGCTTGTCAATCCGATCTGCTGCGTGTCAATGAACCGGCACACGTCCGGCGAGCTCGCGCAACAGACGCCGCGCGTGTTCACGTACCCGCGCGCGCTGGCGTTTTTCTGCAACACCGTTGCCGGCGCATGCTGCCGTCAGGGCCGCGGCCCAAGCGCCTTCACCGCCCCCTCGGCTACCGCATCCGCCACATTGCGTGCGCGTACTCGCCACTCCCCGCTTTGCAAGCGGAATTAGAGGGAAAGTTACCTGCTTTTGATTAAGCAGCCGCTGCACGGGGTGGATAAAATCATGTGTTGCTGACCTCTGCGCAATCCCTGCGCTGCTTTCCGTACCCTCGCTGCAATGTCTCACCGCCGTGCTTTTCCCGACCCTGGTATGACCGTTCCCGCCCTCTCGCTTGGTGCCATCCTGGATGACCTGCGTAGCGCCCCGCGCCCGCTGACTTCCGCGGAGTACACATACCTGGCCCATCTGCGGCAGCGTATCGTCACCGGCGACGCAGACCTGTGGACCACGCTCGAGACCGCGGGCGTGCCATGCAGGGAACGCCGCCTGTCGCCCGAGGTGGTGCAGGCGCTGACCGCTATCGGCCATTTGCCGATGCACTGAGCCCGGTTCGCGCCACCCCGCATTGCAGAAGTTTCCCCGATCCATTCGGAAAGCCGCACCTTCCAGGCCCCGCTAAGATCGATTCACTCTCGATCCGCCGGGCACCGTGCTTTCAGTCAAGCGCCAAGCATGCCCCGGCCATGGCCCAGGCATGGCTTACCCACCCAGCAACCGGCGCGTCAGCTTCCTGTCGTTGCGCGCCTATGTCGCAGTGATGCGGCACCGTGATGCCGCCCGCGCAGCGCTTGCGCTGCGCATCCATCCGCAAAGGCTGTACTACCATATCCGCCGCCTCGAGGCCGTGCTCGGCAAGCCGCTGTTCCGCACTTGCCGCCCGGACTGGCTGCCGACATCCACGGGCGTGAACGCACTGCCCAAGGTCATCGCCATGCTGGCCATCTGGGAACAGATCGAGGCCGGCATCCGTGCCAGCCAGCCGGCCGCGACGGCCCCGGAACCCGAGCCCGGCGCCATTGCGCACCACGGCGCCGCATTCTGGGTGCGGCAGGCGACGATGTAGCGTCAGGCCAGCCGTTCGCAGCAATAGGCCTCGGTGCGATATGGGAAAGCAGCCTCGGCACGGCCCGCCAGCGCGGGATACCCGTCGATGACCGCCTGCAGCCGTGCGCGCACGCGTGCCTGCTCAGTCGCCGGCAGCGCGGCAATGAAGCTCACCGACATCACCCGGTCCACGATCACCTGCTGCGGCGCCCCCACATGCGTGTAGGGCAGGCTGCGCAGCGCCAGCGGCCCGAAGCCCTCGGCGGGAAAGACCCGCTTCCAGTCGCCCTTGTAGAAGCGCGGCGCATCGCCTTCGTACGGCGTCATGATGGCCGTCAGCTGCGCCACCCACTCCACGCTTTCATCGCGCACGTTCCATACCAGCCCGAGCCGGCCGCCGGGGCGCAGCACGCGGCCGATTTCCGCCATCGCGCCCGCATTGGCAAACCAGTGGAAGGCCTGCGCGCAGACCACGGCGTCGACGCTGGCATCGGGCAGCGGGATAGCCTCGGCACTGCCTTCCA
Organism: Cupriavidus sp. UYPR2.512; assembly: GCF_000379565.1. Classification (NCBI taxonomy): domain Bacteria; kingdom Pseudomonadati; phylum Pseudomonadota; class Betaproteobacteria; order Burkholderiales; family Burkholderiaceae; genus Cupriavidus; species Cupriavidus sp. UYPR2.512. The sequence continues at coordinate 81,900 of NZ_KB902852.1, read as the reverse complement.
GCGCCTGCACCGACGGCAGCGCCACGGCCAGCTGCGCGCGCATCTGCGCCACCGGTTCGACCGCGATCACCGTCGCCCCCGTCTCCGCCAGCCGGCGCGTAAACTTGCCGGTGCCAGCGCCCAGGTCCAGCACGGTGCGGTCCGCGCTCAGGCCCAGCGTGCCGCGCAGCCAGGTATCGATTTCAGCGGGATATTCGGGGCGTCCACGCGCGTAGGTATCGGCCTGGCTGGCGAATCCCTGTGCGGCGGCCTGGTGGATGGCGGTCATGGGCGGGCTCCGGTTAGTTACCGGTGCCGTAGCCTACGCTTCATACGGGCGTCGGGCAAGGCTAGTGCTGCATGCCCCAGCGGCGCACGGTCAGCCGTTCCAGCGTGGTGAACACCAGCCCCTCCACCAGCAGTCCGATCAGGATCACCGCGGCCAGTCCCGCAAACACGCGGTCGGTATAGAGCTCATTGCGGTTCTGGAAGATGAACCAGCCCAGCCCGCCCTGCCCCGACGATGCGCCGAACACCAGCTCGGCCGCGATCAGCGTGCGCCAGGCAAAGGCCCAGCCGATCTTCAGGCCCGACAGGATCGCCGGCAGCGCCGCCGGCACCAGCAGCAGCGCGACATAGCGCAGCCCGCGCAGGCCGTAGTTGCGGCCCGCCATGCGCAGCGTCGGCGGCACCGCCTGGAAGCCGGCGTACATGTTCAGCGCCAGCGGCCACAGCACCGAATGGACCAGCACGAAGACCAGGCTCCTGGTGCCCAGCCCGAACCACAGCAGCGCCAGCGGCAATAGCGCGATCGCCGGCAGCGGGTTGAACATGGCGGTGAGCGTGTCCAGCACATCGCGCCCGAAGCGCGTGGACACTGCCAGCGAGGTCAGCACGAATGCCAGCACGATGCCGGCCGCATAGCCGCGCAGCAGCACCGACAGCGAAATCGCCGCCTTGCCCGGCAGCTCGCCGCTGGCCACCGCCCCGGCAAAGGCGCGCATCGTCGCCAGGCACGACGGCAGCAGCAGGTCGTTGTCCTGCACGCGCGCCACCAGCTCCCAGATCAGCCCCAGCGCCAGCAGGATCACCGCCTTGCGCAGCCAGCCTTGTTGCCACAGGCGCTGGTGCCACGGCAGCGCGCGCGCAAGCGGGACCTCGGTGAAGGATTCAGGCACGCGTTCGTATTCGGGCCGAAGCGTGTCGGCCAGTGTCAGTGTCGGTTGCGTCATGATGCGATATCCCGGTTCAGCGGCCCGCCGCGCTGCGCGCACGCGGTGCGGCCTCGGCGGCGGGCTCGTCGAACAGCAAGGTATGGATGCGTTGCGCGGCGGCCTGGAATTCGGCGCCGCCCTGGCTGGCCAGGCTGAACTGGTGGCTGTTGAGTTCCGCGCGCACGCGGCCCGGGTGCGGCGACAGCAGCAGGATGCGGCTGCCCACCACCAGCGCTTCTTCGATCGAATGGGTGACGAACAGCAGCGTGAGGGCCGCGTCGTCCCAGAGCGCCAGCAGCTCTTCCTGCATGCGCCGGCGCGTGAGCGCGTCCAGCGCCGCAAAGGGCTCGTCCATCAGCAGCACCTTGGGGCGCATCGCCAGTGCGCGCGCGATCGCCACGCGCTGCTTCATGCCGCCCGACAGCGTATGCGGATAGGCATCGGCAAAATCGGCCAGCCCCACCTTGTGCAGGCTGTCCAGCGCCAGCTCGCGCGCCTGCGCCCGCGACAGCTTGCGCGCTTGCCGCAGTGGGAACATCACGTTCTGCACCACCGTTTTCCACGGCGGCAGCTGGTCGAACTCCTGGAACACCACGATGCGGTCCGGGCCGGGCTGCTGCACACGCCGGCCTTCCAGCCGGATCTCGCCCTCGCTGGGCGGCACGAACCCGGCAACCGCCTTCAGCAGCGTGGACTTGCCGCAGCCGGACGGGCCCAGCAGCACGAAGCGGTCGCCGGCATGCACGTCGAAGCTGACGCGATGGGTGGCGCGCACGATGCGCTCGGGCGTGCGGTACTCCAGCGACACGCCCTCCACCTGCAGCAGGGGCGTGGCGCGGTCCGACACCACGCGCAGGTTGTGGGTGGCCATGCTCAGCTCCCTTGCGCGGTGACCGGGTCCTGGAAGAAATAGTCCTGCCAGGACTTCGGCTGGTTCCGGATCGCGCCCACACGGTGCATGAAAGCGGCCAGCGCAAAGGTGTTCTGCGGCGCCACGCGGAACTGCACCTGCGGGTTCTTCAACACGCGCAGCAGCAGCGCGCGGTCGGTCCTGGCCTTGCTCTGGCGCAGGTAGATATCGGCGGCGGCTTCCGGATTGGCGGTGGCGAAGGCAGCGGCCTCGGCCAGCGCGTCGACGAAGGCGCGGTAGGTCCTGGGGTTGTCGTGGCGGAACTTCTCGGTCGCGTACAGCACCGTGGACGAGCTCGGGCCACCCAGCACGTCATAAGAATTCAGCACGATGCGCGCGTTCGGGTTGCCCGCCAGTTCCTGCTCCTGAAACGGCGGATTGCCGAAGTGGCCGGTGATCTCGGTGCCGCCGGAAATGATCGCCGCGGCGGCATCCGGATGTGGCACCGCGACCGTCCACTTGTCGAGGCGGTTGTAATCCTTGTCGCCCCATTGCTTTGCCGCGGCGAGCTGCAGCACGCGCGACTGCACGGAGACGCCCACTGCCGGCAGCGCGATCCGGTCCTTCTCGGTGAAATCGGCAATCGACTTCACCTTGGGGTTGTTGCTGACCAGGTAGTACGGGAAGTTGCCCAGCGACGCCACGCCGCGCACGTTCTGCTTGCCGTGGGTGCGGTCCCACAGCGTCAGCAGCGGGCCCACGCCGGCACCGGCGATATCGATCGCACCCGAAAGCAGCGCGTCGTTTACCGCGGCGCCGCCCGACAGTTGAGTCCATTCGACCTTGATGTCGACACCCTGCTGCTTGCCGTGCTTCTCGATCAACTGCTGGTCGCGCGCCACGTTGAGCAGCAGATAGACCACGCCGAACTGCTCGGCGATGCGCAGCTTGCCTTCGGCGTGCGCGGTGCCGGTGATGGCCAGGCCGGCGCTCAGCGCCAGCAGGCCGAACCTGCGGGAAAAACGAGAGAACATGATCAAGACTCCGGGAAATTCGGTGGATTGGCGCTCGCCACTGCGAGCGCCCTGGGATGACATGCGATACCGTTGCCGCCTTCAGCGCGGCACGTCGCCTTCGATGGTGGTGCGGTACATCACGCGCCGCAGTTCCGGCGGACAGCCCGCGGCAAGATGCAGCAGCGAGCGGTTGTCCCAGAACACCAGGTCGTGCGGCTGCCACTGGTGGCGGTAGATATGGGCAGGCTTGACGCTGTGCGCAAACAACTGCTCCAGCAGCTCGCTGCTTTCATCTTCGGGCAGGCCGACGATGCGCGTGGTGAAGTGCTCGCTGACGAAGAGCGCCTTGCGTCCGGTCTCCGGATGGGTGCGCACCACCGGCTGCAGCACCGGCCTGACCTGCGCAATCTGCTCCGGCGTCAGGTTGGGGCGCCACGGGCTGCGCTGCTGCAGCTCGGCGTAACGCGCCAGGTAGGTGTGCTCGGCCTGCAGCCCATCGACGGCACCTTGCAGCGCCGCCGGCAGCGTGTCCCAGGCCAGGTGCATGTTGGCGAACAGCGTGTCGCCTCCCTCGGCGGGCAGCTCGCGCGCATGCAGCAGCGAACCGAGGCTGGGCCTTTCCTTGTACGACAGGTCCGAATGCCAGAAGTGGCCGGCATCGCCCAGCCCGATCGGCTTGCCGTTCTCGACCACGTTGGACACCACCAGCACTTCCGCATGGCCCGGCAGCTGGAACTGGTGCAGCACGTGGATCTGCAGCGGGCCGAAGCGGCGGCTGAAGTCGATCTGCTGCGCCGGCGTGATCTGCTGGCCGCGGAACACCACCACATGGTAGTCGAGGTGGGCGCGATGGATGCGTGCAAAATCCGCGTCGGACAACGGCTGCGACAAGTCGAGCCCGATTACTTCCGCGCCCAGCGGCGCGTCCAGCGGACGGATTTCGAAGTTGCCTGCGTCTGCGGAGAATGCGGTGGAAAGCGGCGCGCTCTGCTGGCGCGAAACACTGGCGTGGGCGGTTGCGGTCGTCATGGCAAGCTCTGGCATACGGGGGAAGCCGATGCGGCATCCGGGATGCCGCGTACAAGCTTGCACTGTAGAGAGCCGGCTATTGCGCGGTCAACGAATCATAGCGTTGGCCCTTATCCGCTTATCGCATATCCATGTCTCGACATTGGCAGGCCATCAGGGCTTGCCGGGGCAGCCGCTGCGGCACGGCACGTTGGCCGTGTCGGGACGCGCATCCGCAACGAAGCCATCGCGGTTCGGCATCTTCACTTGCGGCAACCTGCGCGCATCCAGCACCGCATCGGCGGGCAAAATGCCGTTCTTGTGCAGCAGCCACGCGGTGACCGCATAGACCTCGTCTGGCGCCAGGCTCTGCGGCGCGTTGTAGGGCATGGCGCGGTTGATGAAATCGAATACGGTGGTCGCGTAGGGCCAGAAGCTGCCGATGGTCTTGACGGGGTCCTTGCCCCTGGCGGCGTCCTGCAGCGTGCCCTGCCCGCCCACCAGCGCATCGGCCGGCTTGCCTTCGCCATTGACGCCGTGACACGCGGCACAGTGCTGCGCATAGACCTGCTGGCCCCGCGCGACCGTGCCGCTGCCTGGCGGCAGGCCAGCGCCGTCCGGGGTCACGTCGATATTCCACGCGGCAAGATCGCGCTCGCCGGCGGGGCGGCCTATGCCGTAGGTCTGCGCAAGGACCGTTTGGGCAGCGCAAGCCAGCGCCAGCACCGCAGCGGTACCACGGATTCGTTCAGGCGCGCGCATTGGCAATGCTCCCGTCCGCGGCCACGCGCCAGCGCTGGATCGCGTTGTAGTGATAGGTGGAAGCCACGCCGCGCGCGGCCACCAGCTGGTCCGGCGTGGGCTGGACGTTGCCGGCTTGGTCGATGGCACGGCTCTCCAGCGAAGCTGGCCCGCCATCCCAGCGCCACGGCAGGCGGAAGCGCACCAGCGCGCGGTCCAGCACCGGCTCCTGCAACTGCGCCTCGCGCCAGCCGCGGCCGCCATCGACCGACACCTCGACGCGGCGGATCCGTCCGTGGCCCGACCACGCCAGGCCCGAGATCTCGTAGAAGCCACGCTCGCGCAGCTTGTGGTCCGGCGCGGGGAAGGTGATCACTGACTTCACGTCCATCAGGAAGGTGAACTGCCGCGCGCTGCCGTCGGGCAAGGAGTCCGTGTACTTCGACGTCTCTTCGCGTGACATGAACGGCGCGCGCCCCAGCTTCAGGCGCCGCAGCCACTTGATGGACATATTGCCCTCATAACCCGGCAGGAACAGCCGCAGCGGATAGCCATGCTCGGGCCGCAGCATTTCGCCGTTCTGCGCGTAGACCAGCAGCGCATCTTCCAGCGCCTTGGCCAGCGGCACGCTGCGCGTCATGGCCGCGCCGTCGGCACCTTCGGCCAGCACCCATGCCGCATCCGGCGCCACGCCGACCTCGTCCAGCACCACGGACAACGGCACGCCGGTCCACTCACAGCAAGACAGCAGGCCGTGGCTGATCTGCACGGACTTGGCGCCGGGCGCCTTCCACTCGCGCCCGGTGTTGCCCGAGCACTCCAGGAAATGGATGCGCGACACCGACGGCAGGCGCACCAGGTCGTCCATGGTGAAGATGCGCGGGCGCGCCACCAGCCCATGCACCGCCAGCCGGTGCTGCGCCGGGTCGATCAGCGGAATGCCGGCGTGATGGCGCTCGAACACCAGCCCGGTCGGCGTAATGATGCCGCGCAGGTCCTGCAGCGGCGTCATCGACGAGTTGGCGCCCGGCAGCGGCGCCGCGCTGCGGCTGCGCCGCACCACGTCCTTCTCGAACGGGGACGGCTGGCCGTAGGCATGCCACAGCACGGGCTCGCCCGGCATGCGCGTCCACGGCGCAACCGTCAGGGGTTCAGCGCGCGCCGCGGTGGCGGCGCCGGCCGCGGCGGCACCCAGTACGGCCCCGCGCTGCAGGAAGCGCCGGCGGCCGGCAGGAAGGTCATTGCTCATCGTGAGGGCTCGGTCAGCCTGGCAGGGATCAAAATGCGCAGACTGTAGGACAGCACCGACATTCGGCCAACGAAGAAGATTGCATGCCGATATGCCAACGCCGCGCTGCGCGCCATATGCGCAGGGCCAATAACCAAAGCCGGAATCATTCGTTCAGGTCCGCGCGCAGCGCCGCTTATCGTGGAGCCGTCCTCCACTTCAAGAAGGCCCGCACGATGACGTCCCCGCGCCCCGATGCCAATACTCCGCACACGCTGACCCGCCGCGACATGCTGCGCTGCGCAGCCTGGTCCGGGCTGGGCATGGCGGCTTCGCTGTCGCCGCTGTCCGCGTTCAGCGCCAGCCCCACTGCGCGGCCTGACGTGATCCGCATCGGCGTGGCCCAGCCCGCCACCGGGACCCCGCCCAGCTTTGCCGGCAGTTCGCTGGCGATTGCCCATGCGCGCGGCTGGCTGGAGGAATCGTTCAAGCCGACCGGCACGCGCGTGGAGTGGTTCTTCTTCAAGGGCGCCGGCCCCGCCGTCAACGAGGCGCTGGCCAACCGCCAGCTCGACTTCGCGCTGCAGGGCGACCTGCCGTCCATCGTGGCACGCTCCGCGGGCCTGAAGACGCGGCTGGTGCTGGCCACCGGCGTGCGCGCCAACATCTACGTGGGGGTGCCACCCGATTCGCCGCTGAAGACGGTCAGCGACCTGCGCGGCAAGCGCGTGTCGCTGTTCAAGGGCACCAACATGCACCTGCCCGCGCTGCGCCTGCTGGAAGCAAACGGGCTGTCGGACAAGGACCTGCGCCTGCTGAACCTGGACACGGCCGGCTACCTGGCGGCGCTGTCCACGCGCGACATCGACGCCGCCATCGGCGCCATGGACATCCTGCGCCTGCGCGACAAGGGCGCGGTGCGCATCCTGTACTCCAGCAAGTACCAGTCGCCGATCTACACACGGCAAAGCCACGTACTGGTGAGCGACGAATTCGCCGGGCGCTATCCGGAGACCACGCAGCACCTGGTGAAGGCAGCGGTCGAGGCGGCGCGGTGGGCTTCGGACGAAAGCCACCGCGAGGAGGTGCTGCGCACCTGGGCGCGTGCGGGTACGCCTTATGACCACTGGAAGGAGGACTTTGACGGCGAGCCTTTGCGGGTGCGGCTGAACCCGAATTTCGATCCTTTCCTGGTCAGCCGCTACAAGGATGCGGTCGAGCAGGCCTATCGCTTCAGGCTGAGCCGTGCGCGCTTTGACGTGGACCAGTGGATCGACCAGCGCTTCCTGAAAGCTGCGCTCAACGACCTGAGCCTGCAGAGCTACTGGCCCGTCTACCAACCCAACGGCAAGATCCTGGGAGCCTGACATCATGTCCGTCGCCGATTCGCTTTCACTGCCCGCCGCCGCGGCGCCGCGCGTGGCTAATCCGCGCAAGCCACTGCGCTGGCAGGATGCCACACGCTGGCTGCTGGCCTGGCCGGTGCCGCTGGCGCTGCTGCTGATCTGGTATGTGGCCGCCCGCAATGCCTGGATTGCGCCGCAGGTGCTGCCCGCACCCGAAGACGTCGCGCGCACGTTGGCCGACCTCTGGCAAAGCGGTGAACTGCAGGCCAACCTGGCCATCAGCGCGCTGCGCGTGGCCGGCGGCTTTGCCGTGGGCCTGGCCGGCGGGCTGACGCTGGGCGCGGCCATGGGCCTGTCGCCGACGTTGCGCGACTACGTCTACCCGACCTTTAAGGCGTTCAGCCAGGTGCCGGTGCTGGGCTGGCTGCCGCTGCTGATGCTGCTGCTCGGCATCGACGAAGCGCTCAAGGTGATCCTGATCGCCAAGGCCGCCTTCGTGCCGGTGGCGCTGAACACGTACAAGGGCATCGGCAGCGTGCCGACACGCTACCTGGAGGTGGCGCGGGTGCTGCAGCTCACGCGCTGGCAGACGCTGTCGCGCGTAGTGCTGCCCGCCGCGGCCGCGCCGGTGTGGAACGGCGTGCGCTACGGCCTGACGCACGCGTGGCTGGCGCTGGTGGTGGTGGAGCTGCTGGCCTCGTCCGAGGGGCTGGGCTACATGATCGTCTACGGGCGCCAGCTGTTCCAGCTCGACATGGTGCTGGCCGCCGTGTTGGTGGTGGGCGTGGTGGGCTTTGCGCTGGACAAGACGCTGGCGCTGGCCGAAGGCGCGGTGCTGCGCTGGCGCAAGCCGGGCTTCTGAGGCGAGGCCGCGATGACCACTTCTGTAATCCGCCCCCGTATTCGCCTGCCCCGCGCCTTGCGCGGCTGGGTGCTGCCGCTCACGCTGCTCGCGCTGTGGTGGGCCGCCGTGCGCTTTGGCTGGACCGCTTCGCCGCTGCTGGTGCCGGTGTCCAGCGTCTGGGACACCGCGCTGCGTCAGGTACAAAGCGGCGCGCTGGCAACGGCATTGGGCGCCAGCCTGTGGCGCGACCTGGCCGGCTTTGCCATCGGTGCCAGCGCCGGGGTGGTGTTCGGTACGGCGCTTGGGCTGTCGCGCCTGTTCGAACGCCTGGTGGGCCCCAGCTTCCATACCGTCAAGCAGATCTCGCTGTTTGCATGGATCCCGCTGATTTCGGTCTGGTTCGGGCTGGGCGATGCCGCCAAGGTAGTGTTCCTGTCGTTGGCGGCATTCTTCCCGGTGGCGCTCAACACCTTCGAAGGCATCCGCGCCGTACCCGCGGACCTGCTGGAAGTGGCCCGCGTGCTGCGCTTTACCCGCACCCAGGTGCTGTGGCGCGTGGTGCTGCCGTCGGCAGCCCCGTCGATCTTCGCCGGCATCCACCTGGGGCTGATCTATGCGTGGCTGGCCACGCTCGGCGCGGAGTACCTGCTGGTATCCGGCAAGGGCATCGGCAACACCATGACCGACGGCCGCGAGAACTTCTGGATGGACCTGGTGATCTTCGGCGTGATCGTGGTCGGCCTGGTCGGCTTCACGCTGAACTGGATCGCCGGCCGCATCGAATCCCGCCTGCTCGCCTGGCGCGGGCGCTCGGTGGCCGCCGGCTGAGCCACCCCCTCAATGGATCGGAGACCCCTATGCCACATGCCGGCACGCTAAGCATCGCGCACCTGCACAAGCAGTATGAAGTCGAGGGCCGGGCCCTGCCCGTGCTCGAGGACATCACCCTGACCATCGCCCCGGGCGAGTTCATCAGCATCGTTGGTGCCAGCGGTTGCGGCAAGTCAACCCTGCTGCGGCTGGCGGTCGGCCTGGAAGAGGATTACCGCGGCGAGATCCTGCTGGACGGCAAGCGCGTATCGGGCACCAGCCTGCAGCGCGGCATCGTGTTCCAGGAGCACCGGCTGTTCCCGTGGCTGACGGTCGACCAGAACATCCGGCTGGCGCTGCTCAATACGCCGGGCAGCACGCAGGAGAAAGACCGCAACGTTGCCGAGCATATCGCCCTGGTTGGCCTGCGCGGCTTCGAACAAGCCTATCCGCACCAGCTCTCTGGCGGCATGTCGCAGCGCGTGGCGATTGCGCGGGCACTGGTGACGCGGCCCGGGATCCTGCTGCTCGACGAGCCCTTCGGCGCGCTCGACGCAATGACGCGGGCCTACCTGCAGCAGGAACTGCAGCGCATCTGGCAGGCCGAGGGCATCACCATGATCCTGGTCACCCACGACGTCGAGGAAGCCGTCTTCCTGGGCGACCGCGTGGTGGTGATGGAACCCCGGCCCGGCCGCATCCGCCGCATCCTGCCGGTGGACCTGCCGCATCCGCGCGAACGCGCCGGACTTCCCTTCGCGCGCGTGCGCGATGCCGTGCTGCGTGAGTTTGCCGGACAGGAGCCTGCCGTGCAGCGGGCCCCCGAACCTGAACTCGCCTGACCCAATCCCAATCCCCTCCGGAGCTTCGTGATGACCCAAGCCAACGCCACCCAAGACCAGACCGTCCAGCTCGACATCCACCCGGTTGCCGGCCGCATCGGCGCCGAGATCCGCGGCGTCGCGCTGCACGGCGGCCTGCCCCCCGCCACCTTCGCCGCCATCCGCGCAGCCCTGCTCAAGCACAAGGTGCTGTTCTTGCGCGACCAGGTGCATCTGGACGATGCCGCACAGCAGGGCTTTGCGCGCCGGTTCGGCGACACCGTGCCGCACCCGACCGTGCCCTCGCGCGACGGCACGCAATTGCTTGAGCTCGACTCGCAGCATGGCGGCCGCGCCAACTCCTGGCATACCGACGTGACTTTCGATCTGGCCTACCCCGCGGTCTCGGTGCTGCGCGCCGTGACCGTGCCCGCCGCCGGCGGCGACACGGTGTGGGCCAATACCGCCGCTGCGTACCAGGATCTGCCCGAGCCGCTGCGCGCGCTGGCCGACAAGCTGTGGGCGCTGCACACCAACGACTACGACTACGCGGCCACGCGCGTCAATCCCAGCGACGAAGGGCTGAAGCGCTACCGCGAAATATTCACCTCGGCGCTCTACGAGACCGAGCACCCGGTGGTGCGCGTGCATCCGGAGACCGGTGAACGCACGCTGGTGCTGGGCCACTTCGTCAAGAAGCTGCTGGACTACTCGTCGGCCGATTCGGCGCACCTGATTGCCGTACTGCAGGGCCATGTGCACCGGCTGGAGAACACCGTGCGCTGGCGCTGGCGCGCGGGCGACGTCGCCATCTGGGACAACCGCGCCACCCAGCACTACGCCATCAACGACTATGGCGACGCGCACCGCGTAGTGCGCCGCGCCACCGTGGCCGGCGATATCCCGGTCGGTGTGGATGGCCGCCGCAGCAAGGCGGTGAAGGCGGGCGTGCGCAGCGAGGGCGCGGCGCCGGCCAACCAGTCCGCCCGTGCCGCGCAACGGCAAGCGGCCTGACCCAGCCAGATTCTTCCGGGAGCACGATCGATGTCACAGCAAAAGCCGCCGCGCCAGCTGCATCTGGGCGCCTTCCTCCAGGCCACCGGGCACCATGTCGCCGGCTGGCGCCATCCCGGGGCCCAGGCCGATGCCGGGCGCAACCTGGCGCACTACATCGCGCTGGCGCAGCGCGCCGAGGCCGCGGGCTTCGATGCGCTGTTCCTGGCGGACGGCGTCGCCATCCGCGGCATGGACGATGCCACCCTGCCGCGCACCGCGCGCGCCGCCACCTTCGAGCCGCTGACGTTGCTGTCGGCACTGGCGGCGGTGACGCAGCGCATCGGCCTGGTGGCGACCGTCTCCACCACCTACAACGAGCCCTTTCATGTGGCGCGCAAGTTCGCCTCGCTCGACCACCTCAGCGGGGGCCGCGCGGGCTGGAACGTGGTGACGTCGTGGTCGGATGCCGAAGCGCGCAACTTCAGCCTCGAACGTCATCCCGCGCACGCTGACCGCTACGCCCGTGCCGAAGAGTTCGTCGACGTGGTGACCGGGCTGTGGGACACCTGGGAGGACGATGCTTTCCTGTACGACAAGGACAACGGCCTGCATTTCGATGCGGACAAGCTGCACCCGCTGGACCATCGCGGCGCGCAATTCCAGGTGCGCGGGCCGCTCAACGTCCCGCGCCCGCCGCAGGGCCATCCGGTGATCGTGCAGGCGGGCTCGTCCGAGGCCGGGCAGGAACTGGCGGCACGCACCGCCGAGGTCATCTTTACCGCGCAGCAGTCGCTGGCCGATGCGCAGGCCTTCTATCGTGGCCTGAAAGCGCGGCTCGCGCGCTACGGCCGCACGCCCGGCCAGCTCAAGATCCTGCCTGGCGTGTTCCCCGTGGTGGGCCGCAGCGAGGCCGAGGCGCAGGAGAAATTCGAAGCGCTGCAAAGCCTGATCCATCCGTCGGTGGGGCTGGCCCTGCTGTCGCAACACCTGGGCGGGATCGACCTGAGCGGCTATCCGCTGGACGGCCCGCTGCCCGACAACCTGGCCGAACCGAACGGCGCCAAGAGCCGCTTCCAGCTGGTTACCGGCCTGGCCCGGCGCGAGGGGCTCACCATCCGCCAGCTGTGCCTGCGCGTGGCCACCGCGCGCGGCCACTGGTCGATCCACGGCACGCCGCAGTCCATCGCCGACCAGCTGCAGGCGTGGTTCGAGGGCGAGGCCGCCGATGGCTTCAATGTCATGCCACCCTGGCTCCCGGGCGGGCTCGATGACTTCATCGAACTGGTGCTGCCGGAACTGCGCCGGCGCGGGCTGTTCCGCGAGCGCTATACGGGCTCCACGCTGCGCGAGCATCTGGGACTGCGCCGGCCGGAGAACCTGCGCTGGCAGCAGGTCGAACCGCCGCTCGCGGTCGGGGCATGACCCCTGCGCAGCGGCGCCGCGCATATCCAAATGCAATAAGTTTCCTTGCATGGCGGGAGCGCCGTCGGCAACCATGGCGGCCACGCCGCAGGGGCGTGCGCGGGCCGCGCTGGTACCATGGCACGGCCCGGTGCGCCCGCGCGGCGCACCGCTCGGCATGCCCGGCGCCATGGCAGGCACTGCCCCGGCGCGCCGGTCCGGCACCCAACAGCGAGAAGAAGAGAGAAGAACATGAAACTCGAAACCCTGGCCGTCCATGGCGGCTATTCGCCCGATCCCACCACGCGCGCGGTGGCCGTGCCCATCTACCAGACGGTGGCGTACGCCTTCGACAACGCCCAGCACGGCGCCGACCTGTTCGACCTGAAGGTGGCCGGCAATATCTACAGCCGGATCATGAACCCGACCAATGACGTGCTCGAGCAGCGCCTGGCCGCGCTCGAGGGCGGCGTGGGCGCACTGGCGCTGGCGTCGGGCATGGCGGCAATCACGTACGCGATCCAGACCATTGCCGAGGCCGGCGACAACATCGTCTCGTCGAGCCAGCTCTATGGCGGCACCTACAACCTGCTGGCGCACACGCTGCCGCAGTCCGGCATCGAGACCCGCTTTGCCGATGGCCGCAACCCGGCCAGCTTCGGCGACCTGGTTGACGCGCGCACCAAGGCGATCTTCGTGGAGTCGGTGGGCAACCCGCTCGGCAACGTGGTCGATATCGAAGCCATCGCGCGCGTGGCGCACAACCACGGCGTGCCGCTGATCGTCGACAACACGGTGCCGTCGCCCTATCTGTGCCGTCCGTTCGAGCATGGCGCGGACATCGTCGTGCATTCGCTGACCAAGTACCTGGGCGGCCACGGCAACAGCGTCGGCGGCGCCATCATCGACAGCGGCAAGTTCCCTTGGGCCCAGCACAAGGAACGCTTCAAGCGCCTGAACGAGCCCGACGTGTCCTACCACGGCGTGGTCTACACCGAGGCGCTGGGCCCGGCCGCCTATATCGGCCGCGCGCGCGTGGTGCCGCTGCGCAATACCGGCGCGGCGCTGTCGCCGTTCAATGCCTTCCTGATCCTGCAGGGCATCGAGACCCTGGCGCTGCGGCTGGACCGCATCACTGAGAACGCGCTGGCGATCGCCCGCCACCTGCAGCAGCATCCCAAGGTGGACTGGGTCAACTTTGCCGGCCTGCCCGACCATGCCGACCACGCGCTGGTACAAAAGTACCTGGGCGGGCGCGGTCCCGGCATCCTGTCGTTCGGCCTGAAGCAAGGCGGCCGCGAAGGCGGTGCGCGCTTCCTGGATGCGCTGCAGCTGTTCACGCGGCTGGTCAATATCGGCGATGCCAAGTCGCTGGCCACGCATCCCGCGTCAACCACGCATCGGCAACTCAATGCGGATGAGCTGAAGGCGGCTGGCGTCAGTGAGGACATGGTGCGGCTGTCGGTCGGCATCGAGCATATCGATGATCTGATCGAGGACCTGGATCGGGCGTTGGCGGCGGCCTAACCGCAGGCGTCACAGCGATCCGCAGGGTTTCTCCCCTCTCCCACTTCGCGGGAGAGGGGAGCGTACGCGAAGGCTGGTAGCACTCTCGAAAGCTATCGGTCGCCAGCACAACCTACCTCCCACCACGCTTGCCGTGCGCCTCCAGCACAAAGTAGCCAATCGACCCGATCATCAGCGGAATCAGGTAATACATCGCGCGATACGCAATCAGCGCCGCCAGCAGCAGCCCGTGCGGCACCTGGCTTCCCAGCATCGTCAGGAACACGGTCTCGATCACGCCGAGGCCCCCGGGGATCCGCACCACCACGCCCGCCAGCCCCGACGCCAGCAATACCTCAAGCACCGTGAAGTACCCCGCATGCGTATGCAGCAGCGAATACAGGATCGCCGCCATCGCCATCCAGTGGGCCGCTGACAAGAGGATTTGCAGCGCCGCGAAGCCGATCGAAGGAACGTAGATATCATGGTCGCGCACGGTCCGGTGCCGGCCGTGCCAGGTGGCACAGGCAGCCAGGTAGGCAGCCGGCACCGCCAGCATCAGCGCGCCCAGCACCCGTGTCAGCGCCGCGGGAATGCCCCACTCCGGCGGCAGCACCACCAGCTGTGCCGCCAGGATGCCCCCCGCCAGCAAGGCATAGCCGAGCCAGTTGCTGCTCACCACCACCACGAACAGGCTCCAGATCTGCGGCAGGGTCAGCCCGGCGCGCGTGTACAGGCGATAACGCACGCCCGCGCCGCCCAGCGTGGCCCCAAGGTTGAGGCTGAGGGTGTAGCTGACATAAGCAATCGCCATCACCCGCCACGCCGGCAACGGGTGTCCGGCATAGTGGCAGCCAAGCCGGTCGAACTGGCTGTACAGCAAGCCGCTCAGCGCAACGAAGGCCGCCGCCGGCACCAGCGTGCGGGCGTTGAAGCCGCGCAGCGCGGCCAGCACCGCGTCCCAGTCGATGGTGCCCAGCTTGCGCGCGATCAGCGCCAGCACCGCGGCAATGAACAGAATGCCGATGGCACGGCGCCACGCGGGCCAGTGCGCGTGCTCGCGGATGGCCGAGAAGGCCGTCGCGCCCATCATTGCGCGCCTCCCGTCGTCGCCGCGCGCCGCAAGACCGGCTGCGGCAGGAATGTGCGGAAATGCAGGCCTGCGTGCGCCAGTCGGGCATGCAATTTCTGGCCTGCCTCGGCTTCAAACAGGATAAAAGTTTCCGGCAGTGCGCTTTCGCGCGCGCACGGGATCGCGCCAAACCCGCACGACAGACGGCGCGCTGCGCCGTGCCCAGGCCGGCGGAAACGATCGGAGGCGGACTGCATCGGTGTCATGACCTGAAAAGGCCGCAAACACCGTGCCAGCGCGGCCCCGTCAACCACGGCCACGGCCACGGCCACGGCTGCGCCGCCAGCGTGCCAGGGCCGCGGCCGCCAGCGCACCGGCGACAAGCCCGGCAATGAACACCGCGGCAGTGGTCCCCTCCCAGCCCGTCTCGGCGGCAACCTCTGCGCTGCCCCGCGCAAGGGGCGCGAGCGACTGCCAGTCGGCAGCCGTGAACTGCGTCATCGCCTGCGCGCCGTCCAGGCCATACACGCAGATCTCCCCGCCCGGCAGCTTGCAGAAGCGCTCGCGCGGGCAGGCCTTGAGGATGGCCTGCGGCGCGCCCTCGCCGCAGTTGGCCCCGGCGCTGCGCAAGACCTGGATCGTGACTTCGGGATGCCGGGTGAGTTGTTCGGGCATGGCCGCCTCCAGACGGGTGACGCTGTCCTTCAGCGTAGTGCAGCCGGGCGCCGGCGCCCTTATTCGTGGCCTACCTGAAGAAGTTCTCGGCCGACCGCAAGCTGGCGCTGACCGACGTGATCCAGGTGCCGACCGCGCCGATCGGCATCTACAGCCGCAAGCACAAGGGCCTGGCCGAGGTGAAGCCCGGCAATACCTGTCGCTGCCGAACGATCCCACCAACCTGGCGCGCGCCATCGCCATCCTGCGGCAGATCGGCTGGGGCACGCTCAAGCCGGGCACCGACCCGGTCCGCGCCACCGAGCGCGACATCGACGCCAACCCGCACCAGCTCAAGCTGATCGAGCTGGAAGCCGCCCAGCTGCCGCGCTCGCTCGACGACGTGGACTATGCCTTCGTCAATGGAAACTATGCGCTGGCTTCCAGCCTGAAGCTGACCTCGGCGCTGGCGCTGGAACAGATCCCCGACTACTACATGAACCTGGTGGCGGTGAAGACGGCGGACCTGAACAAGCCCTTCGTCAAGGACATCCGCGACGCCTACCAGTCAGCGCAGTTCAAGACGGTGACGCAGCAGCGCTTTGCGGGCTTCGTGCAGCCGCCGTACCAGCGCTGAAGCGCACTGCTGTTGCCAGCAAGAAAGCGCCGACAGGCGCTTTCTTGCATTGTGGGCAGCACCACGCGCATTGTGCACAGCAAGACGATTTTGCGACGCGCCCGCCGCGCAAATGCCCTACACTCAAGCTCAAGTCCCTCCGCGCCCAAAAAGCACGGCGGGGATCACAACGCGATCATTGCTGCGGACAGCGCTGCGAAGATCCTCGCGGCCGTCCCTGCAGATCCTGTCGAGACAAGCATCGAGAGACCTGCCATGTCCACGGTTGCGAGCTTCGAGATCGGCTATACGCGCTACCTTGCCCCGCCGGGCGACACCTCCTCCCCCACTTCCCCTCCCCCACCCCTTGCCGGCAACCCCGACGCGCTGCTGCCGCTGTACCAGGCGATGGTGCTGACGCGCCAGTTCGACCTGAAAGCGATTGCGCTGCAGCGCACCGGCAAGATCGGCACCTTTGCCTCGGCGCTCGGCCAGGAAGCCATTGGCGTGGGCGTGGCCTTTGCGATGCGGCCCGAAGACGTGCTGGTGCCCTCGTATCGCGACCACGCTGCGCAGTTTGTGCGCGGCGTCACGATGACCGAGAGCCTGCTGTACTGGGGCGGCGACGAACGCGGCAGCGGCTTTGCGGCGGCGCCGCATGACTTTGCCAACTGCGTGCCGATCGGCACCCAGGTCTGCCACGCGGCCGGCGCCGCCTATGCGTTCCAGCTGCGCGGCGAGCCGCGCGTGGCGGTCTGCCTGCTGGGCGATGGCGGCACCTCCAAGGGCGATTTCTATGAGGGCATGAACATGGCCGGCGCGTGGCACGCGCCGCTGGTGATCGTGATCAACAACAACCAGTGGGCAATATCGATGCCGCGCAGCGGCCAGACCGCGGCGCAGACGCTGGCGCAGAAGGCCATTGCCGCCGGCATCCCCGGCGAGCAGGTCGACGGCAACGACGTGGTCGCAGTGCGCCACCGCGTCGGCGAGGCCATCGCGCGCGCGCGCGCCGGCGGCGGTCCGGCGCTGATCGAGGCCATCACCTACCGCCTGGGCGACCACACCACCGCCGACGACGCCTCGCGCTACCGCGACGAGGCCAGCGTCAAGGCGCACTGGCAGGAAGAGCCGCTGCTGCGGCTGCGCACGCACCTGCTGGCGCTGCACGCGTGGGACGCAGCGCGCGAGGAAGCGCTGGTCAAGGCCTGCTCACAGCAGGTGGCGCAGGCCGTGGAAACTTACCTTGCCATGCCGCCGCCAGATCCGGCCGCGATGTTTGACTGCCTGTACGCGGCCATGCCGGCCGAATTGCAGGCGCAGCTGGAGATTGCCCGGCGCTTCCCGGCGCCGCGCGGATAAGCAAGCGAACCCTGCGCCTCCACGTAGCGACCACAGCGAGCGAACCATGGCGGAAATCAATCTGGTCGAAGCAGTCAACCTGGCGCTGGCCCATGCGCTGGATCACGATCCCGATGTGCTGCTGCTGGGCGAGGATATCGGCGTCAATGGCGGCGTGTTCCGCGCCACCGTGGGCCTGCAGGCGCGCTTTGGCGCAGCGCGCGTCATGGATACGCCGCTGGCCGAAGGCGGCATCGTCGGCGCGGCGATCGGCATGGCGGCAATGGGGCTCAAGCCCGTGGCCGAGATCCAGTTCACCGGTTTTATCTACCCCACGGTCGACCACATCATCAACCACGCCGCACGCATGCGGCACCGCACGCGCGGGCGCCTGTCGTGTCCGATGGTGGTGCGCTCGCCGTGCGGTGCCGGCATCCATGCACCCGAGCATCATTCCGAAAGCCCGGAGGCGATGTTCGCGCATATGCCCGGCATCCGCGTGGTGGTGCCTTCATCGCCTGCGCGCGCGTACGGGCTGCTGCTGGCGGCCATCGCCGATCCGGACCCGGTCATCTTCCTCGAACCCACGCGGCTGTACCGCCTGTTCCGCCAGGAAGTGGCCGACGACGGCGCGGCGCTGCCGCTGGACACCTGCTTCACGCTGCGCGAAGGCAGCGATATCACGCTGGTTACCTGGGGCGCGATGGTGCAGGAGACGCTCGCCGCCGCGGACGCACTGGCCGGCGAGGGCGTGACGGCCACGGTCATCGACGTGGCCACGCTCAAGCCGCTGGACATGCAGACCATCCTGGAATCGGTGACGCGCACGGGCCGCTGCGTGATCGTGCATGAGGCACCGCGCACCGCCGGCTTCGGCGCCGAGATCGTGGCACAGCTGGCCGACGCGGGCCTCTACTCACTGGCCGCGCCGGTGCAGCGCGTGACCGGCTTCGACACCGTGGTGCCGCTGGCGCGGCTGGAATACACCTACCTGCCTGGCGTCGCCCGCATCGTCGACGCGGCGCGCAAGGCGATGGCGGCGTAACGTTGGGCAAAGATGCGCAAGGAGGGTCGATGAGAGTCTTCAAGCTGCCCGACCTGGGCGAAGGCCTGCAGGAAGCCGAAATCGTGACCTGGCACGCCAGGACCGGCGACACCGTGGCCGCCGACCAGCCGCTGCTGTCAGTGGAGACGGCCAAGGCCATCGTGGAAATCCCGTCGCCATATGCCGGCACCATCGGCAAGCTTTTTGCGCAGCCCGGCGACATCGTCCACCTGGGCGCGCCGCTGGTCGGCTTCGAGGGTGCGGGCGAGGATGCCGACGCCGGCACCGTGGTGGGCTCGGTCCAGGTCGGCACGCACGTGGTCAATGAAGCCGCGCCTGCGGGCACCGCGGCACCCGCCGCGGGCATGGCCGCGCGCGTCAAGGCCACGCCGGCAGTGCGCGCGCTGGCGCGCCGGCTGGGGGTGGACCTGGCGATGGCAACCGCATCGGGCCCCGAGGGCGTGGTCACCGCCGCCGACGTGGAGCGGGTAGCCAGCACGCTGGCTGAGCTGGGCGCGCCGGAAGAGCTGCGCGGCGTGCGCCGGGCGATGGCGCAGAACATGGCGCGCGCACAAGCCGAAGTCGCCGCCGCCACCGTGATGGATGACGCCGACATCCACCCCTGGCAGCCCGGCGCCGATGTCACCATCAGGCTGGTGCGCGCCCTGGTGGCCGGCTGCCGCGCCGAGCCCGGCCTCAATGCCTGGTACGAAGGCCAGACCGCCCGCCGCCACGTGCTGAAGAAGATCGACGTCGGCATTGCGGCGGACCTGCCCGAGGGCCTGTTCGTGCCCGTGCTGCGCGACGTGGGCAACCGCGATGCCGCAGACCTGCGCCACGGCCTGGACCGCATGCGCGCCGACATCCGCGCGCGCACCATCGCGCCGGAGGAAATGCGCGGCAACACCATCACGCTGTCCAACTTCGGCATGATCGCGGGGCGCTATGCCGCGCCTATCGTGGTGCCGCCGACCGTGGCAATCCTGGGTGCCGGGCGCGTGCGCGAAGAAGTCGTGGCGGCCGGCGGCGTGCCGGCGGTGCACCGGGTGATGCCGCTGAGCCTGACCTTTGACCATCGTGTGGTGACGGGTGGAGAGGCGGCGCGGTTTTTGGCGGCGGTGATTGCGGATCTGGAGATGGTGATGTAGGGGCAGCCGGCAGCAGGTGCTGACGGCCTGATAGTTTCTGAGAATGCTGCCACCCCTCGCGGACACCCCCCTCTCCCGCAAGCGGGAGAGGGGAGCAAACCGCTGGCTTCGGCACTGGTTTGCGCTGTATATAATGCGCATCCAATCACCGCCGCCATCACCGGCCGGGACAGCCGGACACCCCTCATGGAATCCAAGACCGCCCGCCTTACCATCCTGATCGATCCGGTCAAGAAAAAGGCTTTTGAAACCCTGTGCGCCTCGCAGGACCTGACACCGTCGCAGGTCGTGCGCCAGCTGATCCGCGAATACCTGGCCCAGCATGGTGTGGAATACGCCACCAAGGCCAAGCCCGCGGGCAGCACACGGCAGAAGAAGTAGCTCAGCGCGGGGCGTCGCCCTCGCCATTGCCTTCGCCTGCCAGCTCGCTGCAGCGCTGCACCGCCGGTGCCAGCGAATCCACGTAGTTGCCCTCCCCCAGCGCCGCCAGCACGCCCGCGCGCGCCAGTTTTTCCCTGACACGCTCGTTGGCTTCGGCCAGCACCACCGCCACGCCGCGTTTCTGCAGCGTCACGATCACGGCCTCCAGCGTCTGCAGGCCGGTCATGTCCATGAAGGGCACGCGGCCCAGGCGGATCAGCAGCACGCGCGGTTCGGTATGGGTCTGCACCAGCGCGCGCTCGCAGGCTTCCACGGCACCGAAGAAGAACGGTCCGTCGATCACATAGACCAGCACGCCCGGTGGCATCCGCGCGGCCGGGCCGGCGCCGGCGCCGCCCAGTTCGCGCTCCACCTCCACCGCGTCCTGGCGCGCCACCTCCACCGACGCCGACATGCGCCGCAGGAACTGCAGCATGGCCAGGATTACGCCGATATTGACCGCCACCACCAGGTCGGTCAGAACGGTCAGGGTGAAGGTGATCAGCAGGATGGCCACGTCGGCGCGCGGCGCGCGGCGGACCATGCGCGCAAACTGGCGCCCCTCGCTCATGTTGTAGGCCACCACGAACAGGATCGCGGCGAGCGTCGCCAGCGGCACGCTGGCCGCGAGCGGCGCCAGGAACAGCAGCACCATCACCAGCGTGAGCGCATGCACCACGCCGGCCAGCGGGCTGTTGCCGCCATTGCGGATATTGGTGGCCGTACGGGCAATGGCGCCGGTGGCGGCAAACCCGCCGAACAGCGGCGCCAGGATATTGGCGATGCCCTGGCCGACCAGTTCCTGGTTGGAATCGTGCCGGGTGCCCGCCATGCCGTCGGCCACCACCGCGGACAGCAATGACTCGATCGCGCCCAGCATGGCGATGGTGAAGGCCGGCCCGGCCAGCTCCAGCACGCGCGCCAGCGTGATGTCCGGCAGCGCTGGCACGGGCAGCCCGCGCGGCAGTCCGCCAAAGGCGGTGCCGATGGTGGCGACGCCGTCAAAGCGCAACAGCGCCTGCACCGCGGTGGCCACCAGCAGCGCCACCAGCGGCCCGGGGATGCGCCGCAGCCAGCGCACGCGCGGCGCGCCCACTACCAGCGCCAGGCTGCCCAGCGCCAGCGCGGTGGTGGCCGGGTGCCATTGCGGCAGCGCTTGCAGCAAGTGCCAGAGTTTTTCGTGGAAATGCTCGCCTGCCACCGGCGGCAGGCCGAAGAAGTCGCGCCACTGGCCGACGAAGATGATCACGCCGATGCCAGCCGTGAAGCCGACGATCACCGGCGCGGGAATGAACCGGATCACGCTGCCCAGCCGCGTCAGCCCCATCGCCAGCAGGATCAGGCCCGCCATCAGGCTGGCGATCTGCAGGCCGTCGATGCCGTGGCGCGCGGTCACGGCGGACAACACCACGATAAACGCGCCGGTCGGCCCCGCGATCTGCAGCCGGCTGCCGCCGAACAGCGACACCGCCAGCCCGGCGACGATGGCTGTGTACAGGCCCTGCTCCGGCTTGGCGCCCGACGCAATCGCAAACGCCATGGCCAGCGGCAGCGCCACCACCCCGACGATCACGCCCGACACGATGTTCGGCAGCCAGTTGCCGCGTCGGAATAGTCCGGCCAGCCAAGCTTCGCGCAGCGCGATCATGCGTCAATCCCTCGGGTTCGTGCAGGATGATAATGGTGCATTGGATGATAACAGGATGTTAATCCCGCCGGCTTGCGGCGCGCGCCGTGATATTCGCCACGTCTGCCCTGTCGCTTATGCCACTCAATTCCTATACTGGATTGGCTCGTCCGGGCGCACGGGGTACGGGCCCAGGCGGACGCGGCAAACTTCTGCAATCGGAGGCCCATCATGTTCAAGCACCTCCTTGTGCCTACCGACGGCTCCGCACGCGCCGACGCGATGGCGGCCCGGGCCATGGCCTTCGCCAGCCGCATCGGCGCCCGCGTGACCGGGCTGCATGTGATCCCCGAGTACCACGTGCTGACCTACCGGCTGACCAGCCTGCAGGACACCAAGGACACCTTTGCCGCAGAGGCCGCGCGCCACGCGGATACCTTCCTGGCCGCGCTCAGCCACGCCGCCGCGCAGGCCGGCGTGGCTTGCGAGACCATCACCGCCACCGACGACCATCCCTGGCAGGCCATCATCCAGTGCGCGCAGCAGCGCGACTGCGACCTGATCGTGATGTCGTCGCATGGCAAGCGCGGGCTGCAGGCGCTGCTGATCGGCAGCGAGACCCACAAGGTCCTGACCCACAGCACGATCCCAGTGCTGGTCTTCCGCTAGGCGGCCGGGCGAAGAACGAGATAGCGAGATAGCGGGCAACAGTGCGCGGCGACGCGCGTTTCCAAACCACGCCAACTGCAAGGAGCGCAACCATGGCGATTCGACTGGGCGAGCAAGCCCCTGATTTCACCGCCGACACCACGGAAGGCAAGATCAGCTTCCATGAGTGGATCGGCGACAACTGGGCCATCCTGTTCTCGCATCCCAAGGACTTCACGCCGGTGTGCACCACCGAACTGGGCTACATGGCCCGGCTCAAGCCCGAGTTCGACAAGCGCAATACCAAGATCATCGGCCTGAGCATCGACCCGGTGGATGACCACCAGCGCTGGGCCAAGGACATCGAGGAAACGCAGAACTGCACCATCAACTATCCGATGATCGGCGACGCCGACCTGAAAGTGGCCAAGCTCTACGACATGATCCACCCCGAGGCCAGCGGCAGCGGCCCGCGCACCGCGGTAGACAACGCCACCATCCGCTCGGTGTTCATCATCGGCCCGGACAAGAAGGTCAAGGCCATGCTGGTGTACCCGATGAGCGCCGGGCGCAATTTCGACGAGGTGCTGCGCCTGCTGGATTCGCTGCAGCTCAATGCCAAGCACACCGTGGCCACGCCGGTGAACTGGAAGCCGGGCGAGGACGTCATCATCCCGACTTCGGTCTCGGACGAGGACGCCAGGAAGAAGTACCCGCAGGGCTTCAAGACCCTGAAGCCCTACCTGCGCACGGTGGAACAGCCCAAGTAAGGGGGAGCGAGGAGCGCCAGCACCAGGGAGTACGGCCAGGCGTGGAGGTCACGCCGGCCGCCGCCGGGCCTCCCGGGCAGTAGCGGCCGGGAGGCCCGACTTGTCCACAGGAACTATCCACAGCTTCAGTGGATATCCCCCCTCTTGACAACCGCAAAGGGCGCGCCGGCGCTGGAACTCACTGGAGTGCCCGTTTTATAGGCAACCCGCCGGGATACGGGAATGGTTGCGGGCGTTTGAATTTTGTGCCTGTTGCGATTCTTCCGCCACCAGGCGCTCAGCGCGTCAGCACCTCGCGGATGGTGTCAGCCAGTTCCTTGGCCACGAATTTCGCCACATAGGCGTCCGCGCCCACTTTGCGCACATGCTCCTCGCTCGCCTCTCCCGACAGTGACGAGTGAATCACCACCGGCAGCGACTTCAGCCGGCTGTCCGCCTTGATCTTGCGGGTCAGGGTGAAACCATCCATCTCCGGCATCTCCAGGTCGGTCAGCACCAGCGCCACCTCGTCCTGCACTGACTTGCCATGGCTGGCCGCCTCGGCGGCGATGCGGTCAAGCAGCTCCCACGCCTCCTTGCCGGACTTGGTCATCACCACCGGCGCGCCCAGCGCCTTCAGCCCCTGCTCGATCAGGCCGCGCGCCAGTGCCGAATCATCGGCGGCAATGACCTTGGCGCCCGGGCGCAGGCTCAGTTGCGGGCCGACCGTGCCCGGGTCCACGTCCGGCTGCCGCGTTGGCAGCACATCGCGCAGGATCTGCTCCACATCCAGCACCTGCACCAGCCGCGACGCGTCCGTGCCCCCCGCGGCGTCCCCATCCAGCTTGGCGATGCTGGTAACGTGGCCGGTCCGCACGCTGGCCTCGGCCGAATGCACCTGGTTCCACTCCAGGCGCACGATTTCCTCCACTGCCTCCACCGCAAAGCCCTGCGTCGAACGTGCATATTCCGTCACCAGCAGGATGCCCAGGCCGCTGCGCGGCTTGCACCCGACCAGCCTGGGCAGGTCGATCACCGGGATCACCTGGCCGCGGATATCGGCCATGCCCAGGATCGACGGGTCGGCCCCCACCACGGTCGTCACGTGCGGCATCACCAGGATCTCGCGCACCTTGAAGACATTGATCCCGAACAGCTCCGTCTGGCCGGAGTGCTCGGCTTCGCCAAGCCGGAACAGCAGCAGCTCGAACTGGTTGTTGTTGGTGAGGTTGGTCCGTTCGTCGATGTCCCTCATGGAACTGCTCATGCGTCGCTCCCGTGCCGTGCGTGTGGTGTTTGCCGCCGTCGTTGTCATCTGCCTGCGGCCGCGGCGGATGGCGCACGGCAGGGTTCATGACTGGATATCGGCGGTGGGCACGGGGAGTTGAGCGGCGCTGTCGCCCGGCCTTAGCCGCCCGCCAGCGCCTGCAGGATATGCACCTCGTCGGTTTCCTTCAACGGCGCATCCAGCCTCATCAGCTGCGTGCGGTTGACGAAGACGCGGATATACGGCCGCAGCTTGCCCTGCTCATCGACGATGCGAAAGCGCATGCCGGGGAACTGGCGGTCAAGGTCGTCGAGCAGTTCAGCAATGCTGGCGCCACGGGCTTCGACGTATTCGCGCTGTCCGGTATAGGAAAAGAGCGGCGTCGCGATACGGACCTGCATGGAAGTTCTCCGATCGGCTGATGGCATTCAGGCAGGGCGCGCCACGGTGACCGCGTAGACCTGCGGCAGATTGCGGGCGATGCATTGCCAGCCCTCGCCTTCATCCGCACTGGCCCAGATCTCGCCACCGGTGGTGCCGAAGTAGACGCCCACCGGCGCGTGGCCGTCGGTGGCCATGGCCTGGCGCTTGACGGTGAACCAGCCTTGTTCGGCCGGCAGGCCGCGGTCCTGGCGCTGCCAGGTCTCGCCAGCATCGCGGGTGACATAGGCCGCGGGGTGGCCGCCCGGGCTGACGCGCGGCCAGACATCGCTGCCGTCCATCGGAAATACCCACACCGTGCGCGGATCGCGGCGGTGGGCGACGATCGGGAAACCGATATCGCCAACCTCGGCCGGCATGGCTTCGCCGATGCGTTTCCATACACCTTCGCGGCGGTCCATGCGATAGATGCCGCAGTGGTTCTGCTGGTACAGGATGTCCGGGTCGGCGGGATGCTGCAGCATGCAGTGCGGGTCCTGGCCGTATTCGGGGTTGGGATCGGGCAGGAAGGTGGCGAGGCTGCCGCGGTTCAGCGGCTTCCAGTCCGCGCCGCCGTCGGTGCTCTCGAACACGCCGCCGCTGGACATGCCGATATACAGGTGGCGCGCGTCGCGCGGGTCGACCAGCACGGAATGCATTTTGGGGCCGTCGGGCGTGCCGTCCTGCTCGCCGCCGGTCCAGGTGCGCCAATTCGGGTGGTCGTTGAAGCCGGACACCGGCTCCCAGGTCGCGCCATGGTCGGCGCTGCGGAACAGCCCCTGCGGCGAGGTGCCGGCGTACCAGGTGCCGGGCTCGCTGGCATGGCCGGGCGTGAGCCAGAACACGTGGTCGACGACGCGGCCGGTCTCGCCCTCCGGCGCCTTGTCGAAGGCGGGCGGGCGCGCGGCTTCGGTCCAGTTGCGGCCGCCGTCGGCGGAGCGGAACACGGTCGGGCCCAGGTGGCCGGTGCGCGCCGCCATCAGCATGCGCGACGGATCGCGCGGGTCCTGCACGATATGGTGGATGGTATGGCCGAGAAACGTCGGGCCCTCGATCTGCCAGCCGCGGCGCGCGGCGTCGCTGGTCAGGAACCAGGCGCCCTTGGTGGTGGCCACCAGCAGCCTGACGGGTCCGGCATCGGTTTCGGGAATGGGGGAAGTCGTCATCATGGCTCCTGCAAGAAGGCCGGTGAACGATGCTTCCGAGTCTAGTACATGTAGACAGTGTTCACAATTGAAGGATGACCAAAGCTGCTGGCGGCAGCTCAGTGACAGCCACAAAGACTACGAATGCGATGCCGGCGCTGCCCGCGGGCGGCCAGGCCTGCGCCTGCGCCTGCGCTATCGCGAGGCCGGCTGGCCGGTTATGCCGTCTTCAACCGGCTGATCGAGGTCGGCCGCCGCGCCGATCCATGGGTACGGGCGCCGCATACAAAGTTTGCGCCCGCTTACCAACGCCGCGGCCTGGCTCGGGCGCCATACCGCTGGGCGCTGGACGGCGGGCTGTGCCTGCTGAGCGGGGCGCGCCAGTCGGCCGGCGCCAACGCCCTATGGCAGGCGCTGGCCGCCGATTACCCGATGGGCTATGTGGACTTGCGCCACAAGACGCTGAGCTGGCTGGGCCAGGCCGTCGACGCGCCAGTGCGCGAGGGCCTGCATACGCGCATGCTGCTGCTCGGGCGCGGCTGGACGCTGGACGCGTTCATGGCCCGCACCGGCATGTACTGACGCAGCGCAACCGCTTACAGCCAGCGGATCGGCGCGGCTTCGCGGGCGTTGGCCAGGTACAGGGTCCAGCCCTGGGCAAAGTAGGCGCGCACCCGCGCGGCCAGCGATTGGCCACCGCCCACGCGGGCGTAATAGGCAACATCGCGTGCAGGCCGGGCGGCGGGCTTCGATCCCCTGGCTTGGGCGGGCTGGCGATAGAGGGTGTCGGCGAGTACTTGCATGGCGAATATCCTTTCCAGTTAGGTTGGAAGTTGGTACGCCTCACGAAGCACATCCAGCCGTGGTTCGGCCCGGATCGGGAGGCAGTTCAGGGTTATCCCTAGTATAGAGAAGTTGCGCCTGAATCATCCGGGTCTGTACCTATAGGCCGTATATCGGGTGCGTGATAATGACCGCCTGCCGGAAGCGCCACCTGATGCCGATCCGCCGATCTAAGGCGGTTAATCGTCACATTCGATATTCCCCGATCCACATGCCGCGCATTGTCTGCCGGTGATGATGCATGGCGCGTGGTCACCTAGCCTTCAGCCTTGCCCGGATCGCGCCCGCAGAAGGCACCGACAAGCGGCACACCGATAACAGCGGGTTGGCCAGGCTTGCGCCTGCAGCCCAGACCAGAACCACGTGAGATACGCCTGACAACAGTCCGTACGACGGACGTTGCAGCGCCCGCAAGGAGACAGCCCATCATGATCGAACAGCCCTATCCGTCGCCCGCGACGGAAGCCGATGCCGCACGCCCCCAAGTCCCCGAAGTCCGGAGCCGGCTCGACGCGTTTTTCGAGATCACGGCGCGCGGCAGCACCCAGCGCAAGGAAGTGGTCGCGGGGGTAACCACCTTCATGGCGATGGTCTATGCCGTCTTTGTCGTGCCCGGCATGCTGGGCAAGGCCGGCTTCGACACCAGCGCGGTCTTTGTCGCGGTGTGCCTGACCACTGCCTTCGGCTCCCTGCTGATGGGCCTGTGGGCCAAGCTGCCGATCGCCATCGGCTGCGCCATCTCGCTGACCGCATTCATGGCCTTCGGGCTGGTGCTGGGGCAGGGCCTGTCGCCGGCGGTCGCGCTCGGCGCCGTGTTCCTGATGGGCGTGATCTTCACCGCGATCTCCGTCACCGGCGTGCGCTCCTGGATCCTGCGCAACCTGCCGGCCGGCGTGGCGCACGGCACCGGCATCGGCATCGGCCTGTTCCTGCTGCTGATCGCCTCGAATGAAGTCGGCCTGGTGGTCAAGAACGCTCACCCCGGCCTGCCGGTGTCGCTGGGCAAGATCACCTCGTTCCCGGTGGTGATGTCGGTGCTGGGCCTGGCCGCGATCTTCGGCCTGGAGCGCCGCAAGGTGCCGGGCGGCATCCTGCTGGTGATCATCGCGATCTCCGCCCTGGGCCTGGCCTTCGATCCGGCGGTGAAGTTCACCGGCGTGTTCGCGCTGCCGTCGCTGAGCGCACCCGGCCATGAATCGCTGATCGGCGCCATGGACGTGCGCGGCGCACTGTCGGCAGCGGTGCTGCCGAGCGTGCTGGCGCTGGTGATGACCGCGGTGTTCGACGCCACCGGCACGATCCGCGCCGTCGCCGGACAAGCCGGCCAGCTCAATGCCGCCGGCCATATCAACAACGGCGGGCGCGCGCTGACCGCGGATTCGGTCAGCTCGATCTTCTCGGCGATGTTCGGCGGCGCTCCGGCCGCGGCCTATATCGAGTCGACCGTCGGCGTGGCCGCCGGCGCCAAGACCGGCCTGACCGCCGTGGTGGTGGGCCTGCTGTTCGTGGCGGTAATGTTCTTCTCGCCGCTGGCCGGGCTGGTGCCGTCGTACGCCACCGCGCCGGCGCTGATGTACGTGGGCCTGCTGATGCTGTCGAGCGTGAGCCGCCTGCACATGGACGACCTGGTCGACGCGATGGCCGGCCTGGTCTGCGCCGTGTTCATCGTGCTGACCTGCAATATCGTGACCGGCATCATGCTGGGCTTCTGCACCCTCGTGGTGGGCCGCGTGGTGGCGGGCGAATGGCGCAAGCTCAATGCCGGCACGGTGGCTATCGCGGTCGTGCTGGCTGCGTTCTATGCCGGGGGCTGGGCCATCTGATCCTGCCGGAACCAACTGCCGCGTCCGGGGCGCCATGCCCGGGACGCTGACAACCAGATGTCTCCTCCACCGTGATCCAGGTGGATTTCAAGCCCGGGCTTCCTGCTTTCCCGGGCTGTTTTTTTTGGTGGCTTGCCTGAACGATCCCGCGGCTGGTGAATAGGGTCTCGCTAAATCGCCTTCATTGCCTGGCCTGCATTGCCGCCATATCCATGTACACCAGCTCCCAGACATGGCCATCCGGATCCTGGAATCCATGCCCGTACATAAATCCCAAATCCATCGGCGGCTTGTAGGTATTGCCACCCGCCGCGACCGCGGCATTGACTATTTCATCCACGCGGGCGCGGGTTTCCATCGACAGGCAAACCAGCACCTCGGTCGATTTCCGTGCATCGCAGATTTCATTGGGCGAGAAGCTGCGGAACTTGGCTTCCGTCAGCAGCATCACGAAAATGTTCTCGCCGACGATCATGCAGGTGCCAGTGTCGTCGGTAAATTGCGGATTGAAGGAAAAACCCAACTGCGTAAAGAAGGCAATCGACTTTTGCAGGTCGCGGACGGGCAAATTGACAAAGATCTGCTGGCTCATCAGGGGCTCCGGTAGTTGTACCAGGGGGCTGCGCTGGGCGCAGACAAGCAGTCTAGGCGTTAAAGTCCCCGGTCGCGCGTATTTTCATTGTCCTAAACTGCTGGCAAAACAGGCTATGAACAGCCCAATGCCGGCTGCGTCGTCGGCTGTGCAACCGTCAATTCAGGCCGGCAATCAATCAGTCCGTGCAATCTCCGTTATTTTTTGTAAAATTTTTTTAGGTGAACCGACCCCGCAACTTCTAGTACCATGCAGCGGCCTATTTGCAGAAAGGGGATATAAATGGCGACATACAAGCAACTCCTGGCTGAGAAGGAAGCGCTGGAAGCCAAGCTGAATGAAGTGCGCGCGACGGAAGTCGCCGGCGTGATCGACAAAATCCGGGATCTGATGACTGAATACGGCCTGACCGCCGACGACATCCTGCCCCGCCGCAAGCGTGGCCGCCCGGCCGGTTCGAGCGCGAAGAAGCCTGCATCCGCCTTGCCGCCCAAGTACATGGACCCCAAGACCGGCAAGACCTGGTCGGGCCGCGGCCGCGCGCCGGCGTGGCTGGGCAAGCGCCCTGAGCGTTTCCTGATCGAGCAGTAAGCCGCCTGCGCGGCCAGCGGGCGCCTGCCTCAAACGCCCGCTTCAATCGATGGTGCCATCGGTCTGCCAGGCGCGTCACTGCGCCTGGCACACATAGTCCTTGCGCAGCGCCCTGAAGCCCTGCTGGGTCGGCTCCGCCGTCAGGCGCGCGCCGCCGTAGGCCAGCGGCTGCATGCGCAATACCTGCGCCGAGCACTGGCTCGCGGTCTCGTCCCGCTGGTAGCGGATCTCATACTGGCCGCCGGCAGCCGGCACGAATGACACGCCCGCCGCGCAACGCAGTTCAGGCAGCGGCGGCGCCGCTGCCGACGTCACCGCTACGTAGATGCGCCGGCCCGCCTCCACCAGCCGCTCGCGCGTGCGCGCCGGCGGCTCGGGCGAGCGCCCGGCCATGTCCAGGCCGCGGTCCCGTCCCATCGCAGACAACTGCCTGCCGGTTCCCGCCAGCACCAGCGGCCGCGCGGGCACCGGGCATTTGGCCGGATCGACCACGGTGAACGAAGTATTGTCGTCGGTGCTGGTCAGCAGCCGCACGCTGGCGGTCGGGGCGCCGGCGGGCACCCGGTATTGCGCCACGCAGCCGGACAGCGCCAGTGTGGCGGCGAGCATCGGCAACAAGGCCACGCGAGGCAGGACTGCGGACGACCGGTCATGGCGCATGGCGGCGGGCAGGTAGAGTCGCAATGGGGCCAACAGCGGGCGTTGGCGGCATGATGGCGGCAAATCCGGCAGGGATGCCACACGATGACAACGCGGCCAGGCAAGAGGCCGCGCCCTCAAACCACTCAGCATACCCGCATCCGGCACTTGGCGGCAGCCGCACAAACCCATGTTGAAAACTGGCGTGTGATATCCACAGAATCTGTGGATATCCTGGCCCTGCACTCCCCGAAAGCCCCAGTCTGTGCGGCAACCCACCGGAGCGCCCAAATTTTAGGCAACGGGTTGCGGGCGCCCCGGAACCTGGCAACGGTACGGTACCACCCGCTGCCCGCACGCCGTTGCGCTGCCCAGGCCACACTTCGCCCCCCCGCATGCCCTTGAAGGGGGCACCGGCACCGCGTAATCTCATTGTTACCGGGGGCTGCACTGGCGCACTTGCGCCAACTTGCCAGCCAGATGATGACAATGACACAACAAGAGCCTATCCAGGCCGGGCCGTTGCCTCGTGACCTGCTGCACGCGCTGCGTGACGGCGGCTACGACGTATCGGGACTCGCGCCTTCCCCGGAATCCGACACCGACTCCGACCCCAGCGACCTCAAGCCCACCGTGCCGGCGGCCGGCCCGCAACAGGCCTGCAACGTGCTCTGCGCGGTCTACCGTGCCACCGGCGATCCAACCATCGGCCTGTGGCTGGGCAGCCGGATGCAGACCGACCTGCTCGGGCTGGCGGGCCTGCCCGCCATGGCCGGGCCGTCGCTGGGCACCGCGCTGCGGCGCATCGCGCGCTACCAGAAGCTGCTCGCCGGCGACCGCATCGAACTGCGCCGCCAGGGCGACGAAGCCTGGGTCTGCATCCGCCCGAGCGACCCCGAGGCGCCCGACACCCGCCCGCGCATCGACATGGAGCTGTGCTCGCTGCTAGCCTTCGGGCGCCAGTTCACGCGCAAGCCGCTGCATCCGCTGCGGGTGTCGCTGCGCATCGGCCAGCCGGACTGGCACCTGCGCTATACCGAGGCATTCGACTGCCCGGTGCGCTTTGGCGAGCCGGAAGACGCCATCGTGTTCGGCCGCCGCGACCTGGCCTTGCGCCTGGCTGCCCGTGTGCGCAGCGGGCCGGACGGCCCGGGCGCGGGCCACGCCATGCGCGAAGCGCGGCCGGCATCCGCTTCGCTGGACGATGTGCGCGCGGCCCTGCAGGCCCTGGCCGGCGAGCGCGCCCTCAGCCTGGCCGCGGTGGCGCGCTACCTGGACATCAGCGAGCGCACGCTGCAACGCCGGCTGATGGCGGCAGGCACGAGTTTTCGCAAGCTGTGCGAGGAGGCGCGCCGCGACCTGGCTGGCGGCTACCTGGCCGGGGGCGCGATGTCGCTGGGAGAAATCGCGTTCCGGCTCGGCTTTGACGATGCCAACTCATTCTTCCGCGCCTTCCGCCGCTGGACCGGCATGACACCGAGCGACTACCGGCGCGCGGCGGCGCATCTGCCCGCCTAGGGCAGGCCGTCTCACCCGCCGTCGGGTTGCTCCCACGGCGGGTTGTCGCCGAAGCGCCCGGCCAGGAAATCGACAAAGGCGCGCACGCGCGGCGCTGACATGCCAGGTCGAATGCAGGACGATGCCAAAGCCCGCCAGCGCCGCATCGGACAACAGCTCGCCGGTATTGGCCTCGATCCGGCCACGCACGCGCACGGCAATCTCCCCGCCGGCACCCTCGGCCAGGCGCCAGACATCCTGCCGGCTCTGGCTGCCGACCAGCACCAGTTTCATGGCGTCGCAGCAACCTGTCGGGAAAAGCGCAGGAATCAGACTATTCCACTGACTCAACCAGGCTTGCCGTCAACCCGCGGCCGCATCAGCCGCGGCGCATACGTCAGCGCATAGAGTCCAAAGCCCGCCACCCAGCACGCCCCGGCGCCCCACACCCAGTGCAAATAGCCGGCCGGCCAGATCATCGGGCCGAACACCCGCAGCACCGCCGCCGCCGCCACCAGCCAGTACGCTGCGGTCTCCGCGCGGCCAGCCACCAGCATGCGGCCGGTGTGGCCCAGCGCGGTGCGCGTGATCATGGCGATGATCGCCACGCCGAGCACGCCCACCGTGAACGCATGCGTGGCCAGCCCGGCCATCGCCAGCCCCAGCGCGCCCAGCGCCTGCAGCAGCAGCGCCAGCGGCAGCCACGCATAGGCCAGGTGCAGCACCCACAGGATCGGCCGGTTGCCTACCGCATGGCTGCGCCAGCCGGCCACGCGCACGGCCAGCACAGCCGCGGCCAGCAATGACAGTGCCGCCGCCAGCCAGCCCGGCAAGGGCAGCAGCCCCGCGGCCAGCCCCAGCACCGCGGCCGGCACCGCCACGCGGTCCACCTGCCGGTATTGGCGCAGGCGGAACCCCGGGATCGCGTTGGTCGTGAACATCGGGACCACGCGCCCGCCGATCACCACCACGAACAGGGTGACCAGCGCCACGCCGGCGCGGCAGGCCAGCATCGCACCGGCGTCATGTCCGCGCGCCTGCAGCCACAGGCTGGCGATATCGGCCGCGGCCAGCAGCCACAGCGCCAGGGCCAGCGGATAGTTGCGGCGGTTGCCGGCGCGGGCCAGCGCGCGCGTGAAGGCCAGCGCGGCCAGCGGCAGGAACGCGCCCTCGATCACGAAGGCCGCCGTGCCGGGCGCCACCCACATGCCCACGCGTCCGGCCAGCCACAGCAGGAACAACGCAGCCAGCGCGGCGCCGGTGGGCGTCGGCTGGCCGGTCCAGGCCCGCCCCGCGGTGAACAGGAAGCCCACCACGATGGCCGCGGCAAAGCCGAACACCATCTCGTGCGCATGCCAGAACATTGCCGCCATCACCGGCGCCGGGCCGGCTGCGTTCACGCCCGCCAGCATCGCCGACCACGCCGCGATGGCCAGCGCGGCGAACATCGCCCCGCCCAGGTAGAACGGCCGGAAACCCAGCGCAAACAAGGCAAAGCCGCGCGGCGGCGGCCCGGCGGGCGCCTTGCCGGGCGGCGGCGAGCGCCGCGCGGGGAGGATGGGGATGGTGTCCATGGCTGGCTACGGGAATCAGGTGATGCGGCGCGCGCCGGCTTCTTGATCCGGCGCATGGTTTGCCGCAGGGGCGTAAACGGATGCCGTTCACGCTGACTGCACGATAGCACCGCAGCCGCGCCGGCGGCCTCCGCCGGTGGAACTACCTCCAAAGGCAGGCTGCGCACCCGCGTGCGCTGTGCTGCCGGCGAATAGGCAGCACCAGTGGCCGCCCCTACTCTGGCATCACCCCCGCCAAAGTTGATACAGGAGCATGGCCATGGCCACCCACCCACGCGCGCCGGAGCTAATTGCGCCCGGCGCCGCAATGACGCTGGCGTCCAGCACGTTCGCCTTCACTATCTGCTTTGCCGTCTGGATGCTGTTCGCCGTGCTGGGCATCCCGCTCAAGCAGGAACTCGGCCTCAACGATACGGAATTCGGCCTGCTGGCCGCCACGCCCGTGCTCAGCGGCTCGCTGATCCGCGTGCCGCTGGGCATCTGGACCGACCGCTACGGCGGCCGCATCGTCTTCTTCGTACTGATGCTGGCCACCGTGATCCCGATCTGGCTGATCTCGTATGCGCACACGCTGTGGCAGCTGCTGGTGCTGGGGCTGTTCGTCGGGCTGGCGGGCGGCTCGTTCTCGGTCGGCACGCCGTACGTGGCACGCTGGTTCCCGCGCTCGCGCCAGGGGCTGGCGATGGGCATCTTCGGCGCCGGCAACTCGGGCGCGGCGCTGACCAAGTTCGTCGCGCCGGCGATGATCCTGGCCGCCGGCACCTGGACCGTGGTGCCGCGCGTGTATTCGGTGGCGATGCTAGTCACTGCCCTGTTGTTCTGGGTGTTCTCGCGCAGCAACCCCGCGCACCTGGTCAAGTCCAGCGTCGGCTGGCGCGAGCAGCTCGCCGTGATGCGCGACCCGCGCGTGTGGCGCTACTCGCAGTACTACTCGGTGGTGTTCGGCGGCTATGTCGGCCTGTCGCTGTGGATGACCAAGTACTACATCGGCGAGTACGGCTTCGACATCAAGACCGCGGCCTTCCTGGCTGCCTGCTTCTCGCTGCCCGGGGGCGTGCTGCGCGCCATCGGCGGCTGGATCTCCGACCGCCACGGCGCGCACCGCACCACCTGGTGGGTGATGTGGGTGAGCTGGGTCGGCTTCTTCCTGCTGAGCTATCCGCAGACGGATTTCATCATCCAGACCACCAGCGGCCCGCAGGCGTTCCGCATTGCGCTGACGCCCACGGTATTCACCATCCTGCTGTTCGTAGTGGGCATCGCCTTCGCCATCGGCAAGGCCTCGGTGTTCAAGTTCATCTCCAATGACTTCACGCACAACATCGGCGCGGTCTCGGGCGTGGTGGGCCTGGCCGGCGGGCTGGGCGGCTTCGTGCTGCCGATCCTGTTCGGCGTACTGGCCGACCTGACCGGCGTGCGCAGCAGCTGCTTCATGCTGATGTACGGCACCGCGTGCGTGAGCCTGGTGTGGATGCACTACAGCCAGCGCGCCGAGCGCCGGCGCAAGGAACAAGCCGTCGGCCTCACGCAGCCGGCCTGACGCCACTCATCACGCAAGCAACCAAAGGCATACCATCATGTCCTCTACCGTACTCACCCGCTGGGAGCCTGAGAACAAGGTCTTCTGGCAAAGCCACGGCGAACGCATCGCCTACCGCAACCTGTGGATCTCGATCCCGGCGCTGATGCTGGCCTTCGTGGTCTGGATGCTGTGGAGCGTGGTCGCGGTCAACCTGGACCGCGCCGGCTTCCAGTTCACCAAGAACCAGCTGTTCTGGCTGACCGCGCTGCCGGCGCTGTCCGGCGCCACGCTGCGCATCTTTTACTCCTTCCTGGTGCCGGTGTTCGGCGGGCGCCGCTTCACCGCGATCTCCACCGCGCTGCTGCTGATCCCGGCGCTGGGCATGGGCTTCGCGCTGCGCGATCCCGCAACCGGCTACCCGACGCTGCTGGTGCTGGCGCTGCTGTGCGGGCTGGGCGGGGCCAACTTCAGCTCGTCGATGGCCAATATCAGCTTCTTCTTCCCCAAGGCGAAGAAGGGGCTGGCCACCGGGCTGAATGCGGGCATCGGCAACCTGGGCGTGTCGGTGGTGCAGTTCGTCACGCCGCTGGTAGTGTCGTTGGCCATCTTCGGCGCGCTTGGCGGCGAGCCGCAGCAGTACCAGGCCAACGGCGCCACGCAGAACCTGTGGCTGCAGAACGCGGGCTTTGTCTGGGTGCCGTTCATCATCGTATCGGCGCTGGCGGCCTGGTTCGGCATGCATGACATCGCGGACGCCAAGGCCTCCTTTGCCGACCAGGCGGTGATCTTCAAGCGCAAGCACAACTGGCTGATGTGCTGGCTGTACGTGGGCACCTTCGGTTCGTTCATCGGCTTCTCGGCCGGGCTGGCACTGCTGACCAAGTCGCAGTTCCCGGGCGTGAATCCCACGGCGTATGCGTTCCTGGGGCCGCTGGTGGGCGCGCTCACGCGCCCGGTGGGCGGCTGGATCTCGGACAAGCTCGGCGGCGCGCGCGTCACGCTGTGGACCTTCGCGGGCATGATCGCCGCGGTGTTCGCGGTGCTGGCAGCGCTGCCGCATGACGGCGCCGGCGGCAACTTCATGTACTTCCTGGCGGCGTTTGTCGCGTTGTTCGCGCTGACCGGCATCGGCAACGGCTCGACCTTCCGCATGATCCCGGTGATCTTCCTGACCGAGCGCCAGCGCGCCGCCGCGGGCAAGGGTGACGCCGCACAGAAGCAGGCATTGCAGGACGCCGGCAAGGAATCGGCCGCCGTGCTGGGCTTCTCCGGCGCGATCGGCGCCTACGGCGGCTTCTTTATCCCCAAGAGCTTCGGCACCTCGCTGGAGCTGACCGGCGCCGCCGACGCCGCGCTGTATTGCTTTATCGCCTTCTACCTCAGCTGCATGCTGGTGACGTGGTGGTACTACGCGCGCCGCAACGCACCCATGCCCTGCTGACCTGTCACCAGCGCCGCCGGCCGGGCTAGTTCTTCCGGACTAGTCCCGTGCCCGGCGCCTAGCCCGATCGCCATGCGGCGGCTGTTCCACCAGCGAATGGGCCGCCGCCCGCCTCCCCCATAAGCTGAGGGTGTCCCTGCAAAGCTCCTGAAATCATCGGAGCGCCCGCAGCAAAGCACTCGCGGAGAACAAAGCAATGAGTCATTTCCTGGATCGACTGAAGTTCATGTCGCGCGTCAAGTCCACCTATGCGGATGGCCATGGCGCGGTGGTGAACGAAGACCGCAAGTGGGAAGACGGCTACCGCAGCCGCTGGCAGCACGACAAGATCGTGCGCTCGACCCACGGGGTGAACTGCACCGGCTCCTGCTCGTGGAAGGTCTACGTGAAGAACGGCCTGATCACGTGGGAGACCCAGCAGACCGACTATCCGCGCACGCGCCCGGACCTGCCCAACCATGAACCGCGCGGCTGCCCGCGCGGCGCCTCTTACAGCTGGTACGTCTACTCGGCGCAACGCGTCAAGTACCCGATGATCCGCGGCCGCCTGATGCAGATGTGGCGCGAGGCCCGCAAGACCATGGACCCCGTCGCCGCGTGGGAATCGATCAGCCAGGACCCGGTCAAGGCCGCGCGCTACAAGAGCGTGCGCGGCCAGGGCGGCTTCGTGCGTGCGGACTGGAACACGGCGACCGAGATGATCGCGGCGGCCAATGCCTTCACGGTGAAGAAATTCGGCCCGGACCGCGTGATCGGCTTCTCGCCGATTCCCGCCATGTCGATGGTGTCCTATGCCGCCGGCGCACGCTACCTGAGCCTGCTGGGCGGCGCCTGCCTGTCGTTCTACGACTGGTACTGCGACCTGCCCCCGGCCAGCCCGCAAGTGTGGGGCGAGCAGACCGATGTGCCCGAATCGGCCGACTGGTACAACTCCACCTACCTGATGGTGTGGGGCTCGAACGTGCCGCAGACGCGCACGCCTGACGCGCACTTCTACACCGAAGTCCGCTACAAGGGCACCAAGACCGTGGCGGTCTCGTCCGACTACGGCGAGATGGTCAAGTTCGGCGACATCTGGCTGGCGCCCAAGCAAGGCACCGATGCCGCGCTGGCGATGGCCATGGGCCATGTGGTGCTGAAGGAATTCCACGCCAGCGGCAAGTCCGCGTACTTCCGCGACTACGTGAAGCAGTACACCGACATGCCGATGCTGGTGCTGCTGCGTGAGAACCAGGGCACGCTGGTGCCCGACCACTTCCTGCGCGCGTCGCACCTGGCCAATAACCTCGGCGAAGCCAACCACCCCGAGTGGAAGACCCTGCAGATTGACGACGCCAGCGGCGAGATCGTCGCGCCCAACGGCTCGATCGGCTTCCGCTGGGGCGAAGGCGCGCACAACGGCGGCGAGAAGGTGGGCCGCTGGAACCTGGAAATGAAGGACGGCGGCAGCGGCCGCGCGGTCGAGCCGCGCCTGTCGCTGCTCGGCAAGGAAGACGAGGTGGTGGAAGTCGGCTTCCCCTACTTCGGCGGCGAACACGATGAGCTGCTGCGCCGCCGCGTGCCGGCTCGCCGGCTGACGCTGGCTGACGGCAGCACCGCGCTGGTGGCCACCGTGTATGACCTGCAGATGGCCAACTACGGCGTGGATCAGGGACTCGGCGGCCCGAACGTTGCCGCTTCGTACGACGATGACGTGCCCTATACCCCCGCCTGGCAGGAAAAGCACACCTCCGTCCCGGCCCGGCTGGTGACGCAGGTAGCGCGCGAGTTCGCCGACAACGCCGACCGCACGCAAGGCAAGAGCATGGTCATCGTCGGTGCCGCGCTTAACCACTGGTACCACAACGACATGATCTACCGCGGCATCATCAACCTGCTGATGATGTGCGGCTGCATCGGCAAGAGCGGCGGCGGCTGGGCCCACTACGTCGGCCAGGAGAAGCTGCGCCCGCAGTTCGGCTGGGCCCCGCTCGCCTTCGGGCTGGACTGGTCGCGCCCACCGCGCCAGATGAATGGCACTTCGTTCTTCTACAACCACACCAGCCAGTGGCGCCACGAGAAGCTGGGCGTCGACGAGATCCTGTCGCCGACCGCCGACCGCAAGCGCTATGACGGCCTGTCGCTGCTGGACCTGAACGCCAGGTCCGAGCGCATGGGCTGGCTGCCGTCGGCGCCGCAGCTCGGCGCCAACCCGCTGGATGTGGTCGATGCGGCCGAACGCGCCGGCAAGGACCCGGTAGCCTACACCGTCGACCAACTGAAGTCGGGCGCGCTGCAGTTCGCCTGCGACGACCCGGACAATCCCGCAAATTTCCCGCGCAATATGTTCGTGTGGCGCTCCAACATCCTGGGCAGCTCGGGCAAGGGGCATGAGTACTTCCTGAAGTATCTGCTCGGCACGCAGAACGCCGTATTCGGCGACGAGAACGATGCGATCACGCCGAGCGAAGTCAACGTGCGCCCGGCCGCCGAAGGCAAGCTGGACCTGCTGACAGTGCTGGACTTCCGCATGAGCACCACCTGCCTGTATGGCGACATCGTGCTGCCTACGGCGACCTGGTACGAGAAGGACGACCTCAACACGTCTGACATGCACCCGTTCATCCACCCGCTGTCCGAAGCCGTGCAGCCGCTGTGGGAAAGCAAGACCGACTGGGAAATCTACAAGGCCATCGCAAAGAAGTTCAGCGAGATCGCCGGCCCCTACCTCGGCACGCGCAAGGACCTGGTGTGCACGCCGCTGCTGCACGACACCCCGGGCGAGCTCGGCCAGCCGTTCGAACCGAAGGACTGGAAGGCCGGCGAATGCGACCTGATCCCCGGCAAGACCGCGCCGTCGATGACGGTGGTGGAGCGCAACTACGCGGACATCTACAAGAAATTCACCTCGATCGGGCCGCTGCTGGACAAGCTCGGCAATGGCGGCAAGGGCATCAACTGGGACACCCGGCATGAAGTGAAGGAGATCGGCCACCTCAGCCACACCGTGCAGGAACCCGGTGTGAGCCAGGGCCGCCCGAAGCTTGAGACCGCCATCGACGCCGCCGAGATGATCCTGACCTTCGCGCCCGAGACCAACGGCCACGTTGCCGTCAAGGCGTGGGAAGCGCTGTCGAAAATCACCGGCCGCGACCACACCCACCTTGCCGAGGGCCGCGAGCACGACAAGATCCGCTTCCGCGACGTGCAGGCGCAGCCGCGCAAGATCATCTCCGCGCCGACGTGGTCGGGACTGGAATCGGAAGAGGTCAGCTACAACGCCGGCTACACCAATGTGCATGAGCTGATCCCCTGGCGCACGCTGACCGGCCGCCAGCAGTTCTGGCAGGACCACCGCTGGATGCTGGACTTCGGCGAAGGCGCGTGCGTGTACAAGCCGGCCATCGACACCAAGACCGTGGCGCCGATGCTGGGCAAGAAGCCCAACGGCAACCCGGAGCTGGTGCTGAACTGGATCACGCCGCACCAGAAGTGGGGCATCCACTCCACCTACTCGGACAACCTGCGCATGCCGACGCTGTCGCGCGGCGGCCCGCACGTGTGGATCTCGGAGACCGAGGCCCGCTCCAACGGTATCCGCGACAACGACTGGGTCGAGGTCTTCAACGTCAACGGCACGCTGACCGCGCGCGTGGTCGTGTCGCAGCGCGTGCCCAAGGGCATGTGCCTGATGTACCACGCCCAGGAAAAGATCGTGAACGTTCCCGGCGCCGAGACCAGCGGCATGCGCGGCGGCATCCATAACTCGGTCACGCGCGCCGTGACCAAGCCCACCCACATGATCGGCGGCTACGCGCAGCTGGCCTACGGCTTCAACTACTACGGCACCGTGGGCAGCAACCGCGACGAGTTCGTGATCCTGCGCAAGATGAAGAAGGTCGACTGGCTGGAAGGGCCGCTCGTGGAAACGAACAAGGAAGGAGCCTCGCAATGAAGATCCGTGCCCAGGTGGCCATGGTGCTGAACCTCGACAAGTGCATCGGCTGCCATACCTGCTCCGTGACCTGCAAGAACGTCTGGACCAGCCGCGACGGCGTCGAGTACGCCTGGTTCAACAACGTCGAGACCAAGCCCGGCATCGGCTACCCGAAGGAATGGGAGAACCAGGACAAGTGGCAAGGCGGCTGGAAGCGCAACGCCGACGGCACGCTCGAGCCGCGCCAGGGCGGCAAGCTGAAGATCCTGGCGAACCTGTTCGCCAACCCCAACCTGCCGCAGATCGACGAGTACTACGAGCCCTTCACCTACGACTACGAGCACCTGCAGAAGGCGCCGCTGGTGCAGACGCCGCCGACCGCGCGCCCGGTCTCCGTGCTGACCGGCCGCAAGATGGAAAAGATCGAGTGGGGCCCGAACTGGGAAGACGATCTCGGCGGCGAGTTCAGCTCGCGCGGCCGCGACAAGCTCTTCGACGACGTGCAAAAGGAGATGTACTCGACCTTCGAGAACACCTTCATGATGTACCTGCCGCGCCTGTGCGAGCACTGCCTGAACCCCGCCTGCGTGGCCTCGTGCCCGTCGGGATCGATCTACAAGCGCGAGGACGACGGCATCGTGCTGGTCGACCAGGACAAGTGCCGCGGCTGGCGCATGTGCATCTCGGGCTGCCCGTACAAGAAAATCTACTTCAACTGGCAGAGCGGCAAGGCCGAGAAATGCCTGTTCTGCTATCCGCGCATCGAGGCCGGCCAGCCCACGGTCTGCTCCGAGACCTGCGTCGGCCGCATCCGCTACCTGGGCGTGATGCTGTACGACGCCGACCGCATCGAGCAGGCGGCATCGGTGGCCGATGAGCGCGACCTGTACCAGTCGCAGCTCGACGTCTTCCTCGATCCGCATGACCCGGCGGTGCAGGCCGAGGCGCTGCGCCAGGGCATTCCGCAAAGCTGGCTGGATGCCGCGCGCAAGTCGCCGGTCTACAAGATGGCGTGCGAGTGGAAGGTCGCCTTCCCGCTGCACCCGGAGTACCGCACCCTGCCGATGGTCTGGTATATCCCGCCGCTGTCGCCGATCCAGTCGGCGGCCGAGGCCGGCCACATGGGCCTGAACGGCGTGATCCCGGACGTGAAGAGCCTGCGCATCCCGGTCAAGTACCTGGCCAACCTGCTGACGGCGGGCGACGTGATGCCGGTGCTGTCCGCGCTGGACCGCATGCTGGCGATGCGCGCGTACAAGCGCTCGCAGGTGGTGGACGGCGTGCAGGACCTGGGCGTGCTGCAGCAGGTGGGCCTGACGCCCGAGCAGGTCGAAGACATGTACCAGACCATGGCCATCGCCAACTACGAGGACCGCTTCGTGATCCCGTCCTCGCACAAGGAAATGGTCGAGGACAGCTTCAACGACAAGGCCAGCTGCGGCTTCACCTTTGGCAACGGCTGCTCGGGCGGCACTTCGGACGGCGCGCTGTTCGGCAAGAAGCCGCAGGGCAGCGTCCACTTTGTCGACATGCCCAAGTCGCGCAAGAACGCAGTGATGAGCTGAGCCCGCATCCAAGAACCGCCCGGAGAAGACCATGCCCCTCTATCCCATCCTCAGCGCCCTGCTCGGCTACCCCGAGCAGGATCTGCTGGACGCCCTGCCCGAGATCGGCGCCGCGTTGGCCGAATGGCCGCAGGCGCGCGCGCTGCTCGCGCCCGTCACCGGCCTGCTGCGCGGCGAAGCGCTGATCGCACTGCAGGAGAACTACGTCGCCACCTTTGACCGCAACCCGGCGCACTCGCTGCACCTGTTCGAGCACGTGCACGGCGAAAGCCGCGACCGCGGCCAGGCCATGGTCGACCTGATCGACGAGTACCGGCGCGAAGGCTTTGAACCCGCGGCGTCCGAGCTGCCCGACTACGTGCCGCTGTTCCTGGAGTTCCTCGGCGCGCTGGTGGCCGACGGCAAGGAAGCGCGCGCCGAACAGCTGCTGAGTGAGGCGATCCACGTGCTGGCCGCCATCGGCGAGCGCCTGGCGCGCAATCAAAGCCCGTACGCCGGCGTGTTCGCGGTGCTGCGCACGCTCACCGACGTGCAGCCGCAACCGCAGCAGGAGCCGCCGGTGCGCGACATGGACGAGGCACTGGAGACCTTCGGCCCCGGCGCCGACGGCGTGGAACCCTTGCTCGCGCCGCAGGCCGGGCCGCAGGCGGTGCGGTTCTATCCGCGCGATCAGCGTGTCAAGGCGACAGCGCAGGCTGCCTGCTGACGGCACGGCGATGCAAACCGAACACCAGACAATGGGCTAACACACCATGGCAACGTTCCACCAATTCCTCTACGGCATCTACCCGTACATCGCTGCCGCCATCTTCCTGCTCGGCAGCCTTGCGCGCTTCGAGCGCGAGCAATACACCTGGAAGACCGACAGCTCGCAGGTGCTGTACCGCGGCAACCTGCGCACCGGCAACATCCTGTTCCACGTCGGCATCCTGGGCCTGTTCTTCGGCCACCTGGCCGGCCTGCTGACGCCGGTGGCGGTGTGGGATGCGCTGGGCGTCTCGCACGGCTTCAAGCAGGCCGTGGCGATGGCCGCCGGCGGCGTGATGGGCACCATGTGCCTGGCCGGGCTGCTGATCCTGCTGCACCGCCGCCTGACCAATGCCCGCGTGTCGGCGGTGACCCGCACCGGCGACAAGGTGCTGCTGCTGTGGCTGCTGGTGACGCTGCTGCTGGGCCTGTCCACCATCTTCGAATCCGCCAGCCACATGGACGGCCACATGATGGTGCAGCTGATGACCTGGGCGCAGCACATCGTCACGCTGCGCGGCGACGCCGCCAGCTATGTCGCGGATGCGCCGCTGCTGTTCAAGGCGCACCTGTTCATGGGCATCACGCTGTTCGCGATCTTTCCGTTCACGCGGCTGGTGCACGTGTGGAGCGGCTTTGCCTCGGTCGGCTACCTCGGCCGTGCCTGGCAACTGGTGCGTAGCCGCTGAGCGCCGCAACCCGACAAGGAGAACAGCATGCCTGTCACCGTCAACGGCGTGGAACTGCGCGACGCCGATATCGAACGCGAACTGGACCACCATCACGATGCGGCCAACCCGGCGCGGCTGGCCACTATCTCGGCCATCCTGCGCCAGTTGGTGCGCGCCGAAGCCGGCCGCATCGGCCTGGCGGCCGAAGGCCTGGATGACGACGCGCTGGCGCAGGCGCTGCTGGCACATGAAGCCGGCACGCCCGAACCGGACGAAGCGAGCTGCCGCCGCCACTACGACAGCCGCCCCGAGCGCTTTCGCGAGGGCGAATGGGTCGAGGCCGACCATATCCTGTTCCAGGTCACGCCGCGCGTGCCGCTGGACGCGCTGCGCGAGATCGCGGCGCAGACGCTGGCGCTGGTGCGGGGCGATCCTTGCAGCTTCCCCGAGCACGCCCGCGCGCTGTCCAACTGCCCGAGCGGCGCCAACGGTGGCCGGCTTGGCCGCGTGTTCCGCGGCGAGACCGCGCCGGAGTTCGAGCGCGCGCTGTTCGCCGCGCAGCACGACGGCGTGCTGCCGCAGCTGGTGGAAACCCGCTTCGGCCTGCATATCGTGCGCATCCTGGAACGCTGCCCCGGCACGCGCCTGCCCTTCGATGCGGTGCGCGGCGACATTGCCCCCGCCCTGGCCAGCGCCGCGCGCGACCGTGCCTG
Source organism: Cupriavidus sp. UYPR2.512 (assembly GCF_000379565.1). Lineage (NCBI taxonomy): Bacteria > Pseudomonadati > Pseudomonadota > Betaproteobacteria > Burkholderiales > Burkholderiaceae > Cupriavidus > Cupriavidus sp. UYPR2.512. The sequence continues at coordinate 37,854 of NZ_KB902852.1, read as the reverse complement.
GAAGCAGTACGCCAGCCTGCTGATCGGACGCGCGCGCATCGAAGGCATCGAGCTGGAAGGCGCCGACAGCCCGCTGGTGCAGTAGCGCCTGGATGCCGCCATGCATCACATCGAACAACTGCTCAAAGGTTTCGAACGCTTCCAGCAACGCTATTTCGACGACGAGCCCGGGCTGTTCGACACGCTGCGCACCGGCCAGCGCCCGCCCACGCTGCTGATCGGCTGCAGCGATTCACGCGTCGATCCCGGCCTGCTGCTGGGCTGCGATCCGGGCGAACTCTTTACCGTGCGCAATATCGGCAACCTGGTGCCGCCCTGCACCGGCCGCCATGAAGGCAGCCTGCACGGCGTATCCGCAGCGATCCAGTTTGCCGTGCAGCAGCTGCAAGTGGCCCGCATCATCGTGATGGGCCACGGCGGCTGCGGCGGCATCCGCGCCTTGCTGGCGCAGCCAGCCAACGCCCGCGACCATCCGCCCGACGAAAGCGAAGACCCCGACTACATCGGCGCCTGGGTGCGCATCGCGGCACCGGCGCGCAGGCAGGTAGAGGAAACCCTGGCCGGGGCCAGCGCCGCCGAGCGCCAGCGCGCCTGCGAGCAGGCGGCGATCCTGGTGTCGCTGCGCAACCTGCAGACCTTCCCGTTCGTGCAGCGCGCGCTGGAGGCCGGCAGGCTGACACTGCACGGCTGGTATTTCGACCTTCAGGCCGGCGCGCTGCTGGCCTATTCGCAGCGTGCCGACAGCTTCCTGCCGCTGGTGTGCCCGCTGCCCGCCCAACCTGAACTCCGCCAATCCTGCGAACCCTGACACCATGCATCCCTTCATCCTTGGCATCACCGGCACCTCCGGCAGCGGCAAGACCACGCTGATCACGGCGCTGCTGCCGTGGTTCCGCGCGCAGGGCCTGACCGTCAACGTGATCAAGCACAGCCATCATCCGCTGGAACTGGAGCCGCCGGGCAAGGACAGCGCGCGCTTTCGCGCCGCCGGCGCGGCCGAGGTGATGGTGGCATCGCCCTATCGCTTTGCCATCGTGCGCGAACTGGCCGACGAGGCCGAGCCGACGCTGGCCGAGCAGGTGGCGCGCCTGCGGCCGGCCCATATCACGCTGGTGGAAGGCTTCCGGCGCGAGGCGATTCCGCGCATCGAGGTCTACCGGCCCGCGCACGGCCGCGCGCCCTACTATCCGGGCGATCCTTCGATCGTCGCGCTGGCCACGGATGCGCGCATGGACACGGTGCTGCCCTGCATGGCGCTGGACGATATCGCCCAGGTCGGCGGCTTTATCCTCGCCATGCGGGACCACGCCTGCGCCACGCCTGGCGCAGGCGCCTGCCATTCCCGGGCGGTCGCCCTCGCGCCGTGAGCGGCCGGAGTGTCCCTGCAACTTCGCACCATCGCAGATGCCTACCAGCAACTGCCCCCATTGCCGCCGCTTGCCGTACGGTGGCCGGCAAAATGCTCCAGCAGGAAATCCACCAGTGCCCGCACCTTGTCCGGACGATGATTGCGCGCCGGGAACACCAGGTGGATATCCGCCGGCGCGAACCGCCATTGGGGCAGCACCCGGTGCAGCGCACCGCTGCGCAGATGCTCCGCGACATCCCATTCGGAGCGCACGATCAGGCCCTGGCCGTCGAGCGCCCAGGCCAGCGCGGATTCCCCGTCATTGGTACTCATGGTGCCGCGGACCTTGACGGTCTCCTGCTGCGCGCCATGGCGCAGGTGCCAGGTGCCGAAGGTCTCGTCGGCTTCGCGGATGAAGATGCAGTTGTGCCGCGCCAGCTCGCGCGGGCTTGACGGCTCGCCCCGCGCTTCCAGGTAGGACGGCGCGGCGCAGAGCAGGCGGCGGTTGTTGGCCATCAGGCGCGCCGTCAGCCGCACGTCCGGCATCTCGCCAAAGTGGATCATGGCGTCCAGGCCCTGCTCGACCAGGTTCAGGGGCCGGTCAGTCAGGTAGAGCTGGACCTCGATATTCGGGAAACGACGCGAGAACCCCGACAGCGCCGGCGCGATATGCCGCCGTCCGAAGCCGAGCGTGGCGCCGATCTTCAGCAAGCCGTGCGGCGTGCTGCCGGTGCCCGCGATCGATCGCTCCAGTGCCTCCATCTCCGCAAGAATCCGCGCCCCTTCCACCAGATAGCTTTCCCCTTCCGGCGTCAGGCTGATGCGGCGCGTGGTCCGGTGCAGCAACCGGACGCGCAGCCGTGCCTCCAGCCCCGCCAGCCGCTTGCTGACCGCGGGCGGCGTCACCCCAAGCTCCTGCGCGGCGCCGGCCAGGCTGCCGTGCTTGTTGATGCACGCAAAGAACGCGACGTCCGAGAGGTTATCCATTAGTGAATACCAGGAAACAAAGAAGTAACTGAGTTTGAATTATGTGTCTTCTGGTGAATGATACGATGGTTTCCATAACGATTCCTAAACCAGGAGACACCCATGAAAGTTGCCCACCTGACCGTCCTGCTGCTGTGTGCCGCGTCGATCGGCACGGCCGCGGCCCAGTCCTATCCCCAGCGCCCGGTGCGCCTGATCGTGCCGTACGCCCCCGGCGGCAGCGCCGACATCGCCGCCCGCCTGGTCTCGGACGCCTGGTCGAAGCGCCTGGGCGGCACCATCGTGGTCGAGAACCGGGCCGGCGCCGGCGGCAATATCGGCGTCGATGCCGTGGCCAAGGCTGCCGCCGACGGCTACACCATCGGCCTGCAGACCGTGTCCCTGGCCATCAACCCGGGCCTGTTCCCGCGCATGCCCTACGACACGCTGAAAGACCTGGCCCCGATCGGCATGGTCGCCAGTTCACAGCATGTGCTGGTGGTCAACAACAACGTGCCCGCCAAAAACCTGCAGGAACTGATCACGGCAGCCAGGGCCACGCCTGGCAAGCTGACCTACGGGTCCCGGGCAACGGCAGCACCTTCCATATGTCGGCCGAGCTGTTCAAGTCGGTGGCCAACGTCTCCATCGTCCACGTGCCGTACCGCGGCGGCGGCCCGGCCCTGGTCGACACCATTGCGGGCCAGGTCGACATGAGCTTCCCGGTGGTCTCGGCCGCGCAGCAGCATGTGCAGGGCGGCAAGCTCAAGGCGCTCGCCGTCACCGGCTCCAGGCGCTCGCCGCAGTTGCCCAATGTGCCGACCGCGGCCGAGGCGGGACTGCCCGGCTATGCCTTCGAGACCTGGTTCATGGTGTTTGCCCCGGCCGGCACGCCCAGGCCGCTGATCGACAAGCTCAACGCGGCGCTGAACACCGCGCTGGCCGCGCCGGCAACCCGCGACCGCATGCTCAAGGAAGGCTTCGAGCCCACCCCAACCACGCCCGAGGCCGCGCGCCAGCGCCTGGAAAAGGAAATGCCCGTGTGGGCCAACCTGATCAGGCAGCGCGGCATCACCGCGGAATAACGACAGACAAGGCAGTTGCCATGACCCCCAAGACGCTATACGAGAAGCTGGTCGACGCCCATACCGTGGCCAGGATCGACGACGACAACGTGCTGTTGTACTGCGACCTGCACCTGATGAACGAGTACACCAGCCCGCAGGCCTTCGCCGGGCTGCATGAACAGGACCGCGGCGTGCTGGTGCCCGGACAGAACGTCTCGGTGGTCAGCCATATCATCCCGACGCACCCCACTGCGATCCGCGTGATCGCGGATCCGGCCTCGGCGCTGCAGGCCACCAACCTGCGCCGCAACTGCGAGCGGCACGCGATCCCGCTGTTCGACACCAACGATGCGCTGCAGGGCATCGAGCATGTGATCGCGCCCGAGCACGGCATGATCCGGCCGGGCATGGTGGTGATCTGCGGCGACAGCCATACCACCACCTACGGCGCGCTCGGCGCGCTGGGCTTCGGCATCGGCACCTCCGAGGTCGAGCATGTGCTGGCCACCCAGACGCTGGTCTACCGGATGGCCAGGACCATGCGCATCCGCGTGGACGGCAAGCTTGCCGCCGGCACCACCGCCAAGGACCTGATCCTCAGGATCATTGGCGCGATCGGCGCACAAGGTGCGCGCGGCTATGTCGTGGAGTACTGCGGATCTGCGATCCGCGACCTGAGCGTCGAAGCCCGCTTCACGCTGTGCAACATGACCGTGGAAGCCGCGGCGCGCGGCGCGCTGATCGCGCCCGATGCAGTCGCCACCGACTATGTGCTGCGCCGCGCCGTGGATATTGAAGGTCCGCAGCGCGACGCCGCGCTCAGCTACTGGGCAACGCTCCAAAGCGATGCGGACGCCGTGTTCGACCTGGATTTCATGTTCGACGCAAGCGAGATCGAGCCCTACGTCACCTGGGGCACCAGCCCGGACCAGGTGCTGCCGGTTTCCGGCCAGATCCCGTTCCCGGAAGACCAGCCCGACGAGGCCCAGCAGCGCTCGGTCGAGCGCGCGCTGGCGTACACGCACCTGCAGCCGGGCGCCACGCTGGCAGGCACGCCGATCCAGCACGTCTTCATCGGCTCCTGCACCAACGGCCGCATCGAAGACCTGCGCGCGGTGGCCAGCGTGGTGCGCGGCCGCAAGGTCGCTGCAGGGGTCCGGGCCATGGTCGTGCCCGGGTCTGGCGCGGTCAAGGCCCAGGCCGAGCGCGAGGGCCTGGCCGAAGTCCTTACCGCCGCCGGCTTCGAATGGCGGCAACCGGGCTGCTCGATGTGCCTGGCCATGAACGACGACGTGCTCGCCGACGGCGTACGCTGTGCTTCCACCACCAACCGCAATTTCGAGGGCCGGCAGGGACGCGGTGCCATCACCCACCTGATGAGCCCGGCCATGGCCGCCGCGGCAGCGGTCACCGGCGTCATCACCGACGTCCGCAAGCTGGAGATCACCCATGTCTGAAAACACCTGCATCGCCGGCAAAGGCGCCGCCCTGCGCTTTGAGAACCTCGATACCGACCAGATCATCCCCAAGCAGTTCCTGCGCGGGATCGACAAGGCCGGGCTGTCCGAAGGCATTCTCTACGACCACCGCTTCGATGCCAGCGGCGCGCCGCGCCCTGGCTTCGTGCTGAACCGGCCCGAGTACGCCGGCACCAGCATCCTGGTGAGCGGCGCCAACTTCGGCTGCGGCTCCAGCCGCGAGCACGCCGTCTGGGGCCTGCAGCAATTCGGCATCCGCGCGGTGATTGCGCCGAGCTTCGGCGAGATCTTCTATTCGAATGCGATGAACAACCGCCTGCTGCTGGTGATGCTGCCGCGCGAGGTGATCGAGCCATTGATGAACGACGTGGATGCGGACCCGGGCAACACCATCAGCATCGATGTCGAGGCGATGCGCGTGCGCACTCCCTCGGGCGACTACGCCTTCGACCTGTCGGCACGGCACCGCCGCATGTTTATCGAAGGGCTGGACATGATCGGCCTGTCGCTGCGGCAGCGCGGCGAGATCGAGCAGTTCATCCGGCAGTACCAGGGCGCGTTCCCGTGGACAACGAACGTGGCCAGGCGCACGCGCGACCGCCTGGGCGCGACCTGAAGCATAGCTTAACGACAAGCATCAACCACCCCACACTTCGTTCCCGCACCACCGCCGCCGTTTGATGCCAGTCAATTCCATGTCGTCAGTGTGTCCGCATGATCCCCACATGACGACAGGTACCCGCCACGCAGGCATGGGCACCGCGAAACCGCTTTCCTCACCGCTGATCCACGGCACCCATGAAAGCAAAAAACTGGCTGTACCCGGCAATCGCGGCATTGCCGCTCTCACTCTGGCTCGGGCTGCCGCATGCAGCCACCAAGACGGCCACCAAGGCAGAACCGAAGGCGGAACAGAAAGCCGCCATCCCCACCCTCACTGCCGCTGAGTTCGACCACGCCCGGCAGATCTACTTCGAACGCTGCGCCGGCTGTCACGGCGTGCTGCGCAAGGGCGCGACCGGCAAGGCGCTGACGCCGGACATCACCCGCGCGCGCGGCACCGAGTACCTGAAGACCTTCATCAAGTACGGCAGCCCCGCCGGCATGCCGAACTGGGGCACCTCGGGCGATCTCTCCGACCCGGAAGTCGACTTGATGGCGCGCTATATCCAGCTCGACCCGCCGACCCCGCCCGAGTACTCGCTGGCCGATATCGAGAAAAGCCGCAAGGACATCCTGCCGGTGGCCCAGCGCCCGACCAGGAAGATGAACCAGTACAACCTGGACAACCTCTTCTCGGTCACGCTGCGCGATGCCGGCGAGGTGGCGCTGATCGACGGCGACAGCAAGCAGATCATCAATATCGTCAAGACCGGCTACGCGGTGCATATCTCGCGCATGTCGGCGTCCGGGCGCTACCTGTACGTGATCGGCCGCGACGCGCGGCTGGACCTGATCGACTTGTGGCTGCCCAAGCCGGATATCGTCGCGGAAGTGAAGGTCGGCATGGAGGCGCGCTCGGTCGAGACCTCCAAGTACAAGGGCTATGAAGACAAGTACGCCGTGGCCGGCTCCTACTGGCCGCCGCAGTACGTGATCATGGAAGGCGACACGCTCAAGCCGCTCAAGGTGGTCTCCACGCGCGGCATGACCGTGGACAACGAATACCACCCCGAGCCGCGCGTGGCGGCCATCGTCGCCAGCCACTTCCATCCTGAGTTCGTGATCAACGCCAAGGAGACCGGCAAGATCCTGATGGTCAACTACTCGGACCTGTCCAACCTGAAGACCACCACCATCGATTCGGCCAAATTCCTGCATGACGGCGGCTTCGACGCCACCGGCCGCTACTTCCTGGTGGCCGCCAATGCGTCCGACAAGATCGCCGTGGTCGACACCAGGGACGACAAGCTGGCCGCGCTGATCAACGTGGGCAAGACCCCGCACCCGGGGCGCGGTGCCAACTTCACGCATCCGAAGTTCGGCCCGGTCTGGGCCACCAGCCACCTTGGCGACGAGACCATCAGCCTGATCGGCACCGATCCGGCCGGACACCCGGCGCAGGCGTGGAAGGTGGTGCAGACCATCAAGGGCCAGGGCGGGGGCTCGCTCTTCATCAAGACCCACCCGAAGTCGTCCAACCTGTGGGTCGACACGCCGCTGAACCCTGACGCCAGGCTCAACCAGTCGGTGGCGGTGTTCGACACGCGCAACCTGGAAGCCGGCTTCAAGGTGCTGCCGATCGCTGAATGGGCAGACCTGAAGGGCGCGGGCGCCAGGCGCGTGGTGCAGGCGGAGTACAACAAGGCCGGCGACGAGGTCTGGTTCTCGGTCTGGGGCACCAAGGACGGCGAGTCCGCGCTGGTGGTGGTCGATGACAAGACCCGCACGCTCAAGACCGTGATCAAGGACAAGCGCCTGGTCACCCCAACCGGCAAGTTCAACGCCTACAACACGCAGCACGACGTGTACTGAGCCGCGCCACCATGCGTAATCAAATCGCCTGGCGACGCGCGGCACTGGCCGGGCTGGCCGCGGCCTGGCTGGGCGCGGCGCCCTGCGCGGCGGCCCAGCCCACCGCTGCCCGGCAGGCGCAGCTTGCGCACTGGCTGCGCGACGACTGCGGCGCCTGCCACGGCATGACGCTGCGCGGCGGGCTGGGCCCGCCGCTGACGCGCGAGGCACTGTCCGGCAAGCCGCCCGAGGGCCTGGCCGCCACCGTGCTGTATGGCCGCCCCGGCACCGCGATGCCGCCCTGGCAACCCTTCATGACGCAGGATGAAGCCCTATGGCTGATCGATCGACTGCAGGCCGGCAAGCCCCCGGCCGCCCCGGCGCAAGGCAACTGATCCGCGGCCTGGCCGCGGCCTTGTGCGCCACCCTTGGCGCCGCGCTGGTGGCCGGTTGTGCCAGCGCCGTGCGCGGCACCGGCGACCTGGGCGTGGTGGTTGAGCGCGCCGCCGGGCGGCTGCAGATTGTCGAGACCACCGGCATGACCCGGCTGGCAACGGTGGATGGGCTCGGCGACTTGTCCCACGCCAGCGTGGTGTTCTCGCGCGACGCACGCTACGCCTATGTCTTCGGCCGCGACGGCGGCCTGACGCGCGTGGACCTGCTCAGCGCCCGCATCACCCACCGCGTGCTGCAGGCGGGTAACAGCATCGGCGGCGCGATCTCGCAGGATGGGCGCGTGGTGGCGGCGCAGAACTACGCGCCCGGCGGCATCCGCTTGTTCGATGCCCGGACGCTTGAGCCGCTGGCGCAGCTGCCGGCCATCGGCAATGACGGCCGCCGCGCCAAGGTGGTGGGCCTGGCCGACCTGCCCGGCCGCCGCTTTGCCGCCAGCCTGTTCGAATCCGGCGAGATCTGGATCATCGACGCCAGCGATCCGCGCCAGCCGCAGCTGACACGCCTGCCCGCCGGCCGCGAGCCGTACGACGGACTGGTCACGCCCGATGGCCGCTGGTACCTGGCCGGCCTGTTCGGCGAGGACGGCCTGGCGCTGGTCGACCTGTGGCAGGTGCCGCCGCAGTCGCGCCGCGTGCTCCCCGGCTATGGCCGCGGCAGCGCGCCGCTGCCGGTCTACAAGATGCCGCACCTGCGCGGCTGGGCCATGGCCCAGGGCATGGCCTGGCTGCCGGCGATCGGCCGTCATGAGGTGCTGGTGGCCGACCCCGCCAACGGCTGGCAGCAGGCCGCGCACGTGCCGCTGGCCGGCCAGCCGGTCTTTGTGATGGCACGTCCCGACGGGCGCCAGGTCTGGGTCAACTTCGCCTTCCCCCACAACGACACGGTGCAGGTGATCGATACCGCCACGCGCCAGGTGGTGCGCACGCTGCATCCCTGCCGCGGCGTGCTGCATATGGAATTCACGCCCAAGGGCGAGGCGCTGTGGCTGTCCTGCCGCGACGACAACCGCGTCGAGGTCTACGACACGGCCAGCCTGGCGCGCATTGCCACGCTGCCCGCCGACAACCCCAGCGGCATCTTCTTCACCGTGCGCGCGCAACGGTTCGGCATGTAAGGGCACCATGTACGATGAACTGAACCTCTACGACACCCTGCAGCGCGATTTCCCGCTGCAGCCGCGGCCCTACCAGGCCCTGGCCGGCAATCTCGGCCTGTCTGAGCACACGCTGCTGAGCCTGCTGGCGCGCGACCTGGGCAGCGGGCGCATCAGCCGCGTCGGCGCGGTGTTCGCGCCCAACGTGATCGGCGTCAGCACGCTGGCCGCGCTGTCCGTGCCGCCGGCCCAGCTGGACCGCGTGGCAGCGCGCGTCAGCGCCTGCGCGGCGGTCAGCCACAACTATGCACGCAGCGGCCACCCGTACAACCTGTGGTTCGTCGCGGGCGCGCGCGAGCGCCGCATGCTCGACGGCACGCTGGCGTCGATCGGGGACATGACCGGCCTGGCGCCGCTGGACCTGCCCATGGCCCGCGAGTATCACATCGACCTCGGCTTCCCGCTCGCGCGCCCGGGCAGGGCACGCGCCCGCCGCGCCAGCGCGGCCGCTCCCGCCGTGCCTGTCACCCTGGACGATGACGACTGGCGCCTGGTGGCAGCACTGGAAACCGGCCTGCCGCTGACGCCGCGCCCGTTCCACGCACTGGCAGCGCAAGCGCGGATGCCGATGCCGCAGGTCCTGGAGCGGCTGGCGCGCTGGTCCGCGCAAGGCGTGATCCGGCGCCTGGGCGTGGTGCTGCAGCATGGACGCTTCGGCTTCCGCCACAACGCCATGTGCGTGTGGGACGTGCCTGACGCGCACGTGGACGTCATCGGCATGCGGCTGGCCCGGCACGCGCGCGTGACCCTGTGCTACCGCCGCGTGCGCCGGCTGCCCGACTGGCCCTACAACCTGTTTGCGATGGTCCATGCGCGCAATGCGCAGGACCTTCAGCCCGCGCTGGCACGTGTCCAAGCCACCGCCGGGCTGGAACATGCGCCCGGGACCGTGCTGGTCGGCACGCGCTGCTACAAGCAGCGCGGCACGCGCTACGCCATGCAGGTGTCGGCATGACCAGTGCAATCGCGGCACTCGACCCACTCGGCCCGCTCGACCGCCGCATCATCAACGCGCTGCAGCGCGGCCTGCCACTGGTGCCGCATCCGTATGCCGAAGCCGCGTCGGCGCTTGGCATCACCGAGGCTGAACTGCTGGAGCGGCTGCACGCGCTGCTTGCCGCAGGCGTGCTGACGCGCTTCGGCCCGCTGTACCAGATCGAGCGCGCGGGCGGAAGCTTCGTGCTGTGCGCCTGCCATGCGCCCGCCGAACGGATGGAAGCCGTGATCGCCGCCATCAACACGCACCCCGAGGTCGCCCACCACTATGCGCGCACCCATCACCTGAACCTGTGGTTCGTGCTGGCGGTGGCGAGGCCGGAGGATGTCGCGCCGGTGCTCGCGCGCATTGCCGCGGCGGCGGGCGTCGAGATCCTGCCGTTCCCGAAGGAACGGGAGTTCTTCGTCAACCTCTACCTGTCCGCCTGATGTCCGGGCCTGTCGATGCCGTCGACCTGGCGCTGATCCGCGCCACGCAAGCCGGCCTGCCGCTGGTGCCGGCGCCCTACGCGGCAGTGGCCGGCGCACTCGGCCTGACTGAGCACGAAGTGATCACGCGGCTGGCCGCGATGCAGGCGCACGGCGTGCTGCGCCGTATCGGCGCCGTGCCCAACCACTACCGGCTGGGCTGGCGCGCCAACGGCATGACCGTGTGGGACGTGGACGATGCGTGCATTGACACGCTGGGCGAACGCATCGGCGCCCTGCCCTTCGTCAGCCATTGCTATCGCCGTCCGCGCCACTTGCCGCATTGGCCCTACAACCTGTTCGCGATGGTCCATGCGCGCTCCCGTGAAGACGCCGCGCCGCAGGTCGCCGTGATTGCGGCACTGCTTGGCGACGCCTGCCGCGCGCACGACGTGCTGTGGTCCACCCGTATCCTCAAGAAAACCGGGCTGCGCCTGCCGCCGCCCGGCCCAGACCAATAGGAAACCCCGCCCATGTTCCGCCTGTCCCGCTTCATGGAAGCCCTGCGCGATGCCGGCCCGGTGCCGCCGCCGCGCAAGCCCGCCGGCCCGGTGGTGATCTGGAACCTGATCCGCCGCTGCAACCTCAACTGCCGGCACTGCTATGCCACCTCCGCCGACACCGACTTCAAGGGCGAGCTGGACACCGCCGAGGCGCTGAACGTGCTCGAGCAGTTGCGCGATGCGCGCGTGCCCGCGCTGATCCTGTCCGGGGGCGAACCGCTGCTGCGGCCAGACCTGTACGAGATTGCCGCACGGGCGCGCGCGCTCGGCTTCCACCTGTCGCTGTCGTCCAACGGCACGCTGCTTGATGCGGGGCATGCGGCCCGGCTCGCGGCAGCGGGCTTCGACTACGTCGGTGTCAGCCTGGACGGCTTGCCGGCCACGCACGACCGGTTCCGGCGCAGCGACGGCGCCTTCGCGCAGGCGCTGGCGGGCCTGCGCGCCGCGCGCGCGGCCGGCCTGCGCGTGGGTGTGCGCATGACTCTGACAGAAGCCAACGCGGCGCAACTGCCCGACCTGGTGGCGCTGACCGAGCGCGAAGGCATCGACAAGTTCTACCTGTCGCACTTCAACTATGCTGGCCGTGCGCGTAGCCATCGCACCGAAGACGCGCACCATGCGCGCACCCGCGCCGCGCTCGACTGGCTGTTCGACCACGTCTGGCAGCGCGCGCAGCAGGGCCATGCCGGCGACTTCGTCACCGGCAACAACGATGCGGACGGCGTGTACCTGCTGTACTGGATTGCCAGGCGCTTGCCGCATCGCCTGGCCGATATGCGCCAGCGGCTGGAACACTGGGGCGGCAACGCCACCGGGGTCGGCGTGGCCAATATCGACAACCTGGGCAATGTCCATCCCGACACGATGTGGTGGCACGTGACCGTGAGCAATGTGCGCGATCGGCCGTTCGGCGAGATCTGGGCCAGCCGCGCCGATCCGCTGATGGCGGGCCTGGCCAGCACGCCACGTCCGTTGCAGGGGCGTTGCGCCGGCTGCGCCTGTCGCGCCATCTGCAACGGCAATACCCGTGTGCGCGCCTTTGCGCTGACAGGCAACGCCTGGGCGGAAGACCCGGGCTGCTACCTGAGCGATGCCGAGATCGCGCACGCGCCGGGCACGGAGGTCGCGGCATGAAGACCGTGCTCGGATGGCTGGCCGCCCTGGCCTTTGCCTGCGCCACGCAAGCCGCAATGGCCGCCGACCCCGCAGCGGTCTACGGCCAGCACTGCGCCGCCTGCCATGGCGCCGACCGCCTCGGCGCCATGGGCCCCGCGCTGCTGCCGGAAAGCCTGGAGCGCCTGCGCGCGAGCGAACTTGACCAGGTGCTGCACGATGGCCGCGCCGCCACCCAGATGCCGGCGTTCGCCGGCACGCTGGCCGAACCCGACTTGCAGGCGCTGGCGCGCTGGCTGCGCACGGCGCCCACAGCCATGCCGCAGTGGCACGCGGAGGCCATCCGCGCCAGCCATATCGTCCACCACGCCCCCGGCAGCCTGCCGGCGCGGCCAGTGTTCGGCGCCGATCCGCAGAACCTGTTCGTGGCGGTGGAGGCCGGCAGCCATCATATGACAGTGCTGGACGGAGACCGGCTGGCACCGGTCCATCGCTTTGCCACCCGCTTTGCGCTGCACGGCGCGGCCCCAAGTTCAGCCGCGACGGCCGCTATGTCTACATGGCCAGCCGCGATGGCTGGGTCAGCAAGTACGACCTGTGGAACCTGGCCTATGTGGCGGAGATCCGGGTCGGCGTGAACACGCGCAATGTCGCCGTCAGCGACGACGGCCGCTGGGTGCTGGCCGGCAATACGCTGCCGCGCACGCTGGTGCTGCTCCATGCCGAAGACCTGTCGCTGGCGCGGGTGATCGACGTTAAGGGGCGGGATGGCGAGGCCTCGCGCGTCTCCGCCGTCTACGACGCCGCGCCGCGCCGCAGCTTTATTGCCGCGCTGAAGGACATCGCCGAAGTCTGGGAGATGCCGTATGCCGATGCGGCCGGCGCGCCACTGCCCGCGCTGGCACCGCGCGTGGTGGTGCTCGATGATGTGCTCGACGATTTCTTCTTCGACCAATCCTACCGCCACATCCTGGGCGCCTCGCGCCGCGGCGGCGGACAGGTGATCGACCTGCAGCAGGGCCGCAAGGTCGCGGCGCTTGCACTTGGCGGCATGCCGCATCTTGGCAGCGGCATCACCTGGCAGCGCGATGGCCGTGAAGTGATGGCCTCGCCCGACCTTGGGCAAGGCCGCATCACCGTGATCGACATGCAGGACTGGCACACGGTCGCCACCATACCAGCCAACGGTCCGGGCTTCTTCCTGCGCAGCCATGAAAACACCCCCTACGCGTGGGCCGACGCCATGATGAGCCCAAAGCGCGACACCCTGCAGGTGGTCGGCAGCGTTACGCCGAGCCCGGGGCGCACTGCTGCCCACGTCGAATTCACGCGCGACGGGCGCTACGCGCTGGTCAGCCTGATGGAGCGCGACGGCGCCATCGTGGTCTACGACGCCGCCACCTTGCGGGAGGTCAGGCGCCTGCCGATGGACAACCCCATCGGCAAATACAACGTCTTCAACAAGACCACGCGCTCGGCCGGCACCAGCCACTGAGCCGGCGTGGTGATGCCCCATTGCAGGAGCCCAAGATGAACTTACCCCTGAAACCCGGCAAGGTCTGGCTGGTCGGCGTCGGCCCGGGCAGCCCGGATCTGGTCACGGTACGCGCCATGCGCGCGCTGGCCGCGGCCGAGGTCTGGCTGGTCGATGACCTGGTCGCGGCGGAGATGTCCTGCTATGCCAGTCCCGGCACCCATGTGGAGTGGGTCGGCAAGCGCGGCGGGCGCTGCTCGGTCAGCCAGGAACGCATCCAGCAGCTGACGCTGCAGCATGCGCTGGCCGGCCGCACCGTGGCGCGCGTCAAGGGCGGCGATCCGCTGCTGTTCGGGCGCGGCGGCGAAGAAGCCGCCTTCCTGCGCGGCCACGGTGTGGCCGTCGAGATCATCAATGGCATCAGCAGCGGCATGGCCGCCGCGCAGGCTCTGGGGATTGCGCTGACGCACCGCGCGCACTGCCACGGCGTGACCTTCGTGACCGGCCATACCAGCGCGCACGGCTCGCCCGACTGGCAGGCGCTGGTGCGTGGCGGCACCACGCTGGTGATCTATATGGGCATGAGCCGGATCGCGGCGATCCGCGACGGCTTGCTGGAGGCGGGGATGCACAGTGACATGCCGGCGGCGGTAGTGATGCATGCCGGCAGCGAGCAGGCACGCACCTGGACCGGCTCGCTCGGCACGCTCGCCGAATCGCTCGCAGCGGGGCTGGCCAGCCCGGCCGTGGTACTGGTGGGTGGGGTGGTCGCAGACACGCTGCAGGCGGGGCAGGCGATGGTCCCGGGCGCCGGCTCGCTGGCCGCGTAGTGTCGGCTGCCAGCAAAGTTCTACCGGGTCCCATCGAGCCGACTGCGTGCTCCCTCTACCGCTTGCGGGAGAGGGTTGGGGTGGGGCCGGCGGGTCAACGAAGTCAAGGCTGGTGGTATGCCAGTGCCTGCCCTCACCCCCTGCCCTTCTCCCGCTAGCGGGAGAGGGGAGCAAACGGGCAGCATGCAAAGTCTGTCAGCAATCGCGCGTCGATGCCGCGCCCGCCTCGCTTGTGTAAATTCGCGTTTTGTTAGGCTGACGTGGCCAATGGTTGATCCACCTTCCGAATCCCCATAAGCATCACAATGGCGGCTACCCCGGGGACCGACGACAGCCAAAGAGCATTGGCGCCAAATGCGTCCAGGCAAATACCGAATAGCCATGGCGCCAAAGCCTGTGCAACACGCGCAGGAACCATCAAGACGCCTTGTCGGTGCCCATATCCGCTTGGTCCAAATATGACCAAAGGAAGAGTGCCCTTGGCGATGGTGGTCTGGGCGATTCCCAGCCTCGCAATCACGCCGGTGCTTGGCTCCACGGCCATCCTTTAATTGTTATTCGACTTCGACGCTATCGGTATCGCCAACTTCAGCGTCCTTCTCGTGGCGCATCGCCGCGGCAGTCAAGGCGGCCACTTCCACTGGCGCGGCGTCCTTGCGCTCACTGTAGCGGTCCGTCAGGTAGTCACTGCGATCGCGCACCAGCAGCGTGAACTTATACAGCTCCTCCATGACGTCGACAACGCGATCATTGTAGGAAGATGGCTTCATGCGGCCATTCCCGTATTGCGGATCATCGCCAGCGTGTTGCGGGATGTGTCGCACTCAGGATTGTGGTAGATGGTGACAGACATGGTGTTTTCGGAATCAATCGACTTGATGCTCGCCGGAAGACTCAATGACGTTCGGATGGCCATCGCGCGCATGGCGTGGCTCGAGCAACCGGTGCAGCATGAGTCCGATCGCGGCACCTCCGCATTGGGCTAGCACGAATCCCGGTACGCTGCCCGGTGCGATACCAGCGAAGCTGTCACTGAACATCCGCCCAAATGCCGCCGCCGGATTGGCAAACGACGTGGAAGCGGTGAACCAGTAAGCAGCACCGATATACGCCGCCACCATGGCGGAGGCCCGACCGTTCGGGGCGCGTAGGATAACCAGAAGAAGGCCAGCGGTTGCGACCGCCTCTGCAATCCATTGTCCCGCGCCACTACGTACCTTGACGGAGAACTGCAGGATTGTCATGTCGAACATGGCATGAGCCAACCATGCGCCGAGTACCGCGCCGACAAGTTGTGCTGTGATATACGGAACCAGTGCGGCGCCAGGCAACTCTCCTTGGGCCACCATGACCGAACTAACCACCGGATTGAAATGGGCGCCGCTGATCGGGCCGAACACTTCGATCAGGATATACAGGCCGCCGACGGTTGCCGCCGTATTGGCCAGAAGCGCCACGGCGACATTGCCACCTGCAAGCCGCTCGGCCATGATCCCCGAGCCGATGACGATGGCAAGCAGCAGGGCTGTCCCAAGCGTTTCGGCGGCCAATCTGTTGCGCAAGTCAATCATGGCGCTCAACTCTTCGAGATACGGTCGAGGTGCTCTTGCAACTGGGCGTTGCTCATCGAATCCAGCGGCAGCATCAGCAATTGCATCATCCGATAGCCGATGGCCTGCCGCGTCAGCTCGAAGGCCTGGCGCTTCCCTTCATCACCGCCTGGCGCATTGGAGGGATCGGCATATCCCCAATGCACCTTGACCGGGCTTCCCGGCCAGTACGGGCATTCCTCGGCCGCCGCGCTGTCACAGACAGTAATGACGATGCGTATCTCGGGAGCGCCGTCGCCAACGAATTCATCCCAGCTTTTGCTGCGGAAACTGCTGACCTCCACCCCGGCGTTGCCAAGCGCCTCGATGGCAAACGGGTTGATCCGTCCGCTGGGTGAGCTTCCGGCGCTATAGGCGCGTACGTCTCGGCCGAATTGTCGGGCCAGATGGTTCAACATCCCTTCGCTCAGCACGCTGCGGGCTGAATTATGGGTACAGAGAATCAATACGTTTGTCGTCATGGGGCGCTGCAGAACAATAATGAATGTGGCTCGGAGAAAAAAGTCAGGGTCAGCTCTTTCCGATATCCTGGACAGCCTTGTGAAGCGAGACTGCGTCCAGCTTGGGAAAAGGCAATGACAGGAACAGTTCGATACGGCGCTTGAGCGTAATGGTTGCGTCGTTGATAGCCTGCAGCTTCTGGGCGTCCGTTCCCTCGCGGGCAGCGGGATCGGGAACGCCCCAGTGCGCTGTCATGGGCTGGCCAGGCCATACGGGGCAGACCTCACCCGCGGCCTTGACGGATGCTCGCGGACAGGTCTGCGACGCTGACGTGGACGTGGAAGCGTTTCACGATGTTGACTCGGAGGCGGCGGCACAGTTGGACACAGGAGAGCACGGATTACCGCTGCAGCAGTTC
Organism: Cupriavidus sp. UYPR2.512; assembly: GCF_000379565.1. Taxonomy (NCBI): domain Bacteria; kingdom Pseudomonadati; phylum Pseudomonadota; class Betaproteobacteria; order Burkholderiales; family Burkholderiaceae; genus Cupriavidus; species Cupriavidus sp. UYPR2.512. Next base: position 21,079 of record NZ_KB902852.1, on the reverse strand, counting down.
TCCGTCAGGTAACCCAGCAATGCGTTCATGGTTTCGAACCGAGCCATATAGATGATGGAGCGCCCGTCCTGACGGCTCGAAAGTAGGCCAGCGCGGTGCAATTCCTTCAAATGGAAGGACAGCGAAGATGCGGGCACGTCCATCAGTTCAGCAATCCGGCCAGCTGGTAGTCCTTGTGGACCAGCCTGAACCAGCAGCCTGAACACGGAAAGGCGGATCGAATGAGCGAGCGCGGCAAGCGCTTCAAGTGCGTGATCAGTTTCCATGATTCGACGATAATCGAATCATGGAAACTTTGAAAATGAATTCTTTATGACAATGGACGGTGCGCCTACTTGCGTTGTCGCCTAATCGGCACTTTGCGTTGTTCGCCGATTGGCAAAAGCTTATGAATGGCGAAGGTGCGGCTTATTGCGGTCGTTGCGAGACTGTTGCCCGATGGCAGAAGCTTGGCCGTCAGCGGTCGTGCGCTGTCCCTGCTCCGAAACCTACTCCGAACCAGACTGCTCGCCTTATACAGCGGCTCCGGCCACTCGTTCAAGCCGCCAAGAGGGGTTCACTCTGGAGGGAGGGTTCCGGCCACACGGAGAAGACGGAGAAGAGGTGCCACAGGGGCTGAAATTGACCATCGACTCACACCTTGTCGCACCGAACCCCCTGCGCTGCACTGGCCAGCTGATATGACTCCCGGTTACCTACAACTTGCTGGCAGACCGCTCAATACGGCAACCCTACATAGTTTTCAGCCAACGCCCGCGACGCCGCCTCCGACCCCACCAGGTAGTCCAGCTCCGCCTGCTGCATCCGCGACGAGAACGCATCCGCATCCGGGAACCGGTGCAGCAACGAAGTCATCCACCAAGAGAAGCGTTCGGCCTTCCACACGCGCCGCAGGCAACGCGCGGAATAGCCATCCAGCCCGCTGCCGTCAGCATGCCGGTAGTGGCCTTCAAACCCCTCAGCCAGGGCCAATACGTCGCTGGCTGCAAGGTTCAACCCTTTGGCCCCGGTGGGCGGCACGATATGGGCCGCGTCGCCAGCCAGGAACAGCTGGCCAAAGCGCATCGGCTCGCACACAAAGCTGCGCAATGGCGCAATGCTCTTCTCGATGCTGGGGCCGGTCACCAGCGCGCTTGCCGTCTGCGGATCGAGCCGGCTGCGCAGCTCCTGCCAGAAGCGCTCATCGGACCAGTCTTCCGCGCGCTCACTCGACGCCACCTGCAAGTAGTAGCGGCTGCGGTGGCGCGAACGCATGCTGCACAGCGCGAAACCGCGTTCGTGGCTGGCGTAGACCAGTTCGTCGGCAACGGGCGGCGTTTCCGACAGGAGGCCGAGCCACCCGAACGGGTAGACGCGTTCGAAAATGCGCATGGCATCCTGCGGCACGCTCTGGCGGCTGACGCCGTGGAAGCCGTCGCAGCCGGCAATATAGTCGCACTGGATCTCACGGACCATGCCGTCCTTGCGGTAGCGGACCAGCGGCCGGGCGCTGTCGAAGTCATGCAGGCTGACATCCTCCGCCTCATAGATCGTGGTGGTGCCCGCGGCCCGCCTGGCATCCATCAGGTCCCGTGTGACCTCCGTCTGGCCGTAGACGGTCACGCTGCGGCCGACGAGCGCGTGCAGGTCGATGCGATGGCGGCGGCCATTGAAGGCGATTTCGATGCCGTCGTGCACCAGCCCTTCCTCGTGCAGGCGCGCGGCCACACCGGCACGTTTGAGCGCGTCGACGGTCACGCTCTCCAGGATGCCGGCGCGAATGCGGCCCAGTACATACTCCGGGCTGCGTTGCTCGACGATGATGTTGTCAATGCCCGCTCTGGCGAGCAACTGGCCGAGCAGCAGGCCGGCCGGGCCGGCGCCGATGATGGCAACCTGGGTGCGCATGTCTTGTCTCCTTGTGGGTATCCGTCTTCTGCCACTAAAGATAGTCGGCGCAGGCCCGCCAAGGAATGGACAGATAGAACCAATGACAGGACAATCGGAACATTGCTGGTAAACACTGAAACCACCGTGAAGCCTGTCCCGACGTACTCTCTGTATGGCGTGAATTCTTCGGAACCGCTTTCTGATCAGCTACATTTCGAATCCATCGCCTCCCGCAGCCGCTTGCACGGCTGGGAGATCAGGCCCCACCGGCATGACACGTTCCTGCAAATTCTGCACATCCACGCCGGTGGCGGAGAGGCCCTGCTCGAAGAACGCCGCGAGCCGTTGCGCGGCGGCTCCCTGGTGACGATGCCGCCGCGGCACATCCACGGTTTCGTTTTTACCCCGGACACGGATGGCATGGTCGTGACCATGACCGAAAGCCACTTGCGCACGCTGCTGGCCGGGGTGCCGGATGCGCTGCCGCTGTTCGATCACCCCCGCCACGACCGCGTGCGGCGCGGCCATGCGCTGGCGGATGCGCTGACAATGTTTCGTGGGGAAATGGAAGCGGTGTCCGCCTGGCGTGGGGCGTCGCTGTCGGCGCTGTTGACCCTGGTGCTGATCGGCATTGCGCGGCTGGCCAACGCCTCGGCGCCGGCAGCCGCGCGCAGCAACAGCCGGCCGGCGCGGCATTTCCAGCATTTCCAGCAGCTGCTGGAGGCGGAGTACCGCGAGCAGAAAGAGATCGGCTATTACGCCGGCGCCATCGGCATCACGCCCACGCAGCTCAACCGCGTGTGCCGCCAGACGTCAGGGCAGTCGGCCCTGCAGATGATCCACGCGCGCGTGCTTGCCGAAGCGCAGCGCGACCTGCTCTTCAGCGACCTGGAAATCAAGCACATCGCATTGTCGCTCGGGTTCTCCGACGCGGCGTACTTCTCGCGCTTCTTCGCGCGGCTGGTGGGGCAGGCGCCGACGGAGTTCCGGCAATCGGGGCGGGCGCGGCTGCCGGCGTTTGCTGTGCAGCCGGCCCGGGAGTCCGGCTGATCGATCAGCCTGGTTGGTCCAAATCGGCGAAGATTTCCTCAGCCATGTGGAACGCCGAGTTCGCCGCCGGCACACCGCAGTAGATGGCCGTCTGCAGCAACACCTCCTTGATCTGGTCGCGCGTCACGCCGTTGTTGGCGGCGGCGCGCAGATGCAGCTTCAGTTCTTCCGGGCGGTTCAGCGCCACCATCATGGCGATCGTCAGCAGGCTGCGCGTATGCCGCGGCAGGCCTTCGCGCGTCCAGATCTCACCCCAGGCATAGCGCGTGATGAGGTGCTGGAACTCCTCGTTGAGCGGCGTCAGCCGCGCGAGCGAACGGTCCACGTGCGCACTGCCCAGCACCTCGCGCCGCACGGCCAGGCCGGCGTCGTAACGCGCATGATCGTCGGTCACGGGCAGCCGGCCACGCACGAAATCCAGCAGCGCTGCCGTGAAGCGGCCGGGCTGCTCGAAGCTGGAAATATGCGCGGCGGGCAGTTCGACAAAGCGGGCGCCGGGAATCGCATCGGCCAGCGCGCGGCCTTCCTGCGCGCTGGTTGACGGGTCCTGGCTGCCGGCGATAACCAGCACGGGCACCGTTATCGACGCCACCGACTCGCGGAAATCGGCGTCGCGCACGGCCGCACAACTGGCCGCATAGCCGCGCGGATCGAGCCCGCCCAGCACATCGCGCAGGCCGTCCAGCGCGCGCTCCGCCGTGGCGGCAAACCCCGGCGTGAACCAGCGCTCGACCGAAGGCGCGACCATCACGGCCATGCCCTCGCGCAGCACGGTCTCGATGCGGGTATTCCATCCGTCGGCATTGCCGATCTTCGCGGCGGTATTGGCCAGCACGATATGCGAGAACCGCTGCGGCGCATGGATGCCCAGCCACATCCCGGTGAGCCCGCCCATCGACAGGCCACAGAACACCGCCTGCCCGATCCCCAGCGCATCCAGGATGGCGACGACGTCCTGCCCGAGCTGCGCCACGGTAAAGGCATCGCCCGGCGCGCTCGAGCGGCCGTGGCCGCGGGTGTCGTAGCGCACCACGCGAAAACGCCCGGCCAGCGCGGCGGCCTGCGGCTCCCACATGGTGTGGTCGGTGCCGAGCGAATTCGAGAAGAGGATGGCCGGCGCGGCCTCGGGGCCGTCAACGGTGTAGAAGAGCCGGGCGCCGGCGTGGTCGAGATAGGGCAATGCAGTCTCCTGGGGAGCGCGGCGGCGGGGCCGGCGCGTCGTGGTGGTTCCGGGTTGCGGGCAGTCTCAGGACGCTGGGCGTGCCGCCAGTGCGGATTGCCAGGCCTGCACGGCAGCATCCGCAAAGGCCGCTGACTGGCCCGCGTAGTTGGCGGGGTCGGCAAGGCGATCCAGCGCGGCGTCATCGAGCAGGCCGGCATGCGCCGGATCTTCCCGCAGCGTGCGGGCCAGCGCGTCGCGCAGGCTGGTGCCGTCGGCTACTGCGCGCTGCGAGGCACGCTCTACCAGATGGTGCGCCGGCAGCCGGCCGATCCTGCTGCCAAGCTCAAGCATCGCCGCCTCGCCGAGGATCAGGCCATGGGTGAGGCCGAGGTTGGCACGCATGCGTGCCGTATCGACCTGCAGCCCCGCCACGACCTCGCCCATCTGGCGCAGCGCGCCGGCGGCCAGCGTCACGATCTGCGGCAGTGTGTCCCACTCTGCCTGCCAGCCGCCCAGGGCGCGTTCATGTTCCTGCACCATGCCCGCCAGCATCGTCGCCACCAGCGGCGGCACGCGCACCGCGGCCGTCAGCACCGCCGCGCAGCCGACCGGATTGCGCTTGTGCGGCATGGTGCTGGAGCCGCCGCGGCCGGGGCCGGCAGGCTCGGCCACTTCCGCCACCTCGGTCTGCATCATCAGCGAGATATCGCGCGCCATTTTGCCGAGCGTGCCGGTCAGCATGCCCAGCGTGGTGGCGACCTCGACCATGCGGTCGCGATGCGCGTGCCACGGCAGCACGGGCGCGGCCAGGTCCAGTTCACGGGCCAGCGCGGCGGTCACCGCGGGCGCGGCCTGGCCAAGGCTGGCGAGCGTGCCGGCGGCGCCGCCGAACTGCAGCACGCGGGCCTGGGCGCGGGTGGCATCGAGACGGCCGAGATCGCGGCGCAGCGCATCGAGCCAGCCCGCGGCCTTGAGGCCGAAGCTGGCTGGCAGTGCATGCTGGAGCCAGGTGCGCGCGACCATCGGCGTGGCGCGATGCGCGGTGGCCAGCGCGGCGCAGGCTTCGCCCAGGCGCACCAGGCCGTCATCCAGCGCGCGCAGCGCATCGCCGGCCTGGAGCACCAGTGCGGTGTCGATAATGTCCTGGCTGGTGGCGCCCCAGTGGACGAAGCGCGCCGCCTCGGCATCGCGCGCGGCCACGGCGGCGGTCAGTTGCCTGACGAAGGGAATGGCGAGATTGCCGGCAGCGACCGCGGCTTGCGCAAGCGCGTCGCGATCAATGATGCCGGGGTCGCGGCAGACGTCGGAGATCACGGCCGCGGCCGCGGCAGGGATCACGCCGCTGTCGGCTTCGGCGCGTGCGAGCGCGGCCTCCACGGCAAGCATGCGCTGCACGGTGCCGGCATCGGAGAAGATCTCCAGCACGGCCGGACTGCCGGACATGGGATCGGTAAGACGCGTAGCGGTTGGCATTGGGGGCGATGGGTAGCGTGAGTGGCCGTGACATCGACGGCCACCCGATTATGCGTCTGTTGCCGAGAGCGGGGCCTTCAGATATCGAAAAACACCGTCTCGCCCTGCCCCTGCAGCGCCACGTCCCAGCGCAGCGTGCCGTTGCCGCCATCGCTGGCAATCAGCGTGCCGCGGCGCTCGGCGGGGACCAGCGCCAGCACGGCATCGGCGGCATTGGCCGCCGCTTCGTCCGGGAAGTACATACGCGTGGCGACATGCCTGACCAGGCCGCGCATGAACACCGACACCATGATGTGCGGCGCCTGCGGCCGTCCGTCCGGGCCCGGCACGGCGCCCGGCTTGACGGTGACAAAGCGGAACGAGCCGTCGGCCTCGGTTGGCACCCGGCCAAAGCCGGTGAAGCCGGGCACCAGCGGCAGTTCGCGGATGTCTTCGGCATGGCGGTAGCGGCCGGCAGGGTTGGCTTGCCAGATCTCGACCATGCCATCGGGCACGGGCTGGCCGTCGCCATCGGTCACGCGGCCTTCGATCACGATGCGCTGGGCAGCCAGTTGCGGTGCGCTCGCGGTCAGGTCGGCGCAGTTCAGGCCGCTCAGGCCGATATGAAGATAAGGACCGACGGTCTGGGATGCGGTGGCGTAAAGCATGGTCTTACTCCATCGGCGTGGCATCGCGGCCACGCAGCACGATATCGAAACGGTAGCCGAGCGCGTATTCGGGCTGGGTCGTCTCCCAGTCGAGGCTGGCCACAAGCCGGTCGCGCGCCTTCTCGTCCGGCACGCAGTTGAAAATCGGATCGAACGGCAACAGCGGATCGCCGGGGAAATACATCTGCGTCACCAGCCGCGTGGCGTAGGCGTTGCCGAACAGCGAGAAGTGGATGTGCTGCGGCCGCCAGGCATTGTGGTGGTTGCGCCAGGGATAGGCGCCCGGCTTGATGGTCTTGAACTGGTAGCGCCCGCTGGCATCGGTGACGGTGCGGCCTTCGCCCGAGAAATGCGGGTCGAGCGGCGCATCATGCTGGTCGCGCTTGTGCACGTAGCGGCCGGCCGCATTGGCCTGCCAGACCTCGATCAGGGCGTTCGGCACCGGCCTGCCATTCTCGTCCAGCACGCGGCCGGTCACGAGGATGCGCTCGCCGATGGGCTCGCCGCCGTTGCCGACGGTGAGATCGTTATCCCCTTCGCGGACGAACTCGGCGCCAAAGGTGGGACCGGTCACTTCAGACAGCGACTGCGGCAGCGCAATCAGTGGCTGGCCCGGCGAGCGCTTCTGCGTCGAGGCATAGGGGTCGAAGCGGTATTCGGGCTGGGTGTCCCAGTAGGGACGGCGGTACTGGGCAAGACGGGTCATCGCGCAGTCTCCTTGTCATTGGAATGGTTTGACTTTAAACAACACATAAAGTCATGTAAATTAAGAATTCGTCGAAATACGATAACTTTTTGACATGAAACCCCAAGCCCCACTCGCGCTCGAAATCTTCCGCAATCGCGTGCGGCTGCGGCACCTCTATTGTTTCGTGGCGGTGTCCCAGACCCAGCACCTGGGCCGCGCCGCCGAACGCCTGGGCCTGACGCAGCCGGCTGTCTCCAAGACACTGAGCGAGCTCGAGGAACTGGCCGGCACCCGCCTGCTGGTCCGGCAGCGGGCCGGCACTGAACTGACCACCGCCGGCACGCGCTTCCTGCGCCACGCCCTGCGCATCCTCGCGGATATCGATGCGGCGGCGGACAGCATGGCCGGCGCGGATGCGCTGCCGCAGGAGCGCATCCGGCTGGGTGCGCTGCCGAGCGTGGTGCCGGCGGTGCTGACCGACGCGCTGCTGCGTTTTCGCGCCGCGCATCCCGAGGTCGGCCTGGCCGTGCAGACCGGCATGAACCGCAACCTCATCGACCAGCTCAAGGCGGATGTGCTCGACCTCGTCATTGGCCGGATGGATGACCCGGTTGCCATGGAGAGCCTGTGGTTCGAGTCCCTGGGCCCGGACTCGCTGGCACTGGCGGTACGTCCCGGACATCCCCTCGCCGCCGTCTCGCGGCCAACGCTGGTTGACGCGCTGGCGTGGCCGCTGGTGATTCCGGCCGCGGGCTCGATTCCCCGCCACAACACGGAAAGCCTGCTCGCCCGGCACGGCCTGCCCCTGCCGCACGGCTGCGTGGAAACCTCGGACGCCTATCTCGGACGGCTGCTGGCCCGGCAGAGCGACAGCGTGTGGGCAGCGCCGCTCTCCGCAACCAGGCGCGCGGTATCCGAGGGGGATCTGGTACTGCTGCCGATCGATACGCAGGGCACCGAGGAACCGATCGGCCTGCTGCGGCACGGCGACCGCACGCTCACGCCGATGGCCGAGGCGCTGGCGAACTGCATTCGCGCCGCGGCCCAGCCTGCTTGCGCTCAGTGACTTGCCACGCTTGCGCTGCCATTGACTGAGTCAGCGGCACCCGCGGGGCGGCTGCTGAAATGCTTCACCAGCAGTGCACCAGCGGCAAGGAATGCCGGCACGGTAAGCAGCGTAAAGATCGTGTCGAAGCCCAGGTGCAGGCGCAGCAGTTCCGCACCGAGCAGCGCGCCGGTGATGCCGCCGAAGCGGCCGATGCCAAGCATCCAGGCAACGCCAGTGGCGCGGCCCTGCGTCGGGTAAAAGGCCGCGGCCAGCGAAGGCATCGAAGACTGGGCGCCGTTCATGGCCGTACCGGCGAGGAAGATCAGCACGCCCAGCAGCACCTGGCTGCCGGTGCCGCGGCCCACGGCGTAGATCAGTACGCCGGTTGCAGCGTAGGTGATGGCGATGACCTTGTTCGGATTGAAGCGGTCCATGAACCAGCCGGCCGCGATGGTGCCGATGCCGCCACCGAGCGGAAACAGCGCCGTCAGGAATGACGCGTGCTGGATCGAGAAGCCGGCGTCCTTCATCAGCGTCGGCATCCAGCTCGTCAGCAGGTAGAAAATGACGAGGCCCATGAAGTAAGTGGACCACAGCATCGCCGAGCCCAGGCGATAGCCGGGCGCCAGCACGGTGCCGATGGCGGACCGGCTCGCAGGGGCCTGCTCGCCGATGATGAAGTTGTCGGCCTTGGAAAGGTCTGCGCCAGTCACGCGCCGCAGCACGTTGCGGATCTGGGTGGCAGGATAGTTGCGCAGGACCATATAGCGCACGGACTCCGGCAGCAGCACCACCAGCAACAGCGCGAGCGCAAGGGGCACGATGCCGCCAAGCAGCAGCACACTGTGCCAGCCGAAGTGCGGAATCATCGCGGCGGCGACAAAGCCGCCAGCCGCGGAACCAAGCGGAAAGCCGCAGAACATGGTGTTCACGAGCACCGCACGGCGGCGTTGCGGCGCAAACTCCGATGTCAGCGTCACAGCATTGGGCATGGCGGCGCCCAGGCCCAGACCAGTCAGGAAGCGCCAGACCGTGAGCCAGCCCAGCGTGGGCGCAAACGCGGTGGCGAGGCTGCAGGCGCCAAAGAAGAAGACGGACAGCACCAGCACCTTCTTGCGGCCGACACGGTCAGCCAGCGGACCGGCGAAGATCGCACCGAAAGCAAGACCGAACAGGGCCGCGCTCATGACGGGCCCGAGGGCGGCTTTCTCGATCCCCCAGTCCTGCACCAGCGCCGGCGCGATATATCCGATTGCGGCGGTATCGAAACCGTCAATGGCAACGATCAGGAAGCACAGCACAAGAATGAGCCACTGGTAACCAGTGAATCGCTGTCCGTCGATCAGGGCCTGGACGTTCGTGACGCCGCCCTTTGTTTGGGTGGGATGTTGCACTGCTGTCTCCGTTTGCCTGGAAATCGCACGAGCCGTCCTGCGGGCCGAACATGCGATTTTGTTCTAATAGCGAACTGCCGTTCTCCAATTGAACGGAATCTTAGGCAACGGGCATGGCGACTCAGAATTATCGTTAACCCGGCGGGAAATTGGCCCTCCTATATGTGGATTTCGCCGGAACACGCCATTTTTGTGGAACCAGACAGAACATCTGGGTCAGGGAACAGTGCTTTCTATCAGAAAACAGGCTAATCGTGAAATTTACTGTCAGACTAACCTTGTGTCATTCCGGCGGTATAACCAAATTTCATGCAAAGAGCGCCAACTCTCAATTTACATTCCGAAACCCGCGAACTATAGTCCCTGGCCCCGGTGCGCCGAGCCGATGCAATCCTGCGGCGACGTGCCTGTCCAATGTCTCAGGACACGCGGCGCCAAAAGCCGCCGGCCGAACCGAATCCATCCGATCATGCAACGCCTGCTTCTCATCCTTGGCTGCCTGCTGATCGCAGGCGCCGTTGCTTGGCCCTGGCTGTCGAAGCTGCCGCTTGGGCGGCTGCCCGGCGATATCCATATCGTCCGGGACGGGTTCAGCTTCTACTTTCCGATCACGACCTGCATCCTGGTGTCGGTGCTGGTGTCGGTCGTGATCTGGATCGTCCGGCGCTGAGCACGGCGAGGTGCACTAGGCTTGCGCCTCGGTCCGGAACACCGCCACCGCCCGCTGCATATGCAGCGCCTGCTCCTGCAGCGACTGCGCCGCCGCGGCGGCCTCCTCCACCAGCGCGGCGTTCTGCTGGGTGACCTGGTCCATCTGCGTCACCGCCTGGTTGACCTGGGCGATGCCGCTGCTCTGCTCGCGCGAGGCATGGCTGATCTCATCCATCATCGCCGTCACGCGGCCGATGGCGGCAACAGTGTTCTCCATGGTCGCGGCAACGTCCAGCGCCAGCGTGTTGCCCGACGCCACGCGCTGCGCCGATTGCGAGATCAGCGTGCGGATCTCCTTGGCCGAGCTGCCGGCGCGCTGCGCCAGCCCGCGCACCTCGGTCGCCACCACCGCAAAGCCGCGGCCGGCCTCGCCCGCGCGCGCGGCCTCCACCGCCGCATTCAGCGCCAGGATATTGGTCTGGAAGGCAATGCTGTCGATCACCGCGATGATGTCGACGATGCGCCGCGAATCGGCCTCGATCTCCTGCATGGTCTGCCGCATGCGCGCGACCGCGTCGCCGCCGGCGCGCGCCACGCCAGACGCCTCGCGCGCCAGTTCGCTGGCCTGGCCGGCATTGCTGGCGTTCTGCTGCACGGTCGCCGTCAGCTGCTCCATGCTGGCCGCGGTCTGCTCCAGCGACGAGGCCTGCTCCTCGGTGCGCTGAGACAGGTCGATATTGCCCTGCGCGATATCGCCCGCCGCCGCCAGCACGTTGTGCGCGCCGGCCTTGGTGTCGCCGATCAGCGCGCGCCAGCTGTGCACCAGCGACAGCAGGTGCCGCTTGATCTCGCTCAGTTCGTCGCGCCCGCGCACGGCGACGCTCAGGGTCAGGTCGCCCGCGTTGATGCGCTCGACCATCTCCGCCACCTGCCGCACGTCGCCGCGCATGCCGCGGCTGAAGCCGATGAACAGGTAGAACACGGCGGCCACGGTCACCAGCGCAATGCCCGCCAGCAACACGAACTGCGTTTCCTGCGCCGCGACACGCTGTGCCAGCATGGCGTCCACGATCCCGGCAAACGCCTTGTTGGCGGCCGCCACGCCTTCGATGGCCGCGGTGGCCTCGTCGAAGTAGGTCCTGGCATCGATATCGATGCCGGTCGCGCCCAGCATCCGGACCTTGAGCGTGCGATGGAAGTTGTCCATCGCGGCGAGTCGCGCCAGCGCGGCGTCGATGCGCGGCCGGTACGCCGGTGCCGCGTTCCCGACGCGCGCAATGTCGCGCCGCACCGTTTCCAGCCCCTCGTGGATCTGCTCGGCGAGCGCGCCCAGGCCCGCCTGCTGCGCGGCATCGGCATAGCCGCCCTGCGCGATGATGCCGGCCCCGCGGCCGCGCGCCAGCGCACTCAGCTCAGCCAGGCGCGGCATCGGGCCCACCAGCAGGTTGCTCAGGTAGTACGAGCCGGCTTCACTGTCCAGTGTCAGCTGCGAGCGCTCAGCCACGTCGCCGATAAACGCCTGCGTCTGCCGCACCAGCGCGCTGTGGCGCTCGAACAGCGGCCCCGCCGTGGTGTCCAGGCCAAGCCCGCGCAGATGCTGCCAGTCCTGCTCCAGCTTGCGCGCCCCGGCCGCCAGTTCGAAGGCGGGATTCTCCGCGATGCTGCGCGTCAGCCCCGCCAGGCTGGCCGCGGCCTTGCTGTCGGCCCCGCCGAAAGCGGCGCGAAAGGCCGCATTGCCCGACAACACCGCATTGGCGGCGCCGCGCCGGACCTGGGTCTCGCGCATGAAGTCGAGCGCATGCCCGACCACGGCAAGCCCCCGCACCTGATCGCCGGTGGTGCGGATCGATCGTGCCGCATCGCTCAGCACCACGTACATCGCGCCGCATAGCGGCACCAGGAACAGCACGGCGATCAGCGTGAGCTTGCGGTTGATATTCAGGCGCGCCATCAGGCGCTCGGCGGGAAGAAAAATGGGAGTCATGGCGGTCGGGGAACTTGACGTGGTTTTCCTCCTATCGGCCTTGATTTGCAGGCCTGAAGCGCGGATTTCGAAAGTCTTGATAATGCGCAAGTCCAGTGCAGAAAACGCGCTGAAGTGGGGCAGAAAGCACAGGTTGCGGGCAGCGTCGGCACCGCTGCCTGTCCACCTGCACCGAAGACGTGTGGGGCATCGGGACAAGGGGTGACGGCGTCGTCTTCGGCGCCTCCCTGAGCACGCTCATGCGCGACGGGTCCGCTCGCCGCGCCCGCGCCGGCGCGGGCCCGGGCTCCCGACCATACCCGGCGTGGGAATGGCTTGCCGCATGGTATCGACAAACAACCTGAGCTTGGCCGGATAGAAGCGCGCATAGGGGTAGACAAGGTAGATCGGCAACGGATCGGCCTGCCACTGCGGCAGCAGATGCAGCAGCCTGCCGCTGGCAATGTCGTCGGCAAAGATCCAGGCCGAGCCGACGGCGACGCCCAGCCCCAGCCGGGCCGCCGAATGCAGCGCGTAGAGGCTGTCCGTGCTCATGCGCGGCTGGAATGCGATGTCGTGGCGCGCCTGCGTCTGCGTGTTCTGCAGCACGACCTCATTCCGATAGAAGGTGCGCAGTGCCAGCCATGGCAGGCCCTCCAGGTTTTCCGGCCGGCGTGGCAGCGGCTTACCCTTAAACAGCGACGGTGCGGCAATGACCGCGCGCGGCACGTCGGCGAGCCGCACTGCCACTACGCCGGGTTCATGCACCTCGCCCACATGGATCGCGCAATCGATGGCCTCGGCGATGAAATCCGGGGTACGGTCATGCAGCAGCCATTCCACCGAGACTTCGGGGTACTGCTGCAAGAAGCCGGCCAGCGGGCCGACCAGCAGTTCCTGGCCGAAAGCATGCGGCACCACCACGCGCAAGGTGCCTGCCGGCGCATGCCCGACCCCGCGCACGTCGGCCTCGAACATGGTCCAGTCGGCCACCAGTTCCTTGGCACGCTCATAGCAGCGCTCGCCGTCCTCGGTCAGCTTCATCGCATGCGTGGAGCGCTGCAGCAGGCGTACGCCGAGCAGCCGCTCCAGCGTCTGCAGGCGCCGGCTGACGGTGGGCTGGGTAGTCTGCAGCTGCGCCGCCGCCATCGACAGGCTGCCGGCCTCGACGATGCGCACAAAGGTCTGCATCAGTTCGATGCGGTCGGCGCTGGTGGCGCCGCGGGCAGCTGCCCTGCCCTGCGTGGCGGGGATTCGCGGCGATGCTGGCTGGCCTTTCATACGTGCCTCGTATAACCATTGTTCATCCCGCACGTCTACCAGAATCCGCCCGCGTGGACAACACTACGAGCCATCCAAACCTGCCTGCGGACCACGCACCCCAACATGTCCCCTGTTCCCGCCACCCCATCCGCCGCCACCGTTGCCAGCCCGTCCTTGCCGGGACGCCTGGTGCTGCTGCTTGCCGTCGGCGCGGGCCTGTCAGTCGCCTCGCTGTACTACAGCCAGCCCATGCTCGGGGTGATGGCCCCCGACCTGCATGCCTCCGATTCGGCAACCGGCGCCATCCCGACCCTGACGCAGCTCGGCTATGCGCTGGGCATCCTGCTGCTGGCGCCGCTGGGCGACCGCTATGACCGCCGCCGCATCATCGTGGCCAAGGCGGTGGCACTGGTCGGCGCCTTGCTGCTGGCGGGCCTGGCGCCCGGCATTGGCGCGTTGCTGGTATCCAGCCTGGTGGTGGGCCTGGCCGCCACCATGGCCCAGGACATCGTGCCCGCTGCAGCGGTGCTGGCGCCCGCGGCGCAGCGCGGCAAGGTGGTCGGGACGGTCATGACCGGACTGCTGCTGGGCATCCTGCTGTCGCGGGTGGTCAGCGGCTTCGTCGCCGCGCACTTCGGCTGGCGCGCCATGTTCATGATTGCGGCGGCCAGCATCGCGGCGGTCGCGCTGGTTGCCCGGCGCCAGTTGCCGCGCTTTACGCCCACCACGGCGCAGCCGTATGGTGCGCTGCTGGCCTCGCTGGCGGGCCTGTGGCGCGAGCATGGCGCCTTGCGCCGCGCCGCCCTGGCGCAGGGGCTGCTGTCGGTGGGTTTCAGCGCGTTCTGGTCCACGCTGGCGGTGATGCTGCATGGCGCACCGTTCCATCTCGGCAGCGAGGCCGCGGGGGCGTTCGGGCTGGCCGGTGCCGCCGGCGCGCTGGGCGCGCCGCTTGCCGGGCGCCTTGCCGACCGCAGCGGGCCGGAGCGGGTGACCCGGCTGGGCGCGGCACTGGCGGCGCTGTCGTTTGCCGGCATGCTGCTGACCCCGCTGGTATCGCCGCATGCGCAGCTGTGGCTGATCGGCGCCAGCGCCATCGGGTTCGACCTCGGTGTCCAGATCGCCCTGGTCGCGCACCAGACCATCGTCTATGGCATCGATCCGGGCGCGCGCAGCCGCCTGAATGCCGTGCTGTTCGTCTGCATGTTCACCGGCATGGCCGTCGGCGCCGCGCTCGGCAGCCTGGCACTGGCGCGTTTCGGCTGGACCGGCGTGGCCGCGCTGGCGACCGCCGCCGCGCTGGCTGCGCTGGCCGTGCGGCTGGCGCCGCGGGGTGGCGCGCACTGAGCGCCAGCCCCCGGCGTGGGCATGCTGAGCCTTCGCGCCCGGCATGGCACCGCCACAGAAACTGCTCCCTTTGTCGGAGTTAGAACATTTTTACCAGTTCTGTCGGTTTTTTCGACCTGTACGCTACAATGCCCCGGCGCCGGCAGCGCAGCCGCTCCCGCCAAGGCAGCCACGACCACCAAGTCGACCAGATCGACCAGATCGACCAGATCGACCAAGACCAGCAGCACGAAGTAAACCAGCCAAACGGTGGCGACGGGCGGCAGCATGACCGCCCGGACGCCCGCCCCGGCTACGCGTGGCGCGCCCTGCCTCGCGCCATGTGGATATTGCGGCACGGCCCGCCCAGCCGGCCTTGCATCCCTTACAAGCTCTGAAACCGTTGCACGGATGGCGCGCGCCAAAGTGCCGGCCAACCCCCGTCCGCGGGGCATCCCGCCGCACGGTACGAATCTTGCCCCTTCCTGATTACCCGCCAGCGGCTCGCGCACGGCATGTGCGCCCGCACATGGCGCCACACGCACACTGTCAGGAAAACAGCATGGGCTACTACTACGATGAGCGCAATGCGCGCGCCGCGCGCCAACACCGCCAGGCATGGGAAGACGAGGACTGGCAACCTGAATCCGAACAGGAGCGCTGGCAAGCGCGGCGTCGGCGCCAACAAATGGCCCCCGGCCAGACCAGCTATGGCGACCCCGCCCGCCCGGCCCGGGATTTCAATGAAGCGTACGGCACCGGCAGGTACCCGGAACATCCTTCCGGCGCGCGCTACGGCAGCAACCTGCGCTACGGCCTGAACGGCGGCTATGGGTGGGAACGTGCCCGCGAATGGCGCGATCCGCAGGCATGGCAACGCGACGACGAGGACGCCGAGCGCCAGTGGCGCCGCAGCGCCGAACGCGCACGGGAACCGCGTGAATCGCAGCGCGCGCGCGGCGATGACACTTACTTCAGGGACCTGCGCAGCGACACCCGCTACTGGGTCGACCCGCGCGAGGACTGGGAAGAGAAGCAGCGCTACGAAGCCCGGCGCCATAGCCCGGGCTATCGGGAGTATGCGCAGCGCCGGGGCTGGGAAACCGACAATCTCGATGAGGAGCGCGAAGGCTCGCACGGCGTGCTCTACAACCTGGGCCGCCGCATCGGCGAAGCCGTGGGCGACTTGTTCGGCTCCTCCGAGCGCCGCACCGGCCCGCGCGGCTACCAGCGCAGTGACGAGCGCATCCGCGACCAGATCTGCGAGCAGCTCAGCTACGCGCGCGGCGTTGACGTGAGCGACGTCAGTGTCGACGTCAGCGAAGGCGTGGTGTCACTGACCGGCACCGTGCGCGACCGCGGCCAGAAGTTCTATATCGAAGACCTGGCCGACGGCACCTACGGCGTCAAGGAGGTCAACAACGACATCCGTGTGCGCCGCGAATCCCCCGAAGCGCGCGGCACCGGCGAGGTGACCGGCAGCACCTGGCGCGGATAACGCCAACGATGGCGGGCGCTGCAGGACACTAGGCGCCCGCCACGCCAACCTCCGCCGCCAGCCGTTCGCGGATAAATCCCAGGAACGCACGCACGCCCTCAGGCAGCGTGCGGCCGGCCAGCGTTTGCAGTTCGATCGCGCGGCTGCGCATGCCGCGCTCTCGGATCGAGGCGGCGTGCAGTTCGCCGCGGCGCAACCTGTCGCCCACGGTGACGGCGCCGGAGATCGACAGCCCGCCACCGTGCCGCACGAAGTTGGTCAGGGTCTCGAAGTGGTTGGTTACCAGCACGGGTTCGAACACCATGCCGCGTTCGCCGCAGGCGATGTCGAACAGCTGGCGCACGGTGTTGTCGCCCTCCGGCAGCGCCAGGGGATAAGGCTGCATCTGCGCCAGCGTGACGCTGCGAAAGCGCGCCAGCGGATGGTCCGGACGCATGATGGCAATCACCGGAGCGGGCTGGCGGTGCTCCACGCGGATGCCCTGCTCCGCGGCGCGGCTGTAGGTGATGCCGATGTCCGCATCGCCATGCAGCACGATGCCGGTGACTTCGGCCGGCGGCGCCACGCGCACATGGAACTGCAGTCCCGGATAGCGCTGGCGGAACTCGGCAATGATGCGCGGCAGGAACTCGATCGCAAACCCCGCCGAGCTGGCCACCCGCACCCGGCCCCGGCGCAGGCCCTGCAGCGCGGCGATCTCAGACACTACCCGATCGGCTTCCAGCGCCCCGCGCAAGGCATAGGCTGCCAGCAACTCCCCGGCGGCACTGGCCACCATGCCACGCGGCCGGCGGTCGAACAGCGGCACGCCGAGCAACGCTTCGAGCGCGCCGACCTGGCGGCTCACCGCCGACACGGTGACATTGAGCCGCTGGGCCGCCTCGGTCAGCGAGCCGCTGCGTATGACCTCCAGGAAATAGCGTAATGAAGTGTCCTGCAGGCGATGCGACAGCATGGGCGGGTCCGCGGGTCTGGTTTGCGTTTTACGCAAGGATATTTGAAAAAATCATCGATTGCAGGAAACCGTGCGCCGCCCGTATGCTTTTTCCCGACACCACAGGAGACACCCGAGCCATGGCGCCCAGCCCATCCACCGATCCCATCACCGAACTCGATGCCGTCGCCCTGTCGCGCGCCATCCATGCGCGCGAGGTCTCGTGCGTGGAAGTGCTTGATGCCTTCCTTGGCCAGATCGGCCGCCACAACCCGCGCGTCAATGCCATCGTGGCACCGGTGGAGCGCGACACCCTGCGCGCGCAGGCCGCCGGGCTCGACGCCGAACTGGCGCGCGGCGCCAGCCGTGGCCCGCTGCATGGCTTCCCGCAGGCGCCCAAGGACATCAGCCCGGCGGCGGGCATGGTCACCACCAAGGGCTCGCCGATCTTCGCCGGGCAGGTCAGCGAGGCCGACGCCGTGATCTTCGAGCGCATGCGCGCCGGCGGCGCGGTCTTTGTCGGGCGCACCAACTCGCCGGAGTTCGGCCTGGGCGGCCATACCTACAACCCGATCTACGGCACCACCCGCAACGCCTTCGACCCGGCGCGCTCCGCCGGCGGCAGCAGCGGCGGCGCCGCGGTGGCCGTGGCGCTGCGCATGCTGCCGGTGGCGGATGGCTCGGACATGATGGGGTCACTGCGCACGCCCGCGGCGTTCAACCACGTGTATGGCCTGCGCACCTCGGTCGGTTGCGTGCCGCACGGCCCGGGCGACGAGGTCTTCTTCCAGCAGTTCAGCGTGGCCGGCCCGATGGCGCGCAACGTGCCGGACCTGGCCCTGCTGCTGTCGGTGCAGGCCGGCTTCGACGCGCGCCTGCCGCTGACGCACCGCGCCGAAGCGCCCGGCACCTTCACGCTGCCGCCCGAACGGGACTGGGCCGGCGTGCGCATCGGCTGGCTGGGCAACCTGGGCGGCCACCTGCCGACCGAAGCCGGCGTGCTCGATACCTGCGCGCAGGCGCTCACGCACCTGCGCACGCTTGGTTGCACTGTCGACGCGGCGCTGCCCGAATTCGACCTGGAACGCCTGTGGCACGCGTGGATCGACCTGCGCAGCTTCTCGGTGGCTGGCGCCAACGCGGCGCTGTACCACGACCCGGCCAGGCGCGCACTGCTCAAGCCTGAAGCGGTATGGGAGATCGAGCGCGGCCTGGCCCTGCCGGGCACGCGCGTGTACGAGGCCCTGTGCGAGCGCAGCGCGTGGTACCAGGCACTGCGCACGCTGTTCGAGCGCTTCGACTACCTGGTGCTGCCAGCCGCGCAGGTATTCCCGTTCGATGCCGACTGGGACTGGCCGCACGCCATCGACGGCCGCGACATGGACACCTACCACCGCTGGATGCAGACAGTGGTGCCGGCCACCATGGCCGGACTGCCCGCCCTGGCCGCACCAGCCGGCTTCGGCCCGCAGGGCCTGCCGGCCGGCATCCAGATCATCGGCCCGGCGCAGGCCGACGCCGCCGTGCTGCAGCTCGGCCATGCCTATGACCAGGCCGGCGGCTTCTCGCGCGTGCGCAGCCCCTGGCTCGATTGAGCCCTCGGCTTGTCCTGGCCCCGCTTCGTATTGCTTCCGATTGCCTTCTATTCCTACAACTGCCGGCAGGAGTGCCAACGATGACCGCAATGCCCCCGAAGCTGTTTCTCGCCTGCGCCGCCGCCCTGACCGCGGTGCTGTTCACTACGCCTGCCACCGCGCAGGCACAGTCCTGGCCGGAGCGCCCGATCCGGCTGGTGGTGCCCTTTGCCGCGGGCGGCGCCACTGACGTGCTGGGCCGCTTGCTGGCTGTCGGCCTTGGCGAAAAGCTCGGCCAGCCGGTGGTGGTCGAGAACAAGCCGGGCGCCAGCACCGTGATTGGCGCCACCCAGGTATCCAAGGCTCCGCCCGACGGCTACACGCTGCTTCTGGCGGCCAGCACCACGCTGACGCTGAACCCGGCGATCCGCCAACACCTGGGCTACGACCCCATCAAGAGCTTCACCCCGCTGGGCCTGGTCGCCGACATGAGCCTGGTGCTGGTGGCCAATCCGGACACGCAGATCACCTCGCTCAAGGATCTGGTAACGCAGGCGAAGGCCCACCCTGACAAGTTCTCCTACGGCTCGTTCGGCGCCGGCTCCTCAGTGCATTTCGGCGCGGAGATGCTCAAGTCCGCCACCGGCATCCGCATGGTCCACGTGCCCTTCAACGGTAGCGCCCCCAGCCTGACCGCGCTGGCCGGCGGCCAGGTGCCGGTCGCGGTCGATACCGTGGTGGCCACCCTGCCGCTGATCAAGGGCGGCAAGATCCGGCCAGTGGCGGTGTTGTCGCCGCAGCGACTGCCAGCGTTGCCGCAAGTGCCTACCGTCGCGGAGAGCGGCTACCCCGGCTTCCAGATGGGCACCTGGTTCGCGCTGCTGGCACCCGCGGGCCTGCCCGCGCCGGTGCAGCAGAAGCTGGAGAAGGCCCTGGCGGACGTGGCCAACGCGCCGGCTACCAAGGCGCGCATGGTTGAACTGGCGCTGACGCCGGCTTATGGCAATGGCGCGGCGGTGAAGGCGCGGGTGGAGAAGGAGTTGCCGGAGATGCGGGCGGTGGCGGCGCGGGCGGATATTCGGGCGGAGTAAGTCCGCCGGGGCGGCCGTCGGTTGCCGCCCCTATGCCACGTGCGCCGCGAACCCCACCGCCGCCGGCGCAACCTCCTCACGCAGCGTCAATTGCGGAATCCGGTAGTCCCCCGCGTTCTGCGGCCGGAACGGGATCGGAGCGGTTGTCCAGAGGGTATCCAGCCGCTGGCCCAATTCCTCGCGAATCTCCCCAAAGCGCGCCGCATCCACCTTGCTGGTCCGATACACCAGATACGGCGGCAGCACGTCAAACCCGGGGTAGTACAGGATGCCGTGGTGGATCGGGAACAGGATGTCGTCGATCGGGCCGTTGATGCCGCGCGCGCTGTAGTGGGATTCCCAGCCGCCGGTGGTGACGACCAGCATGGCGCGCTTGCCGGCGAGGCTGCCTTCGCCATAGCGGTCGCCCCAGCGCTCGTCGGAGTGCTCGCCGACGCCGTAGGCAAAACCATAGGCATAGACGCGCTCGACCCAGCCCTTCAGGATGGCCGGCATCGAGAACCACCACAGCGGGAACTGCAGGATGACGGCATCGGCCCAGCGCAGCTTGTCCTGCTCACGCGCAATGTCATCGCTCTGCAGCCCGTTTTCGAAGGCATGTTTCGAATCCAGTGACGGATGGAACGGCGCGTTGGCCGATGGCGCCTTGGTGTCGGCGCTGTCGAGCTGCGCCTTCCACTGCATCGCATACAGGTCCGAGACCTGGACCTGGTGCCCGGCATCGCGCAAGCGCTGCACGGCAAAGTCGCGGATGGCACCGTTGAGCGACCTCGGTTCGGGGTGGGCATAGACAAGCAATACGTTCATGACAGCGGCTTCCAATGAATGAGTGAAGCCAGCGTAGGCCGTCTTCCGCTATATTGGAAATGAATATCCAATATCCCAGGTATTGTCATGACTAATCTCAGGCGGCTGGACCTGAACCTGCTGGTGACGCTGGATGTGCTGCTGTCCGAGCACAACGTGACCCGCGCGGCCCAGCGGCTGCACTTGTCGCAGCCTTCGGTCAGCGTGCATCTGTCCAGGCTGCGCGATTTCTTCGGCGATCCGCTGCTGTTGCCGGGCCCGCGCGGCATGCGCCCCACCGCCAGGGCAGAATCGCTGCGCGAACCGTTGCGCGAAGCATTGGGCGCGCTGGAGCATGCGGTTTCGTCCGATAGTCCGTTCGATCCCGCTGCCTCGACCCACACCTGGCGCGTCGCCGCGACCGACTATGGAACGAGTGAGAAATAACTTCCCGAAGTGGACCTGGCGTGCGCAAAGCGACGCGGGTAAGATGTGATGCCTCTGGAGGACAAACGATGCAGGCTGGTTACCGGGCTGAGGTTGAAACGCGGATGAAGCGGCTGTACGCGCGCTTGTCGGAGAAGGACCGACGGCGGTATGCGGCTGTGGAGGCGGACAAGCTGGGCCATGGCGGTTTCGAATATATTGCGAAACTGTTTGAAATG